>CAWGBB010000003.1:0-363148 GCA_963820745.1 uncultured Solirubrobacteraceae bacterium | reverse complement strand
ACGAGGAGCGCGAGAAGCAGATCAAGGAGCTGACGAAGGCCTTCGAGGCCGACATCGCGGACACGGAAGCGTACATCGAGGACGCGGCCGAGCGGATGCGTTCTGTCTGGGAGCTCTTCAAGACGATGGAGCCCAAGCAGATCGAGCACGACGAGTCGACGTTCCGCGAGCTCAAGGAGCGCTTCGGCTCGCCGTACGGCTTCGGCGAGTACTTCCGCGGCGGCATGGGTGCGGAGGCGATCCGCGACCTGCTCCAGCAGGTCGACCTCGAGGCCGAACGTCTGGAGCTCGAGGACCAGGTCAAGACCGGCAAAGGCCAGAAGCAGGCGCGTGCGGTCAAGCGGCTGAAGGTCGTCTCGGCCTTCATCCAGTCCGGCAACAAACCGGACATGATGGTGCTCGACGCCGTGCCGGTGATCCCGCCGGAGCTGCGTCCGATGGTGCAGCTCGACGGCGGCCGCTTCGCGACCTCCGACCTCAACGACCTCTACCGGCGCGTCATCAACCGCAACAACCGCCTCAAGCGGCTGCTCGACCTCGGCGCGCCCGAGATCATCGTCAACAACGAGAAGCGCATGCTGCAGGAGGCCGTCGACGCGCTGTTCGACAACGGCCGCCGCGGCCGCCCCGTCACGGGGCCGGGCAACCGCCCGCTGAAGAGCCTCTCGGACATGCTCAAGGGCAAGCAGGGCCGGTTCCGCCAGAACCTGCTCGGCAAGCGCGTCGACTACTCGGGTCGTTCCGTGATCGTCGCCGGCCCCTACCTGAAGCTGCACCAGTGCGGTCTGCCGAAGATCATGGCGCTCGAGCTCTTCAAGCCGTTCATCATGGCCCGGCTCGTCGAGCGCAAGTCCGCGCAGAACATCAAGGCGGCCAAGAAGATGGTCGACTCGATGATCGGCGAGGTCTGGGACGTGCTCGAGGAGGTCATCCACGAGCACCCGGTGCTGCTCAACCGCGCGCCGACGCTCCACCGCCTGGGCATCCAGGCGTTCGAGCCGCTGCTCGTCGAGGGCAAGGCGATCCAGGTCCACCCGCTGGTGTGCCACGCCTTCAACGCCGACTTCGACGGCGACCAGATGGCCGTGCACCTTCCGCTCTCCGCGGAGGCCCAGGCAGAGGCCCGGATCCTGATGCTGTCCTCGAACAACATCCTGTCCCCCGCGCACGGCGCGCCGCTGGCGACGCCGACGCAGGACATGATCCTCGGCGCCTACTACCTGACCTACGGTCCGGAGGCGGAGGAGCTGGCGAAGATCGACCGGACCAAGCACGAGCCGCGCGTACACGTGTTCCGCACCGCGCAGGAGGCCGAACTCTCATACGAGGCAGGGGTCGTGAAGCTCCACGACGTCTCCGAGTTCCGCCCCTACGGGCGCGAGGGCGGCCACGTGCTGACCACGGTCGGGCGGATCATCTACAACGACCGCATCGAGCGTGCGCTGGCCGAGGCGCTGGGCGACGAGTTCGACCCCTCCAAGTACACGTTCGTGAACCAGTCGATGAAGAAGCGCGACACGACGCGCCTGATCGACCTGCTCGTGCAGAACTACGGCGCGACGACGATCTCGCTGGTGCTCGACGCGTTCAAGGACCTCGGGCTTCAAGTACGCGACCCAGGCGGGCATCACGATCTCCAAGAACGACGTCGTCGTGCCGCCCGAGAAGCAGGACATCCTCGACAAGTTCGACGCGCTGGTCGCCGACATCACGGGCCAGTACGACGACGGGCTGATCACGCAGGAGGAGCGCCACGAGGCGGTCGTCGAGCAGTGGAACGCGGCGACCGACGAGGTCGCCGAGGCGATGGTCGCGAACCTCGACGAGCTGAACCCCATCTTCATGATGGCCAACTCCGGCGCCCGTGGCTCGTTCAAGCAGATCCGCCAGCTGGCCGGCATGCGCGGCCTGATGGCCAACCCGAAGGGCGAGATCATCGAGCGTCCGATCAAGGCCAACTTCATGGAGGGCCTGTCGGTGCTCGAGTACTTCATCTCGACCCACGGGGCGCGAAAGGGTCTCGCTGACACCGCGCTGCGCACCGCCGACTCCGGCTACCTGACGCGGCGTCTCGTCGACGTCGCGCAGGACGTGATCATCCGCGACGCCGACTGCGGCACCGAGGACTACATCGAGATGCCGGTCTTCAAGGCCGACGGCGAGCCCAACGACGGGCTGGTCGGGCGCTTCGCCGCGCTGCCGATCGAGACCAAGCGTCACCGCATGCTGGCCGAGCAGGGCACGGAAATCGGACGCGAGCAGCTCGCGGACATCGCCGCTGCCTTCGCCGACGAACACGAGAAGGGCACGGAGGTCAAGGTGCCTGTGCGCTCGGTGCTGAAGTGCGAGGCACCCAGCGGTGTGTGCCAGGCGTGCTACGGCCGCGCGATGGCGACCGGCGCGCTCGCTCAGATCGGGGACGCGGTCGGCATCGTCGCCGCGCAGTCGATCGGCGAGCCCGGGACGCAGCTGACCATGCGGACGTTCCACACCGGCGGCGTCGCCGGCGCGGACATCACGCACGGCCTGCCGCGTGTCGTCGAGCTCTTCGAGGCACGCCGCCCGAAGGGGCTCGCGAAGATCGCCGAGCAGGACGGCACGGTGACGGTCGAGGAGACCGACAAGGCGCTCACGGTCACGATCACCGACGACGCGGGCGAGGAGCACAAACACGCGTTCCCGCGCCGCACGCGCCTGTTCGTCGCCGACGGCGAGAAGATCAGCGCCGGCAAGCAGCTCAACGAGGGGTCGGTGTACCCGCACGAGCTGCTGGCGATCCGCGGCCGCACCGAGACCGAGCAGTACCTCGTCAAGGAGGTGCAGGAGGTCTACAAGTCACAGGGCGTGGACATCAACGACAAGCACATCGAGCTGATCGTCCGCCAGATGCTCAAAAAGGTCCGCGTCGACCAGAAGGGCGACACCGACTACCTGCCCGGGCAGTTCGTCGACCGTTTCGAGTTCGCGAAGGCGAACGACGCGGTCGTCGACAATGGCGGCGAGACGGCCCAGTTCGAGGACATCATCCTCGGCATCACCAAGGCCTCGCTGAACACGGACTCGTTCCTGTCGGCGGCCTCGTTCCAGGAGACGACCAAGGTGCTGACCGACGCCGCGCTGGAAGGCAAGATCGACCGGCTCAACGGCCTGAAGGAGAACGTGATCATCGGCAAGCTGATCCCGGCCGCGACCGGGCTGAAGCGCTACCGCCGGATCGAGATCGAACCCTCCGAGCCGCTGCCCCGCGCGATCGACGATGTCGGCCTGCTCGACCAGGACGAGATCGCGGCCGAGCTCGGGCTGACCGACGGCGACGCGCTGAACGGCGGCTACGGCCAGGAGTTCGACGCCGACCTCGCCTCGCTGGAGAAGATCGGCGCGGGCGGGACCGACCCCGGCTTCGCCGAGGAGCTCGCCGAGCTCGAGATCCCCGCGGAGGACTCGGCGACAGCGCGAGGAGTAGGCCGCCGCCCCTGAGATGCACTGACGACGCCGCCCGCCTCGCGCGGGCGGCGGTCGTTAACGGCTCGGCAGCGCCGACGTGGCTTCCTGGCCGAAGAGGTCGCGGAACACGGCCACAGCACGCACCTGCGTGCGCCGGTGCGCGTGCAGGTAGCGCCGGCCGCTCAGAGGGATCTGGACCAGGACGCGCCGGCGCGCGCCGTCGGCGGTGGCGACGACGCGGCGCGCAACCAGGTGCTTGCCGGCGAACAGCTCGATCCGAACCAGCCCGGCCCCCGAGCTGCGCACCGAGAACGGGACCCTCACCCTGTACACGAACGGGCGTGAGATGCGACGTGGGGCGCTGAGCGCGACGGAAGGAGCCTTCGCGGGGCCGCCCGCTGCCGGGTCGAGTGTGAAGGAGGGAGTGAGGATCGCGACACCGAACCGGTTCGTCACGGTGTGCCCGAGGGGCGCGAGCCCAGACGGTGCCGCCGACCAGGACCGAGCCTCCCGCGAGTCGGGAGAACGAGCGGCCGGCTGCTGAGAAGCGTGTTCTCGCTGAGTGCCTGCCCCGCTTCGCCGAACGGATCGTGGATGTCGGGCAGTTCTTCGCCCCCTCCGCCCCCGAACGCGACCGGCGCGGAGCGGCCCGGCGGTGCGGCGAAGGTCGGATCGAACGCTCCGCGGGGGGTGATCCGCTCGGCTTGGAGCAGGCTCGGCACGGTGCGCGGTTCGCGGCGCAGATCTTCACGCGGCTCGTTGGCTTCCGCCGGCACCCCGGCGTCGTGGATCGCGAGGATCGAAGCGTCCGGCTCGCGAAACAGGAACGAGCCGGCCGGTTCCGGGAGTTCTTCGAAGTTCAGGTAGCCGCCGTAGCCGAACGTGGCGTCGGGCCGCCCGGCAGCGTCGTAGGCGACGAGACCCACGCCGATGCCGCGCTCCTTCGGCGCGTGGTTCCCGGGCACGACGAGTCTCGACCACCACGTTCCCGTCTGCGTCCGTGCTCGCTTCAAGCGGTTCGGGAACCTGGCCGTAGGAGTCGTCCAGCGAGAAGACCGGCAGCCGCAACGGCACGCCGCCGGCGTAGCCGGGGTCGATCGCCCCGGCGCTGGTGATGCGTGCCATCAGGTTCGCCGGCCCCGTCGTCACCCCGCCTTCCGAGGCCTTTTCCTTGACCTGCTGCTGACCTTGCGCGATCAGCGACCCATCCGGGCCGGCTTCGAGGGACAGCCCGACGCCGTCTTCGCCCGGTACCACGGCGACCCCGCGGGCGCCGAAGGTCGGATCGAGGGCCCCGGCGGCGCTCAGGCGGGCGAGCACCCATGTGTAGACGGCTTCCGTCCCCCACGACCGGCGTACCTTCGTTTCGTTCTGGCCGGTCACGATCAGCGTCCCGCCGGCGCCCAGCACGGCCACCCGGTCGCACTGGCAGCCGCCCTGGATGCCGGTGCGGGCGGTCCCGTCGGCTCCGTAGCTGTGGTCGACGCTCCCATCGGGGTTCAACCGGACCGCGACCAGCGGAAGGTGCGGCGCGTCCCACCGCAGTTCCGAGACGAAGCCCGTCGGGGAACGGCGGCCGACCAGCAGGATGCGGCCGTCCTGCTGGACGAGGACCTGATCGAGCGCGAGCTGTGCGTCGACCGTCGCGACTCCTCCCGAGCCGAACGAGGGGTCCAACGCGCCGGCCGGGGTCACCTTGGCGATGTACACACGCCCGGAGTGCTGGACGGACCCGGCGAGCAGCGCGCCGCCTTCGGGCAGCGCGACGCCCGCGTCGAGAGTCGCTCGGCCACCGCCGACTGCGAACAAGACCCGCCCCGGGGCCTGTTCGACCTGGACGGCGGCACAAGGGGCGGCCGGCGCTCCCGCCAGGAGGGCGGCGGTGGCCAGCGCCGTGCCGAGGACCCGAGGAGTGAATCCCATCCCTCGGGATATCGGCGCGGAGCTCCTTTTCCGTGACCTCAGCCGACCGCCTGGAGGCCGACCCGCCGCTCGAGCTCACGTCGCCCCTGATCGCTCGGCGCGACCCGTGAGGAACATCTCAGGGCCGCAGACGCTCCACCTGCGGGAGAGCCGTGTTTGAGCGGGGGATGGGCGTCAACGAGATGACGCGACGCACCCTGGTGCGCGCCGGGGCAGGAGCGCTCGCCGGCGTCGCTCTACGGCCCGCGACCACGCTCGCCTCCGATCGCGGCCAAGGGCGCATCGCGACGATCGACCTCGGCTCCCTGCGCAACACACGCCCGGTCGCGCTGCCTGCCGGCGTCGCCGTCGCAGGGCTCCAGTGGCGCGGGCACGCGGCGCCCGGAGCCGAGCTGCGCGTGCGGCTCGCCCGGGGCGGCTGGGGGCCGTGGGTCTCCGCGGGCGGGCACGGGCATGGACCGGACTCCGCCGCGCCCGGCATGCAGACCGGCGAGCCGCTGTGGATCGGCGGCGCGCGCGTCGTCGAGCTCCGGAGCGCCGTCCCGCTGCAGGCCGCTCGCCTGCAGCTCGTGCTCGACTCCGCCGATCCGGGAACGGCACACGCAGCCTCGCTGGCGCTCGCCCAGCCGGTCCTGGCCGCCGGGGCCGGGCAGCCGGCGATCATCGCCCGCTGTGGCCTGGGCCAGGGGCATTCCGCGGCCGCGGGTCACGCCCGCGTACGGAGCGGTCGAGCTCGCCTTCGTCCACCACACCGAGAACCCGAACGGCTACACCGCCGCGCAGGTGCCGGCGATGCTGCGGGCGATCTTCCTGTTCCACCGCGAAGTCAACGGCTGGAACGACATCGGCTACAACTTCGTGATCGACCGTTTCGGGCGGATCTGGGAGGCCCGCGCGGGGGGGATCGACGAACCTGTGGTGGGGGCTCAGGCCGGGGGATACAACTTCGTCTCGACGGGGGTGGCCGTGCTGGGCTCGTTCTCGGCCACGCCGATCTCGCCCGCCGCCAGGAGTGCCCTGCAACGGCTGCTCGCCTGGAAGCTCTCCCTGCACGGGACGGCTTCGACCGGGCGCGTGACGGTGCGCGTGAACCCCGCCGGCGCCTCGTACAGCAAATACCCGGCCAACGCTCGCGTCTCGCTGCGGCGAATCTCGGGGCACCGCGACGCCGACAGCACCGACTGCCCGGGGAACACGCTGTACGGCCAGCTGCCGTCGATCCGGCGCAGTGTCCGGCCGATGATGGCAAGCGCCGTGAGCGCCACGCTCGCCGTGATGCCCCCGGCGGTCGAAGCGACGACCCCGCCTGTGCCGGCGCAGCTCCTCGTCTCGCTCGCCCGGCTCGACGGGACCCCGGTGACCGGCGTGCCGGTGCAGCTGCAGACCCGCAGCGTCGCCCGCAAGGGCCTGCTCGTCACGCACACCACGGTGGCGGAAGGCATCACGGACGCGACCGGACGGTGCGTGATCGCTGCGACCTTCGCTGCCGGCGCGCTCGCGCCCCTGGCAGTGCGCGCGCTCTACGCGGGCGGCGGCCCCGGAGCAGGGGCGGCCGTCTCGAGCGCCGTCACGGTCGAACCGGTCCCGGTGGCCTAGCCGCTTGCAGCTCCTGCGCCCAGGCCGTCAGGAGCTCCGCCTCGCGGCCGGTCAGTCCCACGCGCGGATCGGTCGGCACGAGCAGCGTCGGCGCCGCCCGGCGCTCCGCCCACGCCCGGCAGTCGGCGTCGAGCGCATCGTCGATCCAGGCGAGCGGACGCTCGCCGCCATGGCGTTCGATGGCGTCGAGCTTCCAGTGCGCGTTCGAGCGGCCGACCGCGCGGTCGAAGCGCAGGAACGGCATCCCACCGGGCAGACCGAGCAGGTGGGGGAGGTGATCGTTGGCCCGCTCTTCCCAGCCGCTGGCCCAGACGAGCTCGAAATGCCCGGCGAGGTCGAGCAGGTGAGCGGCCGCCGTGGCCGAAAGGAAGTGCGGTATGCCCTCGATCGAGTGCAATCTGCCCTCCGGGCGGGGCCCTGGCTGCTCGCCTCCGGCCCCGAAGAGCGAGATCACGCCGTCGATGTCCACCATCAGCAGGGGGCTCTCGGCAGCGCTCGGCCCGCCGGCCCCGCGGCCGGCCGGATATCCCTCAATTGCGGGATCTTTTGCTGTTCTCGGGGGTTCTTTAGGTTGCACAGAGGTCGCGACGGGTATGGTCCCCGAGCGGTCGATCCGCCTACCTCAATCGAGGCGGAGTAAAGCAGTGGCTCCCAGTAGTCGATGCAGGCCACCGTCCACGACCTCCCCCTTATGACTCTAGACCTAGGAATACTGCTCGCCCTTACCTGCGCCTTCGTGGCCAACCTGGGCTTCTTCTACAAGTACAAGGGCGCCAACTCCGTGCCCAAGGTGCAGGCCCTGCACCCGATCCGCTCCGCGATCAGGCTGTACTCCTCGAAGTGGTTCTGCCTGGGGATGCTCACAGCGACCGCCAGCTGGGGGCTTCACGTGGCCGCGCTCGCGCTGGCGCCCATGTCGGTCGTCCAGGTCGCCCTCGCCGCCGGGGTCGTCTTCATCGCGGTGATGGCCGAGCGGCTGTTCGGCTTCGAGGTCGGCAAGCGCCAGTGGTTCGGGCTCAGCCTCACGGCAGCGGGCCTCGTGCTCCTCGGCCTGACGCTGCCCGCGATGCACGGCGCGCACTCGCACTTCTCCAACGCCGGCATGATCTCCTTCGAGGCCGGCCTCTTCTTCATCGGCGGCCTTCTGATCATGGGCCCGCGCATGGGTGGCCCGGTCGAGCACCACGGCGTGATGCTCGCCGCCGCCGCCGGCATTCTCTTCGGCGTCTCCGACACGGCGATCAAGGCGCTGACCGGGATCACCGGCTCGGGCGGCCTCGTCGGTCTCGCCACCAGCCCCTGGCTCGCCGTTGCCCTCGCGGCCTCGATCGTCGCCTTCTACGCCTCCGCGCGCGGCCTGCAGGACGGGGACGCCGTTCCCGTCATCGCCGTGACCGGCACCGCCGCCAACATCGCCGGGCATCGCCGGCGGGATCATCGTCTTCGGTGACCCGATGGCCGGCAGCGCCCTGGGCGTGACCCTCCAGGCGCTGGCGTTCGTGCTCGTGATCGTCGCCTCGGCGATGATGCCGGCGCCGGTGCGCGCCGCGGGCGTCGCGCCCGCCACCGCCTAGCTTCTCGCGCCTCGCCCGGCGAGGATGTCGCGCAGGAACGCGCTCACGCGTGCCCGCTGCGCCTCCGCGTCGAAGAGCCCCGCTGCCGGCGCGCTCGGCCGCCGCACGGCGTCGCGCGAGCTCATCCGGGCGTCATGCGCTCGAGCAGCTCGGCCAGCGCCGTGACGTACTCCTCGCTCCAGGGCGCGGGGCCGGGCAGGCGGATGGTCTGTCCCACGTCGAGGTCGTAGCCGGCCGGGATCTGACCCGTCACGATCGGCAGCCCGGCGGCGAGGTACTCGGGCAGTTTGGTCGTGTACCGGAAGGAGCCCACCCCGTCGACGCTCTGCGGCAGGCTCGCGAGGTCGAACGCGGCGAGGTGGTCGGCCACCGCCTCATGCGGCACCCGCCCGGTCAGGAACACGCGGCGGCCGAGGTCGTCGCCGGCGAGCTCTTCGAGCAGCTCCAGCCCGCTGCCGTCGCCGACCACGCACACGGCGACGTCGGCTCGCTCCACGCGCCGGATCGCACGCACGAGCTCGACGCCGTAGGCGTAGCCGAAGCGCCGGTTGAGCACGATCGACCCGACGAGCCCAGCCAGGAGGGTCTCGCTGCCGATCCCCAGCCGCTCGCGCACGCGCTCCCGTGCGCCGGGCGCCGGGGCGGATCGCGCCCAGCCCGGCGCGGTCATCGCGCGCGGGGAGCCGAACGTCAGCGCGCGCCCGGCGAGATACGGCGTCCAGCCGATGAACCCGGCGGCGCGGCGGCAGAGAAAGCGCTCGTAGATCGCGCCGACCGTCGCCGCGAGGCGCGAGTGCAGCCTGAGGTAGGGTCCGACGGCGTCGCCGCTGGAGACGACGTATGGAACTCCGAACAGGGCATCGGCGGCCATCACCGCGACCCCGCCGGCGATCCCCGTTCCCTCCATCACGATCAGCGGCGGGCGCTCTGCCCGGGCGGTGCGCAGCAGGCGCAGGGCCGAGCGGGCCTTGTGATCGTGCTGGAAAGCGAACACCTCGGTGTCCAGCTCTGCCAGCAGCTCGACGATGCGGACCTCGTCGAGATGGCCGTGACCCTGGGTCGCGAAGCACAGGATCGGTCTTTCGTCGAGTGGGCCCACGGGTGCGGGCGACCCTACCTGATGCGCTGCCCGACGCCCCGAGGATCGCTGCTAGGATTCTGCGCCTCATGCCGACCACCTCGCAGCTCGTCCGCAAGGGCCGTGTGGCCCCGAAGAAAAAGGTGGCCACGCCGGGCCTCAAGTCCGGCAAAGGCCGCAAGAAGAAGGTCGCCGCCCCGCAGCGGCGCGGGGTGTGCACGCGCGTGTACACGACGACCCCGAAGAAGCCTAACTCCGCGCTGCGCAAGGTCGCCCGTGTGCGTATCTCCGGCTCGATGGAGGTCACGGCCTACATCCCCGGCGAGGGTCACAACCTGCAGGAGCACTCGGTCGTGCTCGTCCGCGGCGGCCGCGTCAAGGATCTTCCGGGCGTTCGCTACAAGGTCGTGCGCGGCACGCTCGACGCCGCCGGCGTGAGCGACCGCAAGAAGTCCCGCTCGCAGTACGGCGTCAAGAAGAAATAGAGACGCTGACCTAGATGCCCCGCCGCGCAGCTGCACAGATACGTCCGGTCGAGCCGGACCCGATCCACCGGTCCAAGCTCGTCCAGCAGGTCATCAACAAGGTGATGCTCGACGGCAAGAAGTCGACCGCCGAGCGGATCGTCTACGACGCGCTCGCGCTGATCGGCGAGCGCTCGGACAAAGACCCGCTCGAGACGCTCGAGGCCTCGGTCCGCACGCTGACCCCGACGCTCGAGGTCCGCTCCCGCCGCGTCGGTGGCGCGACCTACCAGGTGCCCGTCGAGGTTCCGGCCCGCCGGGCGCGGACGCTCGCCGTGCGCTGGCTCGTCGAGTTCGCCCGCCAGCGCCGCGAGAAGACGATGGCCCAGCGCCTCGCGAACGAGCTGCTCGACGCGATCTCCCAGCAGGGCGGCGCCTACAAGCGCAAGGACGACATCTACCGGATGGCGCAGGCGAACAAGGCGTTCGCCCACTACCGCTGGTAGGCGGCCCAGCGTCGCTTCCGCCCGAACCCGCCGCTGCCGGCGGGTTTTTGTCTTAACGGACGCCGGCTAAGGCTCGAGGTTCGGCCGGGCGCCGGCATACCAGCTGCGGACCATCACTGCCGCCCGCCGATCCGTGTCGGCATCCGCCGGGAGGCCCATCGCGCCCTTGCGCGCGTCGTCGAGGAACGCCGTCAGCTCATCCTCGGAGACGCCCTCCCTCAGCAACCCGCCGATCCGGGTCGCATAAGCGGCGTACTCGTCCTCCGGCACGTCCCCCAGCGGGTTCCAGTGCTCGCGCAGCAGACGCGCGACGTGGTTCTGCCCGTCCTCGCGCCACCAGGACCACCACTCGCGATCACGGTCCTCGACGCCGGCCATGCGAGCAGGCTAACCGACCGGCGAGCGCACGGTGGGGGCGTTGATGGGGTAGCCTCCTCTGTGCCATGGACGGCAAGGGGGATGGAGACAGATGTTGACGCACGCGTTGGTGCTCTTCGCGGTACTCGGGTTGTGGACCGCCCAGGCCCTGGTTGCCGGCTACGCAGCCACCCGTAAGGGGCGCAGCTTCAACGCTTGGACGATCGCGGGGCTGCTCGTGGGCCCGATCGCGATCGCGCTTGCGTTGCTGATGCCACGCCGTCGGCTCTACGGGTAGGCCGAGCGCCCGACGACGCCGGGGCAGAGGGCGCCGATCCACCGGCGCCCTTCTGCGAGCCGCGCGTGTGTGCGTCAGCTCACACACCCGGCCAGACCCCTTGAAGGATATTCCTTAGGTACCTAACATTTCGGTACCGAATGTCCTCGACGGCGACCGCCAGCTCCCAGCCGCTGAAGATCGAGCGCCACGTGTGGGTGATCTCGGGCGTGGTGATCCTCGGGATGATCATGTCGATCCTCGACACGACGATCGTCAACGTCGCGCTCGACACGCTCTCGAAGGATCTCCACAGCTCGATCTCCGAAGTCCAGTGGGTCGTCACCGGCTACCTGCTCGCGCTGGCGGCGGTGATGCCCGTCACCGGGTGGATGGCGCGCCGCTACGGCGCCAAGCGCGTCTACCTCGTCTCGCTCGCGCTCTTCACGCTCGGCTCGATCGCCTGCGGGTTCTCGAACACGCTGATCGCGCTCGTCGTCTTCCGCGTGCTGCAGGGGATCGGCGGCGGCATGATCATGCCGCTGGCGCAGCTGATCATGGCCCAGGTCGCCGGGCCGCAGCGGATGGGGCGCGTGATGGGCATCGTCTCGATGCCGGCCATGCTCGCGCCGATCCTCGGCCCGGTCGTCGGCGGCGTCATCCTCCAGAACCTGCACTGGTCCTGGATCTTCTTCGTCAACGCCCCGATCGGCGCGGTCGCGATGTACCTCGGCTGGCGGATGCTGCCCGAGACCGACTCGGGCGAGGCCGGCCCGCTCGACAGGCTCGGGCTGGCGCTGCTGCCGGCGGGCGCCGCGCTGACGATCTTCGGCATCTCGAAGCTCGGCTCCGGCGGGTCGTTCGAGTTCGCCGGAGTGCTCGGGCCGCTGATCGTCGGGATTCGTGCTCGAGCGTCGCGTTCTGCCTGCACGCGCTGCGGATCCCGCGCCCCCTGCTCGACATCAGGTTGTACAAGAACAAAGTCTTCGCAGGCGCCTCGTTCACGACCTTCGGCCTCGGCGCCGCGCTTTTCGGCGCGATGATCCTCGTGCCGCTCTACTACCAGAGCGTCCGCCACCTGAGCGTGATCGACACCGGCCTGCTCAACGGGCCGCAGGGGATCGGCGCGCTGATCATGATGCCGATCGCGGGCCGCCTCACAGAGCGCTACGGCGGCGGGCGGATCGCGATCGTCGGCGTCTCGCTGCTCGCGCTCAGCACGATCCCGCTCGCCTTCATCGGCGCGAACACCTCCTATCTCGCGATCTCCGCCGTGCTGTTCGTCCGCGGGATCAGCATCGGCCTCGGCTTCATGCCGGCGATGACCGCCGCCTTCGCGGCCATGCGCCCGGAGCAGCTCTCCGACGCGACGCCCCAGATCAACGTGGTGATGCGGCTCGGCAGCGCCGTCGGCGTCGCGATCCTCGCCGTCGTGCTCCAGCGCGCCTCGGTCGGCGCCCACACCTCCGCCCAGCTCGCCGACGCGTACGGGCACACCTTCTGGTGGGCGTTCGGGATCGCGCTGCTCTCGCTGATCCCGTGCCTGGTGCTGCTGAAAGCCGAGCGGCCGCGTGACACCGAGGCGGTCGCGGCCGACCACGACGAGGAGTCGCTCCTGCGCCACGAGAGCGCGATGGAGGTCGGGATCTAGCGATGGCCACGTCCGACACATCCCGCCGCGCCGGCGTGAGCACCGTCGAAAGCGAGACCGGTGCCGAGCAGGGCGACCCGGCCCCCGAGCTGACGGCGCTCGGACTCGCCTTCCGGCACCTCTTCAGGACGGTCAGCCGGATGCGCGGCCGCGACACGCACCTCGCCGGCACCGAGATCAGCCACGCTCAGTTCGAGCTGCTGATCGAGCTCGACGACCGCGGCGAGCTGTCGGCCGGGGAGCTGGCGGCGGCCGCGCGCATCGCGCCCGCGAGCGTCACGCAGATGCTCGACGGCCTCGTCGAGACCGGCCACGTCGAGCGCACGCGCTCGGAGAGCGACAGGCGCATGGTGCTGGCGCGGCTCACCCCGCTCGGCCGGGCGCGGGTGGCCGCGAAGCGGGCGGCCTGGCGGGGGCGCTGGGAGCGCGCGCTCGGCGACGTCTCGCCGCGCGAGATGCGGGCTGCCACGAAGGTCATGGAACGGCTCGGCGCCGTCTTCGAGGAGGAGGAGCGGGCGAGCTCCTGAGGCTCGCCGGAAAGCCCCGAAATCCCCCGGCGCGACGGGAGGAACGCCGTCTGTCAGGGCGAATTCCTCTGCTATAGTCGGCGAGGCGCCACGGGCGGGGACATCGCTTGCGAGCGATCCGTTCGTGGACCGTGATCGAAGATGGAGACCTCGAGCAGATAACGACGCGAACCGGTCCGACACAGACCAGCAGCGCGCGTGGGCCCGAGGGGCCCATTTTTTTCGCCCGCGAACATCCCCCAAATCGAAATCGGATCCTGATCGATGCCCAGAAAGTTCTCTCTCGAAAAGACCCGCAACATCGGGATCATGGCGCACATCGACGCCGGCAAGACGACGACGACCGAGCGCATCCTCTACTACACCGGCCGCACCTACAAGATCGGCGAGGTGCACGAGGGCGCGGCCGTCATGGACTGGATGGAACAGGAGCAGGAGCGCGGCATCACGATCACCTCCGCTGCCACCACCGCGCAGTGGAAGGACCACCGCATCAACATCATCGACACGCCCGGCCACGTCGACTTCACCGTCGAGGTCGAGCGCTCGCTGCGCGTCCTCGACGGCGCGATCGCGCTGTTCGACTCCGTCGCCGGCGTCGAGCCCCAGTCTGAGACGGTCTGGCGCCAGGCGGACAAGTACCACGTCCCGCGCATCGCCTACATCAACAAGATGGACCGCATCGGGGCGGACTTCGACCAGGGCGTGCAGACGATGATCGACCGCCTCGGCGCCCACCCGGTGCCGATCCAGCTGCCGATCGGCGCGGAGGCCGACTTCAAGGGCGTCGTCGACCTCGTGAAGATGAAAGCGATCGTCTACAAGGACGACCTCGGCACCGAACAGGAAGAAACCGAGGTTCCCGCCGAGCTCGCCGACGCCGCCCAGGCCGCGCGCGAACACCTGCTCGAGGAGGTCTCGCACTACGACGACGAGCTGCTCGAACTGATCCTCGAGGAGTCCGAGATCTCCGAGGAGGCGCTGAAGAAGGCGATCCGCCACGCCACCCTCTCCACCAAGCTCACGCCCGTGCTGTGCGGCTCCTCGTTCAAGAACAAGGGCGTGCAGCCGCTGCTCGACGCGGTGGTCGACTACCTGCCCTCCCCGCTCGACGTCCCGCCGGTCGTCGGCACCGAACTGATCAAGGGCGAGGAGCAGGAGCGCGAGGTCGTCCGCAAGGCCGACGACGCCGAGCCGTTCGCGGCGCTCGCGTTCAAGATCATGACCGACCCCTACGTGGGCAAGCTCACCTACTTCCGTGTCTACTCGGGCCGCCTCGAGGCCGGGGCGCGGGTGCTGAACGTCGGCACCGGGCGCACCGAGCGCATCGGCCGCGTGCTGATGATGCACGCCAACGACCGCGAGGAGGTCGACGAGGTCTACGCCGGCGACATCGCCGCGGCCGTCGGCATCAAGCAGGTGATCACCGGCGACACGCTCGCCGCGCCCGACGCGCCGGTTCACCTCGAGAACATCGTGTTCCCCGAGCCCGTGATCAAGGTCGCGGTCGAGCCGAAGACGAAGGTGGACCAGGAGAAGATGTCGACCGCCCTCGGCCGCCTGGCCGAGGAGGACCCGACCTTCCAGGTGCGCACCAACGAGGAGACCGGCCAGACCGAGATCTCGGGCATGGGCGAGCTTCACCTCGAGGTGATCGTCGACCGCATGAAGCGCGAGTTCGGCGTCGAGGCCAACGTCGGCCGCCCGCAGGTCTCCTACCGCGAGACGGTGCGCGGCACGGCCGAGAAGGTCGAAGGCAAGTTCGTCCGCCAGACCGGCGGCTCGGGCCAGTTCGGCGTCGTGTTCATCGACGTGGAGCCCGCGCCCGGCGAGGGCTTCGAGTTCGTGAACAAGATCAAGGGTGGGGCGATCCCCTCTGAATACATCCCCGCTGTCAAGAAGGGGATCGAGGAGGCGCTCGAGAACGGCGTCAAGGCCGGCTACCCGATGGTCGACGTCAAGGTCACGCTGACCGACGGCAAGTACCACGACGTCGACTCCTCGGAGGTGGCCTTCAAAGTGGCCGGGTCGCTGGCGATCAAGGAGGCCACCAAGCGGGCCAAACCGGTCCTGCTCGAGCCGGTCTTCGCGGTCGAGGTCGTCACTCCCGAGGACTTCCTCGGCGACGTGATCGGCGACCTCTCGCGCCGGCGCGGGCGCGTGGAAGGCCAGGAGCGCCGCGGCAACGCGCTCGCGGTCACCGCGAAGGTGCCGCTGAGCGAGATGTTCGGCTACGCCACCGACCTGCGCTCGAACACGCAGGGCCGGGCGACCTACACGATGCAGTTCGAGTCCTACGAAGAGGTCCCCCCGAACATCGCCGAGAAGGTGGTCGAAGCGCGGACCGGAGAGCCCGTCCCGGCGTGACGCCGCGGCTAGGCTGAAGAGCAAGCACCGAAGTACGCAGTTAGATAGATTTCCCCGGTTCGCCTCACCGAGCGGCGAGCCTCAAAGCCGAGTTAGGAGCTGAACAGAAAGTGGCGAAGGAGAAATTCGAGCGCGACAAGCCGCACGTCAACGTCGGGACCATCGGTCACATCGACCATGGCAAGACGACGCTGACCGCTGCCATCACGTCCGTGCTGGCGGAGCATGGCGGTGCCGAAGCGAGGAGCTTCGAGGAGATCGACAACGCGCCCGAGGAGAAGGAACGCGGCATCACGATCGCGACCTCTCACGTCGAGTACCAGACCGAGAACCGCCACTACGCGCACGTCGACTGCCCGGGTCACGCCGACTACGTGAAGAACATGATCACCGGCGCGGCGCAGATGGACGGCGCGATCCTGGTCGTCTCGGCTGCTGACGGGCCGATGCCGCAGACCCGCGAGCACATCCTGCTCGCCCGTCAGGTCGGCGTCCCCTACATCGTCGTGTTCCTCAACAAGGCCGACATGGTCGACGACGAGGAGCTCCTCGAGCTCGTCGAGGTCGAGGTCCGCGAGCTGCTCTCCGAGTACGACTTCCCGGGCGACGACATCCCGTTCATCACGGGCTCGGCGCTGAAGGCGCTTGAAGGCGACGACGCCTACAAGCAGAAGATCCTCGAGCTGGCCGCCGCCCTGGACTCCTACATCCCGGAGCCGATCGCGCGAGCTCGACAAGCCCTTCCTGATGCCGGTCGAGGACGTGTTCTCGATCACCGGCCGTGGCACGGTCGCGACCGGCCGCGTCGAGCAGGGCATCGTCAACACCGGCGACACGGTTGAAATCGTCGGTGTCAAAGACTCGACGCAGACGGTCGTCACCGGCGTCGAGATGTTCCGCAAGATCCTCGACCAGGGCCAGGCCGGCGACAACGTCGGCTGCCTGCTGCGAGGCACGAAGCGCGAGGAGATCGAGCGCGGCCAGGTGCTCTGCAAGCCCGGCTCGATCAACCCGCACACCAAGTACAAGGCCGAGGTCTACGTCCTCAAGAAGGAGGAGGGTGGCCGTCACACTCCGTTCTTCACGGGCTACCGGCCTCAGTTCTACTTCCGCACGACCGACGTCACCGGGGTGGCCAAGCTGCCCGAGGGCGTCGAGATGGTCATGCCCGGAGACAACGTCCAGATGGAGATCGAACTGATTCAGCCGATCGCCATGGACCAGGGCCTGCGCTTCGCCATCCGAGAGGGTGGCCGCACGGTGGGCTCGGGCGTGGTCAGCGAGATCATCGAGTAGCACCCGCGCGCATCCGGCAGGACGCCGGAGGCCGCACTGGCAGTCCGATACGACGAAATTCAGGCCCCGCGCCAAGGCGCGGCGGGAAGGGGCGGGTTCCCTACGGGAATCCGCTCTTTCTACGCCGCAGGGGCCAGCGACGCGGGGTCCCGCGCCGTGAGCCGCAGGCGCGCCCGAGACACAGACACCCACCGCAAGAGAAGAACCGAGAAACCGAAGAGCAGATGGCAGCCGCCAACCAGAACAAGATCCGCATCCGACTGAAGGCCTACGACACCTCGGCGATCGAGTCGGCCGCCAAGGAGATCGTCGAGACGGCGACGCGCACCGGCGCGAGCGTCTCCGGTCCCGTGCCGCTGCCGACCGAGAAGAACGTCTACTGCGTGATCCGCTCGCCGTTCAAGGACAAGGACTCGCGCGAGCACTTCGAGATCCGCACCCACAAGCGGCTGATCGACATCCACCAGCCGACGCCCAAGACCGTCGACTCGCTGCAGCGCCTGGACCACCTTCCGGCCGGCGTCGACATCGAGATCCGGCTTGCCACCTGATCCAGCACGATGGCCGCGATCCTCGCCAAGAAGCTCGGCATGACCCAGGTCTTCCAGGAGGACGGCTCGGTCGCGCGCGTCACCGTGCTGGAGGCGGGCCCGTGCCCCGTGACCGCGATCCGCACGATCGAGCGCGACGGCTACGAGGCCGTCCAGCTCGCCTACGGCGCGAGCAAGGAGAAGCACCTCTCAAAAGCCGAGCTCGGCCACCTCGCCAAGGCCGACGCGCCGCCGATGCGGACGCTCGTCGAGTTCCGCGGCGAGGCCGGCGAGCTGACGCTCGGCGCGGCCGTCACCGTCGACGCCTTCGAGGCCGGTTCGCGCGTGAAGATCGCCGGCGTCTCCAAGGGCAAGGGCTTCCAGGGCACGATCAAGCGCCACAACTTCAGCCGCGGCCCGGCCTCCCACGGCTCGCACAACGTCCGCGCGCCGGGATCGATCGGCGCCTCGGCGACGCCCTCCCGCGTCTTCAAAGGCATCCGCGGCCCCGGCCAGATGGGCAACAAGCGCGCGACGCAGAAGGGTCTCGAGGTCGTGCAGATCGACGCCGCCCAGAACCTGATGCTCGTCCGCGGCTCGGTCCCCGGACCGCGCGGCGGCATCGTGGAGGTGCGCACCGATGCCTGACGCCCCCGTCCTGAGCGTCGGCGGCGCGAGCCGCAAGGCCAAGCTCGACGACGCCGCCTTCGGCGGGCGCTTCTCGGGCCCGCTCGTCCACCAGAGCGTGCGTGCCGAGCAGGCAGCTCGCCGCCGCGGCACCGCAGCGACGAAAACCCGTGGCATGGTCTCGGGCGGTGGCGCCAAGCCCTGGCGCCAGAAGGGCACCGGTCGTGCCCGCGCCGGTTCGAGCCGCTCCCCGGTCTGGACCGGCGGCGGCACCGTCTTCGGCCCCCAGCCGCGCTCCTACACCTTCAAGGTCAACCGCAAGGAGCAGCGCGCCGCGCTGCGCAGCGCGCTCTCCCTGCACGCCGGGCGCGGCTCGCTCGCGATCCTCGATGCGGCGTCGTTCTCGGCGCCCAAGACCAGCCAGGCCCTCGACCTGCTCGAAGGCTGGAAGGAGCCCCGCCCGACGCTCGTCGTGCTCGGCGCCGAGGAGTCCGCAGCGGCGCTGTCCTTCCGCAACCTCGCGCGCGTCGCCGTCGCCGAGGCCGACGAGGTGGGGGTCACCGACATCGTCGGCGCCGCCTCGCTCGTGCTCTCCGAGCAGGCGCTCGAGGCGCTCACCGCCCGCAGCGCCGCGCCGGGTCGGCGCGGCGGGGAGGAGGCAGCCTGATGGAGCACACGCAGGTGATCATCCGCCCGGTCGTCTCGGAGAAGAGCTACGTGCTCTCCGCGGCCGACCGCTACACCTTCCGGGTGCACCCCGACGCGCACAAGACCGAGATCCGCCAGGCGGTCGAGGCGCTGTTCGACGTGCACGTCGTCGACGTGCGCACCCTCAGCGTGAAGTCCAAGCCCAAGCGCCGTGGCACGACCAGCGGCCGCACGCGCCAGTGGAAGAAGGCGATCGTGCAGGTGCGCGCGGGCGAGTCGATCCCGGTGTTCCAGGGTCTCGCGGGGCTGGAGGGCTAGCCGATGCCGATCCGCAAGCCCAAGCCCACGAGCCCCGGCCGGCGCTTCGTCTCCTACGCCGACTTCGCCGAGGTCACGAAGTCCAAGCCGGAGAAGTCGCTCGTCGAAGGGCTGAAGAAGAGCGGCGGGCGCAACGCCTACGGCCGCAAGACTTCGCGCCACCGCGGCGGCGGGGCCAAGCGCGCCTACCGCCGGATCGACTTCAAGCGCCGCAAGGACGGCGTCCCCGCGAAGGTCGCGGCGATCGAGTACGACCCCAACCGCTCGGCCTACATCGCGCTGCTGCACTACGTCGACGGCGAGAAGCGCTACATCCTCGCCCCGGCGCGGCTGACGGTCGGGATGACCGTCGCCTCCGGCGAGGGCGCGGAAATCGCGGTCGGCAACTGCCTGGAGCTCGCCCGCATGCCTGTCGGCACCGTGGTGCACAACATCGAGCTGCAGCCGGGCCGCGGCGGGCAGATGGCGCGCTCGGCCGGCGCCTCGGCCCAGCTGATGGCCAAGGACGGCGACATGGCGACGCTGCGCCTGCCCTCCGGCGAGATGCGCATGGTGCGCGCGGAGTGCCGCGCCACCGTCGGCGTGATCGGCAACGCCGACCACCAGAACGTGAAGGTCGGCAAGGCCGGCCGCAAGCGCCACCTGGGCGTGCGCCCGCAGACGCGAGGCACCGCCATGAACCCTGTCGACCACCCGCACGGCGGCGGCGAGGGCTCGACCACGCCGGGGCGTCACCCCGTGACACCGTGGGGTGTGCCGACGCTCGGCTACCGCACGCGCAAGAAGAACAAGTCCTCCGACCGCTACATCGTTCGCGGCCGCAGGCGCGGAAAGGGCAGGAGTAGATAGTGAGTCGCTCGAGCAAGAAGGGCCCGTGGGTGGAAGAGCGGCTGCTGAGCCGGATCGAAGCCCTCAACGCCGAGAACAACAAAAAAATGCTGCGCACGTGGTCGCGCGCGTCCACCATCTTCCCCGAGATGGTCGGCCACACGATCGCCGTCCACGACGGCAAGAAACACATCCCGGTCTTCATCAGCGAGGCGATGGTCGGCCACAAGCTCGGCGAGTTCGCGCCCACACGGATGTTCCGCGGCCACGCCGGCTCGGGGAGGGTTCGATGAGCGCCGACAAACCCGGACAGCCGCCCGAGGGCGGCCCCGAAGACGCCGCGAAGGTCACCGAGGAGGCCGCCGAGGCCAAGCAGGAGAAGGCCAAAGGTCGAGGAGACCGAGCGCGCGGAAGCCGCCAAAGGCGAGCCGAAAGCGAAAGCGGCCAAAGCGAAAGCCGCCAAAGCCAAGGCGAAAGAGAAAGCCGACGAGGCCGAGGCCAAACCGAAAACCCGCCGCCGTCGCAAAGCCGCCGAGAAAGCCGAGCCGGAGGCCGACGCCAAAGGTGCGGAGGCGAACGAGAAGGCTGACGACAAAGCGACTGAGAAAGCCGCGCGCGCGAAAGCGGCCAAAGAGCCCGCGCCCAAACCGGCCGCCTCGCGGCGCAAAGCCGGCGGCCACCAGACCACCCGGCGGCGCGTCGTGCGCGCCCGCGCACGGTACGTGCGCACCTCGGCCCGCAAGGCGCGCATGGTCTGCGGGCATCTGCGCGGCAAGTCCGTTGCGGAGGCGCGCGCTATCCTCGCTTTCACCCCTCGTGAGGTGGCTCGGGACTGGAGCAAGCTGCTCGAGTCGGCAGTGGCCAACGCGGAGAGCAACCACGAACTGCTCCAGGACGACCTGATCGTCCGCGAGGCCTACGCCGACGAGGGGCCGACGATCAAGCGCTTCCGCCCGCGCGCGATGGGGCGGGCGACGCCGATCCGCAAGCGCACGAGCCACCTGACGATCACACTGACCGCCGCCCCCGAAAACGGGTCCGGCAGGAACAAAGGCTAGGCATGGGACAGAAGGTTCATCCAGAGGCAATGCGCGTGGGTTACATCCACGACTGGAAGTCGAACTGGTTCAACGAGCGCAGCTTCGCCGACTACCTCGCGGAGGACGTGAAGGTCCGCGAGCACATCACCAACAAGCTCGCGCACGCCGGCCTGTCGGACATCACGATCCGCAAGGACGCGAACGAACTCGAGGTCAACATCCACACGGCCCGCCCGGGGATCGTGATCGGCAAGTCCGGCACCGAAGTCGACGCGCTCCGGCGCGACCTTCACCGGCTGACCAAAAAGCAGATCAAGGTCAACATCCTCGAGATCAAGCGCCCCGAGCTCGACGCGAAGCTGGTCGCGCAGTCGATCGCCGAGCAGCTGCAGAACCGCGTCGCCTTCCGCCGCGCGATGAAGCGCGCGCTCACAAGCGCGATGCGCTCGGGCGCGAAGGGCGTGAAGGTCCAGGTCGCCGGCCGTCTCGGCGGCGCCGAGATGGCGCGCATCGAATCGTATTCCGACGGCCGCGTGCCGCTGCACACGATGCGCGCCGACATCGACTACGGCTTCTACGAGGCCCGCACGACCTTCGGCCGCATCGGCGTCAAGTGCTGGGTCAACAAGGGCGAGATCATGCCCGAGGGCTACACCGGCGCCGACCTCACCGACATGACGGCGCCTGCGCCCCCGAGCGAGCGACCGCGACGGCCGCGACGGCCGCGACGGCCGCGGCCGTGGGCGCGGTGGCAACGGCCGCGGGCCCGGTGGCCGCGGCGGCCGTGGTCCCGGCGGTCCGGGCGGTGGGCGCGGACCGGGCGGTCCGGGCGGCGGGCGCGGACCGGGCGGTCCCGGCGGTGGCCGCGGCGGGCGTGGTCCCGGCGGTCCGGGCGGCGGGCGTGGGGCGGGCGGGTCCGGCTCAGGCGGTGGTGGGCGCGGCCCGCGCGGCGGCGGCGGAGGTCCTCGCTAGATGCTCTCCCCCAAGCGCGTCAAGCATCGCAAGCAGCACCGTGGGCGCCGGCGCGGCAACTCGCGCGGGCAGCTGCACGTGCAGTTCGGCGAGTACGGGCTGAAGTCGCTCGAGGCCGGTTGGCTGACCAACCGCCAGATCGAGGCTGCCCGTATTGCGATGACCCGCAAGATCAAGCGTGGCGGGAAGGTCTGGATCAACGTCTTCCCCGACAAGCCGATCACGAAGAAGCCGGCCGAGACCCGCATGGGCTCGGGCAAGGGCAACCCCGAAGGCTGGGTCGCGGTCGTGAAGCCCGGCCGGGTGATGTTCGAGCTCGCCGGCGTCTCCGAGCCGCTCGCGCGCGAAGCGATCCGCCTGGCCGCGCACAAGCTGCCTGTGAAGTCGAAGTTCGTGCTGCGCGAGGACTAGTGATGAAGGCGAGCGAGTTCAGGGACCTGGAGCCGGCCGATCTCGACAAACGGCTGGCCGAGCTGCGCCAAGAGGTGTTCGGTCTGCGCTTCGCCAACGCCACCGGCGAACAGGACGACACAGCGAGGATCGGGCACGCCAAACGCGACCTCGCCCGTGCGCTGACGGTCGTCCGCGAACGCGAGCTCACCGAGACGGAGAACTAGAGGAACGGAACTGATGGCCGACGAGCAAGAGAACGAGACGACAGAGACCCCCGAGGCCGGCGCCGGCGAGGCTGCCGAGGCCCAGCAGGAGGCGCCCGAGCAGCCGGCCGCCGAGGCCCCGGCTGAGGAGCCTGCGGCTGAGGAGCCTGCGGCTGAGGAGCCTGCGGCTGAGGAGCCTGCGGCTGAGGAGCCTGCGGCCGAGGAGCCCGCTGCCGAGGAGCCCGTGGCCGAGGAGGCTGCGGCCGATGACGGCGAGGCCGCCGAGGCCGAGCCCGCTGCGGCGGCCGAGCCCGCCGAGCAGCTTTCGCCGAAGGAGCGCCGCCGCCGCGCGCGCTCGCGTCACGTCGAGGCCAAACCCCAGCGCAGCCCCGAGGACCGTCACGCCGAGCGTCTCGCCGTGCGCAAGAAGAAGGCTGCGAGCCGCCGTGCGCGCCGCGCCGCGGAACGCACCAAAGCGGCAGAGCGCCGCGCGGGCAAGCCCGCGCCGGAGCCGCTCGCGCCTGTTCACGCCCCCGTCGAAGGGGCGCGCCGTGTGCGCCAGGGCATCGTCGTCTCCGACAAGGCCGAGAAGACGATCACCGTCCGTATCGACATCGCACGCCGCCACCGGCGCTACGAGAAGATCGTCCGTAGCTCGAGCACCGTCCACGCTCACGACGAGAACAACGACGCCCACGAGGGCGACGTCGTGCGCGTGATCGAGAGCCGCCCGCTGTCGCGGACCAAGCGCTGGGCGCTCGTGGATGTCCTGGAGCGGGCCCGATGATCCAGAACGAGACCCGGCTGCGCGTCGCCGACAACTCCGGCGCGCGCGAAATCCTCTGCATCCGCGTCAAGGGCGGCTCGCGCCGTCGTTACGCGTTCGTCGGCGACGTGATCACCGCCACGGTCAAGCAGGCGAACCCGCAGGGCGCCGTCAAAAAGGGCGACGTGGTGACGGCTGTCGTCGTCCGCACGAAGAAGCCGATCGGCCGCGACGACGGCACCTACATCGCCTTCGACGAGAACGCGGCAGTGATCATCGACGACCAGAACAACCCGCGCGGCACGCGCGTGTTCGGTCCCGTCGCGCGCGAACTGCGCGAGCGCAACTTCATGAAGATCGTCTCGCTGGCACCGGAGGTGCTCTGATGGCGAAGACGGTCAAGCGCGTGCCGATGAAGGTCCGCACCGGCGATCGCGTCGAGGTGATCTCGGGCAAGGACCGCGGCAAGAGCGGCCGCGTCCTGCGCGTCGACGCCAAGAACCGGCGCGTGTTCGTCGAGGGCCTGAACATGGTCAAGCGCCACACCCGTCCCCAGCAGGTTCCCGGCGCGCAGAGCGAAGCGGCGCTCGGCGGCGTGATCGAGCGTGAGGGCCCCATCCACGTCTCCAACGTGATGGTGCTCGACGCCAAAGGCAAGCGCACGCGAATCGGCATCGAGCGCGAGGACGGCCATCGCTACCGCGTCGCCCGCTCGACGGGCGCGAGGCTGGACTGAGGACATGGCAGCCACCGAGACAGCACCCCCCGCCCGCCTGAAGGTTCGCTACCTCGAGGAGATCCGTCCTGCGCTGATCTCGCGCTTCGGCTACTCCTCGGTGATGCAGGCACCCAAGCTCCAGAAGGTCACGGTCAACATGGGCGTCGGGCTGGCCAAGCAGGACTCGAAAATGCTCAAAGCGGCCACCGAGCAGCTCGCGACCATCGCCGGCCAGCAGCCGAGCGTGCGGCGCGCGCGCAAGTCGATCGCGGCGTTCAAACTCCGTGAGGGCATGCCCGTCGGTGTGGCGGTGACGCTGCGCGGCGAGCGCGGCTACGAGTTCCTCGACCGCCTGATCTCGATCGCGATCCCCCGCATCCGGGACTTCCGCGGCCTGAACCCCCGCTCCTTCGACGGCCGCGGCAACTACTCCCTGGGCGTCAAGGAGCAGATCATCTTCCCTGAGATCGACTACGACGCGATCGACCAGGTCCGCGGCCTCGACATCACGATCACGACGAGCGCTGGCAGCGACGTCGAGGCCTACGCACTGCTTGCCGCGCTCGGCATGCCCTTCAGCGCTCAGGGTCGCCCCAAGGGCTATGACCCGGAGGCAGACGCCGCCGCCGAGCTCGCCCACGAGGAGCAGCAGGCAGCCGCCGCCGCGAAAGCAGCCGAGGCGGCGGCCGCGGCTGCCGCGGCTGCTGCCGAGCCAGAGCCTGAGCCCGAGGCCGCCGCAGAGCCGGAGCCCGCCGCGGAGCCCGAGGCCGCCGCAGAGCCCGAGGCCGCCGCGGAGCCCGAGGCCGCCGCAGAGCCGGAGCCCGCCGCGGAGCCCGAGGCCGCCGCAGAGCCGGAGCCGGAGGCCGCCGCGGAGCCCGAGGCCGCCGCGGAGACCGAGTCCGAGCCCGAGGCCGCCGCAGAGCCCGAGCCGGAGGCCGAGGCTGCACAGGACACTTCAACAGAGCCCGAGGCCGAGGCGGCGCCGGAGCCCGAGGCAAACGAGCAGGACGCCCCGCCGAGCGAGGCGCAGAAAACCGAAGAGGAGAGCAGCGACTGATGGCCAAGACCTCGTTGCGCGTCAAGCAGGCGCGCGCGCCCAAGTACAAGACCCAGGCCTATACTCGGTGCACCCGCTGCGGCAGGCCGCGTGCGGTGTATCGCAAGTTCGGGGTGTGCCGCATCTGTCTGCGCGAGCTCGCCCACAACGGCCAGATCCCCGGGATGACCAAGTCCTCCTGGTAGGAGCCTTCAAGCCATGTCGATGACCGATCCGATAGCCGATTTCCTGACCCGCGTGCGCAACGCGATCCGTGCTGCGCACGAGACGGTCGACGTGCCCGCCTCCAAGCTGAAGGGCGAGCTGGCGCGGATCCTCGACGAGCAGGGGTACATCGAGTCCTTCGCGATCATGCCGGCGCCCGAGGGCGGTCCCGGCGAGGTGATCCAGATCCGCCTCAAGTACACCGACGACCGCCGTTCGGCGATCACCGGGCTGCGGCGCGTCTCGCGTCCGGGCCGGCGCACCTACGTCGACTCGAAGAGCATCCCGAAGGTGCTCGGCGGCATGGGCACGGCGATCGTGTCCACCTCCCACGGCGTGATGACCGGCCACGACGCGCGCGCGGCGGGCGTCGGCGGCGAGGTCCTGGCGCAGGTCTGGTGAGCGATGTCGCGGATCGGTAGACAGCCCATCGCGGTGCCCTCCGGCGTGACCGTCTCGATCGAGCCGGAGGAGGTGCGCGTCAACGGGCCCAAAGGCGAACTGAGCGAGCGCATCCACCGCGACATCGACGTGACCCAGGACGGCGACCAGCTCGTGGTCACGCGGCCGACCGACCGGGGCGAACACCGCGCGCTCCACGGCCTCACGCGCTCGCTTGTCGCGAACATGGTCGAGGGCGTGACCAACGGCTATGAAAAGCGCCTGGAAATCCAGGGCGTCGGCTACCGCGCGCAGCTCAAGGGCAAGAACCTCGAGCTCGCCGTCGGCTACTCGCACCCGGTGCCGATCGCGGCACCCGACGGGATCGAATTCGAAGTGCCCCAACCGACCCGCGTGGTCGTCAAGGGCATCTCCAAGCAGCTCGTGGGCGAGACGGCCGCGATCATCCGCAAGCAGCGTCCGCCCGAGCCCTACAAGGGCAAGGGCATCCGCTACGAGGGCGAGTACGTCGCTCGGAAGGTGGGCAAGCGCGCATGAGCGTCCTCACGAAGGAGAAACGCCGCCTCAAACGTCGCCGGCGCGTGCGGGCGAAGATCGCCGGCACCGCGACGCGTCCCCGCATCTCCGTCTTCCGCTCCAACCGCGGCATCTCCGCCCAGCTCGTCGACGACGTGAGCGGCAAGACGCTCGCCGCGGTCGCGTGGTTCGAGCCCGAGCTGCGCGGACTCGGCAAAGCCGAGGCGACCGGCCGCGCCGGTGCGCTGCTGGCCGAGCGGGCGAAAGCCGCAGGCGTCAGCGAGGCGGTCTTCGACCGCGGCGGCTACCAGTACCACGGCCATGTGCAGAAGCTGGCCGAGGCGATCCGTGAGGCCGGCCTGACGGTCTGAGCCCGGAGTCCCGCTACCCTCTGCCACTGCCCATGTCCTCAGTTTCCACAGATCGCTCAGTCAACCCGGCCGGCCTGGACCTCCAGGAGCGCGTCGTCGAGATCAACCGTGTCGCGAAGGTCGTCAAGGGCGGCCGTCGCTTCTCCTTCACGGCACTCGTCGTCGTCGGCGACGAACGCGAAGTCGTCGGCGTCGGCTACGGCAAGGCCAACGAGGTTCCGCTCGCGATCCAGAAGGGCGTCGAGCGCGCCAAGAAGGACCTCTTCCGCGTGCCCAAGCACGGCAGCACGATCACCCACCAGACGACCGGCATCTTCGGCTCGGGCCGTGTCCTGCTGAAGCCCGCCTCGCCCGGTACCGGCGTGATCGCCGGCGGTGGCGTGCGCGCGGTGCTGGAGCTTGCGGGCATCCACGACATCCTCTCCAAGAGCCTCGGCACGCAGAACCCGATCAACCTCGTGAAGGCGACCGTCGCCGGGCTGCGCGGGCTGCGCACCCCCGACGAGGTCGGGCGCCTGCGCGGGCTCACTGTGAACCAGGTTCTCGGCCTGGGTGGCGGCGAGGCGGTGGCCGGCACGGTCTCCGCCGAGGGCGAGGCCGCATCCGAGGCCGAGCCCGCTGCCAACGGCGACCAGCCCGCCGCCGAGGAGACGCCCGCCTGATGAGCTCGCTGGCCGTCACCCAGCGCCGCTCCAAGAACGGCGCCAACCAGAAACAGCTCGACACGCTTCGCTCGCTCGGCCTGCGCCGCATCGGCCAGACCGTCGAGGTCAACGACACCGAGCAGGCGCGCGGCATGGTCCACGCCGTCCGTCACCTGGTCGAGGTCGAGGAGAAGAAGTGATGGCGGACGAGAAGAGCAACGAGCGCATCGGACTGCACAACCTGGCGCCGGCTCCGGGCAGCCGCCGGCCGCGCAAGCGCGTCGGCCGCGGCGAAGGCTCGGGCACCGGCAAGACCTCCGGGCGGGGCCAGAAGGGCGCGGGCTCGCGCTCGGGCTCCAAGCGCCGCGCGAACTTCGAGGGCGGCCAGATGCCGATCCACATGCGGATGCGAAAGCTCCGTGGCCCGCACATGAAGAAGTCGATGCCGTTCGAGCCGTTCCGCACCTACACGCAGCCCGTCAACATCGGCTCGCTCGAGGAGCGCTTCGACGCCGGCGCCGAGGTGACGCTCGAGCTGATGAAGGCCAACGGCCTCGCCACCCGCAAGGACATCCCGGTGAAGGTGCTCGCCAAGGGTGAGATCACCAAGGCGCTGACCGTCCACGCCCACGCGTTCAGCGCGGGCGCTCGCGAGCGCATCGAGGCGGCCGGCGGCACCTGCACCGTCGTCGAGTCCTAGCGCCGAACCCGCCGCCGAGGCCGCGCCCATCGACTAGAATCGGCCGCTCCGCGGGTGTCCAGGCCGGAGGCCGCGACGCGCCGCGAGGAGACCATGCTCGCCACGATCCTCAACGCCTTCCAGGTCGCGGACATCCGCAAGAAGATCGCCTTCACGGGGGCGATGCTTCTGATCTACCGCTTCGGCTCGCACGTGCCGGTGCCGGGCGTCAACCTGTCGGCGGTCAACAACCTCCAGAAGCAGTTCGGCGGCTCGAACATCCTCGGGCTGCTCAACCTCTTCTCGGGCGGAGGGCTGGCCAAACTCGCGATCTTCGCGCTGGGCATCATGCCCTACATCACCGCCTCGATCATCCTGCAGCTGCTGCAGGTGGCGGTGCCCTCGCTCGAAAAGCTGTCGAAGGAAGGCGAGGTCGGCCAGGCGCGGATCACCCAGTACACGCGCTATCTGACCGTCGGTCTGGCCTTCGCGCAGTCGATCGGCTACGTGTTCCTGTTCCACAGCCTGCAGGCGAAAGCGGGCGAATCGGTCGTCAAAACGTTCGACGCGCCGCACATCCTCTTGATCGTCGTCTGCCTGACCGCGGGCTGCGTGATGCTGATGTGGATCGGCGAGCTGATCACGCAGCGCGGCATCGGCAACGGCATCTCGCTGCTGATCTTCGCTTCGATCGTCTCCCGGCTGCCGGCGGGCATCCAGACGTGGTGGACGTCGACCGACCAGGTCTTCAAGGTGACGATGCCGTTCCTCGTGCTCGCCGTCGTGGCCGGGATCGTGTTCGTCCAGGAAGGCCAGCGGCGGATCCCCGTGCAGTACGCCAAGCGCGTGATCGGACGGCGGATGACCGAGGGCGGGCAGACCTACCTGCCGCTGCGCGTGAACATGGCGGGCGTGATCCCGGTGATCTTCGCCGCCAGCCTGATGGCCTTCCCGCCGACCGTCGGCCAGCTCGTCAAAACCCACTGGGGACAGCAGCTCTCGGACTTCTTCAGCCCCAACGGCTGGCACTACGTGCTGGGCGAGTCGATCCTGATCGTGATCTTCACCTACTTCTACACGGCGGTCACGTTCAACCCCGTCGACCAGGCCGACAACCTGCGCAAGTACGGGGGCTTCATCCCGGGCGTGAGGCCGGGCCGCCCGACGGCGGAATTCCTCGACCGCATCCTCGCCCGCCTGACCTTCCCGGGCGCGCTGTTCCTGGCCGCCGTCGCGGCGCTGCCGGCGATCCTCTTCGCGCAGACGCACCAGAACTTCTACTTCGGCGGCACCTCGATCCTGATCGTGATCGGCGTCGCGCTCGAAACGATGAAGCAGCTCGAGGCGCAGTTGATGATGCGCAGCTACGAGGGCTTCCTGAAGTAGCCCCGCCAGGCTGGCATGGGCTGCCCGCGAGCGGGTAGGCTGCCTCGGTCTTGTCCGAGCTGAACCTGATCCTGCTCGGCCCCCCCGGAGCCGGCAAGGGCACGCAGGCGGACCGCCTTCGCGACGACTTCGCGCTGCCCCACATCTCGACCGGCGACATGCTGCGCGAGCAGGTCGCCCAGGAGACCGAGCTGGGCCGCGAGGCCAAGCGCTACATGGACGCGGGCGACCTCGTTCCCGACGAGGTGATCATCGGCATGATCACCGACCGCGTCGGCGAGGGGGACGCGCGCGACGGCTTCCTGCTCGACGGCTTCCCGCGCAACGAGGCGCAGGCGGACGCGCTCGCCGACGCGCTCGAGGGCCTGGACCGCAAGCTGAGCGGCGTGCTGCTGATCGAAGTGCCCGACGACGAGGTCGTCAAGCGCCTGTCGGGACGGCGCGTGTGCGTCAAGAACCCCTCGCACATCTACCACGTGGACTACGACCCGCCGAAGCACGAGGGCATCTGCGACCAGGACGGCTCGCGGCTGATCCAGCGCGACGACGACAAGGAGGAGACGATCCGCCGTCGCCTCGAGGTCTACCACGGTCAGACCGAGCCGCTGATCGCCTACTACGACGGCAAGGGGCTGCTGCGCCGCGTCGACGGCACGCGCTCGCCCGACGAGGTCCACGCCCACATCCGTGCGACCGTCGCGACGCTGCGCCTCGAGGAGGGTTTCTGACGGCGGACGGCTAAGCTCCGTCAGGTGATCATCAAGAAGTCGCCTGAGGAGATCGCGAAGATGGCACGCGCCGGCCAGGTCCTGGCGGCGACGCTCGATCTGGTGGAGTCGCACATCCGTCCCGGCGTCAGCACCGGCGAGCTCGACGAGATCGCCGAGCGCTTCATCCGCTCCAACGGAGGGGTGCCGACCTTCAAGGGCTACCGGGGCTTCCCCGGGTCGATCTGCGCCTCGCCGGGCTCGATGATCGTGCACGGGATCCCGGGCCGCCAGCGCCTGAAGGCGGGCGAGATCGTCTCGATCGACGTCGGCGTGACGCTCGACGGCTGGGTCGCGGACGCCGCCCGCACGTTCCCGGTGGACGAGGTCGACGCGCTCAGCCGCAACCTGCTCGAGGCGACCGAGGAGTCGCTGCACGCCGGCGTCGCCCAGGCGCGGGCGGGCAACCGCATGGGCGACCTCTCGCACGCGATCCAGGAGGTCGCCGAGGCCGCAGGCCTGTCGGTCGTGCGCTCCCTGGTCGGCCACGGCGTGGGGCGCAGCATGCACGAGGACCCGCAGGTCCCCAACTACGGCAAGCCCGGCAAGGGGCCGCTGCTCGAGGAGGGGATGGTCCTGGCGATCGAGCCGATGACGACGGCCGGCGGCGCGGCGGTGCGTGTCGGCGGCGACGGCTGGGCGATCTACTCCCAGGACGGCTCGCCGGCTGCCCATTTCGAGTTCACGGTCGCGATCACCGGCGACGGTCCGCTCGTCCTCACCCCCTGGCAGATCCCTGCCGAGGAGCGCTCGGGCGCGCTCGCAGCACAGGGCGCCTAGGTCCTCCGGGCCGACTACGGCGCCGGGCGGGCGGGGCCCAAGTCAAAGCCCGGAAGTTGCTACCATCTGGAGTCCTGCCCGCGCGCGAGCCGTTTGGCTTCCGCACGTGCAAAATCCTCGATTCGGTAGCGGCGGCCCGGGCGGCCGCCAGAGCCGGATCGCCGGACAAAACGCCTGAAAGGGATCATGAAGGTAAGACCGTCGGTCAAGCCGATGTGCGAGAAATGCAAGGTCATCCGCCGCAACGGCGTGGTGCTGGTGATCTGCCAGAACAAGCGCCACAAGCAGAGGCAGGGCTAGCCCCATGGCCCGCATCGCCGGCATCAACCTGCCGCTGAACAAGCGCTCGGAAATCGGGCTGACCTACATCTACGGGATCGGTCGCTCGACTTCCTCGAAGCTGCTCTCCGAGGTCGGCATCAACCCCGACACCTACGTCCGCGACCTCACCGAGGACGAGGTGGCCAAGCTGCGCGACGCGATCGACGACGGCCTCACCGTCGAGGGCGATCTGCGCCGGGAGCGCCTCCAGGACATCAAACGACTTCAGGACATCGGCTCCTACCGCGGCCTGCGCCATCGCCGCGGCCTGCCTGTCCGCGGCCAGAAGACGAAGACCAACGCTCGCACCCGCAAGGGCCCGAAGCGCATGCAGGTCGCCGGCAAGAAGAAAGCCGGCAAGAAGTAATGCCGCCTGCTCCCAAGCGCGCTCGCGGACGGCGCAAGCCGAAAAAGAACATCCCGGTGGGCCAGGCCCACATCAAGACGTCGTTCAACAACACGATCGTCTCGCTGACCGACACCGCCGGCAACGTCATCGCCTGGGAGTCGGCCGGCGGCGCAGGCTTCAAGGGCTCGCGCAAGTCCACGCCGTTCGCCGCCCAGGTGACCGCGGACGCCGCGGCCCGCAAGGGGCTCGAGCAGGGTCTCCAGAAAGTCGAGGTCTACGTCAAGGGCCCCGGCTCCGGCCGTGAGACCGCGATCCGCTCGCTCCAGGCCGCCGGGCTCGAGGTGACGGGCGTCAAGGACGTCACGCCGCAGGCGCACAACGGATGCCGCCCCAGGAAGCGGAGGCGCGTCTGATGGCACGCGATACCGGCCCGCAGTGCAAGCAGTGCCGCCGCGAGGGCCAGAAGCTGTTCCTCAAGGGCGAGCGCTGCCTGACCGACAAGTGTGGCGTCGAGCGGCGCTCCTACCCGCCCGGCGAGCACGGCCGCGGCCGCATGAAACAGAGCGAGTACCGCATCCAGCTGCGCGAGAAGCAGAAGGCGCGCCGCTACTACGGCGTGCTCGAGCGCCAGTTCCGCGGCTACTACGAGAAGGCCTCGCGCCAGCCCGGCATCACCGGCGAGAACCTGCTTGCGCTGCTGGAGTGCCGGCTCGACAACGTGCTGGTGAGGCTCGGCTTCGCGGCCTCGCGCCGCCAGGCCCGCCAGCTGATCCGCCACGGCCATTGGACGGTCAACGGCCGGCGGGTCAACATCCCGAGCTACCAGGTGCGTCCGGGTGACGTGGTCGCGATCAAGGCGAACACGCCGGGCACGCAGGTGGTCAGGGACGCGACCGAGCTGACCGGACAGATTCCCGCGTGGCTGCAGGCCGATCACGAGTCGCTGACGGCCAAGGTGCTGCGCAAGCCGGAGCGGCGCGAGGTGGCCGCGCCGGTGCAGGAGCAGCTCATCGTCGAGCTGTACTCGAAGTAGAAGCGACTCTCCACGCCTCCGCGATGCGCGGTGGCGCTCGTAGGCCGGTGTCCGCCCGACACCGGCACGACAACAAAACGACGTAAGGACCCTCATGCTCGACTTCCAAATCCCCCGGATCACCAGCGAGTCGGTGGAGCAGAACCGCGGAACGTTCACGATCGAGCCGCTCGACCGCGGCTTCGGCTACACGTTCGGCAACTCGCTCCGGCGCGTCCTGCTCTCCTCGCTGGCCGGCGCCGCCGTCACGAGCGTGCGCATCGAGGGCGTGGCCCACGAGTTCTCGACGATCTCGGGCGTCAAGGAGGACGTGACCGACATCGTGCTGAACCTGAAGGGCGTCGTCTGCCGGATGCACTCGGACGCCAGCGAGGTCGAGGCTCCGCTCGTCGTCACAGGCCCCGGTGAGATCACGGCCAAGGACATCGACCTGCCGGCCGGCGTCGAGATCCTCAACCCCGACCTCCACATCGCCACGCTCGAGAAGAAAACGAAGCTCGAGCTGTACATGACGATCGGCCGCGGCCGTGGCTATCGCCCGGCCGAGGAGAACAAGTCCTCCGACCAGCCGATCGGCGTGATCCCGATCGACTCGATCTTCTCGCCGGTGCGCCGCGTCGCCTACGCCGTCGAGCAGGCGCGCGTCGGGCAGAAGACCGACTTCGACAAGCTCACGCTCGACATCGAGACCGACGGCTCGATCGACCCGCAGGCCGCGCTCCGCGAGGCCGCCGAGCTGCTGATCAGCCAGCTCGCGATCTTCACCGACGCGGACCGCATCCAGGAGCTGCGCGCGACGCCGGGCGGCCAGCTGGACGGCCACGGCCTCGCCGTCGGCCCGGGCGGCGTGGGCGCGCCCGGGTCTCTGCAGGGCGAGGAGTACGGGATCCTGATCGAGGAGCTGGAGCTCGGCGTGCGCTCGTACAACTGCCTCAAGCGCGCCGGCATCCAGACGGTCGGCGACCTGATCTCGAAGTCCGAGGCCGAGCTCAACGCGATCCCCAACTTCGGGAAAAAGTCGATCGACGAGGTGATCGAAACGCTCCACGCGAGGGGTTTGAACCTCCGCCAGGACTGACGGGAGACGCGGGTCCCACCCGCCCGGACCCGCGCCGCCCCGCACCCCGTACACTGCCTCCGTCATGCGTCACCAGAAGACCCGCAACAAGCTCAGCCGCGACTCCGCCCACCGCAAGGCGCTGCTCATGAACCTCTCCAAGGAGCTGATCGAGCACGAGCGGATCAAGACGACCGAAGCCAAGGCCAAGGCCGTCAAACCCGCGGTGGAGAAGCTGATCACACTCGCCAAGCGTGGTGACCTTCACGCCCGGCGTCAGGCGCTCTCGACGCTCGCGCAGGACAAGTTCGCGGTGCACAAGCTGTTCGAGGAGGTCGCACCCCGCTACGCAGAGCGCGAAGGCGGCTACACGCGCATCCTGAAGATCGGTCAGCGTCCCGGCGACGCGACCGAAATGGTCTTCATCGAGCTCGTCTGAGCGGTCGCTCGCCGAGCCCGGCACGGAGCGCCGGGCGAGCCGTTCGCCGAGCCCGGCATGGAGCGCCGGGCGGTCCGTTCGCCGAGCCCGGCATGGAGCGCCGGGCGGTCCGTCGACTTCTTGAAGACCAAGCTGACGATCGAGTACGACGGCGCCGGCTTTGCGGGCTGGGCGCGCCAGCCCGGCGAGCGGACCGTTCAGGAGGAGCTCGAGCGTGCCCTGCAGAGGATCCTCGGGCCTGAGGGCACCGACGGCCGGCCGCTCCGGCTCACGGTCGCGGGCCGCACCGACCGCGGCGTGCACGCGTGGGGCCAGGTCGCGAGCTACGCCCACGAGGCGGTCGACCCGCGGCGGCTCAACGGGCTGCTACCGCCCGACGTCGGCGTGCTGCGCAGCGAACCGACGGCGCAGGAGTTCGACGCCCGCCGCGACGCGCGCTCCCGTACCTACTGCTACCGGATCCTCGCGCGGCGGACGCGCAGCGTCTTCGAGCGCGAGCGCTCGCTACTGGTGGACCGGGCCGCTCGACCGTCGAGCTGCTCGCGGCCTGCGCCGACGTGCTCGCGGGCCGGCACGACTTCACCGCCTTCACCCCGACGCGAAACCGAGCACAGTGGTTCAACTGCACCGTCGCACGGGCCGAATGGCGCGACCACCGGCGAGCTGCTGGAGTTCTGGATCGAGTCGGACATGTTCCTGCGCCACATGAATCCGCGTGCTCGTGGGAACGATGCTCGACGTCGCGCGCGGGCTGGATGGAGCTCGAAGAGTTCGCGGAACTGCTGGAGGGCCGGCCGCGCTCGCAGGCGGGGCCGACGGTGCCGGCCCACGGGTTGGCGCTGGCGTCTGTCAGCTATTAGACATGCGCCGCTCGCACGGTCAGAAGACCGACGAGAGCCGCTCCCGGCCGGCCCGCCACCCGGGTAGTCATGTGTTTATGTCCCCTTGTTGCCCTCCGCGGCCTCGGCTGCAACTCCCCACGCGACGACGAGCCATGCGTGCTCGACCTGTGCCGCGAGATCTCCCGGCGCGAGCCGGCTGCGGCCGGTGCGCTCGCACGCTGGCAGGCGTGGCAGGACGCTGTCGAAGGCGGCTGCGCGTGCACGGAGTCGCGGTTCCGCCGCCGAGCCTACGAGCGTGCTCGTGAAGAGCACGATGGGTGTGCTCGTGATGGAGCTCGCGCGCGAGGGGCGGCGGGCGCCGCAGCGGGCGGAGAGCGGGCAGGCGCACGAGGGGCGGCGGGCGTGTCGATGCGCCATCGTGCGGCAGGGTCGGCTGACCCCCAACCGGCCGGCTTTACGGCAGTCGGTCCGCCGGGTTCCGCTTCGCCTTCGCAGCGTTCGACGAATTCCTGCGTTTCGAGCGGTTCTGTGAAGAGCGTCCGGCCCGCACGGTCGCGCAGCGCGAGCTGCTTCGGCGGCGAAGAGAAGGCGCCGTAGACGAGCTCGCCGCGCTCGTGCAGCGAAGCGGGCAGGGGCACCGCCGTGAGCGGCGTCGCGGGCCCCGCGCCTTCGGCGACGATCGTCTCGGCCGGGTCGTGCAGCCACCCGTAGACGATCGCGTAGGGGAGGGGCAGGCAATCCGTCGCTTCATCGGGCGGAAGACGTTGCGGAGCTTGGAGTTGCCGAACGCGATCCGGCTCGAACCTTCCAGGAGCCCGCCGAGCCCACCTCGCGTTCTTCGGCGACGTGGACTTTCAGGTCGGAAGTAGACCTTGCCGAGGAAGCGGTAGCGCTCGCCGAGGATCGAGAACGCGGGCCCGCCGTCGGGGACGGTGCCGGTGGCGAGCGTCTTGGCGCCGCCGTCGAGATATTTGATCGGGTGCTTGGTGCATTCGACGATCCGGGGCAGGTGCGTGATCCGCAGCACCCGGCCCGAGGCGCCGAGCTCGGTGAGCAGGCGCGGGATCGGCGAGGGGCCCGCGGACGACCTGGTAGTAGATGCCGATCGGCCCGCCGAGCCGCTTCGGAACGCGGATCGGGGCGGAGGTGATCGTGTGGCCGTTGCTGAGGCGCAGGCGGACGAGCGTGGTTCCCGGCAGCGTCGAGGAGGAGATCGTGAGACGTCCTTCGTTGCAGTCGACGCTCGCGTTTGCGCGCCTTGGAGCGTCGTTCGACACCATCCCGTGGAGCTTTCGCTGTCGTCGGTGGCTACTCCGAGCGTGACTTCGAGTCCGCACCCCGTGTCGTCGCCGCACCCGCGCCACCCACCGTTCGCCGGCCGCCGTCCTGCCGCGGGCGACGACGATCGCCCGGCTTGGGCCGCTGCCGGAATCGGCGAGTTCGGGTGAGTGGAGGCCCAGCGCACGGGTGAGCGTCTCCCCGTACAGCTTGTAGTGGCGCGCTCGATCGTCGCTGCCTGCTCGCGGAGCCGTGGATCGTGCCGAGGACGGCCTGCGCGGCGGCGGTCCGCTCGTAGCGCGCGAGCAGCAGCTGCACCGGGAGCGGGCTGTCCTGCGCGATCCTCGGCCGCGACGAACGTCCGGGTGGCCGGTGAGACTTCCTTGAAGCTGCTGGCCGCCCAGAAGCGCATGTCGGCGCACGCCGGCGGCAACGCTTCGACGGTCTGCGCGGCCGTCACCTCCTCTTGGACGAGCTGCGGCGATGCGCGGGTCGCTCCAGCGCAGGGCAGCACGGCGGCGGCGAAGGGAGCGATGTCGTTCGCCTCCTGCCGGCTGAACGGTGCGTCGAACGTCTGCTGAGCTCCTCTTCCAGGTAGTTCCGCTGGCGTTCCGGCTCGCGCGGCTTCTCCCTGGGCGCGCCCACCCCCGGTCAACCCAGATCCGACCCGAGGCCTGAGGCGCGGCGGCGAGCACCCCCGAACATTCGCCCTGGATGCGGGCAGCGTCGGGCCCGCGCCGCCGCGACAGACTGCGGGCAGGCCTTCGACGCGAGCCTGGTCGAAGCCCGGCCTCCGCATGCAGATAAGTGAGCGTCGCGGCCTCGTCGGAGGCGTTCGGGCCGGCGGCGGCGAAGGCGCCGGGGCTGAACACCAGCAGCGCGGCCGAGACCACCAGCACTGCCCCGAGCCCCGAGATTCCGACCATCGGACGCCAGCATATCTTCACGTCCCGCAACCGGAGCGGCCCCTATGCTGGAAGACCAGATGCTGAACGTGCTGCTCACGAACGACGACGGGATCGAAGCCGACGGACTGCAGGCGATGCGCCGCGCGCTCGCGGCTCTCGACGAGGTCAACCTGGCGGTGATCGCGCCCGACGGGAACCGCTCGGCGATGGCGCGCTCGATCACGACGCGCCGCCCGCTGTGGGTCGAGAAGGTGCCGTTCGCCGACGGCACGAGCGGGTACGCCACCGACGGCACGCCCGTCGACTGCGTGCGGCTCGCGAGCCTCGGGCTGATCGAGGGCTTCCAGGCGCAGCTGGTGGTGTCCGGCATCAACCACGGCGCCAACCTCGGCGACGACATCACCTACTCCGGCACCGTCGCGGCGGCGCTCGAGGGCGTCGTGCTCGGCCTGCCCGCGATCGCCGTCTCCCAGCAGTCCGGCGGGGCGAAGCTGGATTACACCTTCGACGGCGGGTTCGGCTTCGAGATCTCCGCGGCGTTCGTCGCGGCGCTCGTGCGGCGGCTGGAGGAGGTCCCGCTTCCGCAGGGAACGCTTCTGAACATCAACGTCCCGGCCGGCGAGCCCGCGGGGGTGGAGGTCGCGAGCCTCGGCAAGCGGATCTACCGCGACGAACTGAAGCTCGAGAGCGAGGAAGAGCACCGCCGCCGGTACTGGATCTACGGGGCCTACCCGGGCTTCCAGGACGAGCCCGGGACCGACCTGGCGGCCGTGCACGCCGGGCGCATCGCGGTCACCCCGATCCACTTCGACCTGACCCACCGCCCCGGTCTGGAGGCGCTGCGGGGCTTCGATCTGGAGGGTCTCCTGGAGCCACTGGCGCCCGACGCGGCGCCGTGAGCGGGACCGCCGCGGGCGCGCCCGCGAAGCTCGCCGCGCAGGGCGGAGGAGCTGCGCAAGGAGCTGAACCACCACTCCTACCGCTACTACGTCCTCGACGACCCGGAGATCGGGGACGACGTCTACGACCGTCCTCCTCGACGAGCTGCGCGGGATCGAGCGTGAGCACCCCGACCTGCTGACGCCGGACTCGCCGACCCAGCGCGTCGGCGGCGAGCCGGTCGGCCGCCTGGAGAAAGTCACCCATCTCGAGCCGATGCTCTCGCTCGGCAACGTGCGCTCCGAGGAGGAGCTGCGCGCTTGGGTCGAGCGGATGCGCAACCACCTCGCGCGCGAGGGGATCGAGAACGCCAGGTTCTCCTACGTGGTCGAGCCGAAGATCGACGGGCTGGCGATCAGTCTCGTCTACCGCGACGGCGTGCTCGAGCGCGGCGCGACGCGCGGCAACGGCGAGATCGGCGAGGACGTCACGCACAACCTGCGCACGATCGGGGCGATCCCGCTTCGGATCGAGGACGCGCCGCCGCTCGTCGAGGTCCGCGGCGAGGTCTACATGTCGCTCCGCGACTTCACCGCGTTGAACGAGCGGCGCGCCGAAGCGGGCGAGTCCACCTTCATGAACCCGCGCAACTCGGCGGCGGGGACGATCCGTCAGCTCGACCCGGCGGACGCCGCGAAGCGGCCGCTGTCGATCTGGTGCTACCAGGTCGGCGTGACCGAGGGTCTCAGCTTCGAGAAGCACTCGGAAGGGCTCGACTGGCTTCGTGCGCACGGCTTCCGCGTCAACGACGGCATCGCCGTGCTCGACAGCGAGGACGAGGTCGTCGCGCAGTGCGTCGCGTGGGAGCGCCGCCGCGGCGAGCTCGACTTCGAGATCGACGGCGCCGTCGTGAAGGTCGACGAGCTGGAGCTGCAGCGCCGGCTCGGCTCGGTCGGGCGCGACCCGCGGTGGGCGGTGGCCTGGAAGTTCGCGCCGACCACTGCCGTGACGAAGCTCGAGAAAGTGATGTGGAACGTCGGCAAGTTCGGCGACATGCGCCCTTACGCCGTGCTCGCCCCGGTCGAAGTCGGCGGCGTCACGATCAAGCTCGCGACGCTGCACAACGAGGAGGACATCGTCCGCAAGGACATCCGCGCGGGGGAGGACGTGATCGTCGTGCGGGCCGGGGACGTGATCCCGCAGGTCGTCTCGCCCGCGCCGCACGTCGTCGAGCACAAGCGCCGGCCACCGCTCCCTCATCCCCCCAAGATCTGCCCCTTCTGCGGCACGCCGACCGTCAAGGTCGAGGGCAGCATCTACACGAAATGCCCCAACCGGGTGTGCCCCGAGCGCATCTGGCAGCTGCTCAAGCACTTCGTCTCCCGCGGCGCGATGGACATCGACGGCCTCGGCGAGAAGCAGGTGGACCAGCTCCAGAAACGGGGCCTCGTGGAGACCGCCGCGGACTTCTACCGCCTCACCGAGGAGCAGCTCGTCGAGCTGGAGGGCTTCGGTGAGATCTCGGCGCGCAAGCTGCTCGCCTCGATCGAGGCCTCCAAGGAGCGCCCGTTCGGCCGCGTGCTGTTCGCGCTCGGGATCGAGGAGGTGGGGGAGGTGACGGGACGGAACCTCGCGCAGTCGCTCCGCACGATCGACGCCCTGCTGGACGCCGACGAGGAGCGGATCGAGCAGGTACCGGGCGTCGGCGAGAAGATGGCTGTCCTGATCCGCTCCCAGCTGCACGACGAGCGCATGCTCGAGCTGATCGCCGACCTCAGGAAGATCGGCCTGCGCTTCGAGGAAGAGGGGCCGCCTCCCTCGGAGGGGCCGCTCGCAGGCAAGACGCTGGTGCTCACCGGGGGCCTGCCCGAGTGGTCGCGCGAGCAGGCGACAGAGCGGATCGGCGCCGCCGGCGGGCGCGTCACCAGCTCGGTCTCCAAGAAGACCGACTACGTGGTGGCGGGCGAGAGCCCGGGCTCGAAGCTCGAGAAGGCCCAGCGGCTGGGCGTCCAGGTGCTCGACGAAGCCGGTCTGCGACGGCTGCTGGAGAGCTGAGCGCTTCGGGCGCGGGCTGCGGCGCGGGCACGAGCCCGGTCCGGCCGTCCGCCGACCGGACCGGCTCGGCGCGCGCTCAGCCCTTCTTCGCCGTCGGTTTCTTGGCCTGTTCGTTCGTGACGAGGCCCGACGGGCAGCCCGAGCCGGCGAACGGGGCGCACCCCTGCTGCCAGTTGAACGGGATGTTCTGGATCGTGCCTTTCGCCGGTTCGGCGCCGAACGTCCCGTCAGGCTGCTGCTGGTAGTCGATCGTCGGGACTTCGCTGCGACCGCCCATCACCACCGGGCGCGCCGCGACCACCTGGAAGAAGCCGTTTTCGAGGTGCTGCGTCGACTGCGCGCCGCACACGAGCAGCTGCGCTCGCTCCCAGCGTTCCCTTGCAGAACGGGATCGCAGCGCCCGACGCAGGCTTGTAGGTGATCGTGAACGCGTTGGCCGCCGAGGTGGTGTTGAGGATCTGGACCTGCTTCTGCAGGAACTGCACCGGACCGATCTGCCGTCCCGCGGGGTCGAACGCGATCCAGAACCTCGCGCCGCCGCTGCCGGCCACAGGGGCCACCGTCGTACGCGCGTGGTGGCGCGCGGACGCGGCGCCGACGGTGATCAACGAGACCAGCGCGACCGTGGCGAGGACCTTCGCCAGGCGCGGTGTCGAGTTCAGTGGTGATCTACGCATTGCCAACCTCCCTTGTCGTTCGAGCGCGGGCCGCAGGCCCCGCTCGTCGGTCCACCGGGCCCGGAGAGCGCAGCTGGCCCCGACCGGTCGGCTTTCCTGCAGGGGCCGCCGCGACGATCGCGACCGCTGCACCCCTCGCCAGCCGTCTTCCCCCTTGCCAGTGGTAGGCCGCCACCCTAGCGGAGCCGTGCGATGGCGCCGCGGACAGCTGCCTCTGGCGCCCGGCGCGCGCCGGGGGTACTCTGCTCTTGTGAGCGCTCGGCACCGAGTCATCCTGATCGCGCGTCCCCGTGCTCGCGGCGGCCGCGTCGGCGCCGGATGCTCGGGGTCGCGTCCGGCGAAGGCCCGACCGGCATCGACTACGCCGCGCACCCTCACGTGCAGGGGACCGGCGCGCTGCCGATCGGTCCCCGGGAAGCGACGCCGCGACCGCGACCGCCGTCCTACCGCGAAGGCGCCGCGAAGGCGCTCGCGGACGGCCAGGCGAAGGCCAGCTTCCTCGCGTCCAGGGCGGGCGTCACCATCCGCCGTGCCGAGCATCCGGCGAAGACGGCGGCTACGATCGAATGCTCGGCCCGACCTCCGAATACGTCGAATACGAAGGCGAGCAGCCGGACTTCGGTTACGCCTCCGGACCGAGCTTCGGCTTCGGTGGCGCGGCGGCTCCTGCGCGCCAGAGCGCCCCCGCGAAGCGCGTCGTCGCATCGTCCGAAGGGGAAGAAGAAGCCCGCGGCCAAGAAGGCGAGCGCCGCGAGCTGCAACCTCACGGCGGAGGTCGCGGTCGTCTACGCGCTGGGCTAGACCCCGCTCACGCTCGGGCCTAGCGCGCGGGAGGAGCTCAGCGCTTCGCCCGCGCCAGTTCCGCGTCTGAGATCTGCGAGCTCGCGATCGAGATCGTCATGTGGTCCTGGAAGATGTGGGCCGCGGTGGTCGAGATGCCGTCGTTGAAGATCGCGAACGCGATCTGGTGGCCGTTGGCGGCCTGGCAGTAGCCGACGAGGTTCGAGGCGCCGGTCAGCGTCCCCGTCTTGCCCTGGCAGCGGCCGGCGGCGGCCGTGTGACGCATCCGTTTTTCGAGCGTCCCCGTCCTGCCGGCCACGGCCAGGCTTTCGCGCAGCACCTGGCCGGTCGGCGTCCCGGCCAGAGCGCTCAGCAGCGTGACCACCTGGGCCGGGGAGGTGTGGTCTGCGCGCGAGAGCCCCGAGCCGTCGACGACCTTGGGCGTGAAGCCGAGCAGCGAGGTGATCGCGCCCGAGACCACCGTCGCCCCGCGCGCCGTCGTGCCGCCGCCGCCGTAGAGGGCGCCGAGGTCCTTGATCAGGGTCTCGGCGAAGAAGTTGTCCGACGGCGGCAGCATCAGCTCGAGCAGCTGGGCGACGGTGGGGGAGGGCACCGAGGCGAGCGGGACGGCGCCGGGGGGCGTGGTGGCCGCAGCGCCGGCACCGCGGATGCTGACCCCGTCGGCTTTCAGCGCGCCCCACAGCGCGTGCGCCGCGTAGACGGCGGGGGCGTGCGTGCTGTGCCCGAGGGAGGCGCCGCGGTTGTAGGCCAGGCCGCTGAGCGTGCCTTCCAGGAACGGGTCGAAGCCGAAGGCGCTCGAGGGCTCGCCGCGGCGCGAGTCGAAGAAGCTCTCGTCGCCGTAGACCGAGCCGGTGAGGTGGTGGATACCCGCCGAGCGGACCAGTTCGGCGACCAGCGTGCTGACGCTCGCGCCGGTGCCGCCGTAGTGGCTGACGATGAAGCTGCGGCTGCCGAACGTCGGGTCGCCGCCGCCGTGCAGGTAGAGACTGCCTTCCCAGGTGCCGTCCGGCAGCAGGAGCCCCGAGCCGTAGACCGTGGTGGCCAGGCGCGCCGCCGGCCCCATCTTCGTGAGCAGCGCCGTGGCGGTGTAGAGCTTCTCGACCGAGGCGGGCGCGCGCATCGTGGTCGCCCGTTCGGAGAACAGCGCCTTCTTCGCGGTCACGTCGTAGACATAGGCGCCGTCTGCGTGCCCGCCGAGAGCCAGCTGATGGCGAAGGTCAGATTGCAGACCTTCCAGGCCGCCCTGCGCGTTCGCGGGCGTCGCCGTGGCCATCACGACCACGCCCAACATCCAAATCAAAAAAAATCGAGACCAAGGCCTCGCAGGGCGTTTCGAGGGCACGCAGAACTAGAATGTTGGCGATGGGCAAGGTTGTCAAGCTGGAACCGAGCCTCAAGAAGAGCGCCGGTTCCAAGGCCAAGGAACGGCGGCAGCGATCGTTGGCGCCTCGGGGCGTGGGCCGTCCGGAGTCGTTCGATCGCCGGCGGCGCCCGCGGCCGGACAAGACCGCGCTCGTGTTGGGCGGCGGCGGCTTCACCGGCGGCGTCTACGAGATCGGCGCCCTGCGCGCGCTCGACCTGCTCGCGGTCAACAGCACCGTCAACAACTTCGACGTCTACGTCGGCACCTCGGCCGGCTCCTTCATCGCCACCCTCTGCGCCAACGGCGTCACGCCCGAGGAGATGATGCGCGTCGTCACGCGCAAGGGCAAACCGCCCTTCAAAGACATCAACATCGGCGACCTGCTCGCGCCCGAACCTGGTCGAGTTCGCGCTGAAGGGCGCGACGGTGCCGCTCAAAGCGCTCTCGGCGCTCAGGCAGTTCGCCGGCACGCGCGGCGGCGTCTCGGCGATGGACCTCGCACTCGGGCTCGCCGACGTGCTCCCGTCCGGCCTCTACACCGGCGCGGGCATCGAGAAGTACCTGCGCGAGGTGCTCTCCGAACCCGGCCGCACCGACGACTTCCGTGAGCTCGACTGCGAGCTCTACCTGACCGCCACCGACCTCGACACGTGCGAGCGCGTCGTCTTCGGCGTGGAGGGGATGGACGACGTACCGATCTCCACCGCGGTGCGCGCATCCGGGGCGCTGCCGATGGTCTACTCCCCGGTCGAGGTGGGCGGGCGCGAGCTGATCGACGGCGGCATCGTGTCGACGACCAACCTCGACCTCGCGGTGCAGGCCGGCTGCAAGCTCGTGATCGTGATCAACCCGATCGTCCCGTTCGTCAACGACTTCGAGACGAACGTGAAGACGCTGCTGCGGGGCGAGCGCCCGCGCCGCGTCTCTGACATGGGCTTCGCGCAGATCGGCTACCAGGTCTTCAAGCTCGTCGCCCACCAGCGCCTGCACGAACTCGCCAAGGGCTGGGAGGCTCGCTACCCCGGCGTCGACATCGTGCTGATCGAGCCCGAGCCGACCGACGAACTGATGTTCCAGACCTCGATGATGAGCTTCACCTCGCGCGTCGAGATCGCCCGCCACGGCTTCGAGTCGGTGACGCGCCAGCTCGCGGGCGAATACGAGCGCTACCAGGAGGTCGCCGAACGGCACGGCCTCGACATCTCCGGCAAGCGCGTGCGCCAGGTCGTCGCGCACTTCGACAAGGAGACCGAGGAGGTCGGCGGCTGGCGGAAGATCCTCGAAGGCACGACCGGCGCGCTGCTGCGCCAGGCCGGATCCGGCTGACCCTACTGCGGCGAGGGCCCGCGGTGGCGGCTCTCCGGGTAGCGCGGCAGGCCGTCGTCGGGGATCGGCTCCCACGCGGCCGCGTAGCGCACGAACTGCCGCACGCTCGGGCGTATGCCCGGGTCGCGGTCGAAGGCTCCCATCCTGATCCCGATCGGGTCCGCATGCGCGGGATTGCGTGCGAACAGAGCCGAGCCGCACTCCCCGCAGAACCACTTCTCGCCGCCGCCCTCGGGCCGCCACACGCGCAGCCGGCGCTCGCCCGCGAGGATCCGCAGGCCGTCGCCGGCCGGATGCGCCTGCGCCGAGGCCGCCGTACCGGTGCGCCGCTGGCAGCGCGTGCAGTGGCAGTAGCTCGCGCGCACGAGCGGGCCGGTCACCTCGAAGCGCACAGCGCCGCAGTTGCAGCCGCCGGTGAGCGCTCGCGCGCTCACCGCACCTGCTCCGCGCACAGGGGCGGCTCGGCCGAGAGCGCCGCCATCACGTGTTTGCGGCCTCTGTGGACGCGCGTTGCGAGCGTCTTCTCCTCGGTGTCGCACGCGCGTGCCGCCTCGCGGTAGGAGAGGCCGAGGATGTCGATGGCGATCAGCGCATCCCGGTACAGAGGCGGTGCTGTGGCGATCGCCTCCATCAGCTCGCGTGCGTCGATCGGCTCGTCCTCGCTCGCCGGCAGCAGGTCGTCGTCCGGCAGCGGCGAGGTGGCCGGTCGGCGCATCTTCGCGCGATAGCTCGTCGCGTGGACGTTCCGCAGAGCGCTCATCAGGTACGCGCGCTCGTTCCCGCTGCGGATCAGCCGGGGGCGGCGCAGCACCTGCACGAAGGTCGTCTGCACCAAGTCCTCCGCGTCCTGCTTGGAGCCGCACATCGCCCACGCCGCGCGGTAGAGCGCGTCGATGTGCTGCGGCAGCGTGGCCGGGTCGAGGAGGTGGGGCAGGCTGCGGCGGGCGCCGGTAGACGGGGCGGGGTCCTCGCGCGCGCCGCTCATGGCGTACTCGCCCATGCGAGCGCTTCTCGCGCGCAGCGCTGCAGGTCGCGCAGGTAGTACATGTGCGCCGTCCAAGCCAGGTGCGTGGACGGAGCGGCCATCAGCTGCTCGGTGTCGAGATGGGCGTCGAGCAGCTCGTACACGAGGCCCGTCAGCAGCGCAGCCGGCTCTGCGTGGGGTGTCGCAGCGGAGCCCACGCGCGCTCACCCGTCCTCTCGCGCGAGCGCGCGGATGTCGTCGAGCGACGCGGTCTCGCCGCCGATCGCCCAGCAGCGGTCCGGGATCTCCTCCACCAGGCACCACGTCCTCGACCGCGCGCTCTCGCCGGCGCTCGCGAGCACCGCGCTCGTGAGCCGGTCGAGCAGCTGCTGCCTCTGGGGGCCGGTGAGGGCGCCTTCGACGGTCTTGACGTGGATGAGGAACATCGGGTTCTCCTTGGGCTGCGTTTCTCGGGGGGATCACATCGTCGGGCCGGCCGCCGGTTCGCACATCGGGCACATCCCCTGACATCGACCCCGCAAATTCGCCTCACCGGTGAACCGGTACGATGCGATCGGGGATGGACCGGTACGAGAGAGTCCGGTCGGCGTTGCTCGAGCGCGAGCACGAGGTTGGGCGCCTCCGGGCGGCCGTGCATGCGGCGGGCGAGCGCGCCGGTGAGGCGCTCGTCGTCGAAGGCGCGCCCGGGATCGGCAAGTCGCGGCTGCTCGCGGAGGTTCGCGCCGAGGCCGAGAAGCTCGGCCTGCGCGTCCTCGCCGCCCGGGGGACCGAGCTCGAGCGCGCCTTCCCCTACGGGGTGATGCGCCAGCTGTTCGAGCGTCTGCTCACCGATGCGGACGAGGCCGACCGCGAGCGATGGCTGGCCGGGGCGGCCGGACTGGCCTCAGAGCTTCTCACCGGCGCGCTCGCGGAGCGGCCCGGCTCGACCCCGGGCCCCGGCGCGGGCGATGCCTCCTACGCATGGCAGCACGGCCTCTACTGGCTGGCCTCGAACCTCTCCTCCGACACGCCGCTCGTACTGCTCGTCGACGACGTCCAGTGGTGCGATGTGCCCTCGCTGCGGGCGCTCATGTTCATCGCGCGCCGCCTCGACGGGCAACCGCTCACGGTGGTGATGGCGATGCGGCCCGCCGACGCCGCGCTCGCCTCGGAGGCGGCGGCGCTCGCCGGCGATCCGGCCGTCGAGGTGCTGCGCCCGTCGGCGCTCACCGAGACCGCGGTCGCCGAGCTGGTGACGGAAAGGCTGTTCGACGAGCCCTCCGAGCGGTTCGTGCGGACGTGCATCGAGGCCACCGGCGGCAACCCCTTCTACCTGGGCGAGCTGCTGGGCGAGATCGCGGCGCGCGGACTCGACCGCGCGGCCGCGGCCGATGCCGACATCGCAGCGATCGTGCCGCGCGGGGTCGCGAATGCGGTGCTGCTCCGCCTCGCTCGCCTCGCCCCGCCGGAGGTCGCGCTCGCCCGGGCGCTCAGCGTGCTCGGCGACGGTGCCCTCGGCGGCGATGCCGCCTCGCTCGCGGGCGTCGCGCAGGACGAGCTCGAGGGGGCGACGAGCGCGCTGATCTCCGTGGGGATCGCGGAAGGCGGCGCGACCTTCAGCTTCGCCCACCCGATCCTGGGTGCCGCGATCTACGACGACCTGTCGGCCGCCGAGCGCGAGCGGCTGCACAGCGAGGCGGCGGCGATCCTGCGGGCCCGCGGCGCGCCGCCGCTGCACGTAGCGGCGCAGGTCATGCACACCGAGCCGGCGGCCGACGGCGAGGCGGTGGCCCTGCTCCGCGCCGCCGCCCGCGAAGCGCTCGGGCTCGGCGATGCGGCCGGCGCGGCGCTGCTGCTCGCGCGGGCGCTCGACGAGCCGCCGCCGGGGCCCGAACGCGCCGCCGTGCTGCTCGAGCTCGGTCAGGCTCACGCCCGGGCGGGGTCGCCCGAGGCCGTCGCACCGCTCTCTGAGATCGTCGAGCAGAGCGAAGATCAGGGCGCGATCGCCGCGGCCGCGATCGAGCTTGGCGGGATGCTCTTCTTCGCCGGGCGCGTCGCCGAGGGTGCCGACGTGCTGCGCCGCGCGCAGACGAGGCTTCCGGCCGGAGGGCCGCCCGCCGACGAGCTCGAGGTCGCCCTGCTCGGCGTGAGCTCCACCTCGGCTTCGGCGCGGCTGGCAGCCGAGGAGACGATCTCCGCGCTGCGCGACACCGGTCGCCCCGCGCAGAACGCGCTGGAGGCCACCACGCTCGCGACGCTGGCGATGGACGACGCGGTCAACCTGCGTCCGGCGGCAGGGGTGCGCGATCTCGCCGAACGGGCGATGGCGGCCGGCCTGCCGCTGGAGCCGCATCGCGGCGAGAACTGGGCGCTGCTCGCGCTCGGCGTGCTCGGCGCCGCCGACGGCCTGGACGCCGCCCTTCGCGGCGCCGATGAGATCCTCGCCCCCGCGCGCAAGCGGGGCGCCGCGCTCACGGTCGTGACGGTCTCCTCGCTGCGGGCCCTGATCTGCTTCCGCCGCGGCGACGTGAACGCAGCCGAGGCCGACGCGCACGCTGCGATCGAGCTCGCGCCCACCCTCCTGGGTGCCCGCTTCCTCGTGCTCGCCGTGGCGGCCGCGATCCTCGCAGGCCTCGAGCGGGGCGAGACGCCGGAGTCGATGCGGCGGCTGATCGAGCGCGCCGGCGTCTGGTACGACGACGATTTCACCTCAGGGTCCCAGCTCCGCTTCGCCTCGGGCGTGCTCCGCGCGGCGGCGGGTAACCACGAGGGCGCGGTCGAGGAGCTGCGCGCGTGTGCGGGCCTGCCGCAGGCGTTCGGCGCCGGGAACCCCGCGCTGGTGCCCTGGCGCTCTGCCGCCGCGCTCTCCCTCGCGGAGCTCGGCCGGCACGAGGAGGCGCGCGCGCTGGCAGACGACGAGGCGCGGCGGGCCGAGACCTTCGGAGCCGCGAGGGCGATCGGCATCGCGCTTCGCGCGCGCGCGCTCGTCGGCCCCGCGGCAGATCGGGCGGCGGGCTTGAAGCAGGCGGTCGCGGTGCTCGAGGCCTCGCCGGCACGCCTCGAGCACGCGCGGGCGCTGATCGACCTCGGTGCGGCGCTGCGTGCGGGCGGCAAGCGCACCGAGGCGCGCGAGCCCCTGCTCGACGGGCTCGCCATGGCCGCGCGCTGCGGTGGCGTTGCGCTCGAGGCGCGAGCGCGCTCGGAGCTTGCCGCGGTGGGCGTGCGGCCCCGCACGACGGATCGCACCGGGGCCGAGTCGCTGACGCCGAGCGAGCTGCGCGTCGCGCGGCTGGCCGCCGACGGCTCGACCAACCGGGAGATCGCACAGACGTTGTTCGTCACGGAGAAGACGGTGGAGACGCATCTCGGCCGGGCCTACCGCAAGCTCGACATCTCCTCCCGGCGCCAGTTGCGCGACGTGCTCGCAGACGCCGCGGACTAGAGCCGCGCCGGCGGCGAGCACCGCGCGCCGGGTTGGAAGAAACGGCGTCGCCCTCCTGTCTGGACGCGTGAGCGCATCCGCTCCCCTTCCCCGATCAAGCCAGGAGGTTCCCGTGTTCACTCCCTTCGGAGCCCGGCGCACGCCGCCGGGCAACAGATCCACGCCCGCGAGGCACATCCTCGTCCTGGGCGCGATCCTGCTCGCGCTGGGCGCGATGGCCGCGTCTGCGTGGGCGTTCCAGCCGCTACCCGCCGGCCAGCAGGTCAACGACGACCTCGGCGCCGGCATCGACAAGGCCTTCGGCGTCAGCGGCGAGGGCCCGAGCAACGCCGACGTCGTCGGCGGCGCCCTGACCGCCGGCAAGCCGGCCGTGCCGTGGGCGGTCTTCCGCCAGCGCGAGTCGAAAGCGACCGTGATCCCGCGCGATCAGGTCTTCGCGCGCTCCTTCGCCAAAGGCGCGTGGACGACGCGGGGCGCCGGCACCGTCGGCGGCCGTTCGAGCGCCGCGCCGCAGTTCCCGGGCTCGCTCAACTTCGACCAGGAAGCCGACGGCGAGGTGCCCTCGATCGACTTCGCGGGCAGCGAACGGACGGTTCCCTGGGCCACCTGGTACGAGTCCACGAAAGGCAAGGACTTCGAAAACAACAACATCTTCGCGAGCCGCTTCGACAACAGCGGCGACGCGAACCAGGGCAAGTGGATCTTCGGCGGCCAGGCCCGCGGCCTCGGCGGCGGGGCCGTCCAGGTGCCATCGCTGAACATCAACCCGAACGACTCGGCCGAAAACCCGTCGGTGGCGGGGGGCTCGGCGGTCGACCCCTCGAAGCCCGGGCCGTGGGTGACCTTCCAGGAGTTCGGCGGCCTCGAAGACGTCAATCGGATCTTCGTCGAGCGGCCGATCGGCCCGGGCGCGGCCAATTGCGACGGCGTCAAGCCGGAAGGCGTGGTCGTGGACGGACACGTTCCCGCGATCGGCGGCTTCTGCTGGCAGCAGACCGGGATCCCGCGCGAAGGCGAAGACCCGAGCCTGAACGTCGACCCCTCGCGGGGGGGCGAAGAGCCCGACATCGCGTTCGCCGGCACCAACGACGGCGTGCCGTGGGTCGTCTGGTACGAGGTCGGCCAGAGCGGCAACGAACTCGACAACAACGAACAGGTCTTCGCGGCGAAGGCCGTGAAAGACGGCGAAGCGGCGACGGGCGGCTTCCACTGGGAAGTCGTCGGCAACGGTCTCAGCGGCTCGCTCGACAGGAGCGGAGCGCGCGGGCTCGGCAAGTGCGCCGAATCGAAAGCGAACGAGGAGCAGTGCTCGCTGAACCGCGATCCCTCCGCGAACGCGGAGAAACCGCGCGTGGCGGCGGGGACGATGAACCCGGCCAACCCGACGGTTCCGTGGGTGACCTGGGACGAGGAAGTCGCGGGCAAGAAGCAGGTGTTCGTCTCCCACCTCGTCGGCTCGGGTGCCGCGGCGCACTTCGAACTGGCCAACGGCGGCAAACCGCTGTCGGCGGGCCGCGGCGATGCGACCCAGCCCGACATCACGTTCTCGGGCAACACGCCATACGTGTCCTGGCGCGAAGACGTCGGCGCCGGGGAATCGGTCGCCGTCACAGGTCACTTCGCCAACCCGGCCACGTTCGTCACGGACAGCAACGCGATCCCGGTCACGCCGAGCGCGCAGGCCGACGTGCGCGAGCCGATCTCCTCCGGCTGCATTGCGACGCCGTTCAACGGCGACGGGATGGCCTGCCAGGGCGGGGCGTCGGGAACGCCGTTCCTGCTGACGACGGCGGGTACGAGCACCCTCGGCCTGTTCGCGAACGCGTACGAACCCGAAGCGCCCGCGACCGGGTCCGCGTCGGGTGTCGGCACCACCGCGGCCGGTGTCGCGGCGAGCGTGAACCCGCGCGGGGCTGCTGTGTCGGTCTCGTTCCAGTTCGGCACGACGACCGCCTACGGCCAGAGCAGCGCGCCCCAGCGCACCGCGCCGGCGTCGGCGGCGGTGCCGTTCTCGGCGCAGCTGACGGGCCTGCCGCCCGGCACGACGATCCACTACCGGGCCGTGGCGACGAGCGACTTCGGCACGTTCGCCGGTGCGGACCGCACGCTCACAACGGTTGCGGTTCCGCCGCAGCCCACGCCGCCGCCGCCGGTTGCGACGGCCGCCGGGCACGGATCGGTGCTGCGCGTCACCACATCCGGCTCGGTGGCGAAGGTGCGCGTGAAGTGCGCCGGGCAGGCGGGTGCCGTTTGCCGCCTGGTGCTCCGGTTGAGCGCCGTGTCTCCTCACGCGGCCCACCGCGGCAAGGGCGCGCTGCTCGTCGCTCGCGTGAGCGTCGTGCTCCGGGCCGGGCAGACACGAACCCTCACCGTCCGGCTGAACAAGGCCGGAAGGCGGCTGCTCGGACACGGGCGCCGGCTGCGAGTGCGGCTCACCGTGCAGCAGGTGGGGGCGCCGGGCGTGCGCGCGTCGATCGTGACGTTCCGTCGGCGCTGACGAGGCTCATGATTGAGAGCAAGGTGTCGATCGCTACCGGCCCGCGCATGCGCGGGCCGGGGCGTCGGCGCATGCGCCGACGCCAGGGGCGGCACATGTGCCGCCCCTACGGAGTCGCGCATGCGCGACTCCGCGGTTCGCGCATGCGCGAACCGAACAGCACCATCGCTCTCGGCCAGGTCCGCGCATGCGCGAACCGAACAGCCCGACCCGCGCCCTCCTAGAGGACTTTCGAGATCGCGTCCAGCAGGCGGTCGCTCGCCTGCTGCGATCGCAGCGCGATGCGCACGTGGTTCGGCTCGCCCAGGGCGTCGCCCGCGGCGACCAGCACGCCCGTCTGGGCCAGGCGTCCCGCCAGGTCCGCGCCGCTCAACGTCCGGTGGGCCGCCCACACGAAGTTCGCCTGGCTGTCGGTCACGTCGAAGCCCATCTCGGTGAGAGCGCGCGTGACGCGCGGGCGCTCCGTCGAGATCGCGGCGGTGCGCCGCGCGAGGATCTCCCCGCAGCTGTGAAGCGCCTCGAGCGCGCCCGCCTGTGACAGCTCTGACACGCCGAGGTCGGGCTCGAGCTCGGCGAGCAGCTCGCCCGCGCCGGGCGCGCCGATCACGTAGCCGACGCGCAGCCCCCCGAGGCCCCAGGCCTTCGAGAAGCTGCGGAACACCAGCAGGCGCGGGTGGCGCTCCAGCAGCGCGAGCGAGGCGTCGACGGGCTGGGCGTCGGCGAACTCGACGAGCGCCTCGTCGAGCAGCACGACGACGTCTTCGGGGAGGCCTGCGAGCAGCCGCGCGAGCTCGGCGGTGGAGGTCAGCTCGCCCGTCGGGTCGTTGGGGCTCGCGAGCGCGATCGCGCGCACTTCGGGGTCCTGCCTGGCGGCCGCGAGCAGCTCGTCGACGCCCCCTTCGACCGGCACGGCCTGGCCGTGGGCGCGCCGCGCCATGAGCGGGTAGAGGGGGTAGGACGGCCAGCGGGTCAACAGGCGCTGGCCGGGCGCGATCAGCGCGCGCGTCGCCGAGCTCAGCAGCTCCGCAGCGCCGTTGCCGAGCACGAGCCGGCTGGCGTCCACGCCGTGCCGCTCCGCCAGCGCGTTGCGCAGGTCGGTGCCGCGCCGGTAGGGGTAGTGGTGCAGCCCTCGGCGCGCCACGAAGGTGATCGCGTTGACGATCCGCTGGTGCGGCAGCTCGGGCCAGGTCGTGTGCGAGAGGTCGAGCGTGTCGACTTTCGTCAGCGCTTTGCGGCGGCGCTCGGCCGCCTCCTCGCGCAGGCCCGCGTTGACCTCCTCCTCGCTCATCCCTTCGAACTGCTTGTAGTAGTCGAGGAGCCCCATACGGCCTCGTTCTAGCAGCGCGGGGTGTCGTGCGCGAGCCGCGAGCGTCGCGGCGTCACTGTCCGGCGTGACTGCCGCCGGAGATCGTGGTCGAGCCGGGGCCGTGGATGATCAGGAACCAGAACGCGAAGACAACCCCGCAGATCAACGCGGTGATGCCGAAGATCCGGCCCATCACGCCGCGTGCGCTGGTCGTAGCCCGCGGCGCGGCGCACGAGGATCCAGGCGTTGTCCATGCGCTTCAGCAGGGCGAGCGCGCCGAACAGCAGCGCGAACAGCGCGCCGAACGCGGCCAGGATGCCGAAGCTGACGCTGCCGGTGAGGTAGTTGACCTCCGAGCCGACCCACAGGCATGCGATCGGGATCGGGCCCCAGCACAAGAGGCTCACGAAGATCATCCCCGCGAGCAACAGGCCCGCCAGCGAGCCGTCCACGCGCTGGCGCTTCTCGCTGCCGCGCTCCGGCGTGTCGCGGTAGTGGACCGGCGCGGTGCCCGGGCGGCGCCCGACGAACAGGCCGCCGTTGTCGGCTGGATCAGTGTGCACGGGGGGTCTGTCCTGGGTGGTCGTTGCGCCGGATCTCAGCCGGCATAGAGGGCGTCGAACATGTCGGCGTACTTCTCGTTGACGACGTTGCGCTTGACCTTCAGCGTGGGCGTCAGCTCGCCGGTCGCCTGCGAGAGGTCGTGGTCGAGGATCACGAACTTCTTGACCTGCTCGACCTGGGCGTATTTCGCGTTCGCCTTGTCGATTTCGCCCTGGATCAGCTGCAGGACCGCGGGCTCGGTGCAGAGCTTCTCGATGTCCTCGGGCAGCCCGTGTTCCTTGGCGAAGACCGGCATCTCTTCCTCATCGAGCGTGACCAGCACGACGGGGTAGGGGCGGGCGTCGCCGTGCATCACGGCCTGCGAGATCCAGCGGCTCTGCTTGAGGTCGTTCTCGATGTTGGCGGGGGTGAGGTTCTTGCCGCCCGCGGTGATGATGATGTCCTTCTTGCGGCCCGTGATCGAGAGGTAGCCGTCCGCGTCGATCGAGCCGAGGTCGCCGGTGTGCAGCCAGCCGTCGACGACGGCGCCGAAGCTCGCGTCCGCGCGGTTGTGGTAGCCGTCGAAGATGTTCGGCCCTTTGATGAGGATCTCGCCGTCCTCGGCGATCTTCAGCTCGACGCCCGGGCAGCGCGCGGCCGACCGTGCCGAACTTGTGGTTGGCGACGGTCGAGGTGGTGGCCGCCGTGGCGGTCTCGGTCATCCCGTAGCCCTCCAGCACCGGCACGCCGCAGGCCCAGAAGAATTCGAGGATCTCTTTCGCGATCGGCGCGGCGCCGCTGGTGGCGTGCCGCACGTTGCCGCCGAAGATCGCGCGCACGTTGGCGAAGAAGCGCTCGTCGGCCTCGTCGAAGGCCTTCTGCATGTCCTCGGGGACCGGCTTGCCTTCGTTCTGCATGTTGCGGACCTGGACGCCGAGCGCGACCGCCTTCTCGGCTTCCTCGCGCTCCGCGGCCGGCAGCGTCTGGATCGCGCCGTGGGCGAGCGTGTAGATCTTCTCGAACACGCGCGGGACCGAGGGCAGGTAGGTCGGTTTGACCTCCTGCAGCTCCGGGATGATCTCTTTGGTGTCGCCGCCGAAGTAGGCGAGCGTGCCGCCGAGGTCGAAGACGGCGAGCTGGATCAGCAGGGCGAAGGAGTGGGCAAGGGGGAGGTAGAGGTAGATGACCTCGTCGCCCTGGATCTCGCCGGCCTCGCCGACCATCTCGACGATCGCGGCGTAGTTGCCGTGCGTCAGCACGCAGCCCTTCGGCGGGCCGGTGGTGCCGGAGGTGTAGATGAAGGTGAAGGGGTCCTCCGGCTTGACGGCGGCGCGGCGGGCTTCGAGCTCGTCGGCCGGCTTGCCCTCGCCTTTGGCGCGGACGTCTTGGAGCGGGATGGCGCCGAGTGGAAGGGCGGAGCCGCTGCCGTTGCTTGTCGCGCCGGCTGGGCGGGTCCATGATGATCACGGTGCGGAGGTTCGGCACCTGGTCGGAGATCGCCACGATCTTCTGCAGCTGCTCTTCGTTCTCGACCACGATCGCCGAGGCTTCGGAGTCAGAGATGACCCACAGGCACTCCTCGGGGGAGTTGGTCTGGTAGATCGGGACCACGGTCAGGCCGGCGGAGGTCGCCGCCATGTCCGCGTAGGTCCACTCGGGGCGGGTGTTGCCGAGGATGCAGATCCGTTCGCCCGCCTGAAGGCCGAGCTCGATCATGCCGCTGCCGATCTCCTGCACGATCTCCCCGAGCTGGGTGTAGTTGACGTCGTGCCAGGAGCCGTCGCGCTTGTAGCGGATGGCGACGGCCTCGCGGTACTCGGCGGCCGCGCGCGGGATCAGGCCGGCGATCGTCTTCGACCCCGTCGTGGTGGCTGCCTCCATCACTGCTCCCCTCGTCTCTCGCTCCTCGGAAATTTCCTCACTTGATGTTAGACGTTGCAGGGATCGATTTGGCTGGGTGGCTAGGGGTGTCGGGGGCCTTCAGACCGGGTTCGGCACGTCGATGAAGACGTGCTCGAGGCCGAAGCGGCCTGCGAGCAGCTCGCCCAGCGCCTTGATGCCGAACGTCTCGGTGGCGTGGTGGCCCGGCGGCGATCACGTGGATGCCCAGCTCGTTGGCGGTCGCCGTCACGCGCTCGGCGGGCTCTCCTGTCAGGAGGGCCTGGGCGCCTGCGGCGGCTGCTTCTTCCGCGTAGTCCGAGCCCGCGCCCGAGACGATCGCTATTCGTTCGACGGTGTCGGGGCCGTCGCCAAGGAGGAGCGGGTGACGGTCCGTGACCTCCGCCACCTTGGCGATGAGCTCCGCGGCGTGGAGGCCGCCGTCCGGCAGCGTCGCGAGGAAACCGATGGTCTCGTTGCGGTGGGCGCCGAAGGGGACCATGTGCTCGGCGCCGAGGGCGTGGGCGAGGAGGGCGTTGTTGCCGAGCTCGGGGTGGGCGTCAAGGGGGAGGTGGTAGGCAGCCAGCGCGATGTTCGCGTCGAAGAGAAGCTTCAGGCGGGTTGCGAGGGTCTCGTCGATCGTGCGGACGCCCGAGCCCCAGAAGAGGCCGTGGTGGACCAGCAGGAGGTCCGCTTGTTGTTCTGCTGCGCGCTCGAAGAGATCGGCGTTTGCTGACACGCCCGTCGCGAGCTTGGCGGTGTCGGTAGGGCCGGGGACCTGTAGGCCGTTCACGCAGTAGTCCTCGTAGCGGGCCGGTCCGAGCAGCCGGTCGGCCTCGGCGAGGATCTCGGCCACGGCGGCGGGCATGGGGCGACGATAACCGGCCGTGCGGTTTGCGGGGCGCGTCCGCGGGGCGGTGCGCACCCCGGCGCGCGATTCGCCACGGAGCCAGGGCGCGCCCGCAGCGCGGTCACGCACCGCGCCGCGAGGCGGGACGAGGGTTCGCGATCCCCGCCCCGCCCGTGGGCTACCGCGCGATCAGTGGATCGCGAGCACCAGCGGTAGGAAGCCTCCCGCCGGAGGCGACGCGAAGAAGCGCCAGCTCGTTTCGAGCGTCCCCTTCGCCGGGCACTGAGGCGAGTTCGATGCTTCGGTGTCGAGCTTGAACGGCGCCGCTCCGGTGGTGCCGCCGATCTGTTCGTTCGGCGCCCATGCCCAGGTCCCCTTGACGGTCTTCGCCCGGAAGGTGCAGGTCACCGTCGGGATGCCCGGCTCCGTGTAGACCGACGTGAAGCGCAGCGGGGTCCCGTTGGTCGAGGACAGCTCGTCGGTGACGAGATACTGGCCCGGCGCCTGTTCGTTGACCGACAGCCTGAACTGCCAGGCGGTGGCGTCGGCGCTCACCTCAGCGGCGGCCATCACCGTCCGGCAAGCCCCTCCCGATTCGTTGCCTCCGAACAGCGCCGTCGGCGTGGACAGCAGCGGTCCGCCGGCCTTGAAGCCCGCGACCGAGCCGTTGAAGACGACGTCTTTGCACAGGAACGAGTAGCGGCCTGCGTTGAAGTACGAGCCGCGGCCCCACCATTCCGCCTCGACCGTCTGGCCGGCCACGAGCGGTTCGGGTTCCGCGCCGGGGGTCGTTTCGATCCCGAACACGCACCGCGACACGCCTCCTTTGGCCGGCTTGCATGGACCTGCGGCCGTCGCGGGTTGGGCGCCGGCGATGCCGATCGCCAGGACTGACGCCGTCGCCGCCAGCAAGATCTTCGCGTGCCACATGGGCCGCTCCTTTCCCCCGATGAGCCGGGCGAGTCAGTGGCGGCCCGCGGCCGCGAGAGCCCCCCGGCCTGACCCGATCGACGTTACTCTCGTTCGGCGCTGCGCGGCGGGACGCCGGGCAGATGGTCGAGGCCTCCGGGCGGTGGTGCGGCGGTCAGCGGCCGTGCGCGTGCGATACTGCCCGATGCGTCGGGGCGTGGCGCAGCCTGGTAGCGCGCACCGTTCGGGTCGGTGAGGTCCCCGGTTCAAATCCGGGCGCCCCGATTAGAAACCGTTGGTTGTTGGAGGGGGCGGGGGAGGGCCCAGGGCGCAGAGATTGGCTCTGGGATCGGGATCGCGGCCCAGCGCGGTGCCCGTGTCGGCGAGCGAGCCGATTCCGGCGACCGCCCACGAAACCGCCCACGCGCGGTGGCCGTGGGCGGTCCCTCCGGGCCGACCGACCCGCTCACCAATCTCCCGGCCTACCCTGTAGCCCGCGATCGGCAAAGCTCTCAACCCAGGCGACTGCCGCTGTGACGAGCTCGGAGCCGAACCGACACTTGTGGCCCTGAGTCGTACAGCAGAGATCTTCGCCCGCCTCGCCAAAGGCACGCAGCCTCGCAGGAACGTTCGGTCCCTCGCCACCCCAGTAGATAAAGCGCCGCGAGGTCAGAACGCGGTCTATAGCGGTGTCTGCGTTGACGTTGAGCGGGTTAGGGTCTCCGTTATGGAGGCTGTGATGGGAGTCGAGCTGTTGCCAGTCGCCAGCGGCGTCGTGTCGGTAGATGTTGTCCCCGAAGGCGATCTTCCGACTGGCTCTCAGGTTGGGGCGCTTTCGGATGAAGCGCGGATCCGCCCAGTAGTCGTCGAACGCCATAGCCTCGTCGACGCGCATGGCATAGATGGCTCGGCCGGAACGCTTCTTATCTGCCGAGCCGGTGCCGAGGATCCAGTCTCCGACCTGGGCGGTGCTTCGTATCCTCGGCTTGCACGTCGCGAGCGTGCACCAATCGAAGAAGGGGTTCGGCGCGAAGCCGAAGTCGCGCGCGACGATATAGGAGTAGATCCGCAGCGTGCTAGCAGTTGTGACGGGCGATGTCGGAGCGGGCTCGCGGCGTCCCTGTGGTGTCCTGCCAGACGGACTCCCCCATTGTCGCCTGGAAGATGGCGTCGCCGCTCCAGCTCACGATGCCGTCTGCGTAGTCGGCGAGGCCATCGGGGAGATCTGACTCCGATGCGCCGGGGGCGAATACGCCGATGATCCTGGTTTCGTTTTTCTGGGCGTAGTCGATCTCCCACTCGACGTAGGGGCTGTCCTTCGTGTCGCCGGAGATCAACACGATGAGCGTGCCGGCCCATCGGATTTTCGGTGCCAAGATCTGGGACTTGATGTAGTCCTCGTCTTTGGCTTTGTTGGGCGTCGAGGCGTTGACGGAAGAGTCTCGGATATCAAGTCCGCGGTCCGCAAGCAGGTCCTTCAGCTGGCCAAGATGGCGGTCGTCCTCGTGGATATGGCTGATGAATACGTTGCGTACGTCGGGCATCGACTTGTCGCCTCCTGGCGCCCATTCTCGTGTCCCGAATAGTGTAGGAGTATCAGCACTCAGAAGCGCGACGAAGCATGATTCCCCCGATTCTCGAGATATTCGTGGTTTGGCATCCGGAAGATCGCCCCGGCGAGCTCATCGCTGACCAATTCGTCGAGCATTTCCACGGGACCGCGTTTTCGGGCTTGATCGGGGGCGCCGTCGAGATCTACGTTCGGTCAGATGGCTGGCGGGACCCGCAGGATGCCCCGCGGCCGATCGCGTCGGGTCCCTACGGGATGGAAGGTGCTGCACTTACCGCAATCGTGCCGGTGCTCGGGAACGGCCTCGCGAACGCTGTGCAAAGCGGAAGCGGGTCATGGTTCGAGTACGTGCGCGATATCGCAGACCGGTGGCGAGCTGCCGCCGACAGCGTTGGCGTGTTTCCGATACGTCTCTCCGACGGCGCTACCGACGGTACGACGCTAGGGGCGCTATTCGATCCGATTCAATCGATCGGCCCTCAAGTCAGCCGGATCACCACTGAAACCGCGTCAATTCGGTGTCGCGATCTGGCGCAAGGCATCGCTCAGCTGGCCAATGGGGGGTCGCGACTCAAGGTCTTTCTCAGCCACACCAAGCGCCCAGGAGATGATGAGACCGAGCGGCTGACGCGGCTGATTGGGCAGGTTCGCTGCGCCATCGACGGAACTCGCCTAGACGAGTTCTTTGACGCGAGCGATCTGCAGCCCGGTTCCGATTGGGTCGAGGGCCTCGATACCAATGCACGAAGCAGCACGCTGCTGGCTGTCCGAACCGACCTCTATGCAAGCCGCGAGTGGTGCCAGCGCGAGATTGCGACGGCGAAGCTCGCCGGCATGCCCGTCGTGATCCTCGACGCGCTCACCGACGGTGAGGAACGGGGTTCGTTCCTTATGGACCACGTCGCGCGCGTCCCGAACACTGGCGCGGGTCAAGATCCCGACGACACCGCGATCGTCGCTGCGCTCAACCAGCTCGTCGATGAAGCGCTCAAGCGTGAGTTGTGGGAGCTTCCAGCGCAAGGCGACCGGCGGAGGCGCGGCTTGGGATGTCGCGTGGTGGGCTCCGCACGCGCCTGAGCCACTCACGCTCGTTGGCTGGCTCACTCAGGAGGCGGGGGACTGGATTCAGGCGAGGACGTGCGAATCCTTCACCCCGACCCGCCACTTGGCCCAGTCGAGCGGGACGCTCTCAGCCAGATTGCAGTCCTCTCCGGCCTCGGAGACCGTCTGGACATCATGACTCCGCGTGGGCTCGCTGCCCGAGGTGGCTGACGATGGCCAATCAGCGCGAACTCCTGGCCCGCGACAGCCTGACTGGGCTTAGCCTTGGGATCTCGGTCTCGGAGAGCGCTGATCTCGGGCGGCTCGGCCTACTCGACACACACCTACGTCTCGCGCTGGCTGAGGCATCGCGTGCGATGCTGATTGGCGGTGCGCGGATCGTCTACGGCGGCCACCTCGACCCGGACGGATACACCGCGTTTCTGCGGGCCGAGATGGAAAAGTACAGTCGCCGGGATCAGCCTCTCACCGTGTGCCTTGCGTGGCAGGAACATAGGCGGATACCGCTCGCGGATCTTGCTGCCGCGGAGGACGCGCTCAGCCTTTACGGGCGGATCGTTTACTTGAGCGCAGGCGGGGAGGGTATCCCCCGTGATTACGAGCGCGCCGAGCCGGCCGAGCCCGTCGAGGATCCCGAACTCCGTCGGAAGGCGCTTACGGCGCTGCGGGAGTACATGATCGACCGCACGGAGGCCCGCGTGCTCTTCGGCGGGAAACGGACCGGCTTTCAGGGTCGGTACCCGGGTGTGCTCGAGGAGGCGCTACTGTCGATCAAGGCTGGGCGCCCGTTGTTCCTAGCCAGCGGCTTCGGCGGTGTGACGCTCGATATCGCACGAACACTCGGCCTCGATCCCGACGGCTACTTTGCTGCCCTCGCGGCTAGCGAGGGGCAGAACGACGGGCTCGCTGAGGGACTAGCCCTAATCGAGATGGCGGCGCTGGATGCGGGCTGGCGATTCGACCAGAATGGCTTGAGCCGCGACGAGAACCTCCGGCTTGCGGCGTCGCACCGTCCGAGTGAAGTCGCGTCGCTCGTGGCGCTTGGTCTCGGCCGAACAAGCTCGGGCAATGGGATCTCCCAATGAACCCCGATCGCGAACCCCCTGGGCGCCTCAGTCTCGAGGACTATCAACGCGAGTCTGCGCTCACCGACCTGGACGCTGCCAACAACGATCCGATTACGCCGCTCCTCGGCCTCGCCGGGGAGGTCGGCTCCTTGATCGCCGAGTACAAGAAGAAACTCAGGCCAGACGGCGTGGCCCATACCGGGTTCGAGGAGGTCGTCAAGACCGAGATTGGGGACATCTTGTGGTACCTCGCGTCGCTCGCCCGCCGAGTCAATCTCAGCCTTGACGATGTCGCGGTGGCGAACCTTCAGAAGACGAGGCAACGATGGCTGCCACCCAACCCCGAGCGGAAGGTTCCGCTAGATGACGCCTTCCCCGAGACGCAGCGTCTCCCGCGCCAGTTCACTGCGAGCTTCACGACTTATGAAGACGCCAGTGGAACACTTAAGGCGCGTATGCAGATCGACGGGGAGGATGTCGGAGATCCCATCGACGATAACGCGCGCGACGCGGATGACTACCGATTTCATGATGCGTTCCACCTTGGCTACCTGGCGATACTTGGTTGGTCACCGATACTGCGCGCCTTGCTTCGCCGCAAGCGCAAGGACGACCCAATTGTCGACAACGCTGAGGACGGCGCTCGGGCATGCGCGACGGAGGAGGCCATCGCGGCGATGGTGTTCGCCCTTTCGCGTCCCTATGACCATTTCGAGGGAGCTGAGCGGGTCGACGACAGGATCCTTGAAACGGTTCGGACGATGACGGCGGGGCTGGAGGTTGCTCATCGAACCGAGGCGGAGTGGGAGAGCGCGATACTCGCAGGATTTCGGATCTGGAGGGCCCTGCGAACCACTGGCGAGGGAGTGGTGAGGGTCGACATGGATGCCGCCACCATAGAGATGGTCGACGGCTAGGGCCACAACGCCAGCTGAGAGGTTCCGAGGCCGGGGCACGGATTTTTAAGTCCCCAACGCGGAGGAAAGATAGCTACCAGCCGGTCGACATTGGGCTTAAACCGCTGCTTGATGCGGCTTCGGCCCGAGATACCAGCCGCGTCAGGATGAGCCACTCGTGCGTACTTGTCGACCTCGCAGAACAGGTTCTGGCAATCGATCAGATGGAGCGGGCGGCCAAAGAGACCGCCGAACTCGAGCCCGAGGCTGGCGAAATGCTCGTCCTGGTGGTCCACGACATGCCTGATAATCTCCGCCTCAATGCCCGCCGAGCCGGGTCCGAAGCACTTGCGGATCCCGTCGCGTGCGCCTGGGCCGGCGACCACGAACTCGTTCTCGTTGCCATCCATCAGTGGCGTGTAGTTCAGGTCGATCGTGTACTGGAAACCGAGGAAGCGACCGATCGACGGATAGCTAACGAGCCGCTCATAGACCTCTGATAGGCCGCCGGCCGTTGAGACAACGCGCGCCACGCCGTCGCGCATCATAAGGTCGAGTAGCCGTAAGTGATTCCGATGCTTGCTGACCTCCCCGAGTCGCGGCGGGGGCATGAGATAGGCCGCTGAGTAGATCGGGCCCTCTCGCGCCGCCTCATCTAGTGCGTCCGCGTAGGCCGCGAAGTTGAAGGTCGGCCATCCGATTGGTCCGACGACGGCCTCGAGATGCTGCCAAGTCGAGATCCGATTGAAGATCTTGAACAGAAGCACTCGAAACACCACGCTGCTGGCGTCGGCGGGGGCCTCCGCGCCGTAGATGACTTCTTGGATGAGGTACTGAGACACCCGGTCGGCGGCGCGGTACACGTTCGTGAAGCGGAAGTCGCGCAGGATCCTGTCGTCGCTCCACGGCCCAGCATCGCCTGCTAGTCGCGCGAGGTAAATGTTCTGACGCGCCGCCGCAAAACGCCAGTACGTGTCGAAGACCTCGGTTGGCTCCAAGAGCCGGTCGGCGATCCGTATCTGTTGCGACGGAGCGAGCCGGGGCTTGCGGACCCGAGGGGGTGACGCCCGCTCGAAAGCCAACCCGCTCCTCCCCATTGAGCGTTTCGCCACGGCGCGAGTATATGGCCGGCCTCGGCTGGGCTCGAACGCCGAACACCCAGTTTCCGCCCGTCGCAACAAGCGATCCACGGTGCTCTCCGCATGGCGCCACCCGGCCCCAGCCGTGTGTCCCCCTTCTCGCCGGACGCATCCGGGCCGAATCACGCCGTTCCTCGTGCAGCAACGGACAATCTCGATGGACTAGATGCACCGAGGACCGAGTGGTAGCTCATGGTCCGTCCTACGTTCTGTCCGTTCGGATGGCTAGAACCTGGCCATGTCGATGGCGCCGGTAGACGCTGCAAATCACGTCGTCGGACGCGCTCGCGCGTTGTTGTCTGCGAGCGCGACGCCGGGTCTCCCCCCAGGGGTCGCCGCCGACCTTCGGAGGCTTGGACTTGTCATGGGTGTAGCGGCTCTTGACACCTACATGCATGCTCTGGTGAACCAACGTGCTTATTGGACCAGCCCTATGCCGAAGGGATTGGCCCAGCTGGACGTCCGGTTCGACGACCTCGTTGCCCTCGCCGACGGCGCCGTCGACGCGCGGCGCCGAGGGGTAGACGGTCGTCCGCGCGTTGCGGCGAAGAATGCGCTCCAGAAGCGACTCCTGCGCGAGACGTTCCAGAAATTCGACAGCGTGAGTGATGCGCTGGCGATGGCTGGCGCCTCGAAAGTTTGGTCTGCGGTGGCTGCGCAGATGGCGCCTACGACGACCCCGGCGGCGATTAAGAATCGCTTGGATAGGATCGTGGCTCGCAGAAATCAGATCGTCCATGAGGGCGACCTGCAACGGCAGTCGCGCCCTCGCCACCCTCGCCTCAACGGAATCACGACGACTGAGGCGTCGGGCGACGTCGACTACGTCGCGTCGCTTGTGCGCGCCATAGATTCAGTCGTGTAGCGCGACCAAGCGTCTCTCCCACTGTTGACCAGGCGGGAACCGCCACCCCGGCGTAAACCGCCGCATCACAGTCGGATCCGGTCCTCGATGCGCAGATGGCAGGCACAGCAACGGCACAGCGCCCGCAGGGGCGTGCATCTAGTCTGCTCAGGCTTTTGTCGCGTTGGATGGCCGGTCCCGTAGGCCGCAGCTGAGGCGGATGGCCGGCAGGGGAAGAGTGTGCGCTGCGGCCGTCGTAGAGGCGGCGAAGTCGAGGGGGGCTGAGCCGCGACGAGGCGGGCAGCTGCGGTGCCGAAGCGGTGGATGGTCCGGTCGGCATCGGCCGGTAACCGAGCGCGGATTCCATCGCAGTCGCCCGCTATGAACGGTCGCTACCCATAAACAAAGCGGCCCCGGCGCTGCGCAAACAGCCCGGGGCCCGGCACGGAAAGGAGTCTTTCCATGCAGGACGAGACTAGCCGCGCGGCCCTGCCGGAACGCAGGGACGCGAGACGAGCAGTTCTTGCGCTTCTGCTCACAACCGAGGACCAGCGCCCATGGCTGCCGAGGGAGGTCGAGCTCGAGGTAGGCGATCGCGCCGCGACTGTCGACGCGTTGGATCAGCTCTACGGCGAAGGCCTGGTGCACCGGCTCGGCGAGTTCGTGTTCGCGACAAGGGCCGCCGTGAACCTGGACCGCATCTCGCCGTGACCAGTATCGCCGTCGTTCTGAAGTCGATGGTTCGCTCGGCGGGCTCGCGGTCATCAACACTGATGGCCGCGCCCGCCCCTTCTCAACTCACGCCGCGATTCCCGCTGTCCGGTCCCGAGCGCTACGTCACCCGTCGCGAGCTCGCGGTGCTGATGGGTGTGAGCATCGACACCGTCGACCGGCTTGTCAGCGACGGGATGCCTTCGGTGACCTGGGGGAGACGGACCCGTCGCTTCCGTCCATCGGTCGCGCTGGCCTGGGCGGCCGCGTGCGAGCGGACCTCGTGAGCATCTCTCGGCTCCCATCGGGTCGCTGGCGCGCCCAGGTCTACGACCCGGCAAGCAAGAGAAACATCAGCGTGTCCAGGGTGCTCGGCGGAGCGGGAACGTTCAGGACGAAGGCTGAGGCGAAGCGCGCGAGGGAGAGGGCCCGGGACCAGATCGAGAGCCTCGACCCGCGCGAGACGACAGTCCGCGAGTTCTGGGAGCGCTGGACCACCGACCCGCTGTTTGCGCGGCCCAAGGCGTCGACCGACATCCGCCGGCGCGAGCAGACCAAGCGCTTCGTTGACCGCTATGGCGACGTTCCGATCCGGAGAGTTGGGGATGCGGTCGTCGCCGCGTGGTTGGCCGGCGGCGGCAGCGCCGGGTCGATCATGGGTCTCTCCTCGATGTTCAACGATGCTGCCTCCGTCAAGGCCGGCCGGCTGATCGACCGCAACCCATTTCAGCGGCTCGGCGTTTCCCGCGGCCCGGGGCGCCGCCACCAGCAGCCGCCGAGCGAGCCGCAGCTCCGGCGTATCATCGCCGCCGCTCATGAGGTGGCCTGCCCGTCCTTCGCCGCTTGGCTGCAGGTGGCCGCGTTCACCGGCTTGCGGCCGGGCGAGCTCGACGCGCTTAGGTGGGAGCGCGTCGAGCTTGCCCGGAACCGAATCGTCGTGGCAGAGCAGTTCAACGCCGCGACGCGCATCTTCGACACGCCGAAGAATCATCAGCAGCGCGAGGCGCCACTCACCGGCCCGGCACGCGAGGCGCTCGAAGTGCTTCCGCGCGAGAGCGAGTTCTGCTTCGTGCCGATCCGCGGCGAGCACTGGACACCATCGGCGCGTGCCTACCACTGGAAGGCGGTGCGGGCGGCGTCGGGATGGATCGGGAGCCTCTACCTCGCCACGCGCCATTTCGCCGGCTGGTACATGGTCAACGTGCTCGAGATGCCATCGGAGGACGTTGCGATCGCGCTTGGGCATCAGGACGGCGGGAACCTTGTCCGCCGCCTCTATGGGCATCGTGACCGCCACCGGGCGCTCGACCGGATCGTCAGTGCATATGCCGGTCGGCCTGCTTCAAGCCCCGGGGTCTCGCGCGATACGCGCACGGATCGGCTTCAGGAGCGGCTGTTCTAAGTGGCCTTCCCTGACGGGGGCGACGGCCCCTCAGCCGTCGCCGCCCGCGTAGCTCGGCCTCCAGCGGTTACGCCGCCGCGACGCTCCTGGCGATCTCGAACAGGTCCTCGGGCATCGGGCGAGGGAGTTGCCAGGTAAACGACACGGGGCGCTCGCCGCGGTGCTCGACATAGCGCACCGGACCGAGGAAGTAGAACGGCGCCGTACCGAGCTCTCCCTGCTTACGCTCTCGCACGAACAGAAGGACCCGGCTCCCCGCGCTCGCGATGGTGGATGTAGCGCTGCACCGTCGCCTGTTGGGGGGTCTGGCGGCTCTGCGACTCCCAATGAAACAGGGTCCTGTTGATCGCGTAGTCGCGGTACATCGTTGTCGGCGAGTAATCCCGCTCGGCCTTGCGCAGATCCACGAAGAACGCATCGGCCTCGATCTCGGGCATCCACAGCACGCCGCCCTGGGTGACCTTGTGCTTGACCCCGCTGGCGTGGCCGGCGGCAGCGATCACCTCCCGGCGCGTGTAACGGGCGTGAAGCGTCAGCGGCACTTCTGGCGGCAGCTCGCTCGGGAGCTCGAGGGTGCTTGAGTTCGCGTCGAGCCTTTCGAGTAGCTGGTCGAGCTCGTCGCGGATCGCTTGCTCCTGCCAGAGCGCGCCGAGGAAGCTCTCGAGGGACTCGTGTTCGCCCGAGCCGGACTCAAGGCTCCACGCGAGCATCGTCACGAGCCGCGCCTGGCGCTCGTCCAGTTCCTCCAGCGTCGGTGGACGCGGCGCCTGGAACAGCTCACGGTAGAAGGAGACGCGCTCACGGTCGTCGACATGCGTGAGCCGCCCGCTCGCTTTCAAGTGCCGCGTCTCGAAGTCGGGATTTCGCGGGCCCGGGACTTCCCGCCCGGCGTCACGTTGCAGCTGGGTCCAGCTGCGTCCTTGCTTGTAGACGTCCGCGAGGCCGTGGCCTGTGGCGTCGAGAAACTCCCCGAGCGTCTCGACCTCGCGATGCGCCCGCAGATCGCCCACGAGTGTCTGCCAGCGCGTCCTCTGAACGGCCGCCCTGAGGTTTTCGAGCACGATCTCCTCGGAGGTCTTGTCGAGATCTACCGTGCAGCCCGCCGGCAGGAACGGAAAGCCCTCGTGCACCTGCGTCTCGATCGGCTGGCGGTCGCGGCGCACGATCGCGCTGAAGCGCTCGGCGAAGCTGAACTCGCGCCGGTGCTGGCCGATCAGATCGAAGACCGTGAGATGGCTCTTTCCCTCCGCGCGGCGCAGGCCGCGGCCCAGCTGCTGCGTGAAGACGGTGGCCGAGGCGGTCGGTCTGAGCAGCAGGAGGGTGTCGACGTCGGGCACGTCGACACCCTCGCCGAGCACCTCGACTGAGAACACGCACCGCAGCCGGCCTGCACCGAGGTCGCGGAGCGCCTTCTGGCGCACGTCGGGCGGGTCGTCGCCGGTCAGCGCGATGCTCTCGAGACCGGCCTCGGTGAACTTCCGTGCCATGAAGTGCGCGTGCTCCTTGGAGACGCAAAAGCCGAGCGCCTTCATCCCGCCCGGGGTCGAGCACGATGCGCTCGATCGCGCTCAGCAGCCGCCGAACACGGACGTCATCGCCCGTGAGCACGTCCGAGAGCGCTTGGACGGCGTAGCCCCCGCGACGCCACTCGAGGTCGCGTAGATCCGTCCCGTCCGCGATCCCGTAGTACTGGAAGGGGACGAGGAAGCCCTCGTCGATCGCCTCCCACAGGCGCAGTTCGACGGCGATCCGGTGGTCGAACCACTCGGTGACGTCCTTGCCGTCCATCCGCTCGGGCGTCGCGGTCAGGCCGAGCAGCTCCTTCGGCTGCAGGTGGTTGAGCAGCCGGTCGTAGGTGGCCGCGGCGGCGTGGTGGAACTCGTCGACGACGACGACGTCGAACGCGTCGGGAGCCAGGCGGTCGAGCTCGGCGCGGCTGAGCGTCTGGACCATCGCGAACACGTGCCGGCCCGTCGCGATCTGGCCGCCGCCGTGCTTCTCGCCGAACGCGCCGTCCTTGAGCACGGCGCGGTAGGTAGCCATCGACTGCTCGAGGATCTCGTCGCGGTGCGCGACGAACAGGAGGGAGAGGTCGGCGCCCGTGCGCGCGAGCAGCTGCTTGTAGTCGAGCGCGGCGACCACGGTCTTGCCGGTCCCGGTCGCCGCGACCACGAGGTTGCGGTGCCGCCCGTGGCGCTCGCGTTCGAGCGTGAGCGTGTCGAGCATCCGCTGCTGGTGCGGGTAGGGGCGCACGTCGAGGCCCGCAATCTGCACGGTGGAGGTCTCACCGAGCGACCGGCGGTTGTGCTCGCGTAGCGCTTGTTCGAGTGCCTCGCCGTTGCGGGCCGGGTCGTAGTCCTCGAAGTTCTCCGAGGCCCAGTGGCTCTCGAACGACATCCGAACCCGCTCGACGATGTGTTCCGCGTCGACTTCGGACAGCCGCACGTTCCACTCCAGGCCGTCGAACAGGGCCGTGTGGGACAGGTTCGAGGAGCCGACGAACGCGGTGCTCAGTCCAGAGGACCGCTCGAGCAGCCAAGCCTTCGCGTGGAGCTTGGTCGTGCGCGCGTCGAAGGCCACGCGGACCTCGGCGCCGAGCGCCACGAGCGCGTCAACCGCTCCCTTTTCGGTCGCGCCCATGTAGGTAGTCGTCACGACGCGGATGCGGCCCCCACGGGCGACGACGTCCGCGAGCGCGTCGCGCAGGTGGCGCACCCCGGACCAGATGATGAACGCGCAGATCAGATCGACTGACTCGGCGCTCGCTAGCTCAGCCCGCAGCTCGGAGCCGATGTTGGGCTGACCCTCGGCGTTGATTAGGAGGTCGCTCTGGCTGAGAGGCGTGGCAGGAAGCGCGGGGAGCGGCACCGGGTCGCCGAGCGAGGAGCGCGCCTTGATCCCGGTGAGGACGCGTGGAGGCAGCTCGAGCTCGGCGTCCCGGGCGTCGTCGAGCCCCTCCAGGATTCCGTTGAGGCGTTTGGTCTGCTCCTCGGCGGTCTCGACGCCACCGAGATCGCGCTGTAGCTGCGCCATAGCGTGCCGAGCCAGGCGCTCGGGCCCTTCGGCCGGATCGAGGGGTTCCTCTGAGCGAAGCTCGGGCTCCAGGTCGGCGAGCCGTCGCTCTAGAAGGCGGGTGATCAGGTGGTCACGAGGGCCCGGCGCTTCGGCGGACATCCGCGGGAGCGTAATCGGCCTGCGACCCGACATGCTGGACTCGCAGTTCCGGCGGACCCATGCCGCGAACCAGCTCGGCAGCTCGATCGTCGTCCGTTTGGCAGTAAGGGCATAGGCAGCCGAAGCTCCTCCGAACTGCTTTCCGCTCGTTCTTGATGCGGCGCTCGTCGGCGAGCGTGCCGCGCCAGGATTGGGCAAGTTTCAGCTTCAGCCCTTCGTCAACGGCCTTCTTGGTCTCCTCGGCGCCCCGTCCTGCTCGGTGGCGTGCGAGACGCTTCGGTAGGTCCGTGGTCCAGCCGAGGTAGTGCCGATGGCCCGCGGCTGTGCGGCCGGAAAAGTGGAGCAAGTAGACGGTGCCGAGTAGCCGCTGTCCGTTCGTCCGTGGTGACCCCATGGGTTCGTGCTCGGCCGCGGCCCAGAGCAACGCGAGCGGTCGCTCATGCCGCCAGCGTTTGTTCTAACCGCTGGATTTCTGGCAGGGGCTGAGTCCCGTCGGCTGCGGCTCCGCGACCAATTGGGCTGGTCAGTGGTCCTGGCCATCGGCCCCCCGAACGAGCGTCGTGCACGTCGGATCTCGCCATCGCGTCGACGTATACGCTGCCGAGATGGCGCAGCTAGCACCGATGCCCGCCCTTTCAATCGATTGCCAAGTGCTGGCGGCTTTCGGCAACCATTGGGCGAAGCAGGTCGGAAAAAAGAAATCGGCTGCTCTCAGTCGTAGCCCACCATATTCCTCGGGGGAACTGGGCAACCTGTTCGATGCGGCCGTAGGCGACGCGCTGGCCACGATGCTGGGAGGGATCCCGATCGTCAAGCCGGGCTCGAAGCAGCTCGTCGCGAGCCAAACCGACTGCGTAGAGGTCGGACCCGTGCGGGTCGTTGGCGGTGTGCGGCCTCAGAACTTCGATGTGGGATATCGGCCCGACGGTCTTCGATTTGCGTTCGACAGCAAGACGCTCAACGACAAGGAGAGCATCGGGAAGAACTGGCAGAACATGATCAACGATCTCGCGACAGAGGCAACGACGGTCCACAGCCGTTTCCCCTACGCCGTCGTCGCGTTCATAGTGGCTCTCCCCAAGCCGGCCATCGGGTCTGGTCTGAGCGCGATCCTTGGGACGCTTGAGCGTCTTGGTGGTCGCCGCCTCGTTGATGAGCCCGAGCATCGGGCTGAGGCTATTAGTCTTGTGATCTGGGAACCAAGCACCGGGTTGATCGACACGGCGCTCCCGGATCCCGCTTCGCCTCTACGTGTCGAGCGCTTCTCCGAATACGTCGAGCGAAGCTACATCGATCGCTACAAGGGTCTGCCGCCCCACGCCGAATAGACGCCCCTCGGCGATCCTGTCCCAAGCGGGCGGTATGAATACGGGGTGGCTGCGTTCCCCTCAAAGATTGCGCCGTCCTCAGCCAAGTTGCGAGGCGGCTACTACACGCCCGCGCCGATCGCGAGATTTCTTGCGAACTGGGTGGGCGACGCGGGCGGGCGCATCCTTGAGCCGAGCTGCGGAGACGGCGCCATCCTTGAACCGCTCGCTCGAGGTTGCGTCTCAGGCTCACCGGTATCGAGTTAGATGAGCTCGAGGCAGCCAAGGCTCTTGACCGGTGCCCAGCCGCCGCTATCGAGAACGCCGATTTCTTCGAGTGGCTCGACGAGCCCCAGCTTGGAGCGTGGGACCGCCTGGCTGGAAATCCGCCATTCATCCGCTTCCAGCATTGGACGGCTCCCACGCGTGATCTTGCGTTCGACCTGATGCGCGTCGTTGGCATGAGACCGACGAAGCTCACCAATGCTTGGGTTCCGTTCGTGGTCGCCAGCAGCTCTGGCCCTGAGAGATGGAGGGCGACTGGGCTTGGTCGTCCCGGCCGAGGTGATGCAGGTCAACTACGCCTCGGAACTTCGTGCGTTCCTCGTGGATGAACTCAGTGAGCTCACGGTTGTTACCTTCAAGCGGCTCGTCTTCGAGGGGATCCTCCAAGAGGTGGTGCTCCTTCTCGGCGTCCGCGGACAAGGCCCCGCTCAAATCAAGGTGGTCGAGAGTGACGATGCGATGGATTTGCCGACTCCCGCGGCGTTGATGTCCGTCCCACGTGCACCTGCCCTTCGTCACGAAAGCGAGAAGTGGACGAAGTATTTCCTTGAGCCACAGGGGATCGACGCGCTTCGGCGCGTCCTCGCGGGGAACATCAGTCGCCTCGGGGAGGTCGCCGACGTCGACGTTGGCATCGTGACTGGTCGTAACCAGTTTTTCGTGCTGCGCCCCTCGACGGCGGCTGAGCGAGGTATCGAGCGGCATCTCGCGCCGCTAGTGAGCAAGTCGGCTCATCTGCGTGGAGTTCGATTCGACGAAGCAGACCTAGCCCAGCTTCACGCCGACGACGCCCTGTGTGAGCTGCTAGCGCTCGATGATGAATGTGATGTCTCGCTCGACCAAGAGCTTTCTCGCTACATCGAGGCCGGAGAAGCAGAGCGTGTACACGAGGGATACAAGTGTTCGATTCGCCGCAGCTGGTGGGCAGTGCCATCGCAGTGGCGCCCGGACGCGTTCCTTCTGCGCCAGATCCATGACCACCCACGCATCATCGCGAACCTCACGGAGGCCACCTCAACCGATACCGTCCACCGAATTCGGATGTTGAACGGCTTGGCTCCCCTGAAGCTCGCAGCCGCATCCATCAACTCGGTCACATTTGCATTTTCCGAGGTGATGGGCCGGAGCTATGGGGGCGGCGTCCTCGAGCTGGAGCCTCGTGAGGCAGAGGCACTCCCATTTCCCAACGCCGCGACTCTCACGATGCGAGACGTCGCACTTGTTGACCGGCTACTCCGCGACGGTGATCTCTCCGGAGCGCTCGATTACGTGGACGGAAAGTTGCTCTCGCACTTGGATTCGGAGCACCTGTCCGAGCTTCGCCGTGTGTGGGAACGGCTTCGCGACCGCCGCCTCGCTCGGGGACGAAAGGCGTCATAGCTAGTCTCTCGCTGGGAGTTCCCCCGGCGGGGCGACAGTGACAAAGTCGACGAGTTCGACTCGGGGGACGGGTTGTCGGAGCACTTGGCTGCTGGGTAGCCTCCTCTCGAATGGATGCAAAACGCAGTAGCTTCGAGTTGTTCTCGCTTCCCGGCGGCATTGCTGGCGCACCCGAGCAACTGGCCCCAGCGAGCTTCGTGGCCATGGGCGCTCTGGAGCTTCAGGACATTGAGCGTTGGATCCGGGAGTGTCCGTTGCTCCTCGGAGAGGAGCTGAAGATCGTGACGCACCAGTTCGCGAGCTTCGAGCGCACGAAGGACCGCCGGGACATCGTTGCGATCGATCGAGAAGGTCGGCTCGTGGTGATCGAGGTCAAGCGCGATACATCCGGCTCCTACCAGGACTTGCAGGCGCTTAGGTACGCGGCGCTCGTCTCGACCTTCCGAGCCGGAATGCTCGCTGACGTACACGCCGAGTACGTCGCGCAGAACGACGGTCGCCAGATCGACCGCGAGCAAGCTCGTGAAGAGCTCGAGGCCTTCATCGAGGGCGGTGATCTCGATGTTGTCGATGAAGAGCTGAAGCCCCGCATCGTGCTGGTTGCCGCGGGCTTCCAGTCAGCGGTAACGACAACGGTCATCTGGCTGACGCGCGCGTACGACATGGACATCACGTGCGTCCAGCTCGTTCCTTATGAGGTCGGCGACCAGGTCGTTCTCGGCTCCTCCATCCTGCTTCCGCTCCCCGAGGCCGGCGACTACGAAGACCGCGTTGCTGAGAAGCAGCGCGCCGCTACACGTCGGAAGGCCACCGTCGCGCCGCTGGACCATGACCGGGCCCGCGCGTTCATCGCGGCGATCCCGACCGGACGCTGGGCTGCCTACATCGACGTTGCGGTCGCGGGAGGGTCGCCGAAGGGCGCGATGGGGGTAGGCGCCTGGCTCAAGGCCGATACCGACATCCCGCACGTGTACCGAGTCCTGAATCGCAGCGGCGAAGTCAATTCGGGATACACCGCGACCGACCCCGAGCTGCCGCCTGACCCTGCGGCGGTCGAGAGCGGCTTGCGAGCGAGGGAGTCAGCTTCACCGAGGACGGTCATGCTAGCCAGGAGCAGCGCTGGACAGTTGCGGACTGGAACGAGGGCGACGCAGGCTAGGCCAGCGAAGCGTCCTCGAGACGCGCCACCGCCCACGAAACCGCCCACGCCCCCCGCAAACCCGCATCGCAGAGCCAACCAGCCTCATTCGCCCCGATTAGAAACACGTTGGTTGCGGGAGGGGGCCGGGGTGGGCTCAGGGCGCGGCCGAGCGGGCCAACCCCGTCCTTCGCCTCGAATGCTGCGAGGCGGTCGCACCCGGAGTGATCGGTGTGCCCTTCCCTCCGCTCGGCTGAACGGCCGCTGGTCCGACGGCCCGGGCGCTCGCGGCCCTGACTGCGGTTACGGGCGCCCGCACTCCTGTGGTCTGGTTTCGGGTTTGCCCGTTCGTGCTGGGCACTGCCGCGGTGCTGCTCGTCGGTGCCGGCGTGCTCGCTTAGTGGCGCTCATGTCGCTCACCAGTAGGAGGTTGACGGATCGGAGATGGCCGTCTGGGATTCGCTGGACGGCCGGGAAACGGTGAATGACGCGTGATCTCGAGCAGCCTCAGGTTGTCCGGCTCGAGCGAAACGGGGCGGGCGCGGCTTCGCAACTAGGCGGGCGTCGGAGGCGTAGACTCGGCGTGCGAGCCCACCAAGCAAGAGAGGAGACGGTGAGCGCCGTGCCTTCGACCCCCTACCGGGTGCCCCGCCTGGCGGCCGCGACGGTCGCCACCCTGTTGGTCCTCTGCCAGGCCGCGTCCGCCACCGGCCGGGATGACACCCCACCGGTCTTCGGCGGTCTGGCCTCGGCCACGACGTGCATTCCGGGGCCGATCGGTCCCGGCATCCAGAGCAGGTACCACCTTGCCTGGGAAGCCGCGAGCGACAACAAGACGCGCTCGCGAGGGATTGTCTTCGAGATCTACCAAGCCACCAGCCCGGGCGGGGAGAACTTCTCGCAGCCCACCTACGCCACGAAGCGCGGCAGGCTCTCCTTTGACACACCCCCGCTGGCATCCACGGAAGCCTTCTATTTCGTCGTGCGGGCAAGAGACAGGGCCGGGAACGAAGACACCAACACAATCGAGCGGGAAGGCGTCAACCTCTGCGTATGAGCAACGGCGGCCCGACCGCCGGGGCCGTGTTGCGTTGCGCTGGCCACAGCGCCTTCCTCGGGTACAAGCCCGGCCCCCGGCGCCTACGCTGTACCGATGCCGATCCGGTGGTTGGCGCGACGCCGTCCCCGGGGGAGCCGGCGGTGCAAAGCGCGAAGCGAGCCGGTTCCTCGCGCCGGCGGCCGCGGCACCGTCAGCGGGCAGCCCCGCGCTGAGCAGCAAGCTCCGATCGAGCACCGCACGCCGGCAGCGAGCATCCGCCAGCGGCCGGGCTTCCGTTCACACGCACGATCCGTCCACCGCGGTCATCCGCGACAGGCGTCGGCGAGACCACCCAGCGCCCTACTTCCCGCCGCGCGGGAAGCTCACCCTGATCGTGAGCCCGCCATCCTCGCGCGGTTTCGCCTCGACGACCGCGTCGTGGGCGTTGGCGATCGAGCGGACGATCGACAGGCCGAGTCCGTGGTGCTCGCCCGGCTCGGCCGGGCGGAGCTCCTCGATGCGGGCGAAGGGCTCGAAGAGCCGTTGCAGCGCCGAGGCCGGTACCACCGGCCCCGTGTTCTCGACGGTCACCTGGGACACATCGCCGTCGACGCCGGTCGAGATCTCGACCAGGCCGCGCTCGTCGTTGTGGCGGATCGCGTTGTCGAGCAGGTTCGCGATCAACAGCTCGACGAGGGCGGGGTCTCCGTTCGTGGGCGCCGAGGAGAGCGAGGCCTTCACCGCGCCGGCGCCCGCGGCGCTCCCTGCGAGCATGGCGAGATCGATCGGCTCGCTGCGTTCCAGGCCCCGCTCGCTGGCAGCCAGAGTCAGCAGCGCCTCGAGCAGGCGCTCCTGCTCCCTGCCGGAGGCGAGCAGCTCCTCGAGCGTCCCACGCAACTGCTCCGCGCTCGCATCGGGCTGGGCAAGCGCGACCTGCAACAGCGTCCGGTCGACGGTGAGCGGGGTGCGCAGCTCGTGTGCGGCGTTGGCCACGAAGCGCCGCTGCGCCTCGAACGCCGTCTGCAAGCGCCCGAGGAGCTCGTCGAGCGTGTCTCCGAGGCGCTTGAACTCGTCGTCGGGGCCGCTCACCGCCAAGCGCTCGCCGAGGTTGCGGGCGGAGATCGTGTGGGCGGTCTCGGTCATCTGCCTCAGTGGGCGTAGGACGCGCCCCGCGATGAACCAACCGAGCACGGTCGAGCCGATCGCGGTGAGGATCAGAACCAGCCACGAGGCGGTCAGCAGCCGGCCCTGATCGATCGAGTGCTGTTCGCCGCCGAGGTCAGGGACCACGAGCTTCGCGGCGGGGCCCACCGGGCCTGGCTTCGCGACCGTCACGCTGCTGCCGTGCACGACTGTGCCGACGGAGGTGAAGAGCAAGATGATCACGATGACGATCGTCCCCAGCAGCAAGAACATGCCGCTGTAGAGCAGCGTCAGGCGCAGCCTCGCGCTGCCGCGCGAGAGTCGGGCTGTCGGCAGGCGTAGAGCCATCAGATCCGGTAGCCGCTCTCGCGAACCGTCTCGATCAGCGGTGGGTCGCCGAGCTTCGTGCGCAGCCGTGCGATTGTCGTCTTGACCGTGGTCGTGAAGGGGTTCGTAGCCTCGTCCCAGACGCACGAGAGCATCTCCTCGGCGGAGAGGATCCGTCCGTCGGCCGCAAGCAGGCATTCGAGCACCGCGAACTCCTTCGGGCTCAGATCGAGGCTGCGTTCGCCGCGATAGGCGACGTGACGGGAGGGGTCGAGGCTGAGGTCGCCGCGGAGGTAGACCGGCGGCAGCGGAGCCACGGCGCGGCGCGCCAGTGCCCGCACCCGCGCCACCAGCTCCGGGAACTCGAAGGGCTTGCCCAGATAGTCGTCGGCACCGAGGTCGAGTCCCTCCACGCGGTCGCGGATCGTGCTCGCCGCCGTGAGCATCAGGACGCGCGCCTTGCCGCCCTCGGCGAGCAGCGAGCGGCACACCTGGTCGCCGTGGACGCCGGGCAGGTCGCGGTCCAGCACGACCACGTCGTAGGGGTTCACCGCGGTGCGTGCCAGCGCTTCGCTGCCGTCGAACGCGAGGTCGACCGCGATCCCCTCGCGGCGCAGCCCCTCGGCCAGCGCCCTCGCCAGACGGCGGTGATCCTCGACCACGAGCACTCTCATCTCGCCAGCAAGGATCGCGCACCCGCGGTGCCAGCCAGGTCACAACGGCAGGCACCGTCCTGACACCACCTGCTCCGTACAACTGCGGGCATGAAAAACAACGCGCACATCTTCAACCGAGCCGAGCGATTCCTCCCCGTCCTTGTCCTCCTCGGCGTCGTGTTGCTGCTCGCCGGATGTGGTTCGTCGAACAAGGAGAAACCGCCAGCCGGCACCGGCGGCTCGTCCCAGAACTTCGTCGCCGACGCCTACCGGTACTCCGCGTGCATGCGCAGTCACGGCGTTCCCAGCTTCCCCAACCCTCACGTCGTGGCCAACAGCCCCGGCAAGCAGGCGATCGGGATCCACCCGCTGCCGCAGAGCATCGCCTCCTCGCCGCAGTTCAAAGCCGCGCAGGAGGCCTGCAAGGGGATCATGCCCGAACCTCAGAACACGAACCCCAAGGAACAGACCGAACATGAACGCGCTCGCGCCCGTTACGGGCTCGCGTTTGCGCAGTGCCTGCGCGCGCACGGTGTCTCGGGCTTTCCCGATCCGAGCGCGCAGGGCCAGCTGACGCTCGAGATGGTCCGGGCGGCGGGCGTGGACCTTCAGGCGCCTTCGTTCCTCGTCGCGGCGCGTGCTTGCGTAGGCGTGACACACGGCGCGATCACGTTCGCCCAGGTCGAGCAGGCGATCCACCATCCCTCCTCCGGATCGGAATCGAGCGGTGGGCAGTGACGCGGCCGGCGGGATGAGGCTCCGGAGGCCGGCGGCGCTCCTCGCGCTGCTCGCCGCGGGCGGCGCCGCCATAGCGCTGATCCTCGCCGGGGGATCGCCGTCCAAGCCGAACCCAGCCCGGGACTCGCGAGCGTCCGGAGCGGCGACGGTCGAACGCCGTGACCTCGTCGCCACCGACACCGAGGCGGGGACGCTCGGCTACGCCGATCCGCAGACCGTCTACAACCGCCTCAGCGGCACCATCACCTGGCTGCCCCGAGTGGGCCAGAGGGTCAAACCAGGCGGCGTCCTCTTCAGGGTCGACGGCCGGCCCGTCGTCCTGCTGGACGGAACGACCCCCGCCTATCGCGATCTGGCGCCGGGGATCGGCGATGGGGGAGACGTGCTGCAGCTGAACCGTGACCTCGCCGCCCTCGGGTTCGACCCCGACGCGATCGCGATCGACGACGAATGGCAGGCGGCGACGACCGCGGGGATTGAGCAGATGCAGCGTTCGCTCGGGGAGCCCGAGACAGGCAAGCTCGCACTCGGTCGGGTCGTGTTCCTCCCCGGGACTCAGGTCGTGACGACCGTCGACGCGACGCTCGGCGGCGACGGCAGCGGATCGGGGTCTGGCAAACCCTCCGCGAGCAACGCGAGCGATCTCGGCGGCGGCAACACGGGCGGGCGCGAGTACGCGAGCGTGGAAGCAGCTGCGACCCCGCCTGCGAAGCACCGCGCTCCCACCGCGAAAGGCTCCGCGAGGGAGCGTCGCCTCGAAGCGCAGCTCGCGCGCCTCGAAGCCGAGGTCAGCCGGCTCAGATCGCAGGGCACGCCCGGCTCCACGAATCCACCCAGCTCCAACGGCTCCGGCGAACCGAGCGAAACGGGAGCGGGCGGCACAACCCCGACGCCGATCCTGGCGACCACCTCGACCCGCATCGTCGTAAGGGTCTCGCTCGAAGCGAGCAAGCAGGGCGAGGCCCACGTCGGCGAGGCCGTCACGGTCGCGCTCCCCGACGGGCAATCGGTCGCCGGCACCGTCACCGTCGTCAGCGCCGTCACGCAGAGCCCCACCGGCAACTCCGGGGCCGAAAGCGGCGAATCCCCAGGCTCCTCCTCCACGGTCCCGGTGACGATCGTCCTGCACCGTCGGCGGCCCGGAGCGGGCCTCGACCAGGCGCAGGTGAGCGTCGAATTCGTGCGGGCGGTCGCTCGCAACGTCCTCTCGGTGCCGGTGACCGCGCTCCTCGCCACTGGTCCCGCAAGCTACGCCCTCCAGGAAGCCTCGTCGCGGCACCGGCTGATCCAGGTCGCGACGGGTCTGTTCGCGGCCGGCGACGTGCAGGTGTCCGGCGCAGGCGTTCACCCCGGCCTTCAAGTGAGCGACTCCCAGGGGTGAGCACGCTGCGCCTCGACGGGGTTGGCAAGCGGTACCCGGGCGGGGTGGTCGCGCTCGACGACGTGACCCTCGACGTCGCCGGCGGCGAGCGCGTCGCGATCGTCGGACCCTCAGGCTCGGGCAAGACGACGCTGCTCACGATCATGGGCACGCTCGAGCGCCCCAGCGCCGGCAGCGTTACGGTCGCCGGCACCGATCTCGGCCTCGCCTCCGACGCGCAACTGGCGGCTCTGCGCGCCTACCGCCTCGGCTTCGTGTTCCAGGGCTTCCACCTTCAGCAGTCGCTGAGCGCGCTCGACAACGTCGCGACCGGACTGCTCTACACGGGCATGCCCGCGCGGCGGCGGCGCAAGGCCGCCCTCGACGCGCTGGTTCGCGTCGGGCTCGCGGATCGCTCCTCGCACCGCCCCTCCGAGCTCTCGGGCGGGGAGCGCCAGCGCGTCGCGATCGCACGCGCGATCGTCAAGCGTCCGTTGGTCGTGCTCGCCGACGAGCCGACCGGGAACCTCGACTCGGCTTCCGGCGGCCAGGTCGTGGCGCTGCTGCACGAGCTGGCGAGCGACGGCGCGACGCTCATGCTGATCACCCACGACGAGGCGGTCGCCGCGTCGTTCCCGCGCAGGCTCCACATGAGCGACGGGCGCGTCGTCGCCGACGAGACCCGATGAGCGCCGCTGTGGACGCGTCGGGAGAGCGCGCCCGGCTGCCGTCGCGGGAGCTGGCCGCCCTTGCGCTGCAGGGGCTCGGCGGCCATCGCCTGAGGGCCGCGCTGTCGGCGCTCGGGGTCGCCATCGGCATCGGCGCGATGGTCGCGGTCGTCGGCGTCTCCGCCTCCGCACAGGCCAACCTGCTCGCCGAGATCGACCGGCTCGGCACGAACCTCCTGACCGTCACCCCCGGCCAGACCTTCACCGGACAGAACGAGGTGCTGCCGAGCACCTCGCCGGTGATGGTCGGCCACATGTCGCACGTGGACAGTGCGGCGGCCGTCTACCAGCTGAAGAACGCCGGCGTGTACCGCACGCCGTTCGTGCCCGCGGTCGAGGGAGGCGGGATCGCGGTCGACGCGGCCGGCGAGAACCTGCCCGCTGTCCTGCAGACAGGGATGTCCTCCGGCGAGTTCCTCGGCCCGATCGCGCAGCGCTTCCCCGAGGCGGTGCTCGGGGCCGCGGCGGCCCGGACGCTGCAGATGACCCAAGTCGGCGGCCACCTGCTCGTGGACATCGCGGGCCGCTGGTTCACGGTGATCGGGATCCTCGATCCGGTCGCGCTCGACCCCGCGCTCGACTCGACCGTCTTCATCTCTCTGCCCGTTGCGGAGCGGGCCTTCGCACTGAAGCCGAACCCCTCCGACGTCTACGTGCGCGCTGACATCGACGAGGTCTCCCATGTGTCGACGCTCCTCGCCGCGACGGCCGACCCCCAGAACGCCGACGGGGTGCGGGTGGACCGCCCGACCGACGCGCTCGAAGCCCGCGCCGCCGCCAAGGGGCAGCTCACGACCCTTCTACTCGGGCTCGGGGCCGTCGCGCTGCTCGTCGGCGCGATCGGGATCGCGAACATCATGGTGATCTCGGTGCTCGAGCGCCGGGAAGAGATAGGGCTGCGGCGCGCGCTCGGAGCCACCCGGCGCCACATCGCCGCGCAGTTCCTCGCCGAGTCCGCGCTGCTCGCGTTGATCGGCGGCGCCGCCGGTCTGATGCTCGGCGCCGGCGCGACCGCTGTCTACGACGAGATCAAGAGCGTGCCGTTCGTCGTGCCTTCCTACGTGCTCGTCGCGGCGCCCGCAGCGGGCTTGTTGATCGGGACGCTCGCCGGGTTCTACCCGGCGACCAGAGCCGCGCGGCTGAGCCCGACCGAAGCGCTGCGGGGTTAGGCGACGTGCCCCATGCGCCGCGCGTCCGAAGCTGGGTTCGAGTTCGGGGAGCAGATCTCGCTCGACGCGGGCATACAGGCAGCCGCCCTGAGCGGCTCCCCGACGCAACCTGCCGGCTCTCCGCGCGCTAGTCTCTGAACCGGGCCCTGAAAGCGAGGACCGATGGCCGCGCGCGCAGCACTCAGAGCATCGGACGCCGACCGCGACAACGTCGCGGAGCGACTCCGCAAGGCCGCGGTCGAAGGCAGGCTCGACACCGACGAGCTCGAGGAGCGGCTCGAGACGGCGCTCTCTGCGCGCACCTACGGCCAGCTGGAGCCGCTGCTGCGCGATCTGCCCTCCCGTCGCCGTCCACGCTCCGCGAGATCGCGCGCGCTCACCGTCGGCGGCACGGCGCTCCTCGCGACGCTCGCGCTGACGGCGGTCGTGCTCGCCGCCATCGCCGTGCTCTTCATCGCCACCGGGGTGTTCGCCGGCTGGCTGCTGTGGATCCTCGTGGGCTGGTTCTTCTTCGGGCAGCGCCGCCGCGCGCTCCGGTATCACCGCGCGCGCAGCGGCCGCTCGATCCACGGCTGCGGGGCGTGGCCCGCCCGCCGCTACTGGGCTTAGCGAGGATCCCTCAACCCCAGCGGCTGACCTCGCCGTGGGGGTAGGCGCCGAAGCCGGCGCCCTCGACGCCCGACTTGAGGCTCGTCAGGTACGCGCCCCAGTTGGTCGTGCAGCCGCCCATGAACTCGTTCGGCTCCCGCCAGCCCGAGTGGCTGAACAGCAGCGTCGTGCCGTCGTCGGCCGGGCGCAACGCGAACGTCACACGCGTCTCGACCCAGTCCGCGGGTCCCTCGACGCAGCGCCAGACGACCTCCTCCGGCGTGTCGCTCACGACCTCCATGACGGCGCTCGGGTCATCACCCCGGCTGAAGTACAGGACGAGCTGCTTGCCGACCCCCGCCCCGCCGCCGACGGGCCTGCCGGTCCACCAGCTCTCGATCCCCTCCGGGGAGGCGATCAGGTCGTGGACGTCGCTCGGAGGGGCCGCGATCGAGATGCGGTGAAGGATCTCTGCCATCGTCTCTTCCTTTCGTTGTCGTTCACTCTCACCGACGCTCAGGCCACGACCAGCTCCTCTGCCGGCACAGCCGCGTCGTCGATCCGGACGGCTCGGGAGCGCATCGCGAGTCCGCCGAAGGTCCCGAGCAGCGCGAACGCCGCGCATGCCCACATCGCGGGCTGGAAGCCCGCGGTCACCGAGGTCGGCGAGCCGAGGTGCCCATAGGCGGCGAAGGCGGCGGTGGCGATCGCGACCGCGAACACCGCGCCGAACCGCTGGGCCATGTAGTTGATGCCCGAAGCCGTGCCCATCTCGTCCTCGCCGACGGCGCTCAGCACCGCGGTCGGGACGGTCGGCAGAGCCATCGAGATGCCGACGCCCGCCACCAGGAGCGCGAGCGCGATCTCGACCCAGCCCGTCGACAGCGAGCCGCGCGCCGCGACCCAGGCGAGCCCGGCCGTCTCCAGCGCGAGCCCGCAAACGATCACCGGCCGCCGCCCGACGCGATCAGAGACCGCCCCGGCGATCGGCGCGATGAACATCGGCGTGGCGAAGAACGGCAGCAGGCGCAGCCCGGTCGACAGCGGCGAGTACCCGCGCGCGAACTGGAACTCCTGCGTGACGAGGAACGCTGTGGCGAACGTCGCCCCGGACATCATGAAAGTCGTCACGTTGCCGAAGGTGAACTCGCGGCTTCGGAACAGGCGCAGCGGCACCATCGGCTCGGCCGCGCGGCCCTCCCAGGCCACGAACGCGACCAGCATCCCGAGACCGCCGGCGAGCGCAGCGAGGACCTCAGGGCTCGACCAGCCAGCGTCGTTCGCGCGCACGAGGCTCCACACGACCGCGACCACGCCGGCCGTCACCAGCGACAGCCCGGGTAGGTCCAGCCGCTTGCTCGCGCCGTAGCTCTCGGGGAGCATGCGCGTCGCGAGCGCCGCGGCGACGAGCCCGATCGGCACGTTGATCCAGAAGATCCACTGCCAGTCGATGCCTTGGGTCACCGCCCCGCCGACGAGCGGCCCGACCGCCACGGCCAGGCCGGCCAGCCCGCCGTAGACGCCGACGATCAGCCCGCGGCGCTCGGCGGGGAACGCCGTCGTCAGGATCGTCAGGCTGAGCGGCAGCACGACCGCGCCGCCGAGACCCTGCACCGTCCGCGCCGCGATCAGCGCGCCCGCGCTCGGGGCGAGCGCACACGCCGCCGAGGCGGCCGTGAACAGCAAGAGGCCGATGTTGAAGACCCGGCGCCGGCCGAAGCGGTCACCGAGCGCCGCGGCGGTGATGATGCCGGCGGCGAACGCGATGCCGTAGGAGTTGATCGTCCACTGCAGGGAGCTCGAGGCCCACGTGCAGGTCCTGCTGCATGCGCGGCAGCGCCGTGACGACCACGAGGGCGTCGAGCGCGACCATGAAGTAGGCCGTCGAGGTGAGAGCCAGGACCCAGCCGAGCCCGCTGCGGCCCGCCGGTGCCGTTGTCGATGTCGTGTGCGCGCCCGTCATGGGACCTCCGTCGCTTCTGTGCCGCCTCGGGGGGGCGGATCTGCAGCAGTGACGAACGGCCGGCCGCGTGACGGACACCCGAAGCGAGGTGTCCGTCACCGCAGCGCCCGTTCGTCTACTACTCAGACCGCAGCTCAAACCACCCGGGAGGTGCCCGCCATGAAGTACGCACTGCTGATCTACGGCTCGCCTGGCACGGGCGACCCGACGCGCGAGATGCCGCCCGAGATCGCGGCGGTCCTCGAGCGGCCTAGCGTCACCGGCTGGACCCGCCTCCAGAGCATCGACTCGGCGACGACCGTGCAGCGCGACCAGGGCAAACGTCTCCTGACGGACGGCCCGTTCGTCGATACCAAGGAGTTCCTGGGCGGCCTCGTGATCGTCGACGCCGAGGATCTCGACGGGGCGCTCTCGGTGGCCGACGACCTGCTCGAGGTCAGGCCGGGTGTCGCGATCGAGGTGCGGCCGCTCCTGGAAACGGTCTAGTGGCGATCGACGCCGTCTTCCGTGAGCAGTGGGGACGCGTCCTGGCGACGCTGGCCGGGCTGCTCGGCGACATCGAGCTGGCCGAGGACGCCGCGCAGGAGGCGTTCGCGATCGCGGCTGAACGCTGGCCACGCGAGGGCGAGCCGGCGAACCCGACGGGCTGGCTGATCGCGACCGCGCGCAACCGTGCGATCGATCGCATCAGGCGCCGGCAGGCCCTCACTCGCAAGACCGAGCAGCTGGGTCGCGAGCTCGGAGAAGACAGGCAGGAGGAGGCAATGACCGAGACGAGCACGTTCCCCGACGAGCGCCTGGAGCTGATCTTCGCCTGCTGCCATCCGGCGCTCGCCCTCGACGCCCAGGTCGCGCTGACGCTGCGCACGCTCGGCGGTCTCTCAACCGAGGAGATCGCGCGCGCCTTCCTCGTCCCGTTCGAGACGATGAGCAAGCGGCTGACGCGCGCCAAGCACAAGGTCCGCGATGCGGCGATCCCGTTCGCCGTCCCGCCGGACCACGACCTGCCCGAGCGCCTGGACGCCGTGCTCGCGGTCGTCTATTTGATCTTCAATGAAGGATGGGGAGGTGGTCGCGTCGACCTCGCCGCCGAGGCGATACGGCTCGGGCGCGTGCTCGCCGTGCTCATGCCCGACGAAGCCGAGGTGCTCGCCCTGCTTGCGCTGATGCTCCTGAACGACGCGCGCCGCGACGCCCGCATCGATGACGGCGAGATCGTGCTGCTCGACGACCAGGATCGCTCCCTGTGGGACGAGGCCCAGCTCGGCGAAGGCCGGCGGCTGCTGGAGCGAGCGGTCTCGCTCCGCGGCGACGGCCCCTACCTCGTCCAGGCGGCGATCGCCGACCTTCACCTCGCACAACCGCGCGACTGGGAGCAGATCGCGGCCCTGTACGGCGTCCTCGCTGAGCTGACCGGCTCGCCGGTGGTCGAGCTGAACCGTGCGGTCGCCGTCGCCCAGATCGAGGGTCCCGACGCCGGGCTCGCGCTGCTGGAGAACCTGCAACTCGACGACTACCGCTACTTCCACTCCACACGCGCGGAGCTGCTGGAACGCCTCGGCCGCGAAGCCGAGGCGCGCCAGGCTTACGAACGCGCGCTCGAGCTCGCCCAGACCGACCCTGAGCGCCGCTTCCTAGAGGGACGCCTCGGGACCGTCTGAGGGGCCGAGCAGTTCTCTGAAGTCCCCGACCGGCCCGAGGTGCGCGAGCTTCTCGGGGTTGACGATCGAGCTGATGCTCGCGATCTGGCCGTCGGCGAACTCGAGCGCGACGACGCTGATGATGCGCCACTGCCCGTCGAGGAACAGGACGCCCGCGCCGCCGTTGACCTCGACGGGGTGCCACGAGGCGCCCGGGAGGCGGTGCCCGAGCCGGAACCAGGCCGCCAGCGTTTTCGCGACGCGGCTGCGGCCGTGCAGCGAGCGGGCGAGCGCCGGCACTTTTCCGCCGCCGTCGCCGGTCAGCTGCACGTCGGCGGCGAGCAGCGTCTCGAGTCCCGCGAGATCGCCCTCCGAGGCCGCGCTGAGGAACCTCCGGGTCAACTCGTCGCGCTGCTCGCGCGTGGTCTGGAAACGAGGCCGGTGCTCGTCGACGTGGCGCCGGGCGCGCGAGGCGAGCTGGCGCACGTTGTCCTCGTTCTTGCCGACGATCGAGGCGATCTCCGGGTACGGGTAGTCGAACACGTCGTGCAGCAGCAGCACGGCTCGCTGCTCGGGCGAGAGCCGCTCCAGCAGTGCCAGCAGCGCCACCGACAGCGAGTCGGCCGTCTCGGCGTGCCGGGCCGGATCGTCCTCGCCGTCGGTGATGATCGGCTCCGGCAGCCACTCGCCGAAGTAGCGCTCGCGCCGGGCGCGCGCCGACCGCAGCTCGTTGATCGACAGACGCGTCGTCACGGTGGCCGTATAGGCACGGGGCGAGGAGATCTCCTGGCCTTCCTCGAGCGCCTGGTGCACGCGCAGCAGCGCCTCCTGCACGACGTCTTCGGCTTCGGAGACGCTGCCCAGCATGCGGTAGGCGATCGCGAAGGCCATCGGCCGCAGCTCGTCGAGAAGTTGCTCGCGGTCGGTCATCGGACCGCGAGCCGCGGGCTCGGACTCGGACATTCCCGCACCGATATCACGCCGCCGCCCGGACCGACGCCTCGACGATCTGCTCGACCCAGCTCGCCCGTCATCTGCCTGGTGGTGGCGTTGATGCGGTTGAACGTGTTGATCGCGGCGATCGCCACGACCAGTGCCGCGAGCTGCTCCTCGCTGTAATGGGCGGCGGCCGCGTCCCAGACCTCATCGGTCACCGCCTCGGGGTTGTCGGCGAGCCGCGTCGCGGCCTCCGTCAGCGCCAGCGCCGCGCGCTCGGCGTCGTCGAAGTAGGGCGCCTCCCGCCATGCGGCCACCATGTTGATGCGCTCGCGGCTCTCGCCCGCGTGTTCCAGCTCGCGCGAGTGGATGTCCACGCACACGCTGCAGCCGTTGATCTGGCTGGCGCGCAGCTGCATCAGGTAGAGCGTCGTCTCGGGAACCCCCGCGCTCGTCGCCGACGCTCCGAGCTGCTGGAGCGCGTCGAGAGCTCCGGGAACGGTCACAGCTGGGTTCTTGATCCTGGCCTGCATTGGTCGTCTCCTTTAGGTCCGTGGGTGGGCCGGAACACCCGGCCACCCGTTAAGACAAGGAGCGAGCCGCGACTGTGACAGCGTGATTCGATCCGGGCTCCACGGGTAGTAGGTGCCCGATGTCCGATCGGTCGAACTCAGGCCTGCCCGACGACGACGAGCCGGACGCCGCGACGGAGCTGTTCAAACTGGCGCGGCCCGACGAACTCGTGCCCGCGGAGTTCCGCGACGTGTCGTTCGGCTCGGCGCTCGGCGGCTACAACCGCAACGAGGTCGACGCGTACGTCGAGCGCGTCAACCGCCTGATCGCGGAGCTCGAAATCAGCCGCTCGCCGGAGAAAGCGGTCCAGCTCGCGCTCGAGCGCGTCGGCGAGCAGACGGCCGGCATCCTGCAGGAGGCCCAGGAAGCGGCCGAGAAGCTGACGGCAGGAGCGGAGGCCGAAGCCGAGCACGCGGCGCGCCGGGCCAGGGTCGAAGCCGACGAGCTCTTGGAGGCCGCGCAGAAGGAGTCGCGCGCGATGCTCGAGCGCGCGGCCGAGGAATCGACCGATCTGCTCGAGCAGTCGCAGGCGCGCCTGGAGGCGATGCGCGGCGAGATCGCCGACGCCCAGCGCGAGCACGTCCGCGCCGTCGAGGGGCTGCGCCGCACCGCCGCCGCGCTCACCGACTTCGCCGAGCTCGCGGCCGGCCGGCCGCCGGCCCGCTCGGAGCTGCCGCCGGCGCCGGGCGAGACGGACCCCGCCGAGCAGCCGACCGAGAACCGCTCCGCGGTCGAGGTCCCGGGCGCCGAGGGCAGCGCGCAGCCGCGCCGGCGCATCACTGGTTCACGCCCCCGCAGCGCCAAGCGCGAGCCCGCTGAGGCCGCTTCCCGCGCTCGCCCCGGCTGAGACGCCGCCCGCTTCCAGCTGCCCACCACGCCGGCCGGGACAATGTCCTGCGGGTGCCCTCTCTCACGACCAAACCCCAGGGCCGGCGCAAGCCCCGGCGGAAGGGCCGCGCGGCCAGTGACGCCGAGCGCCGCGCCCTGGCCAAGACGCACGCGAGGTCCGAGCGTGCGAGGAAACCCCCGGCCCCGGGATCAGCGGTGCTGCACGTCGACGGCGGGGCGAGGGGCGCGCCCGGTCCGGCTGCGATCGGCTACGTGCTCGACAGCGAGGACGGGACCCGCCTCGCGGAGCACGCCGAGGCCATCGGCACGGCCGCGGCCGCCGAGGCCGAGTACCGCGCGCTCCTCGCGGGACTGATCCGTGCGCACGAGATGGGCCTGACGAGCGTGACGGCCCGCTCGGACTCGCGGCTTCTGATCGGCCACGTCAACGGCGAGCGGAACATCCGCAGCCGGCGCCTGCTCGACCTCGCGGCCGAGATCGTCGACACGCGGATGCAGATCGGCACGGTGATCTTCGAGTGGATCCCGGCCGGCGCCAACACCGAGGCGCACGAGCTCGTCGCGCGCGTGCTGGAGTCCGCGCCGGCGGAGTGAGGGAGTCGCTACCGCCGCCGGCCGCAGCGGCTGCACTCATACCAGCAGGAGCACGTGTTCTTGCGCCACTGCCAGCGGTGTCCGAGGAAGTTGCAGAACGTCATATCCACAGCGTGGCAAACAGATCGGCCGTCATAAATCCCACCATTGAGGTACCCGCTCGACACTTGATCGAGACAGCTGGCGTTCGCTTCTTTAGACAAGCCTCGCCGCCGACCCCATGTAGCGATGAGGACGAGGGTGGCACTGGTGGCGCTCATCGCGGCGCTAGTGGTAGCGGCGCCCGCCGGCGCGAACGTCGTGGGCTGGGGCCTGAACCACAAAGGCGAGCTCGGCGCGGGCTTCATCAGCAAACCCCACCTGCCGATCGAAGGGCCGCCGGCGCTCGCAGGCGCGACGCAGGTCGTCTCCACCTACTTCTCGAGCTACGCGCTCATGCCCGACGGCACCGTCTGGTCGTGGGGCGACGGCGTGTTCGGCGAGCTCGGCGACGGCGAACGCGTGAAGGCCCAGCTGACACCTGTGCGCGTCCTCGGCCTGACCGGCGTGAAGCAGATCGCGGCCGGCGGCGCCCACGTGATCGCCCTCCTCTCCGACGGCCGCGTCGCAACGTGGGGCGGCAACTACTTCGGCACGCTGGGGATCGGCACCCACGGGCACGGCACGCCCGGCTTCGCCACGACGAGCGACGTGCCCGTCTTCCCGGAAGTCCACGGCGCCGTGTCGGTGGCGGCGGGTGGCGGCGACGACGCGGCTGTGCTCTCGAACGGGACCGTGCTCGCGTGGGGCGAAAACGTCGGCGGCCAGCTTGGCGACGGCACGCGGGTCGAGAAGGACGTGCCGACGCCGGTGCTCGGCGCCGCGAACGTACGCACGGTCGCGCTCGGCGGTGTCTCCTCGCACGCGGGCCACATGCTCCTGCTGCTCGCCAACGGCAGCGTGCTGGCGACCGGCGCCAACGGCAGCGGTGAGCTGGGCGACGGCACCACCGTGGGGCGCGACGTTCCCGCCCCGGTGCCTGGCCTCTCCAACGTCACGGCGATCGCCGCCTCGATCGACCACAGCATGGCCCTGCTCTCGAACGGCTCGGTGTTCGCGTGGGGCGGGGACTCCGTCGGCCAGATCGGCGTAGCCGCGACGTCCCGCTGCCAGCAGCGGAGCGGCTGTGTCACGAAGCCGGCGTTCACCGGCGCCAACGGCACCGCGATCGCCGCTGGGCGCGGTTACAGCCTCGTCGTCTGGCACGGCGGGGTGCTCGCGTTCGGGCTGAACGAACACCTTCAGCTCGGCCAGCCGGGCGCCTCGCACACGCGCCCGACGTCGATCCCCGGCCTGTCCGGCGTCACGTCCGTCTCGGCCAGCGAATTCCACTCGCTCGCCCTCGGCACGCTGCACTGAGAGTTCCCACACGGACCGCACGAATGGGGGATCTGGATCGCCTGGCGATGCCCTAGTGTGGAGAGAACGCAGTGGTGGCCCGGTCGTCGTCCCCCCTGACGGCCGCACCCTCGCCATTGCGTGCCCCGGTCGCATAAGGCTTTCTGACGAGAGAGGCCGCGCGGCCGGGGCCTCTTTTTCTCGAGGACCGAAGACAACAGCGCCAACCCGGTCGAGGGCCTGAAGTTCGGGCAGGGCAGCCTGCTCGCCGCGCTGGCCGTCGACTACACCGACCCGCCCACGACGAGCACATACGAAGCCAACCTCGCCGCGGGCAAGGAAGAAAGCAGGACGGTGATCGACAGCGTGCTGAACAACGGCACGCCCGCCGAACCGGCTGACGACTACTCGGCGATGATGGTGCCGAGCGGCAGCCCGCTGGTTGGTATCGCCGACCGCGAGGGCTACCCGGTGCTGAGCGTCCCGGCCGGCTTCGGCGCTCAGAACAGCAGCACCGGCGGGGACCACATCGGGGTCGATTTCATCGCCGGCTCCTACAGCGAGGCGGAGCTGCTGGCAGACGGCTACGCCTTCGAACAGGGCATGAAAGCGAGGCAGACCGGCCCCGCCTACATGCAGTCGGTGGCGAACCCCGGCTTCTCCGGGGTGCCGAGCGAGACCAACCAGAGCATGTGGCGCTGCCTGGTCGGGAGCTCGTTCTTCAAGCCGTACGAGTGCAATGCCGGCGAACCCGGAGCAGAACCCCTCGGCGCGCCCTGAGCACGCCGAGCAGTTGACCACCCTGACCGTCTCGGCCCCCCACGCGGGGGCCGAGACGCGTTCGGGGGAGGTTGGCATCGTGTGATCTCCCGTTTTCCATGGCTCGCGACCGGGAACGTTCCGGGTGATGCCTTCTCTCGAGGACGCCACCGCCCCCCAGAAGCTGCTTCGGCGGCTGGGCTGGCCGTCACAGCGGCGGGCGCCCTCGCAGCGTCCGAACGTCAACCCGGTCGTGGTGGAGGAGGAAGCCGCAAGCCTCCTCTACGGCGAGCGCACCGGCACGGTCCATGCCTCGCCCGTCGTCCCGCCGCTCGGCGAAGAGCCGGACGAGACGCACAGCGGCGGCTAGCGCCTATGCCCTCGTTCGGCTAGGCAGAGCCGGCCTCAGCGCGGATCGGCGCGATCGAGGTTCCAGTGACGCACGACGGCGCACGTCCACAGCCAGGGTTCGTCGTCGTCGCCGTACGCGCGCGGGGCGAGGTAGAAGCGCGTGATCGTCCGCTGTCCGCCCTCGTGGTCCCCGTAGAGCAGGTCGACGCTCAGGCCCTCGCCGCGCGCGATCGCCGCCTTGAGCGGCTCATACAGCGGATCCTCGGGGTCGCGAACGGCCCCCTGCCAGAAGTTGATGTCACCGGCCGGCACGTACAGGTCGCGGTTGAACTGGCGGAACTCCTCGACCGGCGGGTGCGGGACCTCGCTGCGCGCGATCTCAGGGTGCAGATACCAGCCGTGCAGCACCGCGATGCCCTGTGCGACGTTGCGCAACGGCATCGCCATGTAGAAGGAGCCGTCGGCTTCCTGCACCGCGGCGAGCCCATCGCGTAGGTGCAGCCAGTGGTTGTCCACGAAGCGCACCTTCTGCGGCCGGTCGTCGGGGCGTGCGTTGAAGAGGACAGGGCGGACGCCCACAAGGAGCGACTCCTCGGAGACGCGCGCGACGCGGTTCGCCGTGCGCGTCGAACCGAAGGTCGCGATCGCCAGCACGAGCGTGCCGCCCGCGGTCGCGAGCGAGGCGATCGTGCTCCAGTCGGCCACGCCCGGGAGGCTAGAGATCCGGCACGGGCGTCGCGTCCTCGGGCGTGATCCCGAAGCGGCGCTGGTACTCCTCGTTGAGCTCCAGCCAGCCCTCGGGCAGCTCGCGCGCGTTGCCCTTGGCCGGCACCGCGTCCCCGTCGAGCAGCGCGTCCAGTGCTCCGAGACAGACGTGCCAGCCGGCGCCGTCGCGGGCCGCCTTGAAGCGGTCAGCGAAACTGTGCTCGAGCGTCAGCAGGCAGCCGCCGTCGCGCTCGTCCAGGGTCCAGCGCAGCTCGTCCTCGCCCCACGTATATGCGATCAGCGAGGGCTCCTCGAGCGCGAGCACACGCCCGGTGCCGAAGCCGGGCGCGCCGGGGGAGGGCAGGAACTCCAGCTCCTCGCCGGCGATCAGAAACGGGGTCGGGTGCCAGGCCTCGAGCTCGCGGCGGTCGGTGAGCGCGCTCCAGACGCGCTCGCGTGGGTGGGCGAGCAGGCGCTCGAAGCGGAGCACCGAGCGGCCGTCTCGTTCGAGCAGCACAGCATGTCGATCAGGCATCTTGAGCCTCCTCGAGATGGGTTTCGAGAGCTTTGAGCCCGCGCTGCCAGAGCAGCACGTAGGGGGTGAGCCAGCGCGCGAGCTCGGCGAAGCCTTCTCCGCGCAGGGCGTACAGACGCCGCTGGCCGTCGACGGTTCGCTCGACGAGGCCGGCCTCGCGCAGCACGCGCAGGTGCCGCGAGGTGTTCGGCTGGCTCAGCCCGGTCTCACGCGCGAGCTCGCCGACGGAGCGCGGCCCCGTCAGCATGAGGTCGAGCAGAGCCCGCCTGGACGGCTCGGCAACGACATCGAACGGGCTCGCGGTGGACACCCTCTTCATATTATTATTTAAATATATAAATGAAAAGAGATATGTCTGTTCTCTGTCTATCGGGGGGCGCTGCGTTCGTCAGATGGATGTAACTAACCTGACCCTGAGGAGGTCCGACATGCAGTATCTGATCCAGATCTTCAGCGACGACAACGTCTGGGAGACGCTCTCCGAGCAGCAGCAAACGGCGATCTCCGACGAGTACATGCAGCTCAACGAGGACGCCGGTGTCCGCGGGGGCGCGCAGCTGCAGCCCGCCGACACGGCGACGACGGTGCGCGTCCAGGACAGCCGCACGCTGACCACCGACGGGCCGTTCGCCGAGACCAAGGAGGCGATCGCGGGCTACTGGGTGCTCGAGGCCGATGACCTCGACGGCGCCGTCGCGTTCGCTGCGCGCATCCCGGCCGCACGCCTGGGCGGGGCCGTCGAGGTGCGCCCGCTGGTGTCCCGCTGATCGAGCTCGTCTTCCGCGAGCAGTGGGGGCGGGTGCTGGCCGCCATGGTCGGCTTCCTCGGCGACTTCGACCGCGCCGAGGAGGCCGCCCAGGAGGCCTTCGCGATCGCCGCCGAGCGCTGGCCGCGCACCGGCACGCCCGAGAACCCCGCCGCATGGCTGATCGTGACCGCGCGCAATCGCGCGATCGACCGCATCCGTCGCGAGCGGAAGGTCCAGCCGCACGCAGAGCTGCCCGACGTACCCGACACCGTGCAAGAGCTGCCCGACGAGCAGAGCGACTTCCCTGATGAACGCCTCGAGCTGTTCTTCACCTGCGCGCACCCCGCGCTGTCGCTGGACGCGCAGGTCGCGCTGACCCTGCGCGCGGTCGGCGGCCTCTCCACACCCGAGATCGCGCGCGCCTTCCTCGTCTCCGAGCCGACGATGGCCCAGCGCCTCGTCCGCGCCAAGCGCAAGATCTCCACCGCCGGGATCCCGTTCCGCGTGCCGCCGGCGCACCTCCTGCCCGACCGCCTCGCGGCGGTGCTCGCGGTCCTCTACCTGATCTTCAACGAGGGCTACGACGGCCGCGCCGGCCTGGCCGGCGAGGCGATCAGGCTCGGCGCGGGCCTTGCCGAGACGATGCCCGACGAGCCCGAGGTCAACGCCTTGCTCGCGCTGATGCTGCTGACCGAGTCGCGCCGCCCCGCGCGCCTGCGCGACGAAGAAATAGTGCTGCTCGCCGACCAGGATCGCGGGCTGTGGGACGAGCGCATGGTGCGCTCCGGTCGCGAGACGCTCGAACGTGCGCGCGCGCTCCAGAGCTCAGCGCCGCCCGGCCCGTACCTCGTGCAGGCCGAGATCGCCGTGCTGCACGCCGGCGGCGAGGACCCCTGGCCTCAGATCGCCGAGCGCTACGGGCAGCTCGCCGCGATCACCGGCTCGCCCGTGGTTGCGCTCAACCGCGCGGTCGCGATCGCCGAGTCGGAGGGACCGGAGGCCGGCCTCGCCGCCACCGACGGGCTCGATCTCGACGGCTACCACTACCTGCACTCCACCCGCGCGGAGCTGCTGCGGCGCCTGGGCAGGCCTGCGGAGGCGCGGCTGGCCTACGAGCGCGCGCTCGAGCTGGTGCGCTCCGAGCCCGAGCGCCGGTTCCTCGAGCGGCGGCTCGGGGAGCTCTAAGCGAGCACTTCGTCAGCGGAGGCGAGCGTGCGAAGGTGCTCGCCGACGCCCGTCACGCTGAGCAGGCGCTGGACCTGCTGGGAGCCCGGCGTCACCGCGAACTCCTGGCTGCGGCGCCAGCACAGCTCGCGCGTCGCGAGGATGATCCGCAACCCCGTCGAGTCCAGGAACGTCAACCCCTGCAGGTCCAGGACGACCGTCTTGGTCTCCTGGCAGGTCGGGGGACTCGATCGCCCGCTGCAGCAGCGGCGAGTTGGCCATGTCCAGTTCCCCGATCAGAGCCAGGACCACCCGATCGGCCTCTTGGCGCGAGTCGATCCGGAGCTGGTCGGGTGCCCCCATGTAGAGGAGTCTAACGGGCTTCGGTTGTCACGACCATGACATCGCGTCGCGTGCTGCGACACGAGGCCCGTTGTGTGTCAATCGAGGCGCTTGTGCATCCGCACCTGGCTGCCGCGCGGGGAGGAGGCGATCTCGACGAGATCGCAGACCTGCTCGGTGATCCACAGCCCGCGGCTCGCGGCCGCCTCGTCGCCCGGCAGGCGTCTGGGCCCGAGCGAATCGCGGATGTAGCCGGCGTCCTGGATCTCGCAGACGAGCTCCTCGCCGGTGCGCCACAACCGCAGCATGCCGACGCCGCCGCCGTGACGGACGCTGTTGGTCGCGACCTCGTGCACCGCCAGCACGAGCTCTTCGGTGGCTTCGCCGCCCAGTGCCTCCTTCGTGGCCCACGACCAGACCAGCTGGCGGACCTCGAACAGGTCCGCGCCTGCGAACGGGATCTCCCAGACATCGCCGCGATGGCGCGGGAGCCCCTCTGACGGCAGGCGCACGTCGCGCGCGTGCGCCGACGCGATCGCGTCGAGATAGCGGCTGTCGGTCAGCGCGTTGGCGCTGCTAGCGGCCATACCACGTCCTCCTCCCGGCGCTGCCGACCCCTCCCATGAAGAAGCCGATCAGCCACAGGATCAGCGCAACCACCAGGATGATCCACAGTGCGTGCACGGCAAAGCCGAGCCCGCCGAAGATCGCAAGTATCAGCAAGAGCGCAATGAGAGCGACCACGCTGCACCTCGCTTTCTCTGTTGGTTGGACGGCGCCGGCGCCTCTCGTCGGCGGTGCGCACCTCAGGAATGCCCGCATGGGCCGTTCGCCAAACCACTTCGGACCGCCCTTGCGAGGACTGTGCAACGACGCTGACAACTCACCGTCCGGCCGCTGTACCTTAAGGACAACGCCACCAGCGACACTCGTTGGGCGACGAACCGGAGATTTGCGTTTCATCGGTTTAGAGCATCGCCGTTTGGGCAAAGAGGGACTACCGGTGTTGCCCGACCGACGGATGGCCGCGCGCCCCCTGCGGTCTTCGTCACGAACGAGGGTGACAAGGAGTGGCATGTCGGCCGGTCTGCCCCGACGCGGACCGGCCGGCACGCCGCACGTAGTCCTCGCGACGCAGTATCAGGCGGTCGGGCCCCATCCCACAGGGACCGGCCGTCGTCTCGGTTCGGCGCTCAGCCGCGCTGGGCCAGGCGCAGATCGAGGATCTCGGCCGAGCCGGCCGGCGAGACCGCGTGCCCGTCGGTCAGGCGCTCGAGCACTCCTCCGAGGCCGTCGATGGCCGCGTCCCCGAAGATCTGCTCGCCCTGGCCGGTGCGCAGCGGTCCGACCTTGATGTCGAGGTTCCGCGGCGCCACGCTCACGCCCATCGCCAGGTGTCCCGAGAGCACCTCGCCGTCGGTGTGGGCGACGAGCGCGTCGGCCAGCATCTGCGTGTCGGAGATGCGGTCGGTCGAGAAGTAGGCGCGCGCCGCGAGCGTGGAGAGCACACGCGGCACCACGCCGCGGGCGACCGACGTCGGTCCCACCGTCATCAGCGTGACGTCGTCGGGCGTGCCGTGATCGATCGCCTCGAGCGTGGCGCCCTCCTCGGCGGCCGCCTCCAGCGGCGGGTTCCCTACGGCGGCCTCGAAGTGCATCGCCACCTCGGTGCCGCCGGTCGGCAGGTCACGGAACTCGACGCTCTCGCTGAGCGCCTGGATCACCGGCAGCCCGATCCCGCCGGACAGCTCCTCGGCGGCCTTGACACCGGGGCGGATGCCGACGCCGTGATCGCGCACGACCGCGTCGAGCCCGCCGGACACGATCGTGAACTCGACCTCGAGCGGGCCCTCCTCGCCTTCGTAGGCGTGGAGCACCACGTTGTTCGCCGCCTCGGTCACTGCTGTCGAGACGTCGTTCAGCGCCACGGGATCGAGCGCCACCGCCTCCCCGAGCCCGCTCAACGCCTGCCGCACGAGCAGGACGTTCTCGGCTCTGTTGCCGAGCCTCAGCCGGACGTTCGGCGATCCCGCCACGTGTCCGACCGATCCTTGCAGGAGGGGGCACCCGGGCCGGCGGCCGGACACTGTCCTCGATCGTCGTCCTTCGCGGCGCGCCGCATCGCCGCTTGGAGGCTAGCGCGCCTGTCCGGGCGCGTCAGTCAGCGCGCGCAGCTGCTCGAGCGAGCGCCGCAGCAGGCGCGAGACCTGCATCTGGGAGATGCCGACACGCTGAGCGATCTCCGTCTGCGTCAGATCGTCGACGAAGCGCAGCTGGAGCACCAGCCGGTCGCGTGCCGGCAGGTGGGCGAGCGCCGAGCTCACCGTCGCGTCCAGCTCGACCAGCTCGTAGCGGTCGTCGTCCTTGCCGATCGTGTCGCCGTAGGGGACGATGTCCTCTTCGCCGCCGCCGCGCGGAGCGTCCAGCGAGACGGTCTCATAAGCGCGGATCGCCTGGAGCGCGTCGATGACCTGCTCGACGTCGATCTCGAGGTACTCCGCGATCTTGTTCACGGTGGGCGCGCGGCCGGTCTCGTTCGAGATGCGCTCCTGCGCGTCGCGGACCTTCAGCGCGCGCTCCTGGGCGCCGCGCGGGACGTGGATGGCCCAGCCCGAGTCGCGGAAGTAGCGGCGCATCTCACCGAGGATCGTCGGCACCGCGTAGGACTGGAACGGGTGGCCGCGTTCGGCTTCGTAACGGTCGATGGCCTTCAGGAGACCGAGCGAGGCGACCTGGAGCAAGTCCTCGAACGGCTCAGAGGAGCGGCCGTACCGGCGCGCAAGGCTGCGCGCGAGCGGCATGTAGCGCTGGACGAGCTCCTCGCGGGCGCTCTCGTCTCCGTCGCGCTGCCAGCGCTCGAAGAGGCGCGCCGCCTGGGCGCCGTTTGCCGCGCGTGTTCCGATTGTGGGGGTGGATGTCTGCTGCATCGCGACTCCCTTCGTCGGTGCTGCATGCTCTGCGACCGGTCTTCCCCGCCGGTCGATTGCAGTCTAGGCCATCCGGGGGTTTGATGCAAACACCCCAGTAAGGATTCATACGTCCAGTGGACACGAAGGGGTGTCGGTGTCCACTGCTGCGGCGCGAGCTAGTCTGAGTTCATGCCGCAGGACGCTGGAGCGCAGCCGGGCATCGCGGAGATCCTGGCGGCGCGCACCGGCGAGGAGCTGGATCTCAACGACCGCTTCCTGAACCCGCAGCTGGGCAGGATCCTGCGCACGCTCGGCTTCGACAAGGTCTGGACCGGGGGCGAGGGCGCGCACCTGATCGACCGCGACGGCGAGCGCTACCTGGACCTGTTCGGTGGCTACGGCGTGTTCGCGGTCGGCCGCAACCACCCCAGCGTGATCGAGGCGATGCGCGAGACGCTCGACGCGCGCACCGGCAACATGCCCCAGCTCGGCGTGACGCTGCTGAGCGGCGTGCTGGCCGAGGAGCTGGTGGCGCGCGGGCCGGCCGGCGTTGCCGCGATGGTCCCGGCCAACAGCGGCGCGGAGGCGGTCGAGGCGGCGATCAAGATCGCGCGCGCGGCGACCGGCCGCGCGCGGGTCCTCTACGCCGACCACGCCTTCCACGGCCTCACGCTGGGCGCGCTCTCGATCAACGGCAACGCCGAGTTCCGCGACGGCTTCGGGCCGCTCCTGCCGGGGTGCGAGGCGGTGCCCTTCGGCGACGAGGATGCGCTCGCGGCGCAGCTCGCACGCGGGGACGTCGCGGCGCTCGTGCTGGAGCCGGTGCAGGGCAAGGGTGTCAACCTCCCGCCGCCCGGCTACCTGCAGGCGGCGCAGCGGCTGTGCCGCGACGCAGGCACCCTGTTCGTCTGCGACGAGGTCCAGACCGGCGTTGGCCGCACGGGGCGGTTCCTCGCGCTCGAGCACTGGCAGCTCGAACCCGACATCGTCTGCATGGCCAAGGCGCTGTCGGGCGGTTACGTGCCGATCGGCGCGGTGCTCGTCTCGCGCCGTGTCTTCGACACGGTCTTCGACGGCATGGAGCGCGCGGTCCGGCACGGCTCCACCTTCGGCGGCAACGACCTCGCGGCCGCCGCCGCGCTCGCGACGCTGCGCGTGCTGGACCATGAGCGGCTCCTCGACCGCGCCGATGCGCTCGGGCAGCGCCTGCTCGAGCTGACGCGCCCGCTGGAAGAGGAGTTCGAGGTCGTCAAGGAAGTGCGGGGGCTCGGGCTGATGTGGGCGATCGAGTTCGGCCCGCCCTCAGGCGGGGTCGGCCGGCGCCTGTGGGAGCGCGTCGAGCGCCGCCAGCCGGGGCTCTTCTCCCAGCTCATCACGGTGCCGCTGTTCCACCGCCATCACATCTTCTGCCAGGTCGCGGGCCACCGCATGAACGTGATCAAGGCGCTGCCCGCGCTGACCGTCTCCGAGGGAGAGCTCGAACGGTTCGCCGCGGCGCTGCGCGAGACGATCGCGGCCGCCGAGCGCTACCCCGCGGCGCTTGCGCGCTTCGGGTTGAGCACGGGGCTGCGCGCGGCGCGGGCCTAGCGCTACCTCGCGGCAGTGAACACGTCCGCGCCGAACTTCGGCGCGCCTGCCGCATCGGCCAGTGCGGGCAGCCCGAACAGCTGCTCCCAGCTCGCCAGCGACGAGTAGTGGTTGTACTCGGTGGCCACGACGGTCCCGGGGGCGATGGACGGCGAGATCAGCACGGCGCCGACGCGCCCGCCGCCGGGCCCGGTGATCCCGGGCAGCGGCGAGCCCGGGCCCGGTTCCTCGCCGCAGCAGGAGGAGGAGTCCGATGGGATCCCGCCCGCCCCGTCGGACTCGTCGAAGGTGACCTCGATCAGGCCGCCCTTCTTGTACGCGGGCGACGCCTCGATCTTCCGGATCCACGTTTCGAGGAAGCCGTCGATGTCGGCGAGCGCCGAGGCGCCGCCGGTCTGGTTGGTGCACGGGAAGTCGTGGCCGTCTTCGCACAGGTTCGGCGTGATGAACGAGAACGCCGGCGTGCGGCCCGCTCGTGCGAGGTCGGTCGCAAGCCCCGTCTCGCCCTTGAGCGCCGCCGCCGGCATCTGGCCGCTCGGCGTGCCGAGCGCGACCACGTGCGCGTCGCAGTAGGACTGTTCGTCGATCACGGAGTGGAAGTAGACGAACGGGTCGTGCCGGGTCGCGTAGCCGTCGCCTGCCTCCGCTTTCTGCGTTTCGTCTTTGGCGTTCAGCGCAGGGTGCCCGCACGCGGCGGCCTCGCGGTTGGGATCGTTGCCCATGTCCTGCATGTAGGCCTTCCACTTCTTGCCGGCGGTCGTGAGCTGGTTGCCGATCGTCTGCACTTCGGCCGGGTAGACGCAGCCCTCGCCGGTCTCGACGCCGCTTTCGAGCATCAGCCCGCCCGCGAACTCGCTGAACAGGAGACAGTCGGACTGGGTCTCCGCGTTGGGCGGCTGACCGGAGACCATCGAGATGTAGTTGTCGTTGCTCTCGTGCCCGGTCGCGTAGTAGTTCTCGAGCAGCGCGCCCTGCGCGGGCAGCGTCTGCGCGAGGTAGGGGTCGGCTTCCGGGTCTCCGAACGTCGATTCCCAGCTCTGGTTCTCCAGCACGATCACGAACACGTGCTTGACCTTTGGCAGCTTGAACGGGCGTGTCCGCGCCTGGGCCGCGCCCGCGGCGGCCAGGCAGCACGCGAGCGCGAGCAGCGCTGAGGCGAGCGCGCGCCTCATGCGCTCGCCGCCGTGCCGACGGGGACGGGCGGTTCGGTGACCGAGCTCACCGGCGGTTCCAGGTATGCGGCGCTTCGGTAGTCGAGGAAGTCCTCGACCGTCGTCGCGTTCGCGTCGCGGTAGGTGAGCGCGGGCAGGTTCCACTTCTTCTCGATCGTCGCCAGCACCGAGGTGTGGTCGTGCACGACGTTGGTGACGGCGTTCGGCTTGGAGTAGGGGGAGGCGACGATCCCGGGCACGCGCGGCCCGTAGATGTCATAGCCCCCCGGCACGTCGCCGGGCTTCAGTTCGGGCGCGATCGAGTCGGGCGCGATCGCGGCCGGGGGCGGCACGTGGTCGTAGTAGCCGCCGTGCTCGTCGTAGGTGTAGATCAGCAGCGTCCGCGGCCAGGCCGGCGATTCGAGCACCGCCTTGACGGTCTGATACGCCCAGTACTCGCCGTAGGACATGTCCTGCGGGTTCTCCTGGTCGCCGCCGGTGGCCGAGATCTTCGCGCCGAGCGCTTCGAGCCCCGGCAGCGTCGCGAGCGGCGAGCCGACCTCGCCGAGGGCGCCGAACTCGGGGTCGACGAAGCTGACGGCGGGCAGCGTCCCGGCCTTGCAGTCGAGCAGGAACTCCGCATACGGGCGGATGCCCGACGGGTATTTCTCGATGATCGACGGGATGATCCCGGTCTGCGGCAGGTCGGTGAAGTAGTTCTTCCATTCGATCCCGTAGCTGTGCAGGCGGTCGAAGATCGTGCCGTTCGGCGGCGGCGGGTCCTGGAGGCTTTCGATGTCGGTCGAGATGTTCCCGTAGGCCGTGCCGGCCATCAGGAAGCGCCGGTTGGGGTAGGTCTGGCAGGGGGCCGAGCAGAACCACTTGTTGGCGCTCGTGAACGTGCGCGCGAACGAGTAGGCGAACGGCAGTTGCGCCTCGGTCCAGTAACCCATCGGCTGGGTCGATTCGGTCGAGCGGACGAAGCCGTCCATCTTGCCGCCGTCGATCTGGGTGTGGGTCGCGTTCCAGTCCTGCCCGACGCCGTCGCCCTGCGCCGTCGTCGTGAACTCGAACGACTGCACGGGTCCTTCCGGTCCGGGGTTCCAGTTGCGCGCGATGCCCTTGCCGTTGATCTTCAGCCCGTGCGCCTTCGGCTGGCCCGAGCGGTGCAGCGCTCCGAGCAGGTTGTCGAAGGAGTGGTTCTCCATCATCACGACGACGATGTGGTCGAACTGCATCGACGCGTCGACGGTGCCTGCGGGCACCTTCGGGTTGGGGAGAGAATCCGGTCCCCGCCCACCCAGCCGTACCGGGCGGGCAAGAGCGCCTGCGGCGCGCAGGAGGGGGTCGGCGCCGGCGAGGCCCGCGGCGGCGGCGCCGCCATAGCGCAGCAGCGTGCGCCGGGTGATCGGTCGTAGCTCGAATGGGTCTGGCATGTCGCTCCTGGTCTCGGACGGCGATGACGCCGTGTTCTCGGTCATCGGACCGGCCCCCACGCCGGATTACCGGGCATTTCCCGATCTCAAACCTCGACCGGTGAAGATCTCGTTAGCGCGCCGGCGGTTCTCGGCCGGGATCGCGCGCTCGCGCCGCTAGCCTGTCGGGCCGTGCCAACGGCCAGAGAGGACATCCGCAACGTGGCGATCGTCGCCCACGTCGACCACGGCAAGACCACGCTCGTGGACGCGATGCTGTGGCAGTCCGGTGCCTTCCGCGAAGGCCAGGAGGTCGCCACGCGCGTGCTCGACTCGATGGACCTGGAGCGCGAGAAGGGCATCACGATCCTCGCGAAGAACACCTCGCTGCACTACAACGGCGTGAAGCTCAACATCATCGACACGCCCGGCCACGCCGACTTCGGGGGCGAGGTCGAGCGCGGTCTGACGATGGTCGACGGCGTGCTGCTGCTGGTGGACGCCTCGGAGGGGCCGCTGCCGCAGACCCGTTTCGTGCTGCGCAAGGCGCTGGAGGGCGGGCTGCCGGTGATCCTCGTCGTCAACAAGGTGGACCGTTCCGACGCGCGCGTGGCCGAGGTGATCGACGAGGTCTACGAGCTGTTCCTGGACCTCGACGCCGAAGAGCACCAGATCGAGTTCCCGATCGTCTACTGCAACGCCAAGGCGGGCGCCGCCTCGCTCTCCTACGAGCCCGGGGACACGCTCGAGAGCGGGACGCTCGCGCCGCTGCTCGACCTGCTCCTGGAGCGCATCCCCGCGCCGCTCTACGAGGAGGGCCACCCGCTGCAGGCGCTCGTCACCAACCTCGACGCGTCCCCCTACGTCGGCCGGCTCGCGATCTGCCGTGTGCGCAACGGCACGATCCGCAAGGGCCAGCAGATCGCTTGGTGCCGCGCCGACGGCTCGATCGAGAAAGCGCAGGTCGCCGAGCTCTACGTCACCGAGGCGCTCGACCGGGTCGACGCCGCCGAGGCCGGTCCGGGCGAAATCATCGCGGTGGCGGGCATCGAAGAGGTCACGATCGGCGAGACCCTCGCCGACGCCGCCGACCCGCGCCCGCTGCCGGTGATCACGGTCGACGAGCCCGCGATGTCGATCACGATCGGCGTCAACACCTCGCCGCTGGCGGGCCTGGAGGGCGACAAAATGACCGCGCGCCAGATCAGGTCGCGCCTGGACCAGGAGCTGGTCGGCAACGTCTCGCTGCGCGTCTCGGACACAGAGCGCACGGACACCTACGAGGTTCAGGGCCGCGGCGAGCTGCAGCTCGCCGTGCTGGTCGAGATGATGCGCCGCGAGGGCTTCGAGATGACCGTTGGGCAGCCCCACGTGGTCGAGCGCGAGGTGGAAGGGCGCCGTCACGAGCCGGTCGAGCGGCTCTCGGTCGACGTGCCCGAGGAGCACGTGGGCACCGTCACCCAGCTGCTGGCCGCCCGCAAAGGGCGGATGGAGCACATGACCAACCACGGCACGGGCTGGGTCCGCATGGACTACCTGGTGCCGGCTCGCGGGCTTGATCGGCTTCCGCACCGAGTTCCTCACCGAGACGCGCGGCACCGGCATCATGCACCACGTCTTCGACCGCTGGGAGCCGTGGGCCGGAGAGCTGCTCACGCGCCAGACGGGGGCGCTCGTCGCAGACCGCCGCGGTCAGACCGCGACCTACTCGCTGATGACGATCCAGGAGCGCGGGAACCTCTTCATCGGGCCGGGGGAGGAAGTCTACGAGGGCATGATCATCGGCGAGAACGCGCGCTCGGAGGACCTCGACGTCAACCCCACGAAGGAAAAGCACCTCACGAACATGCGCTCCTCCACGGCCGACGTGCTGGTGCGCCTGGACACGCACCACCGCCCGACGCTCGACGAGGCGCTGGAGTTCGTCCGCGACGACGAGTGCGTCGAGGTCACGCCCGACTCCGTGCGCCCGCGAAAGGTCGAGCTGACCAAGCTGCACCGCCAGAAGGCGCTCAAACAGTCGCGTAAGTGAGGGCTCTCTCACGTGCCGCCCCTTCGTGACACGGCACGTTCTCAGCGACTAGGGTTACGCACCGTCCACCCCCCGGACGCAGGAGGGGCCGCCGGGGCCCGCTCCTGCCAAACCTGAATCAGGAGCGGAGATGACTGCACTGATGCAGAAGCGCTGGTCGGCCCTCGTCGTGCTGCTGGCGCTGTGCATGGCGCTGGCGATACCTGCCGCGGCGCTCGCCGCAGAAGGAACGACGCCGCCGAAGTACACCGAGGAGAGCAAGGAAGAATTCGAAAAGCAGCTCGCCAAAGGCGAAATCAAGTCAGCGGAGTTCAACGGGAAACTTCGCAGTCTGCACGTCACCACCAAGAACGGAACGCTCTACCTCTACCACTACGAAAAGAAAGGCGCGCCGAAGCTCAAGCAGGAGCTCGCGGCCAAGCACGTCAAGTACACGGTGCTGACCAAGTCGGTCGCGTCCAAAGAAGCGAAAGAACACCCCAAACACGCCAAACACAAAATCCGCTACATCGTCGGCGCCGTCGTGATCGTCCTGATCGCGATCGGCCTGATCGTGTTCTTCGTGCGCCGCCGCGGCATGCGCGACTGACGGACTGACGCGCGGAGCTCGGCCGGCGCGGGGGGCGCCGGCGGGCCCGGCCCCGCGGGCGCTCCCGAAAACGAGACTCAGTCTTGATAACTTGGATCGGCCGTGGGCCGATCCGATCCTCCCGCCGTCGAGCTCAGCGCCGCCCGCGTGCGGCTCGGCGGACGCGTGGTCTGGGCCGACGTCTCCCTGCGCGTCGAGCAGGGGGAGTTCGTCGGCCTGCTGGGCGAGAACGGCTCCGGCAAGTCGACGCTGCTGAAGGTGCTGCTCGGCGCCGTCGCGCTCGACCACGGCAGCGCGCGGGTGCTCGGGCGCCCGGCGGGGGAGGCGAACGGCGAGATCGGCTACCTGCCTCAGCGCCCGAGCTTCGGCGCCGGCATCCCGCTGCGCGGCTCGGACCTCGTCCGGCTCGGGCTGGACGGCGACCGCTGGGGGCTGCCGCTGCCGCTGCTGCCGGGCGCCGCGCGCCGCCGCGCCGACGCCCGGCGGCGCGTCGAAGGGGCGATCGAGATGGTCGGCGCCGGCGCCTACGCCGAGCGACCGCTCTCCGAGCTCTCGGGCGGCGAGCAGCAGCGTCTGCTGATCGCCCAGGCGCTCGTCGCCCGTCCGCGCCTTCTGCTGCTCGACGAGCCGCTCGACAGCCTCGACCTGCCCAACCAGGCGGCGGTCGCCGCGCTCGTCGACCGTATCTGCCGCGAGGCCGGCGTGGCGGTCGTGCTGGTCGCCCACGACGTGAACCCGCTGCTGCCCTACCTCGACCGTGTCGCGTATCTCGCCGCCGGCCGCGCGGTCGCCGGGCCGGTCTCCGAGGTGATCACGACACCGACGCTGAGCGCGCTCTACGGGGTGCCGGTCGAGGTGCTCCGTGCCTCCGACGGACGGCTCGCCGTGATCGGGCAGCCCGAGCCCCCGGCGCACCACCACGACCGCCACGCGCATGCCGGGGAGGACCGCGCCTCCGTCCATGCCCACTGAAGCCCCGGCGCCGAGCTGGAACCCGCTGCGCGACGTCTCGCAGCTGCTCGAATACCACTTCATGATCAACGCGCTGCTCGCGGGCAGCGCGGTGGCGGTGATGGCGGCGCTGGTCGGCTGGATGATGGTCATGCGACGCGAGACGTTCGCCGGCCACACGCTCGCGATGATGGCCTTCCCCGGCGCGGCCGCGGCCGCGCTCGCCGGGGTTCCCGCGGCGCTCGGCTACCTCCTCTTCTGCGGCGGGGGCGCGCTGGCGATCGCGCGCCTGCCCGGGCGCGACGGGCTCCTGGCGCGAGGAGGCGGCGGGGGTGGGGGTCGTGCAGGCGATGGCGCTCGCGCTCGGCTTCCTGTTCGTGAGCCTCTACGGCGGCGTCCTCGGCGACCTCGAGACGCTGCTGTTCGGCGACGTGCTCGGCGTCTCTGACGGCCAGGTGGTGGCGCTGGTCTGCGTCGCGCTGGCGGTGATCGCGCTGCTCGCAGGGATCGCCCGCCCGCTGCTGCTCAGCAGCGTCGACGCGCCGCTTGCGGCCGCGCGCGGGGTGCCCGTGCGCCGGCTCGCGCTCGCCTTCCTCGCGGTGCTCGCGATCGCGGTCGCGTCGGCGAGCCAGGTGACCGGCCCGCTGCTGGTGCTGGCGCTGCTGGTGACACCTGCGGCGAGCGCGCGCGTGCTGACGGCACGACCGGTCGCGAGCCTCGCTGTTGAGCGTCGCGCTGGCGCTCGTGGCCGTGTGGGTCGGCCTCGGGATCGCCTACTTCTCGGTCTACCCGCCGAGCATGTTCATCGCCTTCACGGCCTTCGCCTGCTACCTGGCGGCACGGCTCCTGGGACTCGCCCGCGAGCGCCGGCGCAGGCGGGAGTGGGCGGGCCGCCCATCCAAGCGCGCCGGCGCCCGGCCTCGCGGGCGCGGGGGGCTGATGCTCGGAGCGGAATACATGCGGAACGCGCTGCTGGCGGGCGGGTTCATCGCGCTTGCCTGCGGGGTGTGCGGATGGTTCGTGGTGCTGCGCGGGCAGCTGTTCGCCGGCGACGCCCTCAGCCACGTCGCGTTCCCGGGCGCGCTGGCGGCGGCCGCAGCCGGGATCGACGAGCGCGTCGGCCTGTTCGCGGCGACGATCGCGGCGGCCGTGGCGATCGCGCTCCTCGGCCGCGGCGCGCTGGCCGGGCGCGGCGCGCGTGCGGCCGGGGCGACGCCCGCCGACGACGCCGACATCGGCGTGCTGTTCGCGTTCGTGCTGGCGGTCGGCCTGTACTTCCTGACGCGCTTCAGCCTCGGTTCGGGCGGCAGTGCCGGCATCCAGGCGTCACGCACCCTGTTCGGCTCGATCTTCGGGCTCGGCGCGGGCGAAGCGGCCTTCGCGGCGCTCGTCGCGGCGCTGGTGCTGGTCGCGATGGCGGCGATCGCGCGGCCGCTGCTGTTCGCGTCGGTGGCGCCTGCGCTCGCGGGCGCGCGCGGCGTGCCGACGAGGCTCCTGTCGATCGGCTTCATGGCGATCCTGGGCGTGGTCGCCGCCGAGGCGACGCAGGCGGTCGGGGCGCTGCTGCTGCTCGGCCTGCTCGCCGGCCCGGCCGGCGCCGCGCAACGTCTGCGCGTGCCGTCCGCCGCGGGCGCGCTGCTCGCCGCGGCGCTCGCCCTCGCCGCGATGTGGGGCGGCCTCGTGCTCGCCTACCTGGTGCCCTCGCTGCCGCCGAGCACGTCGGTGATCGGGCTCTGCACGCTCGCGTACCTCGGCGCGCTCGCCGTTCGCCGCGGCGCGGGCGGCGCCCACACGTAGCTCAGCACGCAGCCCAGCGCGAAGACGGCGACGACCAGCAGCACCGGCCCCGAGTCCTCGACCAGCGCGCCGACGACCCCGGCGGCGAGCCCGCCCGAGAGGGCCGCCAGCCACAGCCGGTCGCCGCCGACGGGAGCGAGCAGGCGCTCGCGCGCTTTGATCGCCCAGCCGGCCGCGAGCAGTGCGAGCGCCGTCGCGACCGGCATCGCGTGGTTGTGGAGCTCCCCCCAGGCGGCCTTGTAGCGGCGTACGAGGATGTCGCGAACGTCGCCGGCGGAGCGCGCGTGCAGCACGCTGCCCGTGAAGTGACCGCTGCCGTGCGCGGTCGCGAGGTCGACGGCGGCCAGCACGACGAGCCCGGCGACCGGGGCGATCAGCGCGATCAGCGCGCGTCGCCGCGCGGAGGCGCCGGGCGCGAGCAGCACGACCGTGACCGCGGTGCCCGCGCAGACCAGGATCACGCCACCGACGCCCGCGCCGATCCGCGCCGAGCCCTCGATCAGCGCGAGCACGACGCCGGCGCCGATCACGCTCGCGAGCACGCGGCGGCGCGAGTGGCGCGCCGAGGGGTAGAGCGCCGCCGCCACCGCGGCCAGCACGAGCACTGCGAGCCCCGACTTCAGCTCGTTGCCGACGCCGTAGAAGCGCGCGCCGAGGATCGGGTTCGGACCGAGCACCGAGCGCACGAGCAGCTGCGCGTGCGCGAGCGCGTCCACGATGATCGCGACCGGTGCGGCGAGCGCGGGAGCGACGAGGGCGCGCGGCCAGGGAAGGAGGAGGTCGGTGAGCGCGCCGAGCGCAAGGCAGAGCGCCGCGATCAGCGCGTACTCGACCGCTGCGGAGGGCTCCAGCGCGGCGGGCACGAGCACGGCGACCGGGGCCCACAGCACCCCCACGGCGCCGATGCGGACGGCGCGGGCGCGCGTCTCGCGCGCGAACAGCAGACTCAGGAGGATCAGCGCCGCCCACGCGCACAACAACACGCCGAGCGCCGGCAGGCGGCGCGGGCCGACCACCCGGAGCCGCGACTGGAAGCTGCGCAGGCGCGCGCCGTCGAGCGCGCCGTCGGCTTCGATCGTGCGCCCGCGCATCTCGTCGGGAACGGGCGATGCCGAGCCAGTCGCAGGACCGTGGGGGCGATGTCGACGGAGGAGACGAGGCCGCGCTGCTGGGTGGTGGATGAGGTCAGCTCGGTGCGCGCCGCGCCGGGGAGCCCGGCGGCGCCGAGCCAGAGCAGCTGGCCGCGCTTGCCGGCGGGCAGGCGCTGGATCGCGAGCACGAGCTCGCCGGGCGCTCGCCGCGCGAGCAGGCCGCGAAGCTGGCCCCGCCCTGCCGCTCCGGCGAGAGATCGGCGACGACGAACGGGCGGCTTGCGCAGGAGCGCCTCGATGCGGGCGGGGAGTGTCGCGGCCGGGCCGAATGAGACGGCGGCGACGCGTCCGCGCCGGTCGGCGGCGACGGCAGCGTACGTTTCGGGGACATCCCGCGGGAGGCTGCCGCTGCGGAGAACGACGACTCCTCCTCTGCGGGGCGCGACGTAGGCGCCGCTCCCGACGCTCGAGGCGAGCAGCCCCGGGGTGAGCAGCTGTGGCGCGGACGCCGCGCGCGCACGCGCCGGCTGCCAGCCTTCGATGCAGACGCCTTCGCCGCACAGCGACACCGACAGCGGCGGCGGCACAGGCGTCCGGTACGCCGAGGTCGCGATCCGGGCGCCCTGTGTGATGTCGAGCTGCAGCTGACCGGGGCTGTAGGTCCCCTGCGAGGCGGAGAGGATCCCGACCGACATGCCGGCGGCTGCGAGCGAGCGCTCGCCCGCGTCCACGAACAGGATCACGACGTTGCGACTCCTCGCCGTGGCGCCCGGCGCTGCCGTCGCGGGTGGAGGCGGCGGCCAGCGCCGGCAGGAGGCAGAACGAGCAGCAGCAGGCCGAGCCCGGCCCGCCGGCGGCCTTGGCTCAGCCCTCCGTCTCCCCGGCCGAGGCTCCGACGCCGACGGGCCGGCCGACCGCGGCCGCGTCGCCGTGGCCGTTGACGCCGAGCGCCGGGGTCTCGTGCAGCGTGCCCTCGATGTTCACGTGCGGCAGCAGGCGGTCGAGCCAGGCGGGGATCCGCCAGGTCAGATCGCCGAGCAGGTGCAGCGTGGCGGGGAGCAGCAGGCAGCGGATCACGAGCGCGTCGAGGAACACGGCGCTCGCGAGGCTCAGCCCGAACTCCTTGATCACGCGGTCTTCGCCGAGCATGAAGGAGAGGAACACGCAGACCATGATCGCGGCGGCGGCGGTCACCACGCGTCCCGTGAGGGCCAGGCCCTCGCCGACCGCGCGGCGGCTGTCTTTGGTGATCGTCCAGCGTTCGTGGATGCGCGAGACGAGGAACACCTCGTAGTCCATCGAGAGGCCGAACACGATCGCGAACAGCATCACCGGGATGAACGACTCGATCGGACCGGCGCTCGTGTTGAAGAGGCTCCCGCCCCAGCCGGTCCACTGGAACACGGCCACGATCACGCCGAGCGAGGCGCCGATGCTGAGCAGGTTCATGACGGCGGCCTGGAGCGGGATCACCAGCGAGCGGAACACGATCAGAAGCAGCAGCGCCGAGAGCAGCACCACGACGCCGATGAACAGCGGCAGCTTGTGGCCGAGCACGGTCGCGAAGTCCACCGAGCCCGCGGTCACGCCGCCGACGTAGACCTTGGCGCCGGTGCTGTGCTCGATCGGCGGCAGCACGCGGTCGCGCAGGTCGTGGACCAGAACCGTCGTGTCGTAGGCCTGCGGCGAGGACTTGGGATAGACGGTGATGGTGGCGACGTTGCCCGCGGGGTTCAGCCTGGGCGGCACGACCGAGGCGACGCGCGGCGTGCCTTCGACGGCACCGGCGATCGCTTTGACGGCTTGCTTGTTCGGCACCTTCGCGACCACGAGCAGCGGGCCGCTGAAGCCCTGGCCGAAGCCTTCGGCGAGCAGCTCGTAGGCCTTGTGGGTGGTCTGGTTGGAGGGGTCGTTGGCGGCGTCGCTCGAACCGAGGCGCAGCGCGAGCGCGGGCGCCGCGATCGCCAGCATCACCACCGTCGCGCCGACGGCCACCCAGCCCGCGTGCGCGCCCACGAAGCGGCTCCAGCGCAGCCAGGTGCGGCCGCCGAGCGGCTCGCCGCCGGCGCCGTCGATGGAGGCACCGTTCGACCCGTTCGCGCCGGACGGATCGGCTTCGGCCGCCCGCTGCGCGCGACGCTGACGGCGGCTGCCGTAGGCGACTTTCTCGCCGGCGATCGTCAGCAGCGCCGGCAGCAGCGTCAGCGAGGCGAGCATCACGAGCAGCACGCCGATCGACGCCGCGATCGCCACGCCGTAGAGGAAGTTGACGCCGAGCAGCATCATGCCGAGAAGGGCGATCACGACCGTGGTGCCGGCGAAGAGCACGGCGCGGCCGGCGGTGTCGATCGAGCGCAGCACCGATGCGCGTACGTCGTGGAACGTGGGGCCGGGCGTCCGGAACGCCTCACGGAAGCGCGTGAGGATGAACAGCGCGTAGTCGATGCCGACGCCGAGGCCGATCATGGCCGCGAGCTCGGAGGAGAAGTCCGCCGTGTCCACGACGTGCGTGAACAGCGCGATCAGGCCGAGGCCCGTGCCGAGGCCGAACAGCGCTGTGACGATCGGCAGGCCCATCGCGATCAGCGAGCCGAACGTGATCAGCAGCACGACGATCGCCGCGAGCAGACCGACGGCCGTGGAGATGCCGAAGCCCGGCTGCTCGGTCTGCTCGATCGCCTGGCCGCCGAGCTGGACCTCGAGGCCCGGCGTCGGCGGCCGCTTTGGCCGTGTCGACCACCCGTTCGGGCGCGCTCTTCGGCAGCAGGTTGGCTTTTTCGTCGAACACGACGGTCGCGAAGGCGATGCGCCCGTCGGATGAGATCGACTGGCCGGAGGCGGCGCCGCCGTAAGGGCTGATCACCGCGGAGACGTGCGGCAGCTTCTCGACCTTCTTGAACATCGCTTCCATGCGTTGCTGGACGGCGGGGTCGTGGACCGTGCCCGAGTCGACCTTGAAGACGATGGTGTCGCGGTCGCCCGCCTGTGTCGGGAAGCTGTGCTGGAGCAGGTCCGAGGCGCGCTGGGCGTCGGAGTGGGGCAGCGTGAAGTCGTTGGAGTAGCTCGTGCCGGCGGACTGAGCGAGGACGTTGACCCCGATCAGCAGCACGATCCAGCCGATGATCACGTACTTCCGGTGCGTCGTAGACCAGCGGGCGAGCTTGAGCACAGCGGCCTCCAGGGTGAGCGAGGGACGGAACTACCGGGGGGAAGAGGGCGCCCGGAGCTCACGACGAGGGGCGCCCTCTGAGGGTAGCCGGTTCTAGTTCAAGCTTGGGTCGAGCGGCATCCGCGCCAGCAGCGCGTAGCGCCCGCCCTTGCGCGTGAGCACGTTGCTCCACAGCTGCTCGGGCTCCTCGCTGAAGACGTCCTCCGGGAGCGCGTCGTGCGCGATCCAGTCGCCCGCCTCGATCTCGGCGTCCAGCTGTCCTTCCGACCAGCCCGCGTAGCCGGCGTAGACGCGCCGGCGCACGGTCGCGGCGGCGAGCTGCTCGAGGCTCGTCTCCGGCGCCGGCAGCCCGATCCGCCCCAGCACGAGCAGGCCCGCGGCATCGGGGTCGGTGAACTCCGCGAGCATCACGATCGAGCTGCCCTGCACGGGCCCGCCGACGAACACCTGCGCATCCTCGTCGAGCAGCTCGGCCAGCTGCGGCACCGCCGAGGACACCGTCGAGCTCGACGGCCGGTTGAGCACCAGGCCGAGCGCGCCCTCCTCGCTGTGCAGGCCGATCAGCACGACGGTGCGGGCGAAGTTGGGGTCCTGGAGCGTCGCGGAGGCGACCAGCAGGCGACCCGCAAGCGACTCGGGGGTCATCGGCACAGGCTACCCCGACCGAGCCCGTGCACTACCATGGCGCCGCCCGCCGTCCGCGATCCGATCCGAGGCGGCGCGCCCCCAACGAGTCAGCCGCCGTGGACGCCCAGGAACTCGAGCAGCGGATCGCGGCCTTCCCCAGCTGGAACTACCGCTTCGAGCTGGGCGAGGGGATCGCAACGCCCGTCGCGAGCAACTGGCGCGTCGCCAGGCAGGAGCTGCGCCGCGAGTACTTCTTCGCGCCGCTGCTGGCCGCCGCCGGGGGCACGCTGCGCGGCCGGCGGGTGCTCGACCTCGGCTGCAACGCGGGCTTCTGGTCGCTTCAGGCGATCGACGCGGGCGCCGAGCTCGTGCACGGCGTCGACGGCTCGGCCGATGCGATCGAGCAGGCCGAGCTGGTGTTCGAGGCGCGCGGCATCGCGCGCGAGCGGTGGAGCTTCGAGCGGGCCAACATCTTCGACTGGCGGCTCCCCGGGCGCTTCGATGTGGTGCTGTGCCTGGGCCTGCTCGACGTCGTCGCCAAGCCGCTGGCGCTGTTCGAGCTGATCGCGGCGGCGGGCCCCGAGTTCGTCGTGATCGACACCGGCATCTCGCGTGCGCGGGGCGCGCTGTTCGAGGTCGCGCGGATGAACGAGCCGCGCAACGCGATCGAGCAGGATCTCGTGCTCGTGCCGACGCGCCGGGCCGTCGCGGCGCTGGCGGAGCGCTTCGGGTTCGGCGCGGTCGCGCTCGCCCACGATCTCGAGCCGGGGCGGCTCGGAGGCGAGGACTACCTCGCCGGGCGCCGGATCGCGTTCATCTGCACCCCCGGCGCCCAGCCGGCGGGGCTCGAGGCGGCGCCCGAGCCGCATGCCAACCCGTGGGTCGGCGCGCTCGCGGGTGCCGCCGGACGTGCGCGGCGGAGGTTGCGGCGGTGACGCGGCACGAGCAGCAGCGGCGCTACTTCTTCGAGCCGCTGCTCGCGCTGGCCGGCGGCTCGCTCGCGGGGCGGCGCGTGCTCGACGCCGGCTGCGGCGACGGCTACTGGTCGCTGCAGGCCCTGGAGGCCGGTGCGGAGCACGTGCTGGGGGTGGACGCGAGCGCGGAGGCGATCGAGGCGGCCCGCAGCCGCCTGGAGCAGGCGGGCATCGACGCCGGCCGCTGGCGCCTGGAGCAAGCGCCCGTGCCGGGTGCACCGATCGCCGAGCGTTTCGATGTGGCGCTCTGCGTGGGGCTGATGGAACGGATCGGCAAGCCCGTCGAGCTCTTCGAGCTGCTCGCCGCGGTGGGCGCCGAGCTGGTTGTGATCGACACCGAGGTCTCGGCCGCGCCGTCGAGCTTCTTCGAGCTCTCCTTCGAGCCCGCCGCGGGCGTCGCGCTGCTGCCCTCGCGCGAAGCGGTGATCGAGGTGGCGGCGCAGTTCGGCTACGACTGCGTGCCGCTGGCGCACGAGATGGGCGCCTACGAGGGTCTCGGCGACTACAGCGCGCAGCGGCGCGTGCGTTCATCTGCGCGTCGGAGATCGCGCTCGACGAGCTGCCGTGGGAGGAGCCGCCGCCCGCACCCGTGGTGGCGGCGCTGTCGACCCCTCGCTGCGCGCGCGTTCATCTGCGCGTCGGAGATCGCTCTCGACGAGCTGCCGTCGGAGGAGCCGCCGCTCCTCACGCCGTGGTGGCGGGCGCTGCTCGACCCCTCGCTGCGAGGCTGGCAGCAGCCGGCGTGAGGGTGGCCTCCCCTGGCTGCGCTCAGCGCGCCGAGAGGATGTCGAGGGTGCCGCTCTCAGCGTGTTCGTTGGCGTTGCCCTCGGGCTCGATCACGCGGCCGTCGACGACGATCGGGCTGTTCCAGTGGCCCGGCTCACCCGGGAGCGCCGCGAGCGGCCGCGGCGACCCCGGGCGGTAGACGTCGATTCCGCCGCTGAGGAAGTCGTAGACGTAGAGCAGCCCGCCGGCCATGACCGGGCTCGTGCCCGGGTTCTGGTTCTGCCAGGCCCGGAACAGCAGGCCGCGTCGCATCACATACGCGGCGGTGCCGCTTCCGTCAGCTATGAAGACGGTCGTGCGGCCGCCCCGGCGCCACACCGCGGGGGCGCTGAACAGCTGGGCGCCGCCGGGGACCGGGAGCTGCTGCACTTCGCCGCCGAGGTGGCCGCGGTTGCCGCCGCCCGGCGAGGTGCCGTCGAGCCGGGCCAGCGAGAGCACCCGCATGATCCCGTCCTTGCCCGCGACGAGGACGCGGCCCCCGCCGAGGAGAGCGGGTGCGCTGGAGCCGAGGTCGGTGTCGCTCTCGTTCAGTTCGGCCTGGTTGCGGGGAGTGAATGCCTGGCGCAAGCCGAGTCGCGGTACGGTCAGCTCGAGCACGCTGTCGCCGAAGTCGGTTGTCCCGTTCCAAGGCGCGTTGCCTGTCGAGATCAAGAGGCGGGCACCGCCAGGCTCGACGACCGCGCCGCCGCGCGAGAGGATCGCCGAGTCGCTCGAGCCGCAGCTGCTCGGAACGAGCAGCCCGCGGCGGTCCGCGCACAGCGTGTTGAACACACGTGCCAGACGAGCGTTCGAGCGGTCGATCAGCACGACGTGGCCCTGGTAGGGAGGGGCGTCGCCGAGGTACCCGCCGGTCGTGGCGATCACGAACGGGCCGTCGATGTTCAGCGCGGCCGCGAGCTTCTCGTGCGTCGCGTCGCGCGTCACGCTCACGGGCCACCCCGGCGCCTCCGATCCCGACTCGATCGAGAGCTTGTGGATGCGCCCGTCGGGCGAGGCCGCGTAGAGGAACCTCCGGTCCGGGTCGACGACAGGGCTTGCCGTGGTGATCTGCGGGCTCCCCGCCCAGCCGCTGTAGCCGGGCGGTGTGAACGTCCACAGCAACCGCCCGCTCGCGGCGTCGATCGCGATCGTGAGCCCGTAGCTCGTCGTCACGATCGCGACGCTGTGCCTCGCGCCGCGGACGGCGGCGTCGTGCAGGTACACCGGGGAGGAGTCGACGGTCCCCGGAAGCGACACGCGCAGCCGGCGCAGGTGCCCGAGCGTCGCCGCGGTGATGCCGGTCGGAGCTTCGGTTACGCCCGTCCGCTGGGGGTCGAGCCCGAACTCGGGCCAGTCGCGCAGCGTCATCGCTGCCGATGAGGCGCGAGGCTCGGGGACAGCGGTCGCGCTCACGGACGGGACCGGGAGATCAGCGGGAGCCGAGCTGCCGCAGGACCCGAGCGCCAGGCCTGCGGCCAGCGCCCCCAGCACGGTCGTCAGGCGGCCGGGCATGTGCCCCGTTCTAGCGGATCGGCTCGGCCCATGAGCCGATCCGATGTGCGCGAGCGCCCCGTACGACGCAGGCGCTCCTCGGCAGCGTCTATGCTCCGGCGCCCAGGGCCCGAGCGGGGCCGCCACACGAGCAGAAGGGGGCACGCAAATGGCGAAGAACCCGCAGGTCGGCGAGCAGGCTCCGGATTTCGAGCTGCCGGGCACCGACGGGAGCTTCCGTCTATCCGAGCACAAGGGCGAGCGCGTGGTGCTGCTGTTCTACCCGGGCGACAACACGATGGTCTGCACGAAACAGTTCTGCTCCTACCGTGACCGCCCGGACGACTTCGCGGCGCTCGGTGCCACCGTCGTCGGCATCTCCTCCCAGGACGTGGACTCCCACGAGGCGTTCGCCGCCAAGCACTCGCTGAACGTGCCGCTGCTCGCGGACAGGGCGGCGAGGTCGCGAAGCTCTACAGCGCCTGGGGCGGGCCGCTCGGCACCAAGCGCGCCGTGATCGTGATCGACGAGCAGGGGATCGTGCGCCACCGCCACGACCATCGGCTCGGGCTCGACTACCAGACGGTCGACGAGCTCAAAGCCGTGCTCGACGAGCTGCCCGCCGCGGCCTGAGCCGCGCCTAGAGGTCTTCGCGCGCGCCGCTCGTCAGCGGCGGGAAGGGCCTGCCCTGGGGCTCGAACTCGCTCTCGCTGCGCTCGTGCGCCGCACGGGCCGCGTGGAGGCCTGCGAGCTCGAGCTGCATGTTCCGCGGCCGTTCCCCGGGGAGCGCCGAGCGCCGGGTCCAGTGCCCGTCGCCGTTCAGTTCCCACGAGCTCTGGTTGTCGGCGAAGGCCCGTTCGAGCGTGTCGAGCAGCTCGTCCTGAAGCTGGGGCACGATGATCGGCGCCGCGAGCTCGACGCGGTGGTCGAGGTTGCGCGGCATCAGGTCGGCCGAGGCGATGTAGACCGTGTGCTCGCCGTCACGTTCGAAGGTGTAGATGCGGGAGTGCTCGAGCAGCCGCCCGACGATCGAGACGACGCGGATGTTCTCGGAGATCCCGGGCAGGCCGGGGCGCAGGCAGCAGATCCCGCGGACGTTGAGGTCCACGCGCACGCCCGCCTGTGAGGCGGCGTAGAGCGCGCGGATGCAGCGCCCGTCGACGAGCGCGTTCATCTTCATCGCGATCCGCGCCTCCTTGCCTTCGCGATGCGCTTCGACGGTGCGTTCGATCTCGGCGATGATCCCGTCGCGGAGCATGTTCGGCGCGGTCAGCACGCGCCGGTAGTGCAGCGGGCGCCCGTAGCCGGTGAGGTAGTTGAACATGTCGGCGACGTCGGCGCCGATCTGCTCATCGACGGTGAACAGACCGAAGTCGGTGTACAGGCGCGCGGTCGCGGAGTGGTAGTTGCCGGTGCCGATGTGGACGTAGTTGCGCACCCCGTCGCCCTCGCGCCGCACGACCAGGACGCACTTGGCATGGGTCTTCATCGCGGGCTGCCCGTAGACGACGTGGACGCCCGCCTCCTCCAGCGCCTTCGCCCAGTGGATGTTCATGCGCTCGTCGAAGCGGGCCTGGAGCTCGACCAGGGCGACCGCCTGCTTGCCGCGTTCGGTCGCTTCGATCAGCGCCGGCACGAGCGGCGAGTCGTCGCTGGTGCGGTACACCGTCTGCTTGATCGCGAGCACGTTGGGGTCGGCCACGGCCTGCTCGACGAAGCGCTCGACCGAGGTCGCGAACGAGTCGTAGGGGTGGTGGACCAGCACGTCGCCTTCGCGCATCGCGGCGAGCACGTCGGGGCGCTCGCCCTCGTGGCGGGCCAGGCGCGGGTGCGTGACGACCGGCAGCGGCTCCTCGCGCAGCTCTGAGTGGCCGGGGAGCTTCACGATCTCCCACAGCGCGCCCATGTCGAGCAGCCCGTCGACCGGGAAGACCTCGTCGTCCTCGACGCCCAGCAGCGCGATCAGCGCGGTGCGCAGCTGCTCGGACATCGAGGCCCCGACCTCGACACGGACGATCTCGCCGAAGCGCCGGCGGCGCAGCTCGTCCTCCACCGCCTGCAGCAGGTCGGCGGCGTCGTCGGAGACCTCGAGGTCGGCGTCGCGCGTGACCCGGAACACGTCGCAGTCGGCGATCTCCATGCCGGGGAACAGAGCGTCGAGGTGGTTGGCGATGACGTCCTCGAGCGGCACCAGCAGCGGCGTCGAACCGGCTGCGCCCGTGAGCGTCACGAACCGCGGCAGGATCTCCGTCGGCACCTTCACGCGTGCGAACACCGTCTGGTCGGTGACCGGGTCGCGCACGCGTACGGCCAGGCTCAGAGAGAGATTGGAGATGTAGGGGAAGGGCCTGCCCGGTGCGACGGCCAGTGGTGTCAGCGCAGGGAAGATCACCTTCTGGAAGTGGCGGGCGAGCTCCGCGCGGCGCTCTTCGTCGAGCTCGCCTACGCCGACGATCTGGATGTCGTGGTCGGCGAGCTGCGGGCGCAGGCGCCGTTCGAAGCAGTCGGTCAGCCGCGTGCCCTGCGCCAGCACCTTCTCGCGGATCAGTCCGAGCGTCTCTGACGGCGTGCGGCCGTCGGGCCCCGGCGTCTGCACCCCGGCGTCGATCTGGTCGCGCAGGCCGGCCACGCGGACCATGTAGAACTCGTCCAGGTTGGTCGTGTAGATGGCGCAGAACTTGACGCGCTCGAGCAACGGCACGGCGTCGTCTTCGGCGAGCTGCAGCACGCGGTCGTTGAAGTCGAGCCAGGAGAGCTCGCGGTTGATGTAGAGGGCGGGGTCCTCCAGGCCCTCGGGGCCGGGTGCGGGCTGGCTCACGGGCGGCGCCGGCGCCGCAGGCGCCTCGGCGCTGCTCGTCCTGTAGTCGATAGCGCCGTCCATACGACATCCACGCTACACGGTGTGCGTCGGCCCCGCCGGCCGCATTCGCAAATTGCGTGCAAGTGGGACGAGTGGCACGGTAGGCTGAGCCCACACGCATGGCACGTCAGCTCTGGCTACTTCGACACGCTGAGGCTGAGCCGCACGGAAGCCGGGAGGACTCAGCCCGCCGCCTGACCGAGCGGGGTGAGCAGCAGGCGCGCGCGGCCGGTGTCGCGCTGGCGCGCATGGAGGTCCGCTTCGACGCGGTTCTCTACAGCCCGAAGGTGCGGGCAGCGCAGACCGCAGAGCTGGCCGCCGAGGCGTGGGAGGAGGACGAGCGCGAGCGCTTGGCCGTCCACGAGCCGCTGGCCGGCGGCTTCGAAGCTGCTCAGGCGATCGACACGCTGGCCGGCACGGGAGCGGACGGGCGCGTGCTGCTCGTCGGCCACGAGCCGGACCTGTCGCTCCTCGCGGCCTCGCTCACCGGCGCGCGGCTGGACCTGAAGAAGGGGGGTCTGGCGGTGCTGCGCCTAGAGGGCGCGGGCGCCGAGCTCGCCGTCTTGATGCGGCCTCGGGACCTGGCCCTGATCGCCGGCGTTCCAGTCGGCAGGCACTGACGAGGGCACGTCGTTCGGGTCGACGACCTCGAGCGATTCCGCCGCGAAGCGGTAGCCGATGCCGAAGTGGGTGTGGATGTAGCGCCAGCTGGGCGACGCCTTCTCCAGCTTCTGGCGGAGCTTGCGCACGAAGACGTCGACCGAGCGGTCGCCGCGGACCATCGTGTAGCCCCAGAGGCGCGAGTAGATCTCCTCGCGCTCGAGCACGCGCCCCTCAGCGGAGGCGAGCAGCTCGATCAGCTCGAACTCGCGGCGCGTCAGGTCGATGCTGCGGTCGCCGACGAAGGCCTGGAAGCGGTCGGAGCGGATCTCGACCTCGCCGGCCAGCACCGGGGCGGCCTCGGCGCGGCTGCTGCTGCGGCGGCGGCGGCGCACGACGCTCTGCACGCGCGCGATCACCTCCTCGGGGTGACAGGGCTTCGTGATCCAGTCGTCGGCGCCGAGGCGCAGCCCGCGGACGCGCTGAGCGACGGTCGAGGGACCGGTGCAGACGACGATGCCGAGCTCGGGGAGCGCCTCGCAGACGCGCTCGAGCCAGCTCCAAGCTTGCGGGCCGAGCACCGTGAGGTCGACGACGAGCGCGCTGAGGCGCATCGAGACGACGGCCTCGGGGGGCACGGGGCTCGCCAGCACGCGGTGCTCCCAGCCGAGACGGTCGAGCCGCTTGCTCAGAACCTGGATGAAGCCGCTGTCGCGGTCGAGCACCGCGATACGGAGCGACCCGGAGGACGAAGCGGCGTCAGGGGCCGGCGCCGGAGCCGTGGGGCGGGAGTCCGTCTTGCCCGCGCGAACGCTTGCCGTCATCGGCCTTGAGTCTAAGCGATGGAGCACCCGCCGGGGCGGTGCGTGCACCACAGATAACACGATCTTCACAGGTGTTATGGATAACCCGCAGCCCGGCCGGCGAGGACGGGGGGTCGGCTATTCTTCGCGTCCCTGCGGGGCCGCGGCGGCCGGCCCGGACCGCGCCGGGCTCCTCCAGCCAGTGCTCCACATCGCCACCGTCCACTACAAGTCGCCGCGCTGGGTCGAGATCCAGACGCGCTTCCTGCGCCGGCACATCTCGGTGCCGTTCCAGACCTGGACCTCGCTGCGGCACATCGACCCGGACTACGGGCGCTACTTCGACCACGTGATCGAGCAGCGCGGCGGCCACGCCGAGAAGCTGAACCACCTCGCGCTGGAGATCAGCCACCAGGCGGATGACGACGACCTGATCATGTTCATCGACGGCGACGCCTTCCCGATCGCCGACCCCCTCCCCCTCATCAAAGACGCCCTCGATCGCGCCCAGCTCGTGGCGGTGCGCCGCGCCGAGAACGTCGACGAGCCCCAGCCGCACCCGTGCTTCTGCGTGACGCGGGTCTCCACCTGGCGCTCCCTGCCCGGGGACTGGTCGCGCGGATACGCCTGGCCCGAGGTGGAGGGCCGGCTCGTCAGCGACGTCGGCGCCAACCTGCTGCGCGCGCTGGAGCTCACGGACACGCCCTGGGTCGAGGTCCTGCGCAGCAACGGCACCGCGCTGAACCAGCTCTTCTTCGCGATCTACGGGGATGTCGTCTACCACCACGGCGCGGGCTTCCGCGAGTCCTCGGTCGTCAGCCGCAGCGATCGCGAGCAGGCGCCGCAGGCGCTCTCGCTCGCCCGCGTGCCGCTGGCCGGGCGGGTCGTCCACCGCTTCAACCGGGGCCGCCGGCGCGCCTGGCGGGGCGAGGTCGAAGAGCTGAATCGCAGCCAGTCCGACGCGATCTACGAGAAGATCGCCGCGGACGAGCCGGACTGGCTCGACTACGTGCGCCGCGCCCAGGGCGGCTCCGAGCCGGCCGCGGCGCGGGCCGGCGCGGGAACGAGCTGAGCGGCGCTACTGCGTCGCGGGACGCGAGCTGTCGGAGAACTCGCGGAACAGGCCGGTGACGACGAAGGCGACCTGCTCGCCGATGTCGACTGCGTTGTCGCCGATGCGCTCGATCGCGCGGGCCACGAGCGTCATGTGCATCGCCCACTCGCGGCGGTCCGGGTCGTCGCCGATTTCGATCGCGGCGCGGAAGATGTCGCGGTTCAGCCGGTTGATTTCGCGGTCCTGGCGCACGAGGTCCTCGGCGAGCGCCACATCGCGCGCGGCGAACGCCGCCTTGCTCTGGATCACCTCCGAGCGCGCGAAGGCGCCCATCTTCAGCGTCGCGTCGAGCACGTCGTTGTCGACCGGCGCGTCGTAGCCGGACAGCGGGATCAGCTTCGCGATGTTCACGCACTGATCGCCCATGCGCTCGATGTGCTTGATCATGTGAAGCAGGGCGGCCACGAGGCGCAGGTCGCCCGCGACGGGCGCCTGCAGGGCCAGCAGCGAGAGGATCCCCTGGTGGACCTCGAGGTAGCGGCCGTCGACGCGGTCGTCGTCTGCGATCACCATCTGCGCCAGCTCGATGTCGCGGTGCTGGAGCGCCTCCAGCACGCGGTCGAGCTGCTCGACGATCAGGTCGAGGCCGCCGAGCGCGTGCGTCTCCAGCTGCTGGAGCTGTTCCTGGAAGTGCGCCCGGCCGGCGCCGGGGCCCTCCTCGACGACGCCATGCGTCCCGGACGGCCTGCCCGCGTCAGCCGAACTTGCCGGTGACATATTCCTCCGTCCGCGGGTCGGTCGGCTTGGTGAAGATCTCCTCCGTCGGGCCGACCTCGACAAGCTTCCCGTCGAGCATGAACGCGGTGCGGTCGGCGACGCGCGCGGCCTGCTGCATGTTGTGGGTGACGATCACGATCGTCACCCGCTTCTTGAGCTCGTCGATCAGCTCCTCGATCTTCAGCGTCGCGATCGGGTCGAGCGCAGAGCACGGCTCGTCCATCAGCAGCACCTCCGGCTCGACCGCGAGCGAGCGGGCGATGCACAGGCGCTGCTGCTGGCCGCCGGAGAGGCCGGCGCCGGGCTCGGAGAGGCGGTCGGAGACCTCCTCCCACAGCCCCGCGCCGCGGAGCGCCCGCTCGACCTTCTCCTGCAGGTCGCCGCGGCGGGCCGTGAGGCGCAGACCGGCGGCGACGTTGTCGAAGATCGACATCGTGGGGAAGGGGTTGGGCTTCTGGAAGACCATGCCGATCGCGCGGCGCACCGCGACCACGTCGACACCGGCCCCGTAGACGTCGACGTCGTCGAGCAGCACGCGGCCCTCGGCGCGGGCGCCCGGGATCTCCTCGTGCATGCGGTTGATGCAGCGGACCACGGTCGACTTGCCGCTGCCCGAGGGGCCGATGATCGCCGTCACCTCGTTCGCGTTGAAGGCGAGGTCGATGCCCTTGACCTGCTCGGCGGCGCCGTAGAAGGCCCGCAGGTCCTGGAGGGTCACGCCGACGGCGCGCTTCGTGGGCTCGGCGGCGGCGTGCACGCCCACTTCGGGCGCGGCGATCCGCGTGCCCGAGCCGTCGGCTGCGGGGCCGGGGACCTGCTCGGGCTGGGCGCCGGCTTCGCGGGTGGTGTCGGGATCGAGATCGGTCACGTGCTCGTCGGGTCTTGTCGAGCTCATGCTAGGCGGCTCCTTCGCGAGACTAGTCGAGCGATCAGGTTGAGCAGCAGGATCAGCGTCACGAGGGCCAGCGCGGCGCCCCAGGCGCGTTCGACGACGCGCGGCGTCGGCGAGGTCACATCGGTGTAGATCTGGACGGGCAGCGAGTTCATGAACGAGCCGAGGTTGGTGGTCGTTTCGTGCGTGTAGGCCGCCGTGAACAGCAGCGGCGCGGTCTCGCCGGCGGCTCGGGCGACCGCGAGCAGGACGCCGGTCACCATGCCCGGCAGCGCCGTCGGCAGGACGATCCGCCCCACCACGCGCCACCGCGGCGCGCCGAGCGCGAGCGCCGATTCGCGCAGCTCGTTCGGGACCAGGTTGAGGATCACCTCGGCCGAGCGCGTGACGACCGGCAGCATCAGCAGCGACAACGCGATCGAGCCCTTCCAGCCCGCGTAGCTCGTGCCGGTGCCGACGATCAGCGTGATGTAGACGAACAGCCCGAACACGATCGAGGGCACGCCGGTGAGCACGTCGATGAAGAACCGGACCGTGTTCGCGAACGCGCTCTGGCGCCCGTACTCGACGAGCCACACCGCGACGCCGACGCCGATCGGGATCGCGATCGCCGAGGCGAGGGCGACCATCTCGATCGTCCCGAGGATCGCGCTCTTGACGCCGCCGATGGAAGAGTTCTTGAAGAACGTGTTGCCGGTCGGGTCGGTGGTGAAGAAGTCGCCGCTCCAGGCGCTGAGGCCCTTTTTCAGCAGGTAGTAGACGATCAGGAAGAGCGGGACGAGCGCCAGCGCGGTCGCCGCCATGATCGAGCCGCGCGCGAGGCGGTCGCGGCGGCGGCGGCCGGGGCTGACGGCGAGCCGCTGGAGCGTGCCGTCCGCGGTGGCTGTGCCGGGGGCGCTCATGCTCCCGCCGCCGTGTCGGCCTCGAGCGCTGTGGTGGTGGCGGTGGAGACGTGCTGCTCCGCGCGCGGCGGCCCGGCCGAGCGCCGTCCGGCCCGGACCACGAACCCGCGCGCGAAGCCGTTGACGATCAGCGTCAGCACGAACAGCACGAGCCCGCAGGCGAACAGCGCCGAGCGATGCACGCCCTGGGCCTCGCCGAACTCGTTGGCGATCACCGCGGCGAGGCTGTTGCTCTGGCCGAAGAGGTGTTCGACCATTTTCGTGGAGCCGCCGATCAGGATCGTGACGGCGATCGTCTCGCCGATCGCCCGGCCGAGGCCGAGCATGGCGCCGCCGACGATGCCGGGCCGGCAGTAGGGGAGCACGGCGATCCGGATCATCTCCCAGCGCGTCGCGCCGAGGGCGAGGGCCGCTTCCTTGTGGTCCGCAGGGACCGTGCTCATCACCTCGCGGCTGATCGCGCTGACGATCGGCAGGATCATGATCGCGAGCACGAGGCCGGCGATGAAGCAGTTGGGGATCGTGACGACGCCCCCGCCGATGAAGGGGATGAAGGAGAAGGTGTCGGCGAACCACTGCTCGGCCGGTTTCAGGTGCGGCGCGAGGTAGAAGATGCCCCACAGCCCGTAGACGACCGAGGGCACGGCCGCCAGCAGCTCGACCAGGATCGTCAGCGGACCGCGCAGCCGGCGCGGGGAGAGCTCGCTCGCGTACAGCGCCGTCGCGACCGCGACGGGGACGCCGATCAGCAGCGCGAGCGCCGAGGTGATCAGCGTGCCGACGACGAGCGGCAGCGCGCCGTAGTGCCCCGCGCTCGGGTTCCAGTCGTTGTCGAAGATGAAGCCGAGAACGCCCTGCTTTTCGAAGGCGGGCTTGGCTTCGCCGAAGAGCTGGACGAAGAAGAAGACGATCAGGGCCAGGATCAGCGCCGAGAGGATCGTCAGGCCCCAGCGCAGCACCCGATCGGGCAGGCGCGCCAGCGGCGACCGCGAGAGCACCCCGCGGCCGCCGCCTGTAGCGGTTGCCGCCTCCACGGTCAGCTCCCTCTGCTTGATCCGTGGAGGCGGTCTGTCACGCGCTCAGCCGATCGGCGCGCCGTTGCACTGCAGGGACTTCTGCGCTTCCTTCGACTTCGTCAGGATCGGCGCGGGCAGCTTCGCGTAGTCGGCCTGCCCGAGGATTTCCTGGCCGGCGCCGAGCCCGTATTCGATGAATTTGGCCACGCCCTTGGCGGCTTCTTCGCCACCGGGCGTCCCGGCCTTGCAGAGGTCCTTGTTGACGACGATGAACGTCTGCGAGGCGATCGGGTAGGCCCCGGGGTTGGGCGAGTTGATCACCTTCACGCCGAGGTCGGCCGGGATCTTCACGCCGACGCCGGCGGCGCTGGTGGAGGCCAGGGTCGGCGCGATGTATTTGCCGGCTTTGTTCTTGACCGAGGCGTAGGTGAAGCCGTTCTGCAGGGCGTATGCCTGCTCGACGTAGCCCACGGCGCCTTCGGTCTGCTTCACGGCGCCGGCCACGCCGGCGTTGCCCTTGCCGCCGGTACCCGTCGGCCACGGCACTTCCTTGCCTTCGCCGACCTTGCTCTTGAATTCGGGCGAGGTTTCCGACAGGAACTGCGTGAAGCCGGCGGTGGTGCCCGAGGAGTCCGAGCGGTGGACGACCGTGATCGCGGTGCTCGGCAGCGTGACGCCGGGGTTCAGCGCCTTGATCGCCTGGTCGTTCCAGGTCTTGATCTTGCCCGTGAAGATCGCGCCCAGCGTCGGGCCGTCGAGCTTCAGGCCGCTCTTCACGCCCGACAGGTTGTAGGAGACGGTGATGGCGCCCAGGAACATCGGGACCTGCACCGCCGGGCTGCCGTTCTTGGCGATCGCTTCCGCGTCTTCGGGCTTCAGCGGCGGGTCGCTGGCGCCGAAGTCGACGACCTTGTTCTCGATCGCCGTCAGGCCCGCTCCGGAGCCGACGGCCTGGTAGTTGACCTTGAGGCTGCCGACGGAGGAGCCCCACTGTTCGTAGACGGGGGCGGCGAAGGTCGAGCCGGCGCCCGAGATGGTTCCGGCCGCAGCCGCGACGGTCGTCGCAGTCTTCGAGGCCGAAGCGCTGGTTGTGGTTCCGGTCGTGGTGCTCGAGTTGCTCGAGCTACCGCAAGCGGCGATCCCGATCGCGAGCAGCGCGCAGCCTGCGAGCGCGCCCAACTTGTTCTTGATCACTGCTTCTCCTTGGCTGAGTTGTCGTTTCGGCCGGCTGGTGCCGGGGGATGTGGGGTGGCGACCGGCCGCGCGCGTCCAGCGTCAACCGCGACGCCCGTGCAGCAGTCTCTGCTCCTGCTTCCTCGGGCGCCGGGTGGGCAAACGGCGTTCACAACCCGATAACAGTCTCCTCAGTCGCCGCTGCCGTCGATGTGAACATTTCGTGAAGGCTGCGGCTGGAAGCGGTACCCGAAACCGGGGTGCGTGTGGATGAAGCGGCGGTCCGGCAGGGCGGACTCGAGCTTGCTCCGCAGCTTGCTCACGTACACGTCCACGGAGCGGTCGCCGGGGCGCAGCTCGCCGCCCCAGACCGTGCGGTAGAGGTCCTCGCGCGTCACGATCGTGCCCTGGCGGCGCGCCATGGCCGCAAGCAGCTCGAACTCGCGCACCGACAGCGTCAGTGCCTGGCCCGTGGCGAGCACGAGCCCCTCGTCCGGACGGATCTCGAGCTCGCCCGCGTACAGGACCTCAGGTGTCTCAGCGCTCTCGGGGTAGACCGCCACGGCGGAGCAGACTCGCACCCTCGCGCGCGCGAGGAGTTGCAAAGTCGTGATCTATCCGTGAAAAATGCGTAAAAGTCGCGGCCCCGTTCGGCAGCGAACAATATGCTCGCCGGATGAGTCTTCTGAGCCGGCCCCACGACACCGTGCTGATGGAGCTGGTCGAGGAGTCCGGGCGCAACGTGCAGAAGTCCGGCCTGCTTCTGCGGGACCTGCTGGTCGACTACCCCGAGCACGCCGACCTCGCGCGCGACCTGAAGGTCTGCGAGCAGGAAGGCGATCGCATCACCCACGACATCATCCACCGCCTCGCCGGCCGCGGCCGCGTCCGCGCGCCCTTCGACGCCGGCGACGGCTACGCGCTCGCGAGCGCGCTCGACGACATCGTCGACCACTCCGAGAACACGGCGGCCGAGCTCGTCCTCTACGGGGTCGAGGCGCCGATGGAGCAGGCGGTCGAGTTCACCGAGGTCCTCGTCGGCGCCGGCGAGCAGATCGCGCAGGCGCTGCGGTGCCTGCGCACGGGCACCGAGCTGGGCCCCCACCTCGTCGAGATCCACCGCCTCGAGAACGAGGGCGACCGCCTGCAGCGCGACGGCGTCGCCTCGCTGTTCGCCGGCGGGCCCGACCCGATGGTCGTGATCCGCTGGAAGGACATCTTCGAGTCGCTCGAGGCCGCCGTCGACGCGTGCGAGAAAGTCGCCCACGTGCTCGAGGGCATCACGCTCAAGCAGCGCCGGCGCTGAGGCGCCGACCCGCATGGAGCGCCGGCGGACCCTCCTGCGGCCGGCACGGAGCGCCGGCGGACCCTCCCCGTCTAACGTCAGCCGATCGTCGAGGGCGCGACGGCGACCGTGAGCTTCGCGCCCTGGGGGTTCGCGCCCACCAGGAAGATCTGGAAGCGGTCGCTCGCGCCGGCCGGCAGTTCGGTCAGCACCGCGCGCCCGGCGGCGACGGTCTGCCCGCCGCGCTCGGCCAGAGCGGTCACGACCAGTTCGTGCTGGGGGACCTTCGAGTGGTTCGCGACCGTGCCGGCGACGAGAGCGACGCCGCCGGGTTCGTGTTCGATCTTCCAGCTCGCGACCTGGATCTTGGGCACGGCGCCGGAGGCCGGTTTGCCTTCGCCGACGGTCGCCTGGACCTGCTTGGGCGTCGCCGTGGCCTGGATCTGGTCGTTGACCCACACCACGGTGCCGTGGGGCGGCACGTAGGCGGCGGAGACGAGCGAGGTCGCGAGGCCCGGCGTCGAGTTCGAGTACAGGCTCGCGCCGCTGGCGTCCTTGACATGGATCAGCAGCGGCACCTGCACCTGCGCCGCGCGCCGAGCGGTTTCGCAGCTTGACGGCGACCGCGGCGCCTTCGCGTCGAGTGCAGCGCGACGGCCTCGCACCACCTGGACGTCCTTGCTCGGCGTCGTGATCTTCAGCCCTTTGGCGCCGAGCGGCAGGTTCGCCTGCTTCTTCAGCGCGATCTTTTCCAGGCGGGCGCTCTTTTCCGCCGTCGTCTCGCAGGCGCTGAGCGAGACTGCGGCGAGCACGAGCATCGCCGCGGCCGTCGCGCGTCTCAACCGAACGCCCCGCTGACGTAGTCGCGCGTGCGCTGCTCGCGCGGGCGGTCGAAGACCTGCTCGCTGGGCCCGTACTCGACCAGCTCGCCGAGGTGCATGAACGCGACGTGGTCGGCGACCCTGAACGCCTGCTGCAGGTTGTGCGTCACGATCACGACCGCCACGCTCTCGCGCAGGCCGATGATCAGCTCCTCGATCGTCGCCGTGGAGATCGGGTCGAGCGCCGAGCAGGGCTCGTCGAGCAGCAGCACCTCGGGGTTCGCCGCCAGCGCGCGCGCGATGCAGAGCCGCTGCTGCTGGCCGCCGGAGAGCCGCAGCGCGGAGCGGTCGAGGTCGCCGGCGACCTCGTCGAGCAGCCCGGCCCGGCGGAGCGCCTCCTCGACGGCGAGGTTGAGCTCGGCGCTGCGGCGCCGGCGGCGCCGGCCGCGCTCGGGCCGCTGCTCGGCGAGCGAGTAGGCGACGTTGTCGTAGATCGACATCGGGAACGGGTTCGGCTGCTGGAAGACCATCGAGACGCGGCGGCGGAGGTCGTTGACCTCGAGCTCGTGGATGTCCGTGCCGTCGAGCGAGATGCGCCCGGCCCGCGCCGCGCCCGCCGTGATCTCCGTCAGGCGGTTGAGCGAGCGCAGCAGCGTCGTCTTGCCCGACCCGGACGCGCCGATCAGCGCCAGCACCTCGCCCTGGCGCACCGGCAGGCTGACGTCGCGCACGACCCAGTTGTCGCCGTAGGCGAGCCACACGCCGTCGATCGACATGCGCTCGCGGGTGACGGCGACCGGCGGGCGCGCGATGCGCTGTGCCACGCGCGGTGCCGCCGCCGTTCTGCGACGGCAGATCGCGCGCCGGCGCGACCGTCGGTTCGTGGTCGAGCACGATGCGGCGGATGGGCGGGCGGCATCAGCGGGTCCATCAGGCCTCGCCGGCGCCGAGGTCGCGGCAAGATCCTGCGGATGCGGCGCCGCCCTCGCGCGCCCGTCGGCGCGGTCGCGCGTCAGCCGCGTCACGATCGCGTTCAGCGCCAGCACCATCAGCAGCAGCACGAACGCCGCCGCGTACGCCTTCTCGTGGGCGTTGCCCTCGCCGGACGGGGAGTTGTAGTAGACGTAGCTCGTGAGCGTGGAGCCGGTCCCTCGCAGCACGCTCCACACAGGCGCGTGTCCGACCGGTTCGGTGAGCTGCGCAGCGCCGCCGAGCAGCAGCGTCACGATCGCGGTGTCGCCGATGATCCGGCCCATGCCGAGAACGGTCCCGGCGGCGACGCTCGGTTTGATCGCGGGCAGCAGCACGTAGCGGCTGGTCGTCGCTTTCGTCTTGCCGAGCGCGAACGAGGCCTCGCGCATGCGCGCCGGCAGCTGTTCGAGCCCCTCGCGGGTTGACGGCGAAGATCAGCGGCAGCGCGATCAGCGACATCACGGCTCCGCAGGCGAGGAACGACTGGCCGAGCGCGCCGGAGGCGGCCGGCTGCGAGACGAAGCTCAGCACGCCCTGCGAGAAGAACAGCAGCCCGAACAGCGCCAGCACGATGCTCGGCACGCCGGCGAGCATCTCGATCCCGGAGTCGACCGCGCGCGCGAGTGCGCGCGGGCGCCCGTACTCGACGAGCCACACCGCGACGCCGATCCCGAGCGGCGCCGCGATCACCGTCCCGATCGCCGTCACCAGCAGCGTGCCCTCGATCGGGTCGAGGATCCCGCCCGCCTGCGTCTGGTGGATCGAGCCCGCGGCGGGCCTCGTCCACAGCAGGTCCGGCCGCAGGAACGAGAGGCCCTTGATCAGCATGAAGATCGACGATCCAGAGCGCGATCAGGCACAGGCCGATGCCGCTGAGCCAGCACAGCCCGTAGAAGATCCGGTCGACGACCGGCCAGCTCGAGATGCGCTCGCGCGGCGGGCGCACGACCGCCGGTGGGCGGTTTCGGCGAGGCGGCGGCGGTGGCCATCAGGCGCGGACCCCCTGCTTGCCGAGCTGCTGCTTGACCGCCCAGCCGACGAGCGAGAGCATCGCGGCCGAGACGAGCAGCACCGCGCCCATCGCGTAGATCGTGTGCGAGAGCGGCCCGATCGTGAGGCCCTCGGATTCGATGAAGATCTGCGCGGCCAGGGGCCGCACCGGCTCGAAGAGGAACGTGAGCCCGTCGAGCGGGTTGGCCTGGAAGGCGCTGCCGCCCGTGACCATCGCGAGCATCACCGCCTCGCCGAGCGCGCGGGCGGTGGCGAGCACCGTGCCTGCCGCCACCGCCGGCCACACCGCGCGCAGCGAGACGCGCCGGATCGTGCGCCAGCGGTTCACGCCGAGAGCGGCCGAGCCCTCTCGCCAGGAGGCGGGGACCGACTCGAGTGCGTTGGCGGTGATCGCGACCATGATCGGGAGGATCATCACGGTCAGGATCAGCGTGCCTGTCGTCAGGTTGTTGCCGTTGAGCTGCACGACGTAGATGACCGACTGCTTGCGCGAGTTGCTCGAGCAGGTGTTCGTTGACCCAGGGGGCGATCGCGAGGATGCCGATCAGCCCGTAGATCACCGACGGCACTCCCGCCAGCAGCCGGATCACGGGGTCGAGCGTCCTGCGCACGCGCGCGGGCGCGAACTCGGTCAGGAAGATCGAGGCGAAGATCGAGATGAACAGCGCGAGCACGACGGCGCCCACGGTCGTGATCAGCGTCGCCCAGATCAGCGGCCAGGCGGTGAAGTACAGGGTGCCGTGGCCGGGCAGCGGGCTGGCTTCGCGCATCGCGCGAAGCTCGGCGTCGACTTCCGAGCCGGTGCCGAACCAGCCGAGGCCGTTGTACGTGAACGACGGCCAGGCTTTGATCACGACCGTCACGACCATCCCCACGATCAGCGCGAGGACGATCACACCGAGCGCGCCGAGCATCAGCTCGACGCGCCGGTCCGACGCGGCGCCCGAACGGCCTCGGATCAGCTGTCGGGCGCCGCTGCTCACCGAGCTAGTGGACGGCGATCCACTGCGAGTTGATGATGTTGTCGACGGGCTTCTTGCCGCTCGTGACCCACACGAGGAACTTCAGCGCGGCGCCCTTCGGCGCGCCCCTTGGTGACCATCCAGAAGTTACGGACGCCGAGGTACTGGCCGGAGCGTGCGTTGCGCAGGTTGCACGCGACGCCGTTGTAGCCGACGGCGTTGACGCCTTTGGTGTAGGCGAAGGAGACGAAGCCGATCGCCTGCTTGTCGGTCGAGACGGAGTTTTCCTCCAGGCCGTTCGAGGTCTTCGCCGTCGCGCTCGGGGAGATCTTCGTGTTTTCTTCCAGGAAGATGTGCTGGAAGGCGTCCTGGGTACCGGACGCGCCGTCGCGGTCGAAGAGGTCGATCGGGCCCGAGATCTGCGCCCCCGGCACCTGGCTCCAGTCGCGGATCTGGCCGGTGAAGATGTTTTCGACCGTGGACTTCGAGAGCGTCGAGATCGGGTTGCTCTTGTTGGTCACGATGCACACGCCGTCGCGCGCGATCTTCGTGAACACGAGGCCCGTCGGGTCGACTCCCTTGATCGGGTCGCGCGAGGAGTCGCCGATGTCGAAGCGGCCTTCGTGCACGCCGCTGATGCCGATGTCCGACTGGCCGCCGGTCACTTTCGGCTGCGGCTGGTGGGTTGCCTTGTGGTAGGCCGAGGCGAGTTTCTGGGCCAGCGGCAGGACCGAGGTCGAGCCGCCGATGATCAGCTGGCGGGCGAGCGCGGACGCCGGGACAAGCAGGGCGAGCGCGGCGACGGCCGCGAGTACGAGGGTGCGAAGGGCGCGCACTGTTCACTCCTTTTCGTTGAGACGTTGTCGACGAGCCTGATGGCTCGCTATGGGGAAACAGCAAGTCCTGCTCGTCGATGCGCTCCTCTGGCGATCGGCGTCACCCCGCGGCGAAGACTCTCGCCCCGCAGGATTTGCCGGTGTTTCGTTTTTGTGAACGTCGGCTGCCCGGTGAGGCGGTCGTGCGGCTTTATGTGAACTCCGTGTGATGTGAAGGATTTGTGAAAGAGCCGCACGGCATTGATGAGCCTTGTGTCGTTTTTGTGAACGCGGATTGCAATTCGTCCCGGGCCGTGTGACGCTCCGGTTCACTGACCGGCAGGCGGCGATGTGGTGCGCGCGCCGGCCGTGGAGGGATGCCCGATCGCGCTCGTCCGCGGCCTGCTCGAAGGCTCGCCGGCGGCCCCCTGAGAACCATGAACGACTCCCCCAACGTCCCCGACCCCTCCGGCGCAGACGGCCCGGCGCCGAAACGCGCCACGACCAACGGCGCCCCCAAGGCCAACGGCACGAACGGCCACGGCACGCCGTCCGGTCGCGCCGCGGTGCGCAGCGGCCTCGCGCACCGGCAGAACCCGGTGCTGGTGCGCCTCGGCAGCTTCTTCACGGCCGTCCGTCGCAAAGCGCTGCGTGACCCGCTGGCGCTGTTCCTGCTGCTGGCCTCGATCGCCCTGACGGTCACCTTCTTCCTGCTGCTGGGCTCGATCAAGCCCAGCTCGAGCGGGCGCGAAGTGCCGCTGAGCACGATCCAGAACCTCGCCGACAACCACCAGACCCAGACCGCGGTGCTGCTCGACCACGACGCGCGCGTCGAGGTCACCACGAAGCCCTCGGCGCCGGCGCTGAACCCCAACGGCACGGCCGTCACGCAGACGGTGCCCGTCCTGTACACGAAGGGCAAGAAAAAGGGCAAGCCGACGGGCAGGACCGAAACGGTCGAACCGGCGAGCGGCCAGGCCCAGCAGCTGTGGGCGGCCTACCCGGCCTCGGGCGCGCAGACCCAGCAGCTCGCCGCGGAACTGCGCCGCAGCGGCGCAACGGTGACCGTCGAGCAGCAGCCGAACAAGGGCACACGCCAGATCGTCGTGCAGTTCCTGATCCCGATCCTGATCCTCGTCTGCCTGTTCTCGTTGTTCATGAGGATCATGGGCGACGGCGGCGCGGGCGGGATCGCGGCCTTCTCGGAGTTCACCGGCAAGGGCAAGAAGAAGGGCAAGGGCACGCGCGACAAGATCACCTTCGCCGACGTCGCCGGTGCCGGCGAGGCGGTGGCCGAGCTCCAGGAGATCCGCGACTACCTCGCCGATCCCTCCAAGTACCTCGCGGTCGGCGCCGCGGCGCCGAAGGGCGTCCTGCTCGTCGGACCTCCGGGCACCGGCAAGACGCTGCTCGCGAAGGCCGTCGCCGGCGAAGCCGACGCGTCGTTCTTCTCGCTGTCGGGCTCGGACTTCGTCGAGTCGCTGGTCGGCGTCGGCGCCGCCCGCGTCCGCGACCTCTTCGCCAAGGCGCGCAAGTCCGCGCCGGCGATCATCTTCATCGACGAGTTCGACGCCGCCGGCCGCAAGCGTGGCGCCGGCATCGGCCAGGGCAACGACGAGCGCGAGCAGACGCTGAACCAGATCCTGGTCGAGATGGACGGGTTCGCCGGCGACGGCGGGCTGGTCGTGATGGGCGCCACCAACCGTCCCGACATCCTCGACCCCGCGCTGCTGCGCCCCGGCCGCTTCGACCGCCAGGTCGTCGTCGACACCCCCGACGTCCACGGCCGCCTGGAGATCCTGCGCCTGCACGGCGGCAAGCGACCGCTGGCCCCCGACGCCTCGCTGGAGGAGGTCGCGCGCGAGACGCCCGGCTTCTCGCGGCGCCGAGCTCGCCAACGTGATCAACGAGGCAGCGCTGCTCAGCGTCCGCGACGGGCGCGCGCAGATCGACCAGGCCACGCTCGAGGAGGCGATCGACCGCGTCGTCGCGGGCCCCGCCAAGAAGCACATCCTCACCGAGCAGGAGCGCTGGCTGATCTCGATCCACGAGGCCTCGCACGCCGTCGTCACCGAGGCGCTCGGCCACACGACCTCGACCCGCAAGCTCTCGATCGTCGCCCGCGGGCGCCAGCTCGGCACCGCCGCGCACATGCTCTCCGACCGCGACCAGACGATCATGACGCGAGCCCGACCTCGAAACGCAGCTGATCGTGATCACCGCCGGCACGGCCGGCGAGCGGATCGCCTTCGGCTACACCTCGACCAGCGTCAACGACGACCTGCACGCCGCGACGAACCTCGCCCGCACCATGGTCACCTCGTTCGGCATGTCCGAGCGGCTCGGGCTCGTCACGATCGGCGAGAAGGGCGGCGAGGTCTTCCTCGGCGCCTCGCTGCAGGACCTCGGCTCGGTCGGCCCCGCGACGCTCAACCTGATCGACGACGAGGTCGAGCGGTTCGTCGGCGACGCCGAGGCGCGCGCGTCCAGGCTGCTCGACCGCAACTGGAGCGCCGTCGAAGAGACCGCCGCGGCGCTGCTCGAGCAGGAGACGCTCTCGGGCGTGGCGCTCGACGCGGTGCTCTCGACGGTCACGGAGATCGACGCTCGAGGACCTTCGCGACGTGCGCCGTCAGGCGCCACCGGGCGACGTGCGCCGCTCGGTGGAGGACGGCAACCAGGGGCTGTGAGCGGCCGCCGTCGTCAGCGACCGAGGCGGCCGCTGCCGCGGCGCGAGCCGAGAGCGGCCAACGCTCCCCTGCCCGCGCGCAGGCGCCGCCGCGGCGTCCCCTCGCCCGCGACCGTCCTCGCGCTGCTGGCGCTCGTCTTCTCGACGACCGGACTCGCGGACGCCGCGCGCCACGCGGTCGTGAGCGCGGTCGGAGGTCACCCGGTGAGCTCCAAGCCGAAAGCCGAACGCGCTGCTGCTGCTCGGCAAGAACAGGAAGTTCCCCGCGGCCGCGATCCCCACCGTGGGCAACGCCAAGAAGGTGGACGGCAAGACCGCCGAACAGCTCGCCGGCACGTGCCCGCCGGCGACGGTCGACCTCGGCACCTGGTGCCTGGACTCCGCGCCGTTCCCGCTGACGAAGGCGGACGCCGGCAAGAACAACTACGCCTGGGCCTCGAAGGAATGCGAGGCCGAAGGTGGCTGGCTGCCGAGCGCAGACGAGCTGATCGGGGCCGCCGCCCGGGTCAAGCTCGAGTCGACGATCCGCGACTCGCCGCTGACGGCGACGGTCGACCTCGACCCGACCCGCGGGCTCAAAGACGAGCGCGAGATGAGCTCGACGCTCGTCACCACCGAGGCCGGCTCGGCAGCCGCCGGATCCGAGGGCGTCTCCGAAGGCGCCACCGGCAACCCGCGCCAGGGACAGCCGAACCCGATCCCGCTGCCTGCGAACCCGTTCCCCGAATCGCTCCAGTACGTGACGGTGTTCGACAACCAGAACCAGGGCGGCTTCGCCGGCTCCGAGCCGATCAAGGAACCGCAGAACTTCCGCTGCGCGTTCAACAAGTCCCCGGGCGCGCAGAACAACGCGAACTCGTGAATGCGGTGCGGTTCTCACCAGGAGCCGTCAGCCGCCGACCGCCCCGGGCAGCCGCCGGGCTGACGGTCGCGCTGCTGCTCTGGGCGCTCGCCCTTCTCGGCTCTGCTCCCGCGCGGGCGGTGATCCTTCCCGCCAAGACGATCGACGGCCCGAGCGAGGACATCGTCGGCTTCGGCGGCGCCGCGATGGCCGAAGACGGAACCGGCGGGCTCGTGTACCTGAAGCGCGTCGAAGGCGTCGCACACGTGTTCGTCTCCCAGTACTACGAAGGCCAGTGGCATGCGCCGATCAGGGTCGACACCGAACAGCCCTTCGCCGCGAGCTGGCCCCGGATCGGCGCGGCCGAAGGCGGCGAGCTGATCGTCGTCTGGGCGACGCCGTTCGCGACCGAACACGGGCACCCCGTCTTCGAGCTGCTCGGCGCTGAGCTGGCGCGCGGCTCGCGGACCTTCGGCAAGGCCGCGGTCGTCGACCCGTACATCGGCGAAGCCACCGGAACGAGCCCGGACCTCGCCGTCAGCTCGACGGGCCAGGCCGACGTCGTCTACCGGGTCGTGACCTTCTCCTCCTCGGTCTCGCTGCTGCGGCCGACCGACGTCGCCGAGAGCGTCCGCGTGGCGAACTTCAACGGCGAACGCTGGTCCTCGCTGGGAACGATCAACCGCGACCCCGGGGTGTCGATGCGACCGCCCACCGAAGCCAACGCGCCGCAGATCGCGATCGGGCCGACCGGCAACGGGATCGTCGCCTGGCAGGAGCCGGAAACGACCGAAATCGCCCGCATCTGGGCAAGGCGGATCTTCGGGCAGTCGCTCGACTACGTGATGCCGGTCACGCGCGACCAGCTACAACGGCGCGCCGATCGTCAACGACGCGGACGCTCCCGCGGTTGCGATCTCGAAGCTCGGGCAGGCCGAGCTCGCCTACCGCCAGCCGTGGACCACCGGCTCGCCCCTGCCCGGGCCGCGGATCTTCCTCAACACCCTCTCCGACGGCGAATCCGAAAGCGGCGCGCAGTTCCTCGGCGCGAGCATCGCCGACCCCGACGTCGGCGGCGGCAGGCTCGCCACGATCGGCAGGCCGAGCATCGACGTCGACGAACGGCGCGACACGCGGTTGCTCTACGACAGCGACGGACAGCCGCGGGTCGTCGAACGCAGCGGCAGGGGAGTGCTGACGCAGTCGACGCTCGGGACGCCGTTCACGGGGTCGGCGCTCGGCCCCGCGCCCGAACTCGCCTCGGCGTCGGTGATCAACCCCGAAGCGGGCGGCGTCTCGGCATGGCCCAGCAGCGACGCGCACGGGCAGGCCCGGCGTCGGCGTCCGCGAGGACTTCCCCGGCGGGGCGGTGCAGACGGGGCTCGTCAGCGGGGGCGCCGGGCGGACCGATCGGCGAAATCGCGGTCGGCCGCTCGGGGCTCGGCGACGGTCTCGTCGCCTTCCAGCAGGGGCCGATCGGCAACGCGGCGATCGTCGGCGTGCAGGTCACCGCACCCCCCGCGCCCTTCGCCGTGACGCTGCCCAAAACCTGGATCGGGCGCTCGCAGCTGCACGTCGCCTGGACGGGGGCCGAAAGCGCCAACGGGCCGCTCTCCTACCAGCCGGTGCTCGACGGGCGCGCCTTCGGCCCGCCGCAGACGGGCCTCTCCTACACCTTCCCGGCGGGCGCGATCTCGACCGGTACCCACGACGTGCAGCTGATCGCGCGCGACATCTTCGGCCAGGAGCTGCTCACGCCCGACTCGCAGGTGAAAGTCGACGGCACGAGGCCGCGGGTGCGGGTGTCGCGGCGCGGCCAGTCGCTGCTGGTCAGCGTCAGCGACAGCGGCTCCGGCCTGGTCCCGGGCTCCGTCCACGTCTCCTTCGGCGACGGCGCGCACGCTGCGAAGAAGCGCAAGGCCGGGCACCGCTACGCCCACGCCGGCACCTTCACCGTGTACGTCACCGCGCGCGACCGCGCCGGCAACCGCGTCTTCTTCAAGCGCAGGGAGCACGTATGAGCCCGCGCGCGAAGCTGGCCGCCCTCTGCGCGTTCGTGCTGGTCGCGCTCGTCCCCGCGGGCGCCGCCCGCGCGGACGTGTTCGGCACGATCTCGCTGCTGTCGGCGAGCCCCTTCGGGCAGGCCGCGTATGCGCACGACCCGGCACTGTCCGAAGACGGGCGCTACGTCGTCTTCGACGGGTCGATCGCCGGGGTGCAGGGAGTGTGGCGGCGCGAAACGAGGGCCGGCGCCAACTTCGAACAGGTCGCGGGCGGCTCCTCGACGCTGCCCTCGGTCAGCGCGGACGGCCGCTACGTGAGCTTCACCAGCAACGAAGGCGCGAGCCTGCCGGCGATCACCGACGGCCAGATACACGCCGGCACGCCGGCGGAAGCGCCCGGCGTGTACGTGCGGGACATGGCGATCGCGCCCGGCGAACCGGGCGCGTTCACGCTGGCCTCGGCCAAAGACCACTCGACGCAGAGCCTGACCTACGAATTCCCCGGCGTGGAAGAAGAACCCCGCACGGAATACGGCGCGGTCGCGGCGGGGCGCACCGCGATCACCGCCGACGGCAGGAGCGTCGTGTTCGTCACGACCGCGCAGTCGGATCTCGCGGGAGCGGGGACGCCGCCGCTCCAAGTCGCGGTCCGCCACCTCGACACCGACGAAACGGAACTCGTGAGCGTGCGCTTCGATCCGGCGACCGGCCACCCGGCGATCGACGCCGAAACCGGCGCGACGGAGCCGGTCCCCGAGGAAGAAGGCCGCTACGGCGCGATCTGGACCAAGGGCACGGGCACGGCGCCGTTCAGGCCCGACAAAGGCGGCTCCATCACGAGGGCCTACGAACCGCCGAAGTTCCCCGGTGCCGCGATCAGCGCCGACGGTACGGCCGTCGCCTGGTACGGGGGACAGATCTCCGAACAGGCGCGGACACTGAGCGGCGAATCGCTGAACAAACTGTACGGCGAGCCGCTGTGGCGCCGGATCGCGAACGGTCCGAGCGAACCAACGCGACGCGTGACCGGCGGCTCGGAACCCGAAAGCCCGGGATGTCTGGCGAGCCCCGAGGCCCAGCTCCCGCCCACACCGGTCGCCGGGCGACCCCTGCCAGGGCCCGTTCGCCGCCCAGAGAAGCGGCGGCATCTGGAACGGCGGCGAAAACAGCGACTACGTCCCGCGGCTGAGCGCGAACGGCGACGACGTCGCGTTCCTTGCAAGTGCTCCGCTGACTGGTGAAGGAGCGGCGTTCGGCATCCCCGGCAGCGCCTTCAACAGCGACGTCTACCGCGAGGACATGACCGCTCCGACCAGAACGAGCGGGCTTGCGCGGCTCAGCCAGTTCGCAAGCGGCGACACGACTCGGAACTCCACGAACGCCGACGTCTGGGACCTCGCGATCTCCGCCGACGGGCAGCAGATCGCGTTCACGACGCGGCGCACCGTCTTCCCGCTCGGTACGCCGGCCTTCGTCAGCGAGCCGGCGGCCGTGCCGGGCCTGGTCGAACTCTACGAGGCCGACCTCACCGACGAGACCTTGACGCGCGTGACCCGCGGCTACGAAGGCGGCGTCCCCGCACACGCCGAACTCGAAGGAGCCAACGAAGACCGCTACACGAAGGTGTCCGACGGCGCGCTGTCGCCGAGCTTCGATGCCTCCGGTCGCGTGCTCGCCTTCTCGTCCACCGCGTCCAACCTCGTCGTTCGGGGACGGCAACAGCCCGGCGAGCTCCGGGGGCGAAGTCGACGGCGCCGACGTGTTCCTGGTGCCGCGGATCGTGTTCTCGAGCGAACCCACGGCGCAGTCGATATCGCCCGCGCCCGCGAACCCGTCGCTCGAACCGCCGTGGCGGCTGATCGTGACCGCCTCGTCGTTGGCGAACGGCGTCGTCCAGCTGAAAGCCCGCGTTCCCGGCGCGGGCAAGCTCTCCGCGAGCGCGATGAGCGCGCTGCCGGCGAGCAGTTCGAGGGTGCACAAGAAACGCAAGCGAACCGTGGCACGGGCCTCCGCGCCCGCGCACGGAGCCGCGCCCGTGAAGCTCAACCTCCAGCTGACGGGCCCCTACCGCGGTCTGGCGTTCCGGGCCGGTGGGCTGCGCGGAACCGTCACCGTGACGTTCGCCGCGAAGGGCCACCCGACGCTCCGCAAGACCCTCGTCGTGCGCTTCGTGCACCGCGCTGCCCACCGTCGCCACAAGAAGGGCCGTTGATGGGTCGGCGGATCACCAAGCACCTCCTCGTGCTCCTCGCCCTCGGTCTCGGTGTGGCGGTGCCCGCCGGCGCGGCGCCGCTGGCCGACGACGGCGGGGCCGAATGGCAGGTCGAACAGCCGCTGCCGCCGCCGCCCGCGCTCGGCGGTGTGGGGACCTCCGAAGGGCCCGTCTCGCTCGGGCACATCGGTGACATCGAGTTCTACGAACACCAGCCGAACCGCGGCGTGCTGATCACCTCGGGCAACGGCGGCAGCGTCGAACCGGGCGTGTGGTTCTACAACGGCGCCGGCTGGAAAGAGCTGTCGAACAAATGCGGCGCCACCGACGGGCGCATCGCCTGGGCCGGGCCCGACGAGTTCTGGACGGTGTCGGACGGCCGCGGCGGCCAGACGGTGGCGTCCGGCTCGGAACGCCCGCCGCGGGAAGACAACACGCTGTGCCACTTCGCGCCCGGGCCCAAGGGCAACATCGAAATCGTCGGCTCCTACGGCTCGGTTCCGTTCCTCGGCAGCTCGTATCAGCCGATGCACGCCGCCGCCTGCTTCGCGCCGAACAACTGCTGGTTCGGCGGCGAGCCGCTGCCGCCGCCGCAGGTGGGCGCGTTCATGCTCCACTGGAACGGCGCCGACCTCGAACCGCAGCCGTTCCTTCCCGAAGGCCACCCCGTCGAGGAAATGGTCCCCTTCGAACCAGGCCGCCTGTACGAGAGCATGCGGATCCAGACGGGGGACAAATCGGTCACCGGAGCGTCGCGACCGCCCGTGCTGCGGACGATCAAGGCCGAAGTCAGCGGCGAAGAAAGCTTCTTCGAATCGGCCGCGCCCGAAAACCACCTCCTGTACTCGTCGCTGAACCAGTTCTCGACCTCGCTCGACTACCTGCGGCTCAGCGCGAGCGAAGGGTCGCTGTGGGCAGCCGCGGGCGCGCAGGTGCCCGAACCCGCCGGCAACAAACGGCCCGCAGGGGTGACGATCCTCCGCAAGACGGAAGGCGCCGAATGGCAGAGCGTGATCGGCCCGCAGGAAAGCGAACCGGAGGAACCGCCGCCGCCCGGCCAGATCGCCTTCCCCGGACAGGCGGTCACCTCGATCGCCGCCGAGCCCGGGAGCTCGAACGCCTGGCTGGGTCTCGACAGCGAAGAAGACGTGCCGCGCCCGAAGCCGTCGGTGCGGGCCTCGCTCGCCCGCGTCGCCGCCGACGGCACCGTCACCGACAGGCTCGAACTGCCGCCGCCGGTGCCGGGAGACCCCTACGGACCGCTCGGCGCGGCAACGCGCATCGCCTGCCCGGCCCAGCACGACTGCTGGGCGAGCACCGTCGGCGGCTGGCTGCTGCATCTCGCGACGCCGGGAGAACGCGTCGGCCCAGCGCTCGCCGACCCCGTCTTCGAACGGATCGAGAACGGCGAACCGCTCACGTTCCGCCCGCGCGACGCCGGCGTTCCGGAAGAAGCGTCGGACGTGGTGCCGGACAACAGCTCAGGTGAAGAAACGTTCACCCGCAACGAAGAACTCGTCAAAGCGCCGAAAGAACAGCTCGCCCGGGTGCCGGTGCCGCTGCTCACGCACATACGCGCCAAGGTGCTCCACCGCACGCAGCTGGTCCTGTCCTTCCACCTGGCGGTGAAGGCGAAGGTTCGCCTGCTCGCGCTGCGGCACAAGAAGGTGGTCGCGCGCACGCCGATGCGCACGCTCGGCGCGGGCAACCGCCGGCTCGTGCTCAGCCTCGACCCGAAGCACTGGCCCGAACACCTCAAACTGCAGACGCACGCACTCGCGCCGCTGCCGACCCGGACCAGCGCATCCCCGAACGTCAACGCGATCTCGACCTCGTTCGTCGCTCCGGCACGGCTGCTCTCATCGGGACTGGGATCTTGATCGGCTCGATCCCCGTGCACGCTCGCCGGCGAGGCGTTGCCCTGTGCTGCCTGGCGTTGCTCACAGCCGCGGGCGTGTGGCTGGCGCTCGCGCTGCTCGGTGGCGGGGTGCCCCGCGCGTCGGGTCTCACCGGAGCGCCCGACCTGGTTGCGCAGACCGACGACTCCGCGCCGGCACAGGGCATCACGTTGTTCGGCGCCTCGCCGGCAGAGGAAGAAGGCGAGCTCTGGGGTCTCGCCCCGGCGGCGGGGGGCTCGCGCCTGGTCCGCTACTCGCCGAACGGCGGCTGGACGTTCGGCGCGGCGCTGCAGCAGGCCGACGGCGAACCGCTCGCCGGCTTCTCGCTCGACACGCCCGAAGCGTTCCGCGAGCACACGCCCAGCCCGCTCGCCGCGCAGATGACAGCCTCCGGCGCGGGCGCGATGATCGGGTCGGTCGGCAGCGGCGGCTCCGCGAGGCAGGTGGTGCTCGTGCGCGACCCGGGCGGTCCGTTCGCGGAAGTGGTCGTTCCGGAAGGCGGGGAAGGCCTGCAGACCGGCGAGTCGCTGTTCTGCCCTGAACGGCCCCCCGCTCCTCGCCGCGCTCGCAGAACCCGGTGGGAAGGCGGGCGCGCTCGTGGCCCCGGTCGCCGCGCCGGCTCAGACCGCGGTGATGCACTGGGACGGGACCGAATGGCATCGGGAGCAGATCGAACTCCCGGCGGGGACGACGCAGTTCGAAGTGCTCGCGCTCGCGGCCGCATCCCCGGAAGACGCATGGCTGCTCGGCCGCTCCGGAGGAGCCGAAGGACCGCTCTCGCTCTACAGGCGTCACGACGGCGCGACGCCGGTGTGGCGGCCCGTCGCGACGCGCTCCGGCGGCGAACCCGGCGCGCCGATCGAAATCGCCGGCGAAACGCTCGACGAGCCGGGTCGCGACCAGGCGCAGCTGCTCACCGTCACCTCGGCCGGCGTGTGGCTGAACGCGCGGCTGCGTACCGCCAAAGCACCGGCGACGCTCTACTTCGTGCCGGAAGGAGAAGCCGACGCGGGCAGCTTCACGGGGCTGTGGTGCCGGATTCCGGCGAGCTCGCAGGGCGCGACCCCGCAGGCGAGCGAAGAATGCTCGCAGCACGACCTGCCCGAGCTGCCCACCGACTACTCGCGCAGCTTCGGCTGGGCCGGCTCGGGGGGCTACGGCGAACGCATCATCACGGGCCTCGCCGACGGCCGCATGCTGCGCCTGGAAGGCGCGAGGTTCCAGATCATCGACACGCTCGGCTCGCTGCAGCACCCCGAAGAATCTCCCGGCGGGACCTACGGGGCCGCCTTCACGAGCCCGTCGGACGGCTGGCTCGGCAAACGGCTTCTGCCCGTGCACATCACGACACCGGGCTCAGCGATCCCGACCGAGCTCCACCCGTACCCGGTGCCGTTCCGCTTCGCGCTGACCGCCCTGGCGCCGCAGCCCGGCGCCCCCGTCGGAGCGGAAAGCAGCGAAGTCCTGGCCGTGGGCGACCACGGCGAGGTCGCCCGCTACCGTCCCGGCTCCGGCTGGCTGCCCGAAACGCTGCCCGGGCCGGGCGGCAAGCGCCAGACACCGCGGCTGCGCGCGGTCGCCTGGCCGCGGCCCGGCGCGTGCGTATGCGGTCGGCGACAGCGAACACGGCGCAGGGCAGATGTGGCTGTGGCGCGGTGAAACCGGGCTGTGGGAAAAAGACCCGGCCGTCCCGGAGAACTTCCGCGGCAACCTGCTCGGGATCGCGTTCGACCCGAACAACGACTCGCGCGGCTACGCGGTCGGCCAGCAGGGCGTGCTGCTCAGCTACGGCAAGAGCTGGGTCCAGGAAGAAGAACAGAACATCCCGCCGGCCGCGCGTGGCGCCAACTTCACCGGGATCGCGTTCGCCGGCTCCGAAGCGATCGTGGTCTGGCGCAAGCTGATCCAACCGGGGCAGAGCCGTTACACGGGCGGCGTGATCGTCAACAACGGCTCGGGCTGGAAGGAAGACGAAGCCGCCGATGCGGTGCTCGGCGCGAACGCGGTCCCGTGGGCGGTCGCCGCGCTGCCCGACGGCGGCGCTGCGTTCGCCGCCGAGAGCAGCTCGGGAGGGTCAGCCGCCGTCTACGAGCGCAGCGGTCCGGGAGCTCCCTGGCAGCCGTTCGCCTACCCCGGCGTGCAGGCGCCGGGAGCGCTGACCCTGTTCCGAGAAAACGGCGCGCTGCGGGCGATCGGCACGAGCATCGAACCGGGGACCTTCGCGGCCGAAGAAGAAGTCGCGCCCCCGCCCGGGTTCCCGCCGATCCTGGTCGACCCCTATCCGCTCGCCACCGACCTCAACCGCGGCGTGCTCCGCCAGACCGCGAGCGGGTGGAGCGACGAGGAGCACGAACTGAACGACGCGCGTGAACCGCCCGGGGGCTACTTCGTCTGGGACACGCCGCGGATCCCGGACCCGATCAGCGCCGTGCTCGTGGACCCGGCCGGAGCTCAGGGGTGGGCGGTCGGCGGCGTCGTCAACAGCGAAGATCCCCTTGCTCGACACGGCGGACATCGACCGCTATCCGAGCGCGAGCGCGCCCGCGCTCGACGCGCGCACGCCGGAAACGACCCGCAGCGGCTTCGTCTCGGTCGCGGTCGGCGGCGGCGCGGCCTGCGCGGCACCCTGCGCCTCGCGTGCGGACACCGGCGTCGGCCCGGAAGTCGTGGCTGCACCGCGCGATCAAGCAGACAGAAGAAATCGGCTCGGTCGGGGCATTCGTCTACACGGGCCCCGGGGTCACCAACGGGCAGCTCGCCGGGCCGCGCCTGTTCCCGGTCCCCTGGCAGGAAGAGGAGGAACACTACGCGCAGCGCGTCACGCCCGAAGGCGAAGGCGTCGGCGTCTGCACGGCGCCGGCTCCGAGCGACCGCGAAGGCAGCGGCGAAGGCAGCGCCGCGTTCTACGAAGCCGCGTTCGGCGGCGGCCCGCCGTGCCGCGGGCAGGCCGCGGCCGGGGAAGACTTCGAGAAGGAAGGCCTGAGCTACTCGTTCCGCAAAGAAGGCCTGACGGTGATCGTGCTCGACACGAGCTTCGTGCAGTCCGGGCAGCGCGCGCTGGCATCCGAACGGGAGCTGACGTTCCTGAGCAGCAAGCTGCAGGAAGCGGGCGGACACGCGATCGTCGTCGGCAACGCAGATCTCGCCGCCGAATACGCGGCCGGCCGCGGGGCCGCGCGGCAGCTCGTCGCCACGATCGAAGCAGGAGACGCTGCGGCCTACCTCTTCGACTCCCCCGAACAGAACGTCAAGGAGACCCTGACCGGCTCGCCGAGCGCCACGCCGGCATACGGCTCCGGGACGCTGGGCTACGTGAACGTGGCGGGCGAACTGCGCGGCGGCGGCTTCATCGGTCAGAGCGGCTTTCTGGTTGCGGAAGTCTCCTCGACGCAGAAGTCCGCGGCGAACCCGAGCCGGTACGCCGTGAACGTCAAGCTGATCCCGAACATCGAAGAGCTGGCCGTCGAAGCCGAACAGGGCACGCTGCTGCGCCGCAGCCAGGCCGCCTCGTTCTCCGGTCTCGCCCGCCGGCCCCGCGCCGGCAACCGTTCGCGCAACACCGAACTCCAGTTCGAAACCGCCCCGTACGTGAAGATCCCGGCCAACTGCGTCGGCGCAGGCTGCGCGCGCGGCATCGAACCCGAATACGGCTTCAAGTCCTCCGACCCGCACTACGGGCAGTTCGTCGAGCGCAACCTCGCCTCCTCAGAACCCGTGATGCACGACGCGCACGGCAAGGCGATCCCCGAAGAACCCGAAGGTGGCAGCAAGAGCGGGCTGTTCTGCGCCTACAACGCGACGCCGCCCGGCAAGCCGGTCGACGTCACCCTCAAGACCGGCAACCTCAGCTACACCCTGCCGGTGACGATCCAGGCCGGCAGCGTCCGCCAACCGTGCGGAACCGTCCCGCTGGCGGCGAAACCGGTGGTGGCCGAACCGGCTGTCGCGACGCCGCCCACCAGCCAACCGCCCCCCGGGACGAGCGCCGCCCCGACCAGCCTCAACGTGCCGCTGCCGACGCCTGCCGCCCCCGCTGCGCCCGCTGCGCCGACGGCGCCGTCTCACCCGCTCGTCAACCAGTTCCTGCCCGCGGCGGCCCCCGTCGCGTTCATCCCGGCGTTCGTACCCGTGCCGCTGCCGACACCCGCGCGGCCGACCCCGCCGAGCGGCACCTCGGCTGTGGAGGCGGCCCAGAAGGAAGAAGAAGAGGAGGCGGCGCCGGAGTCCGTCGACGCGGCCGCCTCGGCCTACCACCAGAGCGAACACGAGTTGCCGCCGGCCTACCTGATCGGGACTGGTCGTGCTCGCGGCGTTCGCCGGCGCATCGCTGCGCGGGCGGCGAGGTCCGCGCCGCGGCACGAAGGTCGCGCCGGCGACGCTGAACACGAGCCGCACCCAGCGGCGCTATGAGCGCGAAGCGCGGCGTCGCCCGCGCTGACCGTTACAAAGCGTTCACTGTCTGATTACAACACTGCCGCCGGTCCCGTCCCCTTGCAAGCGGCCGTTCACCGTTTGATTACGACCGTGGGTACGGAAGCGGCGACCATCCTCGGTGTGGCGGTGCAGACCGCCACCCGGAGGGGTGCTCTGGCTGTGGCCGGCGTCCCCGGCCTCGCGCGCAACCACGAACGATCGGAGACCGATGTCGCCCCGCCCCGCCCTCCTGACCCGCCTGCTCGTGGCGCTGGCCGTGCTCGTGCCGGTCGCGCTCGTCAGCGCGCCCGCGAGTGGCGCGGCGGTGACGAAGTGGGGCGACCTCGGTCACTTCGGCGAACTGCAGAGCGAAATCAGGAACCCGCAGGAGGCGTTCGGCGTCAACCCCGAAGACGGCAGCATGTGGGTCGTCGACGTGCTTCCGATCGGCCCGGAAGAAGAAGACGAGTTCCGCCTGCGGAAGTTCGTGAAAACGGGCTCGACGTGGGCGCCCGTCGCGTCGGTGATGATCGGCCCGAAAGAAGTGGTCCGACCGGAAGAACTCGACGCGAAGCCGAGGGCGTCGCCTTCGACACCAAAGACAAACGCGCCTACGTGCTCCTCACCGAGGAACGCATCAAGAGTCCCACAAGGAAGAAGAACCCGGTCGCCAGCGAACTGCTCGCGTTCTCGACGAGCACGCCCGGCAGCACGATCGAACCCGCGTCCGGAACCAAAACCGGCGGCGTGCTCGTGCCCAGGACCGAAACCGACCTCACCGGCAGCCCCGTCGGCAAGACCGAATTCTCCCCGAACTCGACCGAAAAAGGCATGTCGCTGTTCGCGCCCGGCGGGATCACGGTCAACCCGACGAACGACCAGGTCCTGATCACCGGCTGGGTCGGGGCAGCGAAGTCCCCGAGGTGTGGGCGGTGGAACCCACGGGCGAAATCAAGACCGTCTGGGAAGACAAAACCGGCTTCTTCGAAAAATGCGGATGCGTGACGGCGCCGGTCGTGACCGCCGCCGGGAAGATCTTCGTGCTCGGGCGACGAACTCCAGGAAATCACCGAACTGCCCTCCAACCTGTCGTCGGCGACCGCGCCGAAACAGGCGTTCCTGCTTCCACGCGTCGTCGAATGTGAACTCCGCCTCCAGAACAAAGAACCGCCGTGCCCGTTCATCGAAGAACTCGGGTCGATCGAAGACGGGAACGAAGAAGGCGGCTCGATGGCGATCGGCCCCGAAGGCGACTTCTACGTGCACTTCCACGTCAAGAACGTGGCCGAAGGCGGCTTCCAGGACGGCGCGGTGCTGGTGCTGACCCCGACGATGGAAGAGATCGGCTGGACCGGCGGCGGCAGCTGGGGCAGCGCCTCCAAAGAATGCGCGGTCAACGAGACCGATCCGGGCAACCTCGGCCCGGCGCTCGTCGCCGGCTACGAAGAACACGCCTTCATGTTCGAGCGCGGCGAACCGGAAACGGAACACTCGAAGGTGCTCGAACTCGGACCCGGAGGCAAACCGGAAAACTGCCCGCAGGGCACCGCCACGAAACCTGCGGCGGAAGTCGGCGGCGTCAAGCTCGCCTCGTTCCCGATCGCCGACAAAATCACGCTCTCCTCGGAAATGACGCAGGCCAACGCGCTCAGCACCGAATGGGAATTCGAACCGGGCGTCACGCAGACGGTGACCAAGCGCCAGCAGAAGAAGACCTCCGTCGAACACCAGTTCCTGCACGAAGGCAGCTTCACGGTCCACGAGAGCATCCACACCGACGATCTCGCCACGCCGCTGCTCGAAACGAGCGAAAAAGTCACGATCGTCGCGCCGAAGGTCCAGGGCGAAAAAGACCTGGCGGAAGGCACCTCGGGGGCGGCGCTGAGCGCCGAAGTCAACCCGACCGGCAGCCCGACGAAATGCGAATTCCAGGTCACCGAAGCGACGCGACACGAACTACAGCCAGAGTCCTCAAAAAAGAAGCGTGCCCGACGAACCCGGGCGAAGCCGAAAAATTCGTGCTCGAGGGCGTCGAAAGTGACCGGCCTGACGCGAAGGGACGCGCTACCGGTTCAGGCTGCTCGCGAAGGCCGGCGTCTGGGAAAGCAACCAGGCGGGCACCGAATTCGAAATCGCGCGCCGCGGGCGCGCCGGCGGTCGAAGCGAAAGCGGCGACCGAAGTCGGCTCGACGACCGCGACGCTCAACGGCACCGTGAACCCGAAGGGCAAGGAAACGAAAGCCTGCACCTTCGAATACGGCGAAACGCTGCCGTCGGGCAAAACGATGCCCTGCTCGCCGTCGCCGGGCAAAGGCGAAACGCGCGGTCGCGGTGTCCGCCAAAGTCACGGGCCTGAAAGCGAGCACCGCGTACAAATTCAAGCTCGTCGACGAAAACACGGAAGGCAAGAAAGCCGAAAGCTCGCAGCTCGCGTTCACGACGTCCGAAGCGCCGTCCGCGCCGACCGTGGAAACGCTCGCGGCGACGGGCGTCACGCAGACCGGCGTGACGCTGAAGGGCCTCGTCAACCCGCACGGCGAAGAAACGACGTGCAAGTTCGAATACGGGACCTCGACGAGCTACGGCGCGTCGGTGCCCTGCCCGACGGCGCCCGGGCAAAGGCCGGAGCAACGTCGAAGAGTCCGCGCCGATCTCAGGGCTCGCGCCGGGACGGCCTACCACTTCCGGATCGTCGCCGAAAGCCCGCTGGGCAAACCGCAGGGGCTGGACAGGGAAGTCAAGACAGCCGCTGCTTCGAGCGGTGGCGGAGGGGGTGGTGGCGGAGGCACGACCACGACGCCCCCGCCGCCGCCGCCGCCCGGCGGAGGCGTCGAACCACACAAGACGAAACAAATCCGTCCCCACCGTCACGGTCTCCGGCGCCGCCCTGACGGTCGCCGCGAACGGCGGCTTCAGCCTCAAGCTGAGCTGCCCGACCGAAGAGACCTCGTGCTCGGGGACCGTGACGCTGAAGACGCTGACGGCCGTCGCCGCGAAGCGGGCCCACATCTCGGCGAAGAAGTCGATCCTGACGCTCGCGACGGGCTCGTTCTCGATCGCCGCCGGCAAGCTCAAGGTCGTCGCGCTCCACCTGAGCGCCAAGGCCAAGAAGCTGCTCGCGAAGCTGCACACGGTGCGGGCGCGCGTCACGATCGTCGCGCACGACCCGCAGGGCGGCACGCACACGACCACCGCGGTCGTGACGCTCAAGGCCGCCAAGAAGAAACATTGAGGCGTTCGTGAAGGCCGGGTGACGCCGCCGTCAAGGCGACGTCACCCGGGCCTTCTGTCGACGATCACGACGCGGCAGGCGGTTCTGACGCGCCGTTGTGAACGCTTTGTGCTCAGGTCGTGAACGATCCGAGGTTGTAGCCGAGTTGTGAACAAACCGGCGACGTCACCGGCTGTAAACACTGTCAACCACGTCCCGCGGCCACACTTCTCCACGCAGACTGCTGTACGGCGCGCCGAGGGGTTGTTTGACGCGCCGGTCAGGTCGGTCTAGGTGGGGCGACTTTTCCTGCCGTGGTCGGCAACGGAACCTGCTAACCAGGAGGTAGTGGAGTAATGAAGTTCTCTGACTGCGCGCCGGGCTCTCTCGGCGGGCGTAGTTGCGGCGGCCTCTGTGGCCGCATTCGCGGTGCCGAGCGCCGCGAGCGCAGCGCTTCCCGGGCACTGCAAAGGCACGAGCACGGAAGGCGCCGGCTCGTCCTTCCAGCTCGAAGCCGAGGAACTCTTCAGGAAAGGCTTCAACACCAGCAAATCGGTCGGTTGTGTCGGCGCTGGTTCTCCTGAAATCACGAAATACCGCTCGGTCGGCTCCGGTGCCGGCTACAAAGAATGGGCCGTCAAAGAGCTGTACGGCACGGTCGGCTTCGTCGGCACGGACAACACCGCCAACGCCGCCGAAAAAGCCGTCGTCGAAGGTCAGGTCGACGAAGGCAAAACCAGCAAACTGCTGACGGTTCCGCTCGTTCAGGGTGCCGAGGCGATCGTGGTGAACGTGCCTACGGGCTGCACCGCGAACTCGAAAGTCGCTCCGGGCCGTCTGGGCATGAACCAGAAAACGCTCGAGGGCATCTACGACGGTACGGTCAAAAACTGGGGCGAAATCGTCAGCCAGGAAAACACCGGCAACGAACTGACCGGTGCCGGCTGTGAACCCGAAGAAGACGCGATCACCCCGGTCGTCCGTGCGGACGGCTCGGGCACGACGCACATCTTCAAGAAGTTCCTGTTCCAGATCAACGGCGCCTCCTTCCCCATCGAAGGCGGCGGCGAACAGACCTGGGGCGAACTTGCCGAAGGTGCGTCGAGCACGAAATGGCCGACGGCCGCCGGCGTGTTCCACCCGGCCGAAACGACCAACACCGGCGTGCTGAAAGCAGTCGCCGAAAAACCGGGCTCGATCGGCTACGCCGACCTCGCCCAGGCCCGCAACCCCGCCAACGGCGGCTTCACGGGTCAGAGCGCGTCGCGCTTCTGGACGGTGCTCGAGAGTGAACGCTCCGAAAAAACCACCAGCAAAGGCGTCAAGATCAAGAGCAAGTACAAGGACCCGTCGACCAACGGAGACAGCGGCACCACGGCGGAATCCAACTGCAAGAAGACCGAATTCTCGAACGGCAAAGGGACCTTCCCGCCGCCGTCCGTGATCTCGCCCTGGAACGAAGTCGGTGCGAAACAGAACTCGAAGTCGTACGCCCTGTGCGGCCTCACGTACGTGTTCGCGCTGAGCAACTACACCGCCTACGCCATCGCACGGCGGTAACGCCGAAGAGGCGCAGACGGCCCGTGACTACATCGCCTACGCCACCAGCAAGAAAGGCGGCGCGAAGGAAATCAAGGGTCACGACTACGCTGCGCTTCCGAAGTCGCTGATCGAAAAGGCCGAAGAAGGGGTCACCTCGATCGAAGACTGAGGACATCACTGATGTCCTGAGGCCGGTCAAGAACGACCGGCAGGTCTGACGCGGCCGGCTCGCCCAGGATGGGCGGGCCGGCCGTCTTTTTGGGGCCGGGGGCGGCCTCCGCACCCGACGCCCCAAGGCAGTTGACACTCGGGGCAACGCTGTTATCGTGCCGACGCTCGGCCGGAGGCCGGGAGGAGTGGATCGGCATCCGATCCGCGCGAGGGACCTGGAGCAGATGCACATCGACCCATACATCGTGCTGGGGAGCGCGATCATCGGCTTCCTCGTCGGCATGACCGGCGCGGGCGGCGGCGCGCTGATGACGCCGATGCTGATCCTGCTGTTCGGCGTCAAGCCGGCGGCGGCGATCTCGAGCGATCTCGTCGCGGCCGTGCACGATGCGGCCCTTCGGCGCCGCCGTGCACCTGCGCAAACGCACGCCCAACCTGAAGCCTCGTGAAGTGGCTCGTGATCGGCTCCGTCCCGGTCGCGTTCGCCGGCGCCTACATCCTGCAACCTGATGGGCGGCAGCAAGTCCGCCCAGACGCAACATCGAGACCGTGCTCGGCGCGGCGCTGCTCGTCGGCGCGGCGGCGATGGTGCTGCGCCAGGTGCTCGACCGCCGCAGCGGCCAGGAGCGCACGGCGTCATCCACGACGTCACGCCCCACCCGGTCGCGCACGATCCTGATCGGGGTGATCGGCGGTCTCGTCGTGGGCGCTGACCTCGGTCGGCGCGGGCTCGCTGATGATCGTGATGCTGCTGTTCCTCTATCCGATGCTCGGTGCCAACCAGCTCGTCGGCACCGACCTCACCCAGGCCGTGCCGCTGACGCGGCCGCGGCGCTCGGCGCGATCGATCTTCGGCCACGTCGAATTCGGCGTCACGGTCTCGCTGATCCTCGGCAGCGTGCCGGCCGTGCTGATCGGCTCGATGTTCTCCTCGAGCGCGCCCGACCGCTACGTGCGGCCCGTGATCACGTTCGTGATCACGGCCTCCGGTCTGAAGTACGTCGGGCTTGACACCGAAACGCTCGGCTGGACGCTGTGCGGGATCCTGCTCGCGGTCGCGCTGTTCTGGGTGTGGAACAGGCGACCCTGGGAAGCAGCGGCCTGGGAGGAGCGCACGAGTCGAGGAGTCGCCGAACGGAACGACGCCCGCTCCAGCCCGTGTCCGCCGACGGTGGCGTCGTCACGAGCGCCACCGACGTCACCCCTCGCCCCGATCTCGACTGACCTACCACGGACGGGCGATCTTTTGCCCGAGACCTGTTCACGCTCTTGCTTTTGAGGGTAGCCCCTGTTTATGATCCCGGACCTGAGGGAGATCACGGAATCTCGACATTTGTTCGGGAGCCGTGGTGGACTATTCGCGGGGGCCGGATAGGCGAGCAAGGAGGCGGGGAGACCCGATGAGCGTAGATACGGGGAGTACAACGGAGGCCAGCGCTTCATGGGCTGCGCCGCCACTGGCGCCGACGCGAGGCTTTCTGGGCTTGGGCGGGAGGCGCCGCCTCCTCGTCTCAGGGATCTCAGAGGTACGCGGTCCAGCCGCCTCGCTGCGCCGCGATTCGCTCTTCCGCCGCTCCCTCGCCGTCGCTGACATCCTCGCGCTCCTCGGCGCGTTCCTGCTGACGGCCGAGCTGGCCGCGCGCCCGGTCGTGCTCACCTGGTGGGCGCTGATCGAGATCCCGATCCTGCTGGTCGGCGCGAAGCTCACGGGGCTGTACGACCGCGACGAGACGTTGATGCGCAAGACGACGCTCGACGAGGCGCCGAAGCTCTTCCAGCTCGCCACGCTCTGCACGGTCGTCGCCTGGCTCTCCGGCGGCTTCATCGTCGCCGACGCCCTCGGCCGCCGCCAGGCGCTGATCCTGTGGCTCGTGCTCGCGGCCCTGCTGATCCTGTTCCGCTCGGTCGCGCGCATCGTCGCGCTCGCGATCGCCCCCGCGGAGCGTTGTCTCTTCATCGGCGACGAGATGTCCGCCGCGACGATCCGCTCCAAGCTCGGCTGCGGCGGCGGCGTGAAGGCGACCGTCGTCGCCCACCTCGATCTCGACAAGGTCGCGCCGTGGTCCAGCGACTCGTTCTCGGAGTCGCGCCTCGCAGAGATCCGCGACCTCGCGCAGACGCTGGACGTGCACCGCGCGATCATCGCGCCGCGCAGCGCCGACGCGGGCGAGATGCTGAACCTGGTGCGGACGCTGAAGGCTGTCGGCGTGCGCGTGAGCGTGGTGCCGCGGCTGCTCGAGGTCGTCGGCTCCTCGGTCGAGTTCGACGACCTTCACGGCGTCACGGTGATGGGCGTGCGCCGCTTCGACCTGACGCGCTCCTCCGCCAAGTTCAAGCGCATGTTCGACCTGATCGGCGCGTCGCTCGGGCTGCTCGCCGTGTCGCCGCTGCTGATCGCGATCGCGATCGCGATAAAGCTCGACAGCCGCGGCCCGATCTTCTTCCGCCAGCTGCGCGTCGGCCGGCACGGCAAGCGCTTCTACATGCTCAAGTTCCGCACGATGGTCCCCGAGGCCGAGGACATGAAGGACGAACTCCGTCACCGCAACGAGGCGATGGACGGGCTCTTCAAGATCGCCGAGGACCCGCGCATCACCCGCGTGGGCCGGTGGCTTCGCCGCAGCGCGCTCGACGAGCTGCCGCAGCTCTTCAACATCGTTCGCGGCGAGATGAGCCTCGTCGGACCGCGCCCGCTCGTGATCGAGGAGGACCAGCGGATCGAGGGCTGGCACCGTCGCCGCCTCGAGCTGATGCCCGGCATGACCGGGCCCTGGCAGATCCTCGGCCCGGCGCGCGTGCCGCTGCGTGAGATGGTCGCGATCGACTACCTGTACGTCGCGAACTGGTCCCCCTGGACCGACATCAAGATCCTGCTTCGCACCGTCCCGCACGTCATCGGGCGCCGCGGGCTCTGAGCGCGCCCGCCTCGCAGGACTGACCCGGCCATCCGCGGCCGGCGCGCCGTCGCGGGCACCCTGCCCACCGGCTCGAGGCGACCGGCCAGCCGGGACTATTTTTCCTTGCTCGCCTGCCGTTTGAATTCGGCCGCTTCGCGCGCTTCTTCGGCTTCGAAGCGTTTGCGAGCAGCCTGTTCGGCGGCCGTTTCGTGGCTCTTCTTGCCACCGCTGCTCGTCTTGGGCGCGGACTTCTTCTTCTTTTCGCTCTTCTTGTGATGGCTCGCGCCGGTCTTGGACTTGTGGGTCTGCTTGGCGTGCTTCTTCGGGGCGCTCGCCTGCGCTGAGGCTTCGCGTTCGGCGCGTTCGCGCTGGTGCTTGAGCGCCGCCAGTTCTGCCGCTTCGCGTTTGATCGAGGCCGCTTCGGCCCGGCCGGCGTTCGGGGCGGAGCCTCCTTCGCCCGGTTCGGGCGCGAGGACGGCGCCGGGGGCGCCTTCCGCGGATTCCTTGCCTTCGGCGCGGTGGCCCTTGCCGCCGCCTCCGGAGCCGCCGCAGCCGGCGGCGCCGCCCGCCAGCGCCAGGGCTGCGAGGACCGCGGCGGCGAAGCGCGGCCGGGAGGTGGCTGTCAGCTTCGAGGTCATCTTCAACCGCCGGAGCTCGGCACCGGCACGGTCGGTGCTTCGCTGATCGATTCCTTGTGTTTGGCCGGCTTCGGGTTCGCGGGCGTCGTCTTCGGTTTTTGGGTCGTCACCGTTTTCGCCTGCTGTTCGCCGGACTTCTTCGCGGCTTCTTCGCGGGCCTTCTTGGCCGCTTCTTCGCGCTTCTTCTTGGCCGCGGCTTCCTTTTCCTTGTGTTTGGCCGCTTCTTCGGCCGCCCTTTCGCGCTTCTTCGCTTTGGCCTTCGCCTTCGCTTCGGTGCTCCGCGCGGCGGCCTCCGCTTCTTCTTCGCGTTTGCCCGATTCGATCACCGACAACGCTTCCTGGTCCTGCGCGACTTCACTGGCTTCTTCCTTGCGTAGCGCCGCTTCTTCCTGGCGCGCTTCTTCGGAGGCGGCTGCGGCCGCCTTGCCCGAGTTCGCTTTGCCGGCGTGGCTGCAGCCGGCGAGCAGGAGCGCGGCGAACGCGAGCACGCACGCGGTCGCGATCGTCGGCACTCGTCTTCTCGGCGGCAAGTCGGTCATCTCGTCTCGTTCGGCCAATCCGTGGCGCCCGGACGCGGGGTGGGTGACGGTGGATTGTGCGCCCTCTCAACTTCAGAGGGTAGCCGTCCGCTCAGCTCCCCACGCCATGCACGAGGGCCTGCAGCTCACGGGAGATCTGCGCGCACACGTGCCCCGTCGCGAACAGGCGCTCGGCCTCGCCGCGTGCCTTCGCCCGCAGCGCCGGTCCCTGCGCCTCCAGCGCCGCCAGCATGCGTTCGAGCTCGTCGGCCATCGCGGCGGCATCGCCCGGCGCGACCTCCGCGACGACCGTCTCCTCGACGCCCTCGATCGCTCCCACCTCGCTCGTTCCGACCACCGGCACGCCGCAGGCGAGCGCCTCGGCCACCGTCAGCCCGAACGGCTCGTAACGGGCTGCCTGCAGCATCACGTCGGCACCGACCAGCTCGGCCGGGACCTCGCTCGGGCGCATGCGCCCGACGTACTCGGAGTTCTCCGGCGGGAGGTCGTCGAGCAGCTTGCGGTAATCCGACTCGAGCGTCACGCCGCCGACCACTCGCAGACGCGCGCGCGAGCCGCGCGCGAGCAGGATCCGCGCGACCTCGACCACGGTCTCCACGCCCTTGCGCGCCGACACCCGTCCCAGCACCAGCACCGTGGGAGGCTCACCGAGCGGACGGTCGAGGCGCGGCTCGGTGAAGCGCTCGAAGCGGATCGGGTTCGGCACGACCACGGTCTTCTCGCGCGGGAAGCCGTAGTCGTTGACGATGTGGTCGCGGAACACGCTGCTGATGCAGACCAGCAGGCTCGCGCGCCGCACGCGCCGGCGCTGGACCGCAGCGCGGACGCTCATCGTGGCCGCGGCGATCCCGACGGTGTGGGCGGGCTGGCAGCGCAGCGCGAGCCTCCGCTCCCGCCACAGCGAGCGCAGCTCGCCCGCGATGTGCGTCTCCGGGTGGATGACGAGCGGCACGCGCCCACGCAGCCGGCCCGGCATCGCGAGCGACTCGATGTTCGAGAACTGGTAGACGACGTCGTAGGGGTCCTGCCGGTGGTGGCGCAGCACCTCACGGCGCAGCCGCAGCGAGCCGACGGCCCGCGCGAACAGCCCGCTGAGGAACGTCCCCAGCCGTCCCCGGCTGTACCAGCGGGAATGGCGCCACTCGATCGTGCCGCGCACGAAACGCAGGTTCGGCTCGGCTTCGAGCCGTGGCGGCAGCTCGCCGCCGGAGACGGGGAGGAAGCAGTCGACGCGGTGGCCGAGCGCCGCGAAGCCCGCGAGCAGCTCAGCCGCGACCCCCGGCACGCCGCCGGTTTCTTTTGCGTTCGGGCCGGCCCCCAGCCACGCTATGTGCAGAGCTGGGTCGGCCATCGCTGCCGTGATCCTACAGCGAGCCCCGCGCCACCCCGCCACGCCGGGGGCCGTCGCTGAGCGCGTGCTCCACCTGCTCTGCAAGGCCGCGACGGAAGGCCGCGACCGAGAAGCGCTCCGCGTTGCGGACGGCCTCCGCGGGGTCGAGACAGAGCTCCTCCAAGCCCTCGATCGCGGTGCGGAACGCTTCGACGTCGTCCAGTGCGACGAGGCGCCCCGTCACGCCGTCCAGCACCGTCTCCAGCGCCCCGCCGGCGGCGGCGGCGATCACGGGCCGGCCGGCCGCTTGGGCCTCGACCGCCGTGATCCCGAACTCCTCCTTGCTCGGCACGATCACCGCGCGGGCGCGGGCGTACAGCTGCTCGAGCTCTGAGTCGGAGACCCGTCCCAGGAACTCCGCCTCGGGAAACGCGGCGCCGAGCGCGGCGTGTTCGGGGCCCGAGCCCGCCACGCGTATGGGAGCACCCGCGCGGCGCGCCGCCTCGAGCGCGACGTGAAGGCGCTTGTGGCGGACCAGCTCGGAGACGATCAGCAGCTCGGCGCCGGGCTCGCCGACCGTGAAGCGCTCGGTGTCCACGGGGGGATGGACGATCTCCGCCTCGCGGCCGTAGTAGCGGGCGATGCGCTCCTGCGTGAGGCGGGAGTTGGCGACGTAGCGGTCGACGCGCGCGCTGGCCGCGCGATCCCATCGGCGCATCCAGGCCAGCACGGCTCGCAAGGGCGCGCGCAACGCCCGCGGCGCCTCGGCGAGCGCGCGCTCCTGCTCGTACCAGGCGTAGCGGAACGGGGCGTGGCAGTAGCAGACATGCACGGCGCCCTCGGGCGCGTGCAGCCCGTGCATGAAGGCGCTGCTGCTGCTCAGCAGCAGCTGGCAGGAGGGGACCGGCATGCGACTCGTGGCAAGCGGATAGAGCGGCAGCAGCCGCCGGAAGCCGTCCTGCGACACACCCAGCCGCTGCAGCGGTGAGACCGTCACCGGATGCCCGGCGAACGCGGGCCCGGTCGCCTCGGCTTCGTACAGCAAGGTGAGGATGGGCGCGCCGGGGTACATCCGCGCCATCTGCGCGAACACGCGCTCGGCGCCCCGCATCACCAGCAGGTAGTCGTGCGCGAGCACCGTCGAGGCGAGCTCGCCTGGGTTCGTGGGATCGCTGTCCATCTCGCCGCCGCCGGGGCGGGCAAGCATAGTTCAGGACCCTCGGGCGCTCGGATTCCATCGGCTACGATCAACGCCGTGTCCGAGGGGCTCAGCGCAGCCGCCCACCCAGCGGCAGCGCCCGGCCCACCGCCCCCTCGGCGCCTGGTCGTGACGGCACCGTGGGGGACCCTCGCCGGCGGCGCCGAGGCGATGTTGCAGAGCATCCTCGACGGGGCCCGGGAAGGGCCGTTCGAGTTCCACCTCGTGTTCCTCGAGGACGGGCCGTGGCCGCGCGACCTCGCGGCAAAGGGCTTCGCGGTCACCACGCTCGAAGCCGGGCGGTTGCGCCAGCCGGGCCGCACCGCCGGCGCCGTGCGGCGGCTCGCCGCGCTGCTGCGCGAGCTCGAGCCGGAGCTGATCCTCGACTGGTCGGCGAAGACCCACCTCTACGGCGCCTCCGCGGCGATGCTCGCCGGGATGGCCGAGCGCGTGCTCTGGTGGCAGCACGCGATCCCGCTCGGCAGCGCCGTCGACCGCGTCGCGACCCTGCTGCCGGCGCGCGCGATCTTCACCACCTCCGAAGCCGCGGCGGTCGCTCAGCAGCACATGCGCCCGCGGCGCCGGACGGTACCCGTGGCAGCCGGCACCGCGCCGCCGCGGCCCGAGGAGCGCCCCGCTGCGATCGAGCTGCCCGAAGGCGTCCCCGTGGTGGGGATCGTCGGCCGGCTGCAGTCGTGGAAGGGTCAAGACCGCCTGCTGCGCGCGCAGGCGCTGCTGCGCGAGCGCGGCCAGGACATGCACTGCCTGATCGTCGGCGGGGACGCGTTCGGCCTCGAGCCCTCCTACGCGGCCTCGGTGCCGCGGCTCGTCGAGGAGCTCGGGCTCTCGGCGCACGTCACACTGACGGGGCAGGTGCCCGACCCGGGGCCCTACATCCAGCGCATGGACGTGCTCGTCAACGCCTCCGCGCCCGAGCCGTTCGGGATCGTGCTGCTCGAGGGAATGGCGCGCGGCGTCGCGGTGCTGGCCGTCGACTCCGGGGGCCCCTCGGAGATCGTCGACGGTGGGCGCACCGGCGTGCTCGTGCCCTCGGGCGAGCCCGAGGCGCTCGCGGACGCGCTGGCGCCGCTGCTCGCCTCGCCGGCGGAGCGCGATCGCCTCGCGCGCGCCGGCCACGAGCGGTACCTCGCGCAGTTCACCGATGCCGCGATGCGCGCCCGCTTCTTCGCCGGCATGGAATCCGTGCTCGGCGCCCCGGCCGCGCGATGAGCACGGACCCGGTCCCGGTCACGATCGTCGCGCACGATGTCGGCTCGGTCGGCGGGATGGAGCGCCAGATCGCCGAGCTCGCGGTACGCCTCAGGCGCCGCGGGCACGACGTCACGGTGGTCGCGCGCAAATGCGTGCTGCCGGCCGACAGCGGCGTCCGCTTCCGCCGCGTGCGCGGCCCGGGCCGTCCCTTCCTCGTGGCCTACCCGTGGTTCCTGCTCGCCGGCTCGCTCGCGCTGCGGCGCCACCGGTCCGGGATCGTGCAGTCCACCGGCTCGATCGTGGTGAACCCGATCGATACCGTCGCGGTGCACTACTGCCACTGCGCCTACTCGGCGGCGCCGGCCCGCCCCGGGCGCCTCTACGCGCTCTACGACTGGGCCGTCGGGGTCGTCGAGCGCGTCTCGGAACGATGGTACTTGCGGCGCAACCCTTCGGCCCAGCTCGTATGCGTCTCGGAGGGTGTCGCCGACGAGGTGAGGGGCTGCTTCCCCGCCGCGACGAGCCGGGTCGTCACGATCCACAACGGCGTCGACGTCGAGGAGTTCGCGCCCGGCGCGGCGGCCGCCGAGGGCGAAGCACTGCGCGCGCAGCTCGACCTTCCAGACGGTGCGCTGCTCGCCGCGTTCGTGGGCGGCGACTGGGAGCGCAAGGGGTTGGGGCCGTCGATCGCAGCGCTCGCGCAGGCGCCGGAATGGCACCTCGCGATCGCCGGCAAAGGGCCGCAGCGTCCCTACGAGCAGCTGGCGGCCTCGCTCGCCGTCTCCGAGCGCGTGCACTGGCTCGGCGTGCGCGGCGACGTGCGGCCCCTGTACGCGGCGGCGGATGCCTTCGTCCTGCCCTCCAGCTATGAGACCTTCTCGCTCGTGACCTACGAGGCCGCGGCCAGCGGCCTGCCGGTGATCGCGGGCGATGTGAACGGTGTCAGGGAGCTGATCACCTCGGGCGAGAACGGTTACCTGGTCGAGCCGACGGCCGAGCAGATCTCCGCGCGGCTACGCGAGCTGGGGGCCGATCCGTCGCTTCGCGCGGCCTTCGGAGCGGCCGCGCGCGAGGCCGCCTCCGCCTTCACGTGGGAACGGATGGTCGCGAGCCACGAGGAGCTGTTCGAAAAGCTCGCACGCGGCCGCCGCTGACCCCTTCACAACGCAGCGAAACATGCGGCCGGACGGCGGCCGCACGCTACTCTTTAGCGGCCAATTACGTAGCTCCCGGAACATGGCCACGCATGGCCACGACTGCATGTCCTGGACGGATCCTCAACCATGAACGAAACCACCGACGCCACCGCGATCTTTGCTCCGATCTGGAGGCGGAAGTGGCTCATCCTTCTGGCCGGGCTGATCGTCGCAACAGGATCCTATCTCTACTTCAAGCGTGAGTCGCCGACCTACTCGGCAACGACCCAGATCTACCTCGGCGCCGGCGCCGAAGAACAGCTGAGCGAACGCTCCCCGGGCGGCCGCAGCTCGGTCAACAGCGCGGCCAACCAGGCGGCCGTGATCAACTCGGTCGTGGTCGAATCCTCCAAGCGACAGCTGAAGCACTCGACGGTTCACGTCGACAAAGTCGCGGCGAAGAGCAAGGTCAAGGCCAAGGCGCCCGAAAAAGGGCAGTTCATCTCGATCACGGCGGAATCGCACAGCCCGCGCGGCGCCGCGCTGCTCGCCAACACGGTCGCTGCCGGCTACATCAAACGCTGGACGACCAACCACCGCCGCGACGTGCTCTCGGCGATCAACATCGCCCACCGCCAGCTCGTCCGGCTCGAAGCCGCCCACGCCGCCACCGAAGCCGCCTCGCAGAGCGCATCGAGCGGCAAGAACGGCAAATCGACCCCGGCGCCGAAGCCTGCCGGCGGAAGCAGCGTGATCCAGGCGGCTCAGCTCTCCACCAAGATCAACCAGCTCGAATCGCAGCTGGCGATCGTAGGCGTGCGCCAGGTCAAGCCCGCCAAAACGCGTTCCGCGCAGCTGATCGGGCCGCACCCGAAAAAGAACGCCGAGTTCGGGTTCGTGATCGGCATCGTGCTGGCCTCGATCGCGGCCTACGCGCTCAGCCGCGTGAACCGCCGCCTGCGCTCGCTGGCCGACGTCGAATCCGTCCTTCACCACGAGGTGCTGACCTCGTTGCCCAAGGTTCGCACGCCGACCGTGAAAAGGGATGGGTGGACGGCGCCGTCGCGGTTCCTCGTCGAGCCGTTGCGAAGACTCCACACCACGCTGCTGCTCGAGCCGATGTCCGGCGAAGGGCGCCACGCCTCCCCGCGCTCGATCCTGTTCGTGAGCGCCGAGCCGGGTGACGGCAAGTCCACCGTGGCAGCCGACCTCGCGCTCGTGCAGAGCGAAGCGGGCGAGCAGGTGATGCTGATCGAGGCGGACTTCCGCCGCCCGGTCCAGGCTCGCGCGCTCGGCCTCGAACCCGACCGCGGGCTCTCGGACGTGCTCACCGGGAGGCTCACGCTCGCCGACGCGCTGCAGGTCGTGCACGCAACGCCCGCCCAGATCGCGCAGGCGCCCTCCACCAACGGCGCCATCGCCACAGCCGTCGAGCAGCGCGGCCCCGGCGGCGTGTGGGCGCTCGTCAGCGGTCCTCCCGTCCCGAATCCCCCCGCGATGCTCGCGGGCGGAGCGATGGCCGAGCTGCTGCGCGCCGCGGTCGAGGACTACGACCGCGTGCTGATCGACGCGCCCGGCCCGCTTGCCGTCAGCGACGTGATGCCGCTGCTCGGCATCGTCGAGGCGATCGTCCTGGTGGCCCGCGTCGGCCACACGCGTGAACAGGCGGCCGCGCAGTTGAACCAGCTGCTCGCCCGTACCCCCACCGCGCCGATCCTCGGCGTGGTGGCCAACGGCGTCCCCCGTGCCGAAATCTCGAAATACGGCGCCGGCGCCACCCCCCAACGACGCTGGCCCGGCTCTCTGGTCGGACGATGAGCGCGGCGGCGGGCCCGCTCTTCGCCGGAGGGGGCCATCCGGCGGTGAGGAGCCGCCGGCTCCACGACACCGCGACCACCGCCGCGTTTGCGCTCGTCGCGATCGGCGCGGCGCTCGCGGTCGCTGTCGCGATGCCGAAGCCGAACTTGCCGCTCGTGCTCGGCGGCATCGTGATGCTGCTGTTCATCGTCTGGCTCGCGGTGACGCCGCGGCTGGAGTGGACGGTGACGGCGGTCGTGATCTTCCTCGGCTGCCTGAACGGGCCCACGAAGCTCGTCGCGAACGCGGGCGCGCTCTCCTCGGGGGTGCAGGACGCCCTGGTGCTCGCGGTGACGCTGGGGCTGATCGTGCGCACGATCGCCAAGCGGGCGCCCGTGAAGATGCCGCCGCTCGCGGGGTGGGTGTTCGCGTGGATCATCTTCGTCCTCATCGAGGCCTTCAACCCGAACACGCTCGGGATCGTGAAGGCGCTGGCTGGGTACCGCCAGCAGCTGCAGTGGGTGCCCTTCTTCTGGTTCGGCTACCTGCTGATCCGCACGCCCCAGCGGTTCAAGCGCGCCTTCTGGCTGCTCGGCGTGATCGCGCTGCTGAACGCGTTCGCCTCGACGGGGCAGACCCAGCTCTCCCCTGAAGAAGTCGCAAGCCTCGGCTCGGGCTACAACGCCCGCGTCAACGGCCCCGCCGCCCGCACCTACGGAAGCAACGGCGAAGGACACGTGCGCCCGCTGGGGCTGGGCTCCGACAGCGGCTTCAGCGGCGGCATCGGCATGATCGCCCTCCCGGGGTGTCTCGCGCTCGTCGCGCTGTCCAAACGGCGCAAAGAACGATGGGCGGCGCTGATCCTCACGCTCGGGTGCTTAGCCGGCGTCATCACCGGCCTCGGGCGGTTGCAGGTCGGCGGCACGATCATCGCGCTCGGCGCGTTCGTCGGCTACTCGTTCCTGGCCGGGCGGCGGATATCCAAGCCGATCCTGGCGCTGCTCGGCGCGGTCGCGATCGCGCTGCCGGTCGGCGTCGTGTTCGTCGAAGCGGTCGGCTCGGGAGTCTTCTCCCGCTACACGAGCATCCAGCCCGAACGGTTCACCGGCACCGCCGGGTCGTACAAGTTCGGAGAGGTCGAAGCGATCCCGAAATACATCGCGGCCCAGCCCTTCGGCTTCGGGCTGGGCACGGCCGGCGCGGTCTCCGGCTTCGGCGGGAAGCAGAAGGAACTGTTCGAAGGTCACAACATCCCCGCGGACACTCAGTACAACTTCCTCACGAAGGAACTCGGCATCTTCGGCCTGGCGATCTGGCTCGGCTTCCTGATCCGGCTGATCGTGCTCGCGGCGACGCATATCCGAAAAGTGCTCCATCCCGAATTACAGATACTCCTGATCGCGATCGCCTCCCCGCTCGTGGCCGCCTTCTTCATGGCCTTCGACGGCCCGGTCTCCGCCGGCGTCGCCGGCGGCGCCTACTTCTGGTTCGCGGCGGGAGTGATGTCCTACTGGTTCCTCGGCGCGGGGCGGCAGCTCGCCTCCCAGCCTCAGGCGACGCCAGGTAGCCTGGTCGCCGCATGAGGGGCAAGAGGATGTTGAGCGGCGCGGGCCTGGCCTCGCCCGCGAAGATGGGCGCACGCCTGAGCCTGCTGATCGGCGAGCGCCGCAGCCTCGTCGTCGCGCTCGCCGTCTGCTCGGTGCTCTCCGGGTTCGCCGAAGCCGCGCTGCTCGCGATCGTGGCCCAGATCGCGGTGACGATCGCGGGCAAGCACCACACGAAACTGGAGGGGTTCCACCTCCACGGCTCCACCAACCACCTGCTCACGATCGCGTTCGGGCTCGCGATCTTCCGCCTGCTGATGCAGATCCCGCTCTCGCACCTGCCCGCCCAGATCGCCGGCGACGTCCAGTCCAGCTCGCGCAAGCGGCTCTTCCACGCCTTCACGATGGCCTCCTGGGGCGTCCAGTCCTCCGACCGCGAGGGCCAGCTGCAGGAGACGATGTCCGGCCAGGTCATGCAGGCCACCACGGGCGCGCTGCAGGCGACCTCGCTGATCACCTCGAGCCTCTCGTTCATCGTGCTGATGGCGTTCGCCTTCGCGCTCAACGCGATCGCCGCGGCGGCCGTCTTCACGACCGCGATCGCGATGTTCGCGCTGCTGCGGCCGCTGCGCGGGTTGGCCGTGAGACGCTCGCGAGCGCTCTCCAAGGCCCAGGTCCGCTACGCCTCCGGCCTCGCCGAGGCGAACCGCCTCGCCGAAGAGACGCAGGTGTTCGGCGTCGCCGCGGCCCAGCGCGAGCGGATCGACGGCTACATCGAAACGGCGCGCGACCTCTTCTACCGCTCGCAGCTGATCGGGCGCCTTGTCCCGAACATGTACCAGAGCCTCATCTACCTGATGCTCGTGGTCGCGCTGTGGGTGCTCACCCACGTCGGCAGCGGGCACGCCGCCTCGCTCGGCGCCGTGATCCTGATCCTCGTGCGCGCGGGCAACAGCGGCCAGGCCGTGCAGGGCGCGTGGCAGGGCCTGCAGCAGTCGCTGCCGTTCATCGAACGCACGCAGGAAGCCGCCCGGCGCTACCGCGAAAGCAGCCCTCCCGAGGGCGAGAAGGCGCTCTCGAAGGTTCGCACGATCACCTTCCAGAAGGTCAACTTCGCCTACCGCGCCGGCACGCCGACGCTGAAGGACATCAGCTTCGAGGTCTCGCACAACGAAGCGATCGGCGTGATCGGGCCCTCGGGCGCCGGCAAGTCGACCCTGATCCAGCTGCTGCTCCAGCTGCGCCCGCCGGAGAGCGGGCGCTACCTCGTCAACGGCGAGGACGTGACGATGTTCCGGCGTGAGGACTGGCACCGGCTGGTCTCCTACGTGCCGCAGTCGCCGCGCCTGCTGCACGCGACCGTCGGGGAGAACATCCGCTACCTGCGGGACATCGACGGCGAGCAGGTCGAACGGGCCGCGAAGCTCGCGCGCATCCACGAAGACATCATGTCCTGGCCCAAGGGCTACGAGACGATCGTCGGCCCGCGCGCCGACGCTGTGTCGGGGGGCCAGCAGCAGCGCATCTGCCTCGCCCGTGCGCTCGCCGCGCACCCCGAGGTGCTCGTGCTCGACGAGCCCACGAGCGCGCTCGACCCGCACTCGGAGACCCTGATCCAGGAGTCGCTCACGGCCCTGCGCAGCAACCTGACGATGTTCATCATCGCCCACCGGATGTCGACGCTGGACATCTGCGACCGCGTGATGGTGATCCAGGACGGGCGCCTGGCCGCCTTCGACTCGCGGCTGCTGCTCCAGCAGCAGAACCCGTACTACCGCTCCGCCTCGAGGATCGCGGCGGGCGCCCCCGGCGGAGTCCTGCCGTGAGCGCGGTGCGCGCCGCTGTCTGAGGGAGAGCCGGTGGCGAGCGCGGCTGCTCCTTCGATCGCCGGGCGCATACCCGACTTCTTCATCGTCGGTCACGCCAAGAGCGGCACGACCGCGATGTACGAGATGCTCCGCGCGCACCCGGAGATCTTCCTCCCGGACAGCAAGGAGCCCTGGTACTTCGCCGCCGAGCTGCTCGAGCGCACGCCGCCGCGACCGGAGGGGACACCGCGCACGCTCGAGGAGTACCGCGCCTGGTTCGCGGGGGCCCGCCCCGAGCAGCGGGTCGGCGAGGCCTCCGCGCTCTACCTCTGGTCGCACACGGCGGCGGGCGCGATCGCCGCCGTCCAGCCGGAGGCGCGGATCATCGCGATCCTGCGCGAGCCCGCCAGCTTCCTGCGCTCGCTGCATCTGCAGTTCCTCGAGACCTACATCGAGACCGAGCCCGACTTCGAGCGGGCGCTTCAGCTCGAGGACGAGCGGCGCCATGGCCGGCAGATCCCGCGCCACACCTACTGGCCGCAGGCGCTCCTGTACTCCGAGCACGTCCGCTACGCCGCGCAGCTGCGCCGCTACCACGAGGCCTTCGGCCGCGAGCGCGTGCTGGTGCTTGTCTACGAGGACTTCCTCGCCGACAACGATGGCACGGTGCGCGCGGTGCAGCGGTTCCTCGGCGTCGATGACACGCTGCCGATCCCGCCCAGCCGCGCGAACCCGACCGTGCGGCCACGCTCGCGGCGCCTTCACGGCTTGATGCACTCGGTCTCGGTCGGTCACGGGCGTGGCTCGCTCGCTTTCAAGGGCGCGCTCAAGGCGGTGATGCCGGCGAAGGTCCGGCGCGGGCTGGTGCGTGGCGTCAACGAGCGCGTCCTCTATGCGCCCCCGGAAGAGGCCGACGAGGCGCTGATGGCGCGGCTCCGCGCCACCTTCAAGCCCGAGGTCGTCGCGCTCGGCGAGTACTTGGAGATCGACTTCGTGAAACGCTGGGGCTATGAGCGCGTCGAGTGAGGATCTCGCCGAGCGCCGCGGCGGCGGTGTCGGCGTGCTGCCCGACTTCTTCATCGTCGGACACGCCAAGTGCGGCACCACCGCGCTGTACGAGATGCTGCGCACGCATCCGGAGATCTTCATGCCGGAGCTGAAGGAGCCGGCGTACTTCGCCACCGACCTGCGGCGGCGCTTCCAGCCGCCCGGCGCCGGGCCGCTGCCCGAAACGCTGCCGGACTACCTCGCGCTGTTCGAGCCCGCCCGCGAGGGCCAGCGCGTAGGCGAGGCGTCCTCCCTGTACCTGTGGTCGCACGAGGCGGCCGCGGGCATCGGCGCGATGTCCCCGGAGGCGCGCATCATCGCGATCCTGCGCGAGCCCGCGAGCTTCCTGCGCTCGCTTCACATGCAGCTGCTCCAGAACCACATCGAGGACGAGAAGCAGCTGCGCCGCGCGATCGAGCTGGAGCCCGAGCGCCGGGCGGGGCGCCGCATCCCGCGCCGTTCGGTGCGCCCCCAGGCGCTGCTCTACTCCGAGCGCGTGAAGTACACCGAGCAGCTCCGCCGCTATCACGACGTGTTCGGTCACGAGCAGGTGCTGGTGCTGATCTACGACGACTTCAGGGCCGACAACGAGGGCACGGTGCGCCGGGTCCAGCGCTTCCTCGGCGTCGACGACGCCCTTCCGGTCGCGGCATCAGAGGCCAACCCGACGGTGATGATGCGCTCCCAGCAGCTCGACGAAGTCGTGAACGCCGTCGCCGTCGGCAGGGGCAGGGCCGGCGCGGCCGCCAAGCGGGTGATCAAGGGCGTCGTCCCGGCGCGCGCGCGTGCGCGAATGCTGCGCGCGACGCAGCAGCGCGTCGTGCAGGGCCGCCCCGAGCCGCCGGACCCGCAGCTGACGGCGGAGCTGCGCCGCCGCTTCGCGCCCGAGGTCGTGGCGCTGAGCTCCTACCTCGGCCGCGACCTCGTCGCCGAGTGGGGTTATGACGGCCTCGGCTGAGCCGCAGGCGCCCTTGCGGATCCCGGACTTCTACATCGTCGGGCATCCCAAGAGCGGCACCACCGCGCTGTACGAGATGCTCCGCCGCCACCCGCAGATCTTCATGCCCGGCCTCAAGGAGCCGCGATGGTTCGCCGCCGATCTGCGCGAGCGCTTCCAGGCGCAGGGCTCGCAGCTGCACCCGCAGACGCTCGAGCAGTACGCGGCGCTGTTCGAGTCCGCAGGGGCCGAGCAGCTCGTCGGCGAGGCCTCTCCCTCCTACCTGCGCTCGCGCCTCGCCGCGCAGGAGATCGCGCGGCTGCGACCGGACGCGCGGATCGTCGCCGTGCTGCGCGAGCCGGCCGGCTTCCTGCGCTCGATGCACCTGGAAATGGTCCAGAACCGGGTCGAGGACGAGACCGACCTGCGCCGTGCGATCGAGCACGAGGCGATCGTCGCGCCGGACGGCACCACGCTGCTGCGCTACACCGACCGCGTCCGCTACGTCGAGCAGCTGCGCCGCTTCGAGGAGCGCTTCGGTCGCAGACCAGGTGCTGGTCCTGATCTACGACGACTTCCGCGCCGAGAACGAGGCCACGGTCAGCGCCGCGTGCTGCGGTTCCTGGGCGTCGACGCGGACGTCCCGATCGAGCCGGTCGAGGCCAACCCGAGCGTGCGGGTGCGCTCGCTGCGCCGCGACGACGTGGTGCGCGCGCTGCAAGCCGGGCGGGGCCCGCTGGGGCGCGGCGCGAAGGCCGCGAGCGCCCTCGTGCCCGAGCGCCTTCGCTCCTCGCTGCTCGGCACGGTCCGCCGGCGCTTCCTCTACGCCGAGCCGGACCCGCCCGACCCCGCGCTGATGGCCGAGCTGCGGCGCCGCTTCGAGCCCGAGGTCCGCGCGCTCAGCGAGCACCTCGATCGCGACCTGGTCTCGCTGTGGGGCTATGACGAGCCCGCCTAAGAACGACGGTCGCCTGCCCGACTTCTTCGTCGTCGGACACTCCAAGAGCGGCACGACGGCGCTGTACGAGATGCTGCGCGGCCACCCGCAGATCTTCATGCCCGAGATGAAGGAGCCGATCTTCTTCGCGCCCGAGCTGCCCAGGCAGGCGCACCGCTACCGGGCCCCGGAGACCCTCGAGGAGTACCTCGCGCTGTTCGCCGGTGCCGCGCCCGGGCAGCTCGTGGGGGAGGGGTCGGCGTCCTACCTGCGCTCGCCCGAGGCGGCCGGGCGGATCGCCGCGGCGCGGCCCGACGCCCGCATCGTCGCGATCCTGCGCGAGCCCGCGAGCTTCCTGCGCTCGTTCCACCTGCAGGTCGTCCAGGCCCACTACGAGGATCAGCGCGACCTCGCCCGCGCGCTGTCGCTGGAGGGCGAACGGCGCCGCGGTCGCCACCTCCCCAAGCGCTCGCTGTGGCCGCAGGAGCTGCTCTACAGCGACCACGTCCGCTATGTCGAGCAGCTGCGCCGCTACCACGAGCGCTTCGACGCGAGCCAGGTGCTGGTGCTGATCTACGACGACTTTCGCGACGACAACGAGGGGACGGTCACGCAGGTGCTGCGCTTCCTCGGCGCCGACGAGCGGGTGGCGCTGGACGCGGGCGAGATCAACCCCAGCGTCGCGACCCGCTCGCAGCTGGCCGACCACGTGCTGCACTCCGTCTCCCACGGCGAGGGCCGGCTCGGGGCGACGGTGAAGCGGGCCACGTCCGCCGTGGTGCCGCAGCGCCTGCGCCGTCGCGCGCTCGGCGTCGCCCAGCGCCGGCTCGTCTCGGGCGCGGCGCCGGAGGCGGACGAGCGGCTGATGCGCACGCTGCGCCGCCGCTTCAGGCCGGAGGTCGAGGCGCTGAGCGACTACCTCGGGCGCGACCTGCTCGCGCTCTGGCGCTACGACGAGCTCTAGCGGTCGCGACGCGCGAGCCAGTTGACCGTGGCGCCGGGCGCTGCGAACGCATCGCGCCCGAGCGGCGGGCCGCCGGTGAGCGCCCGCAGCTCGTAGCCCAGCTCGGCGAGCAGATCCCAGATCTGCTCGGAGCGCGCCCCGTAGAGCGCGGCAGCCGAGGGAACGTGCTCGAGGAGGATCAGAGGGTGAGCCCTGGCGAGCGTCTCGCGTGCGCCTCGGAGCACGTCGAGCTCTGCCCCCTCGACGTCGATCTTGAGCACCGACGGCCGCGCGTCGGGCAGCTCGCGGTCGAGCGTCGAGACCGTCACCTCGATCGTCTCGGGGTCGCCCTGCTCGTCGCTCACCACGGGGCTGCGGCGCAGCCCGCTCCAGCCGTCGAGCCTGCGGAAGTGGCAGAACTCGGCGCGCCCCGGCTCGGCGCCGAGCGCCATCTGGCGGCAGTCGATCTCCGGGAAGCTCAGCCGCAGCTGCTCCGCCAGGGCGGGAATCGGCTCGAAGGCGACCAGGCGAGCGGCCGGCGCGACCTCGGCGGCGATGCCCAGGACCTGGCCGCGGTTCGTGCCGACGTCGACGTAGGGGCTGCCGTCGCACAGCACCGCTGCGAGCACGGCGCGCATGGCCAGCGCCTCCCGCTGCACCTGCAGCGCGTTGCGGTCGAAGGCCGCCAGCAGCTCCGGCCGGTCGAGGCGCCGGGAGAGCGAGCCCAGGGCTCTTCCCAGCACGCTCACCGCTCTCCGGGCTCGCGCAGCGCGGTCATCCGCGGGCGCAGCAGCGAGAATACGATCTGCCACGGGCGCTGGAGCAGCGCTGTGAGACGGGAGTGCCGTGGCGGTGGGCCGGGTTTGCCGCGGAAGGAGACCCGTTCGGATTTGACCAGGCGGTTTCCCTGCATCGGGAACCCGGTCGCGAGCGCATCCAGGTCGGGCGGCTCGGCCGGCGAGCCGACGAACGCGAACAACGCCCGCAGGACGCCCTCCGGGTCCTCGAGGAAGTCCTCGTGGCGCAGCAGCGCGCGGCGCTCGCGGGGGTGGCCGAGGAAGACGAGCGTCGAGAGCAGGTAGGTGAACGACATGTCGCCGTTCGTGAGGAGCGTGCGCCAGCGGCGCTCGGCGTGGGCGTGGCGGTTGACGCGCTTGACGAACGAGTGCACGACCTGCTGCGGGTCCCGCACGAGGAACACGAGGTAGACCTCGACGCCCGGGAGCCGTTTGAGCTCGCGTGCGCGCAGCGGGAAGTGGGCGCTGTCCACGACGAAGCTCGCGCCGGCCGTTCGCGCGATCGAGCGGTAGAGCGATTCGGTGACCGGGCCCCAGCGCCGGCGCAGGCGCGCGCGCACGCTCGCCCTTGCCCGGACGCAGGATCGCCGAGGAGCGTTCCAGGTAGCGCTGCGAGTCGACGCCGAAAAGGCCCTCGGCGCCCTCGACGCCTTCTCGCACCTCGTTCCAGAAGCGCGTGCGCTCGGTGCCGCCGAGCAGCGAGGCGCCCTTGCGGACGAGCCAGTTGTCGAGCTCCCCGGCGTAGAAGAAGCCGTCGCAGTTGCCCAGCGTGACGCCGAGGATCGTGCTGCCGCTGTGGCCCGAGCCCATCAGGAACAGGACCTTCGGCCGCGCCTGCGGCGCGGGCTGCGCCGCAGGCGCGGGGGCGGCCTCAGCCAAGGCTGTCATACCCCCAGAGGCTGACGAGGTCGCGCCCGATGTAGGAGCCGAACTCCTCGACCTCGTGCCTGTAGCGCCGGCGCAGCTCCCGCATGAAGTCCTCGTCGGGCGGCTCGGGCGGGCCGTAGGTCGCGCGTTTCCACCACGGCGGCAACCCATCGTCGAACCAGCTCGCGGGCAGCGCCGCATTGAGCCCCCGCAGCACCGGGTTGGACGTGTCAGGGTGTCGCCGGGCGAGCATCACGGCGCGTCCGAGCTGGTGCAGCGTCTGCGAGCGCACGCCGGCCAGCGGGCGCGTCTCGACCGTCGCGATCTCGCCCGTGGACGGCAGGCCGAGGAAGTCCAGCACCCGCTTGACCGTGCCCGCGTTGTCGGCTCGCAGGTCGTCGTAGATCAGCACCAGCACCCGCTCGCGGGGGAACCGGCTGTGGAAGCGCCGGAGCTGGTCGGTGTAGCGGACGTGATCGGAGTAGAGGAGCGTCTGCGGCGCCTGCGAGAGCCGCGGTATCCGCCTGCCCTGCCGCCGCGCCGGCTCGAGCTCCATCGCGCGCCTGAAGCTCTTCGCGGTCTCGACGTGGTTGTGGACCGATTGGAGGTGGAACGAGCGCAGGAAGCTGACGGGCTCGCGGAAGATCGTGACGATCCGGGCCTCGGGCGCCACCGCCGCGATCCGCTGCGCCGCCTCGGTCGAGCGCAGGTACTCGGGAGAGGACTCGCCGGCGAGCTGGCCGGGAGCCGCGCCGGCGAACAGGGCGAGGTAGTCGTCGAGCGTCTCCGGCAGCCGCCGCGGACCGAGCGAGCGGAACCTCGAGCGCAGCTCGGGCGCGAAGAAACGCGGCTCCTTCAGCGGCATGTAGACCTGCGGGTGGTTCGTCAGCATCTGGGACAGCGCCGTCGTGCCGCTCTTCCCGTGGCCGACGACGAAGAAGTCGGGCACGCGCCGGGCCTGCACAGGCGCCGGATCGGCTGTCTCAGTCGAGGCGGTCATATCCCCAGAGGCTCACGAGGTCGCGGCCGAGGTGGTCGCTCAGCGCGACGACCTCGGCCTTGAACCGCCGGCGCAGCTCGAGCATGAGCTGCTCGTCGGGCGCGGGCGGGCGTCCGTAGACGCCGCGGCGCCAAAGTGCTCTCGCGCGCTCGCCGCGCACCGCCTCGGGGAGCACGGCGTTGAGCGCCCGCGCCGTCTTCGAAGCGGCATCCGGGTTGCGCTCGGCGAGCTGCAGCCCGCGCCTGAGCCGGTGCAGGCGCCCCGAGCGCACCGATTCGAGCGTCTCGGTCTCGACGGTGTCCACCGGCAGCGCGTCGTCGGCGCCGAGGAAGCGCAGCACCTGCCTGACCGTGCCCTCGTTGTCGTTGCGGAAGTCGTCGTAGATCAGGACGAGCATCTGCTCGCGCGGGAAGTGGGCCTCGAAGCGCTGCAGCTGCTCGACGTAGCGGACGTGCTCGGAGTAGAGCAGCGTCGCGGGCACGTGCGAGTTCCTCGGGATGCGGCGACCGGCCCGCCGGTCGTCCTCGAGCGCGAGCGCCTTGCCGAGATCGGTCTCGGTCTCGACGTGGTTGTGGACCGACTGCAGGTGAAACGAGCGCAGGAAGCTCGCCGGCTCGCGCAGGATCGCGACGATCCGCGCGCCCGGCGCGACCTGGGCGATGCGGCCCGCGGCCTCAGCCGAGCGCAGGTACGAGGGCGAGGCCTCGCCGAGGATCTGCCCGGCCTGTGCCGGCGCGAACAGCGCGAGGTAGCCCTCGAGCGTGTCGGGGCGCGTGTCCGAGGCCCCTCCGCGGAAGCGCGAGCGCAGCTCCGGCGCGAAGAAACGTGGCTCCTTGATCGCCGGCATGAAGACCTGCGGGTGTGAGCGCAGCATCAGGTACAGCGCGCTGGTCCCGCACTTGGAGTGCCCGGCGATGAAGAAGTCGGGGACGCGGAGCGAGGATGCCCGCTCCTGCGAGGCCTCGGTGGAGGCTGTCATCGCCGGGCGCGGGCGGTGCGCTCAGTCGTCCTCGTCATAGCCCCAGAGCGTAACGAGGTCCCTGTCCAGGTATTCGCTGATCGCGACCACCTCGGGCTTGAAGCGACGCCGCAGCTCGAGCGCCAGCTCTGGATCGGCGGCGGGTGCCTCGGCGGTCACGATGTGCCGCCGCGCGGTGAGGAACGCGCGGTGGCGAAGCGTCCGCGGCGTGACGGCCTTGATCAGACCCCGCGCCGAGGACGCCACCCGCCCGGAGCCGAGCGTGATCGCGTCCACGGCGTCGTGGCCGCGGTGCGAGCGGACGGTGCGGCGCGTCACGTTCACCTCGTCGGTCGCGACCTCCACGGCCGCGTCGACGCCGAGGAACTCGAACACCTGGCGCATCGTGGCGGCGTTGTCGGCGCGGAAGTCGTCGTAGATCAGCACGAGGATCTGCTCCTGCGGGAAGCGCTCGGCGTAGCGCTGCAGCTGCTCGACGTAGCGCACGTGGTCGGAGTAGAGGAGCAGCTGCGGCAGGTGCGAGCGCTTCGGGATGTGCCGGCCCTGGCGTCGCTCGTCCTCCAGCGCGAGCGCCTTGCGCAGGTCGGTCTCGTCCTCGACGTGCCCGCGCACGAAGGTCAGGTGCAGCGAGTGCAGGAAGCTCGCAGGCTCGCGCAGGATCGCGACGATGCGGGCGCCCGGCGAGGCCTCCGCGATGCGCCCGGCGGCCGTGCGCGACCACAGGTAGGTGGCCGACGCCTCGCCGACGAGCTGCCCGGGCTGGGCGGGCGCGAACAAGGCGAGGTACTCGGCCTCGGTCTGCGGGTGGGGCTGCTCGCGCGCGTAGCGGAAGCGCGAGCGCATGTCGGTGGCCATGAAGCGCGGCTCCTTGAGGTCCGGCATGAAGATCGCCGGGTGGCGGCGGAGCATCTCGTACAGGGCGCTCGTGCCGCTCTTGTGGTGCCCGACGATGAAGAAATCGGGGTACCGGCTCGATGCCGCGCCGGGCGCCCCGACTGCGGCCCCGGCGGACCGCCCCGGCTCAGCTGGCATGGTCCACAAGTTACCATCCGCCGCCGGGCCGCCGGCGGGGTCCGGCCCGCGATCTCCGGGGGCGCCGTGCGTCTCGCCGGACGCGCCAGGAGGCGAACTTGCTGCACATCGCGACCGTCCACTACTCCTCCCCCCGCTGGATCGAGATCCAGCTCGCGCACCTGCGCGAGCACCTCTCGACGCCGTTCGAGACGTGGACCTCGCTGGAGGGCATCGATCCCAGCCACGGAGAGGGCTTCGACCACGTCGTCGACCAGGCGGGACAGCATGCCGGCAAGCTCAACCACCTCGCGTTCGAGATCGCGGCGCAGGCCGCGCCCGAGGACCTGCTGATGTTCCTGGACGGCGATGCGTTCCCGATCGAGGATCCGATGCCGCTCGTCGAGGACGCGCTGGCCCGCGCGAGACTTGTCGCGGTGCGCCGCGAGGAGAACCTGGGCGATCTGCAGCCCCACCCGCTGTTCTGCGTCACCACCGTCGGCACCTGGCACGGTCTCGGCGGGGACTGGTCGGCGGGCTACCGCTGGCAGGACTCGCTCGGTCGCCGCGTCAGCGACGTCGGTGGCAACCTGCTCCGGCAGCTCGAGCTCACGGGTACGCCGTGGGCCGAGGTCCACCGCAGCAACACCCGCGATCTGGACCCGGTCTTCTTCGGCGTCTACGGCGGGGTCGTCTACCACCACGGCGCGGGCTTCCGGGACGCGGAACTGACACGCAAGCACCTCAACCTGGCGCCGCCCGTCGCGCCGGTCCCCGGCTTCGCACCAGCGCGCGCACTCGTGCGCCGGCGCAACGCGCGGATGCGAGCGCGCTGGCGGCGCGAGAGCAAACGCCGGCTGCTCGCCGAATCCGAGCGCCTCTACGCGCGCATCGCCGGCGGCGGGCGGGAGTGGCTCGATGAGCTCCTCTGAGCGTCGCGCCGAGGCGCCGCGCAGCCTGCTGATCGTGATGCCGCGGTGGGTCCGCGACGGAGGCGTGGGCGCGCACATGATGCGCAGCGCCGCCGAGCTCGCCCGGGCCGGGACGCGGGTCGAGGTGCTCGTCGCACGGGTCGAAACGGAGGAGCGGATCGAGGGCGTCGAGGTCATCCACAGCCCGCTGCTCTACAAGACCGAGGCGATGGAGCCGCGGTTCGGCGAGGCGCTCGCGCGCGAGCCGGAGGTCATCCACCTCAACCAGCTCGACGACCCGGCCGTGGTCGAGTTCCTGCGCGGTCACGCGCCGGTCGTCCTCAGCTCCCACGGATACCTGGCGTGCGCGTCGAGCGTGCACTACTTCCGCGCCGGGCACGGATGCGAGCGCGCACACGGGCCCGGGTGCGTCCCCAACCTGCTGCTCAGGGGGTGCGCGCACCGCTGGAACGTGACGACGCTCCCCGCCGACTACCGCAAGGCGGGCCGCGACCTGCACGCGCTGCGCGCGGCCGACATGACGATCGGCTACTCCCACACGATGGACCGCCACCTGCGCGCGGCCGGGGTTTCGCGCCGCCGGGTCGTGCCGTACTTCCCGACGCTCGACCCGCTGCCGGGCGACGGCGAGCAGAGCCGGCGCGTCGTCTTCGCCGGGCGCCTCCACGCATCGAAGGGGGCGGCGACGCTGCTCGAAGCCGCGCGCGAGCTGGACGCCGAGCTGCGCATCTGCGGCGACGGCGTCGAGCTGCCGCGCCTGGAGGAGCTCGCCGCGCGGCTCGGCATCGCCGAGCGGGTCTCCTTCCGCGGCTGGCTCGCGCCCGAGGGGCTGGCGCGCGAGTTCGCCGATGCCGCGCTGGTGGCCGTGCCCTCGCACTGGCCCGAGCCGTTCGGGCTCGTCGGCATCGAGGGCTTCGCGACCGGCCGTCCCGCAGTCGGCAGCGCCACGGGCGGGATCCCCGAGTGGCTCGACGACGGGGTCTCGGGTCTGACCGTGCCCGCCGGCGACGCGGCGAAGCTCGCGGGAGCGCTCGGCGAGCTGCTCGGCGACCCGGTGCGCCGGCACGCGATGGGGGAGGCGGGGCGCGCGACGGTCGCGGCGCGTTACTCCCGCGCGGCTCACCTCGACGCGGTGAGCGATGCCTACGCGACGGCGCGCGCGAGCTGGGAGCGCTCGCGGCCGCGCCCGGCGCCCGCCCCGAGCCGCTAGCGCGGGACCAGCGCGGCGAGCAGCTCGCGGACCGTCGCGGCGGTCCGCGCGACGCCCATCTCCTCCTGGGCGAAGGCGCGCCCGCGTGCGCCCAGCTCCGCGCGGGCGGCCGGATCGGCGAGCAGCGCTTCGATCCCCGCCGCGAGCGACTCCGCGTCGCGCGGGACGATCCGCAGCGCCTCAGAGCGCCTGAGCTCCGGCCAGGTCGCCGGGCCGTCGAGCGCGAGCACGGGCGTCCCGGACGCGAGCGAGCCGGCGAGCGTCCCCTTGCGCGAGGTCGGGCCCGGCTGGTCGGCGAACAGGAGCAGCGCCACCGAGGCGAGCGTGTCGCTCAACGGCTGCGGGTCGAGCAGGCCGGTGAAGGCGATGTCCTGCGTGACGCCCTGCTCGCGGGCTCCGGCGCTCCACGCCTGCCCCGCGCGCGAATCTGGCCCCGGCGAGCCGATCAGCCGCAGCTCCACGCCGCGCCCGCGCTCGTCCAGCAGGCCGAGCGCGCGCAGCACGAGCGCGCCGCCGTCGCCGTCGTAGTGGAAGCCGAACATCCCGATCGCCGGCCGCTCGGCGCCGTCCCGTGCGCCCGTGCTCGCACCGCTCGGGGCCGGGAGGTTGGAGTAGACCGGGGCGAACGCGGCCGGCCGGCGCGGCAGCCAGCGGGTCCGCGCCAGCAGCTCGCAGCGCTCTTCGGTCGTCGCGATCGCGGCGTCCACGGCCCGCATCAGCTCGAGCAGCGCCAGGCGCTGGGTGCCGGCCCACATCAGGCCACGCGCACCGTCTCGCCCGAACGGGTAGAAGAGCTCGTGCAGCACCGCGACGACCGGCAGGCGCGAACGGCGAAGCGCGCCGGCGAGCGGGTGGGCCAGCAGCGGCACGCCGCGGTAGGCAGAGGCGAAGCACGAGTAGTGCACGACGACCGCCTCAGCGCCCGTCGCGTCGATCTCCGCCGGCAGCGCCGCGGCCCATGCGCGCGCCTCGGCCATCGCCCCGCGCAGAGTGCTCCCGGCGGTGCGCTCGAGCCAGTGGCGGCTGCACGGGACCCCTTCGCGCTCCAGCTGCTCGGCGAGCAGGCGCCCGTGGTCGCGCACGCCGCACGGCCCCGGCTCGGACATGCCGACGACCGCGAGGCGCAGAGCGGACGCCGAGCTCCCCGTGCTGTCGGCGCCGGAGAGCTCAGTCGAGGCGGTCATAGCCCCAGAGCGAGACGAGGTCGCGGCCGAGGTACTCGCCGAAGGCGGCGACCTCCGGCTCGTAGCGACGCCGCAGCTCCAGCATGAACTCCTCGTCCGGCGGCGGGGGCTCGCTGTAGGCGACCTGTTCCAAGGGCTCGTAGTAGAGGCGCTTGCGCATCGAGGCGCTGGTCAGCGCCTTGCCCGTCGAGCGCACCGCGCGCAGCGGGCCGCCTCCGGAGCGCAGGGCGCGTCGCATGCGGTCCACGCGCGGCGAGCGCAGCCCGACGGTGGGGTTGGCCTCGCTCGCATCGAGCGCCACGGAGTCGTCGACGTCGAGGAAGCGCAGGACCCGCCGGACGGTCGCCTCGTTGTCCCCGCGCCAGTCGTCGTAGATCAGCGTCAGCACGCGCTCCGGCCCGAAGACCGCGTGGTAGCGGCGCAGCTGCTCGACGTACTTCACGCGGTCGTCGTAGATCAGCGCCGACGGCCAGTAGGAGCTGTGGGGGATCTTGCGGTTCTGGCGGCGTTCGTCGTCGAGTTCGACGGCGGTGCGGAAGTCGGTCACGTCCTCGTGGCGGTTCTGCAGCAGCTGCAGATGCAGCGAGCGCAGGAAGCTCGCCGGCTCCCGGAAGATCGCGATGATGCTCGCCTCCGGCTGCACCTCGGCGATCCGCTGCGCGGCGACCGGCGACCACAGGTAGGACGAGGACGCCTCGCCGATGCGCTGCCCGGGCGTCGCGTGTGCGAACAGACGCAGGTAGTCCTCGAAGGTCTCGCTGACGTTGCGGCCCGTGTAGGAGATCGAGCGCACGTCGTCGTCCTGCACCTGCGGGTTGCTGCGCGAGAAGTACCACGGCTCCTTGCCCGCGCCGGCTTTGTACTCCGGCATGCAGATCTGCGGGTGCAGGCGCAGCATCTCGTACAGCGCGGTGGTGCCGCACTTGGCGTGGCCGACGACGAAGAAGTCGGGGATCCGCAGCGCGCGCTCGGCGGCGGCGGCGGTCGGTTCGGGCGATGCGCTCATGCGTCAGCGGAGTTTAACCCGGCCGCCGTGGCGCCCAGCCGCTGTTAGCATCCCCACGCCCGGCGAGCCCGGAACGGACAAGTTGCTCTACATCGCCACCGTTCACTACCGCTCCCCGCGCTGGGTGGAGATCCAGACCGGGCGGCTGCGTCGTCACATCGGCGCCGAGCACCGCATCTGGACGTCCCTCGAGGGCATCGACGCGAGCTACGGCTCCCACTTCGACCGCGTGCTCGAGCAGCGCGGCACCCACGCCGGCAAGCTCAACCACCTCGCCTCGGAGATCTCGCTGGTCGCCTCCGACGACGATCTGCTGATGTTCCTGGACGGCGACGCGTTCCCGATCGCCGACCCGATGGGGCTGATCGAGGATGGGCTCGCGACGGCCTCGCTCACCGCCGTGCGGCGCAGCGAGAACGCGGACGAGCCGCAGCCCCATCCCAGCTTCTGCGTGACCAGGGTGGGCACCTGGCGCTCGCTCCCCGGCGACTGGACCGCGGGCTACACCTGGACCGGCGCGCACGGCAACCCCAACAGCGACGTGGGCGGCAACCTGCTGCGCCGGCTCGAGGCCACCGGTACGGCATGGACGCCGATCCTCCGCACCAGCGGCACCGAGCTGGACCCGCTCTACTTCGGGGTGTACGGCGGCGCGATCTACCACCACGGGGCGGGCTTCCGTCCCGGGGAGCTCAGCCCGGCCCACCGCGCGCGCGCGCCCGAGCCGCTGCCCGTGCCGCGCGCGGCGCCGATGCGGCTGGCGCGCGATCTGCGCAGCCGCCGGCGCTGGCGCCGCTGGGAAGCGCAGACCAAGAGCGCCCAGATCCGCGAGTCCGAGCGCATCTACGCGCAGATCGCCGCCGGCGGCGACGCGTGGCTCGATCAGCTGGGCTAGGGGGCGGTCGTGATCACGACCGGCGCGGAGAGCGCGCCGCGCAGGCCGCCGTTCACACGCGCGATGCGAACGCGGTAGGTGGCCGTCCCGGCCGAGGCCGGCGGCACCGCGATCGCGTATTCGGAGCCCGGCCCGACGGTCGCGTAGCCGAGCGTTTCCATGCGCACGCCCGGCGGCGCCGGGACCCGCATCAAGAACACGTGCGCCCCCGGGCTCGCGGGAGCGACGGTGCCGGTGATCGTCGGGCCTTCACCGGCGGCGACTTCGGTGGCCGACGCCACGGCGGTGAGCGCGAAGGTGACCTGGGCGCGCAGCGCGACCGAGCTCTGCGTGCCCGAGACGACGCGGTACTCGGTGTTGCTCAGCGGCGTCTGTGTGAACGTGTAGGCGCCGCCTTCGGTCGTCGTGGCGGTCGCGACGGGGCTGAAGTCGCCGCCGCCGGTGCGGGCGAAGAGGGTCACGGTCTTGCCTTCGTCGCCCGCGAGCTTGCCGGCGATGGTCACGGCTTCGCCGTAGGGCACGGTTTCGGGCGTGAGCGAGATCGTGAGCGCGGTCTCCTCCGCCTGGGCGACCTGGTAGCTCAGCGTTTCGGAGATCGCGGGCAGGTGGTGCGCGTGGCGGTGCACGAACGCGCGCAGCAGCAGCGTGCCCGGCGCGTGGAAGGAGCGGATGAAGGCGAAGCTGCCGTCGGAGGCCACCTGGCTCACCGCGACAGGGCGCCAGGCGCCGCTGCCGAGCGGGCGTTCGCGCTGGAGCGTGACCTTCGCGCCGGCGTCGGTGGGGCTGACCGTGCCGCTGAAGTGGATCGGCGAGAGCGCGCGGCCGTGGCGCGTCGACATCGGCAGGACGGCGCCGTGCGCGGGGCCCGCGAGCGTCACGACGGGGAGCACGCGGACGCCCTCGCGCGGGCTGCGGGCGCGTCCGGACCGCGCGTAGAGGTAGGCGTTCGCTTCCGGCGGGGTGACGGTCGCGGCGAACGTCCCGTCTTCGCCCGTGGTCGCGTTCGCGACTTCCTCGGAGCCGTGCGTGCCCGCGGACCGCGAGAAGATCTGCACGGGGGCGCCGGCGGATTCGCCGGCTTCGTCGCACGTGAGGCGGCCGGTCACCGTCAGCTCCTCGCCCGCGGCGAGCGTCGCCGGCGCTTCGAGCGAGATGCTGCAGTGCGAGCGGCGTTTGTGGCGTGGGGAGGGGGCCGGCGCTTCGGGCGTGGTTTCGCCGGTGGGCGGAGCCGGACTCGTTTCAGACGGCGGGGTTTCCCCGGCTTCGGCTGAGGCGTCGAGGTTCGTGTTGCGCCGCGCGGAGGCGGGGGCGGCGGCCACGGCCAGCATCGCGAGCGCCGGCAGGAGCGCGCCGGTGAGGCGGCGTGAGAGCGGGTTCCAGGAGCGCAAAGCGTTCATCGGGTTCGAAGCGGACGCCACCGATCGCGCCCGTCGCCCTCCTATTCGGCAACGCGCGCGCGGTGCTTGAGGCCCGCTGGACGCAAGCGGGCTAGCGGCGCGCGAGGATCTGCTCGTAGGCCTGTTCGAGGCGCTCCGCCACGGCCTGCGGCCGGTAGGCGGCGAGCGCTTCGCGCGCCGCCGCACCGAGACGCCGGCGGCGTTCGGCGTCGGCGGCGAGCGCCCGCATCCCGGCCGCCAGGGCGCCCGCATCCCGGCTCGCGAACAGCACACCGGTGCGCCCGTCCTCGATCACCTCGGCGGGGCCGCCCTCGTCGGGCGCCAGCACGGGCAGGCCCGCCGCCATGCCCTCGAGCACGACCTGGCCGAACGGCTCGGGGATCAGCGAGGCGTGGACGAGGACGTCCAGCGACGCGAGCTCGCGCCAGATGTCCTCACGGAAGCCGCGGAACTCGACCCGCTCGGCGACCTGCAGCTCCTGCGCGAGCTCGGGCAGGGAGCGCTCGTATTCCTCCTCGCCGAACATCGCTGTGCCGATGATCACCGCGCGCTCCTCGCCCTCCGGGAACGCCGCCGCGAAGGCGCGGAGGAAGAGGTCCTGGCCCTTCCAGGGCGCGATCCGGCCGAGCATGCCGAACACCGCGCCCGCCGCGCCGCCGCCGGGTTCGAGCGCCGACGGCTCGACCGAGTCCGGGATCACCCACGAGCGTCCCGCCGTGCCGGCGCCGAGCGTGTCGAGCGTGGCCTGCGAGTTGGCGACGACGCCGGCCGCCACGCGCGGCACGAGCCGGCGCAGCGCGACCGTAGCCGAGCGGGGCAGGTAGTCCTCGGCGATGCGGTCGCGCAGGTGCCAGACGACCGGCACGCCCGCCAGCCGCGCCGCAGCCGCGCCGTAGACGCCCGCCTTCAGGGAGTTGGTCTGGACGAGATCGGGACCGATGCGCCGCAGGCGGCGGGCGAGGCGCAGCGTGTAGCGCAGCGTCTGGAATGCTGTGCCGAGCGGCACCCCGCCGGCCCGGGCCGCGTCGCGGCGCAGGTCGCGCGCGGCGGGATCGAGCGCCAGCACCTCGACCGAGATCCCGGCCTGCTGCAGCCGCGCCGCCAGCGGGCCGTCCTCGCCGAGGATCACGTGCGCCTCGACGCCCTCGAGGTGCGGCAGCAGGCGCAGCAGCGCGATCTCCCCGCCGGAGAGCCGCGCCACGTGGTCGAGGATCACGACCCGAGGGCGCTCGGGCGCGGCGCGATCCAGCACGCGGCGGTAGAGCCGCTGGTGGGCGGCCGCGACGGCCGGCCACGAGAAGCGCTCGGCGTACTCGCGCACCGCTGCCCGCGCAGGCAGCTCACCTCGCGAGGCTTCGACGAGCCGCTCGGCCAGCGCGGCCGTGTCGCCGGCGCCGACGACGAGCGAGGGGTCCAGCGGGCGGGCGACCTCGGGCAGCGCGTCGACGTCGGTGACGATGCTGGGCGTCCCGCATCCGGCCGCCTCGAGCACCACGAGGCCGAAGCCCTCGTGGCTGCGCGTCGGCACCACCGCGACGTCGGCCGCGCGGTAGGCCGCCAGCAGCTCCTCGTCGCTGAGCGCGCCGAGCATCCTCGCCTCGCGCTCGCCGATCGACGCCGCGCGCGTGGAACAGCTCCTCGGCCAGCGGGCCGTCGCCGCCCACGAGCAGCGTCGCACCGGGCGGCAGCTGCGGCGCGGCCAGCGCCCAGGCCTCGAGCAGGTCCCCGATGCCGGTGCGGGGCACGAGCCGCCGCACCGCCACAGCGACGAACGCGCCGTCGGGCACGCCGAGGCGGCGGCGTGCCTGCTCGCGGTCGCCGGGCGTGAAGCGGTCGAGCTCGACGCCGGGAGAGAGCACGTGGACGTTCCACGGCACGACGCGGTAGCGCTCGAGCAGCACCCGCCTGAACGCCGAGGAGAGCACGATGTAGGCGCCGGCACGGCGGAGCACCGCGGCCTCGAGCGAGCGCCGCAGGCGGCGGGCGATCCCGCCGTCCTCGCGCTCGACGGCGCTCTCCTCCGCCCACGGCCCCTGGAAGTGGTAGACGGCCGGCTTGCCGCGCAGCGGGCCGAGCAGCATCGCCGAGCCGGCGTACAGGGCGAAGTGGGCGTCCAGCAGCTCGCTCTCGCGCCCCACCCGCAACGCGGCGCGGCGGTAGGCGAGCAGGCGGCGGGGGAGCGGCGCGTCCGGGCGCGAGACGGCCGCGAGACGGGCGGGCGCGTCGCTTGCCGGCCCGATCACCACCCCGCGCGCCTCCGGCAGCGCTTCCAGGAGCCCGCGGAAATAGCGCTCCAGGCCGCCGAGCGTGTCGGGGAACCAGCCCAGCCCGAGCATCGCGACCGCCGGTGCGCGGTCGCCCCGCGCGCCGCCTTCGCCGGCGGACTGTGTCGGTGTGCTCACGCGCTCGAAGTCTGGTCCGGGCCGCGGCGGCCGCGGGCCGCCCGTCGGCGGCGGCAGACTAGCAGCAGCAACCACCCCATGAAGGGGCGCCGGCGATCACGGCGCGGCAACATCGAGCTGCAGACGGCGCTTGACAATACGGTCCCGGCTCCTAAAGTTCCTCTCCGGCCTCGCGGCCGGCGCAGCCAACGGAGCAAGGATGCAAACGACCCAGATCTCTCACCTGCGCACGCTCGAGGCCGAGGCGATTCACGTCATGCGTGAGACCGCCGCGGAGTTCGAGCGCCCCGTGCTCCTGTTCAGCGGCGGCAAGGACTCGATCGTGCTGCTCCGGCTCGCCGAGAAGGCGTTCCGGCCCGCGCCGTTCCCGTTCCCCGTGATGCACGTGGACACGGGCCACAACTTCCCCGAGGCGATCGAGTTCCGCGACCGCCGCGTGGCGGAACTGGGCGAGCGGCTGATCGTCGCGAGCGTGCAGGACTCGATCGACAGCGGGCGGGCGGTGGAGCAGACGGGGCCGCGCGCGTCCCGCAACGGCCTGCAGACCGTGACGCTGCTGGATGCGATCCGCGAGCACGACTTCGACGCCGCGTTCGGCGGCGCGCGCCGCGACGAGGAGCGCGCGCGGTCCAAGGAGCGCGTGTTCTCCTTCCGCGACAGCTTCGGGCAGTGGGAGCCGCAGCGCCAGCGCCCCGAGCTGTGGAGCCTTTACAATGGCCGCATCCACAAGGGAGAGCACGCGCGGGTCTTTCCGATCTCGAATTGGACCGAGCTCGACGTGTGGCAGTACATCGCGGAGGAGTCGCTTGAGGTGCCGTCCATCTATTTCGCGCACGAACGCGAGGTGTTCTCGCGCGACGGCATGCTGTACGCCGTCAGCCCGTTCATCGAGATGATGGACGGCGAGGAGGCGTTCATGGCGAGCGTGCGCTACCGGACGGTGGGCGACATGAGCTGCACCGGCGCGGTGGAGTCCGACGCGGCGACGCTCGCCGCCGTCGTCGCCGAGATCGCGGCGACCGAGGTCACCGAGCGCGGGCAGACGCGCGCGGACGACCGGGTCACCGAGGCGGCGATGGAGGATCGCAAGCGCCAGGGATACTTCTGATCGGATGCCGGGACAGGAGGGACACCATCCGATGAACGGCGGCGCCTCGGTGGCGGCTGCCGATGACGCGGACGCGGCGGCGGACGTCTTCCGTCGCCTGGCCGACCGGCCTTCGGACCTGCTGCGCTTCGCGACCGCCGGCTCGGTCGACGACGGCAAGAGCACGCTGATCGGGCGCCTGCTCTACGACTCCAAGCAGGTGCTCGTCGACCAGCTCGCCCACGTCGAGCAGGCCAGCCAGCGCCGCGGCGACGGCGGCCTCGACCTCTCGCTCCTGACCGACGGCCTGCGCGCCGAGCGCGAGCAGGGCATCACGATCGACGTCGCCTACCGCTATTTCGCGACCGCCCAGCGGCGCTTCATCATCGCCGACACCCCCGGCCACGAGCAGTACACGCGCAACATGGTGACCGGGGCCTCGACCGCGGACCTCGCGATCGTGCTCGTGGATGCGCGCAAGGGGATCGTCGCCCAGTCCAAGCGCCACGCCTTCATCAGCTCGCTGCTCGGCATCCCGCACATCGTGGTGTGCGTGAACAAGATGGACCTCGTCGACTTCAGCGAGGAGGTCTTCGACCAGATCGTCGAGGAGTTCGACCGCTTCGCCGCGCGGCTGGAGATGCCCGACGTGACCTTCATCCCGATCTCGGCGCTGCTGGGCGACAACGTCGTCGAGCGCTCCGCGGAGATGCCCTGGTACCAGGGGCCGCCGCTGCTCTACCACCTCGAGCACGTCCACATCGCCTCCGACCGCAACCTGATCGACGTGCGTTTCCCGGTGCAGTGGGTCGTGCGACCCCAGGGCGCGGGGGTGGAGGACTACCGCGCCTACGCAGGTCAGGTCGCGGGCGGGATCATGCGCGCCGGCGACGAGGTCGTGGTGCTCCCCGGCGGGCAGCGCTCGACGATCGCCGCGATCGACACCTTCGACGGCGCGATCGAGGAGGCGTTCCCGCCGATGTCGGTGTCGGTGCGCCTGAGCGACGACATCGACATCTCCCGGGGCTCGATGCTGGTCCGCACGCACAACCAGCCGACCGTCTCGAACCGCTTCGAGGCACTCCTCTGCTGGATGAGCGAGCAGCCGCTGCAGCGCGGCCGGCGCTACCTCGTCAAGCACACGACCCGCACCGCCATGGTGGGCAGCGTCGAGGTGCGCTACCGGATCGACGTCGAGACGCTGCACCGCGACGAACAGGTCACCACGCTCGAGCTCAACGACCTCGCCCGCGTGCACCTGGAGCTGAGCTCGCCGCTCGTGTTCGACTCCTACCGGCGCAACCGCCTCACCGGCAGCCTGATCCTGATCGACGAAGCGACCAACGACACGGTCGCCGCCGGCGTGATCCTCGACACCGAGGTCGAGGAGCAAACGACCGACCGCAGCCCCAACGTCCGCTGGCAGGGATCGCGGCTGACGCGCGAGCGGCGCTGGCGCGAGCTGGGCCACGGCGGCGCGACGCTCTGGTTCACGGGGCTGCCCGGTGCCGGCAAGTCGACCGTCGCGGCGGCCGTCGAGGAGCGGCTGCTCGAGATGGGCCGCCCGGCCTTCCTGCTCGACGGCGACAACCTGCGTCACGGGCTGAACGGCGACCTCGGCTTCGACGAGCACGCCCGTACCGAGAACGTGCGCCGCACCGCGCACGTCGCCCGGCTGCTCGCCGAGTCCGGGACCGTCGCGCTGGTGAGCCTCGTGAGCCCCTACGCCGCCGACCGCTCCTCCGCCGCGGCGCTGCACGCGAGCGACGAGCTCGACTTCATCGAGGTGTTCGTCGACGCGCCGCTGGAGCTGTGCGAGCAGCGCGATCCGAAGGGCCTCTACGCGCGTGCGCGCGCCGGCGAGCTGTCCGGCCTCACGGGCGTCGGCGCTCCCTACGAGCCGCCCGCGGACCCCGACCTCCACCTCGGCTCAGGCGGCGAAACCGTCGAGCAGGAGGTCGAGCGGGTGATGGCGCTGCTGCGTGAGCGCGGCATCGTCTAGCGACGAGCCGCCGGGCGGGCGGGCTTCTATTTCTTCTTGTGCTTGGTCCCGCCCTTGGCGGCGGGCGCCTTGATCAGCACGTTCGAGCTGTGTCCGGACTCGATCGCGCCTTTCGGGAGCTTGACGTAGGCGCGGTAGTGGAAGGTGCCGCTGAGGTTGACGATCACGCTGAAGCGCGAGAGCGTCTTGGTCGCGCGCCTGAGGATCGCCTTGGCGACCGAGTGCGCGGCCGGACCTTCGCGCTTGCTCGCGGCCTTCTGCGGCGTGAGCTGCTGGATCGTGACGGGCGCGCCCGGTCGCGCCGGCGCGACCGTGCCGTACAGGCGGTAGAGCCCCGTGTGGCCCGCCGAGCGCACGTGCAGCGTGATGTTCGGCGAGACGTGGACGGTCAGGACCGAGCTGTAGATCGGACGCGTATCCACCGTGAGGATGCGCAGCTGCGTGTCCTGGGTGACGTGCGCGACCTTGAACACGAAGCTCCCGGTGCGGCTCGAGAAGACGGTGCCGCCGATCGTCGTGAAAGGCGCCGTGTAGGGGAAGGGGGTCGCCTGCAGGGTGAGGCCGTGGTTGGCGTTGTTCTTGCCGGTCAGGCTGCCCGCGACTTCGAGCGTGCCGCCGTAGTAGGTGCCGAGACGGTCTTCCTTGCCTTTGCCGAGCTGGAAGCGCAGCTTGCTCGCCTTGCCGCCCGTGAACGATTTGTCTTTGCCGCAGAGGGTCTTGACTTCGGCTCGCGACCGTGTAGGTGGCGCAGATCCGGTAGTGGTACCCCGCCAGCAGGCCGGTGACCGCCTGGCCGATCTTGACCGATTTGGGCGTCGGCGGCACCGGGACCGGGGCCGGGACCGTCACGGGTTTCGTTTTCGATGCGTAGGGCAGCGGGAAGCCGTTCGGGCCGTATTCGAAGTAGACGCTGACGGCGATGTTGTTGGCGATCAGCGTCCCCTGGAGCTGGCCCGAGGTGCCGCTCACGTGGGCGACGCCACCGGTCGTGACGCGGACGGGGCCGGTGTCGGCGCTTGCGCTCGCAGCGAGCGCACCCAGCAGCAGAAGCAGCGATGCGCCTCCAGCAGCGCGAGGGCGCATGCCACGCGGCCTTTCCCTGGAACCTGCACTGCCTTCATGCTCGTCGTCCTCCGTGTCGGTCCGCGCACGCGTCGCCCTGGGGCGCGCGCGCCTTGTATCGGTAACCCGTCCAGCGGACGTTTGGTGCGGTCCGGGACCGTCAAATCGTGCCAGCAGAGGAGCGGCCGGTGAGCCAACCCTTATCCTAATATTTTTTATATGATTTGTGAGGAATTGTTCCGAGACGCGGAGGGCGAACATGTTGATCGTGCTGGTGATCGTCGCGTTCTGGTTCGTTGCAGTCCTCTTCACCGTCGCGCTCTGCGCCGCGGCGCGCCGCGGTGAGGAGGTGATCGCTCGCTGACCGAGCCCGCGCCGGAGCGCAGCGAACCCGAGCCCCTGCGCATCGCCGCGTAGGGGCTTCACAAGATGATCACGAGGCTTGTCGGCTCGGCCTCGACCATCTAGGGTCGAGCCGACGCCCGTCGCGAGCGCCCGTGCAGGTCCGGCGCTCCGGGGCGGTCGGGAGCCAGCCATCGTGTCGACCGAATCGATCGCAAGTCCCCAGCCGCCCCCGGCCAGCGCGTCGGGTGCCTCTGCCTGCCCCGCCTGCGGCTCGCCCCTCGCCGCCGACCAGCGCTACTGCCTGGAGTGCGGCGAGCGCCAGCCGCAGACGAGCGAGTTCCTGCGCTCCGGCGCGCCCGTCGGCTCCTCCCCGCCCGCATCGTCGCCGTCGGTGCCGCCCGGCCATCCTGCCCCGGGCGCGCAGCCGGGCCGCAACAGCAACACGGTCAGCCTCCTCGCGGGCGTCGGCGTGCTCCTGCTCGCCATCGGCGTCGGCGTGCTGATCGGGCGCTCGGGCGCCTCCTCGAAGCAGAGCCCTGCGCCGGTGCAGGTCGTCACCGCTGGGGGCGGCGGGACCGGCTCGAGCACCGAAGCGAGCTTCACCGGCGACTGGCCGAGCGGCACGAGCGGCTACACCGTGCAGCTCCAGACGCTGCCGGTCACGGGCACGACCGTCGCGAGCGTGGCCGCCGCGAAGGCCGCTGCCGGCGGCAAGGGCGCCCCCGCCGTGGGCGCTCTGAAGTCCGAAGAATTCGCGAGCCTGTCGGGCGAAAACTACGTGATCTACTCAGGCGACTTCCACAAGCCAGTCCGAGGCCCAGAAGGCGCTCGCCACGCTGAAGAAGAACTTCCCGGGCGCGAAGGTGATCCACGTCTCCGAAAGCGGATCGGGTGGATCTGGCGGCGGCGGCGGGGGCTCCGGCAGCGGCGGCGCATCGCACTCGAGCGGCGGGAGCAAACCCAGCGCCCCGAGCTCGCTCTCCAAACCGGCGCCGTCGAGCGCCCTGCCCAGCCACAAAGCCTCGGGCAAGAAATTCGAGGAAGAATCGGCCAAACTCCCCAACGTCGTATCGACGGGCTGACGATGAGGATCACGCGCGACCGCTCCAGCAGCAGCCCGCCGCCGCGCAGCGAGGCGCGCCCTGCTCCGCCCGCGCCCGCGCCGGGGCCTGCAGCTCCGGACACCGCGCGCTCGCCGTTGCAGCGCCGCCGCGACGCGCTGGCCGCGGAGGTCACCGAGCTGCACTGGGATCTGGGCGGGCTCGCGTACGAGATGGCGATCCGCGATCACTTCCGCCTCGACGTGCTCGTGCGCCGGGCGGCGATCCTCCAGGAACGCGACGCCGAGCTCGCCGAGGTCGAGCGGCTGCTGCGGATGGAGAGCGAGGGGGTCGCGGGCGCCTGTCCGAGCTGCTCCGCGCCGCACAGCCGTGGCGCGATCTACTGCTGGCAGTGCGGCGCGACGCTGATGCAGCGCCGTGAGAGCGAGACGCTCGGAGCCTCCGATCGGCCGACGGCCGTCATGGACGCGCTGCTGGCCGGCCCGGACAGCACGGAGTAGCGCGTGGCGAGCGAGCAGCGCCGCTGCGCGCAATGCGGCTCGCCGCTCGACGGCGACCAGCACTACTGCCTGACCTGCGGCGCTCGCGCCGGCGAGCGCAGCCCGCGCCTGAACGCGCTGCTCGACAACGTCGCCACGGCACCGCCTGCCGCGGCGAGCGCCGAGTCCGCGCCGGCCGCCGCTGCCGCGAGTGCGCCGAGCGAGCCGCTGCGGCTGCCCGGCCCCACCATCTCGGCCGTGCTGGTCGCGGTGTTCGTGGGCTTCGGGGCGCTGATCGGCAACGCGGTCGCCGGCGACCGCGCGCTGCCGGCGCGGCAGGTGCGGCTCGTCCAGCCGAGCACGAGCGCGAGCACCGAAGCCCCGTCCTCGTCGTCGTCGAGCTCGGAAGGCGGCTCCGAAAGCGCCGAAGCGCCCGAAGCCGAACCGGAAGAAACGCCCGCCCCGGCCGCACAGAGCACGACGAGTCCCAGCTCTCCGCTCCCGGCTTCGTCCGGCGGCGGAGGAGGCGGGGGGAGCACCTCCTCCGGCAACGGCTCGTCGAAACCCACCGCCGCCGCGCCCAAGCGGAAGCTGACCTCGATCAAGCACGTGTTCGTGATCGTGCTCTCCGATCAGCCCTATGCGGCCAACTTCGGCCCCGAAACGGGCGGCTACCTCGCGCACCAGCTCGAGCAGAAAGGCGAGCTGCTGCTGAGCTACGACGCGATCGCCCACGAGCAGCTGCCGAACGGGATCGCGCTGCTGAGCGGCCAGGGGCCGACGGCGCAGACCGCCGCCAACTGCCCGGCCTTCACGCCGCTCGCGCCGGCCTCGGCCGGCCCCGACGGCCAGGCGCTCGGCGACGGCTGCGTCTACCCGGCCTCCGTCCAGACGCTGCCGGGGCAGCTCGAAGCCAAGCACCTGCTCTGGCGCGCCTACGTGGAAGGGATCGGCGAAGCGCCGGTGCAGCCGGCGCCGTGCTCGCACCCGGCGCCGGGCAGCGCCGACGCGACCGCCGCGGGTGGCCCCTACGCGACCTACCGCAACCCGTTCGTGTACTTCGAAGCGATCACCGCGGCGCCGGCCTGCCAGACGAGCGACGTCGGGCTCTCCCAGCTGAAGACCGACCTGGCCGGGCCCGCCGCGAAGGCGCCGCAGCTCTCGTACATCGTGCCCGACCGCTGCCACGACGGTGGCCCCACGCCGTGCTCGCCCGGCGCGCCGGACGGGCCCGCGGCCGCCGCGAGCTGGCTCGAAGGCGTCGTGCCGGGGATCCTCGCCTCGAAGGCCTACAAGCAGGGCGGCCTGCTGGTCATCACCGGCGACGAGGCGCCCTCCTCGGGGGAATTCGAGGACTCGAGCTCGTGCTGCGGGCAGCCCGCCTACCCCAACTACACCTCGCCTGAAATCGACCACGGCGGTGGCGACGTGGGGGCGCTGCTGCTGTCGCCGTTCGTCAAGGGCGGGACGACCAGCCAGGACCCCTACAACCACTTCTCGCTGCTGCGCACGATCGAGGACGTGTTCGGCCTCGGCCATCTCGGCTACGCCGCCCTGCCGGCCGTGAAGTCGTTCAGCACGGCGCTGCTGAACGCGCCGGCTGCGAAGAAGAAGGGCTAGGACCCTAGACGCCCGCGAGCTCGCGGTAGGTGACGGCCTCGCGGCAGCGCGAGCGCTGCAGCACCCACTCCAGCGCCATCATGTGGCGCGCGTGGCGCAGGTCGGCCGGATGCAGGTCCAGGCGCAGCGTGGAGGTCGGCAGCATCGCGCCGACGCGGACCAGCGGCGGCGAGAGCACCCGGCCGAGCCGCCCGTCGGCGGCGAAGCTGAAGGCCGGCGCGCGCGAGGTCGTCGCCGGCGCGCCGCCGTCCTCGTCGGCCGCGCGCTGCACGCTCATCAGGCCGGCCCACCAGCGGAAGCGCCGCCGCAGCGCCTGGCGCAGCGCCGCCGTGTACGCATAGGCGGGCGCCACGAAGCCGTCGGGTTCGATCCCGGCGAGCTTCATCACGCGCCAGCCCGCGTGCACCGCGCGCCGCGTCTCTTCCGCGTCGAGCCCCGTGAACTCGCCGGGCCGGTGCGCGAGCAGGTGGCCGCGCCGCAGGGACACGTGCTGGAAGCCGTGCTGGGCGATCGAGTCGCCGGCGTCGCGGCGCTCGGCCAGCCAGCTCACCATCTCGGGCGAGCGCTCGCCGACGGGGTGCAGGTCGCGGGCCGGGATCACGAGCAGCGTCACGCGGTCCACGCCGTGGTCGTCCAGCCAGTCGCGGATCACCGCGCAGCGCTCGAACGTCGCCGGCTCGATGCCGTGCAGCGCAACCGCGATCGTGCGCGCGCCCCGCGCCGGTGTGCGGGCGGCAACCTCCCTCATACCGACCCCTTCCCCGGTCAGGGAGGGCGCTCCTGTGAAAGAGCGGTGAAGCTGGGAGCTCACGCGGCCCTTCGGGCGTTGTCCGTGGCGGGCGCGCCGTCGAGCGCGCGCGTGTACCCGTCCGCCAGCAGCTCGAGCGTCCGCTCCCACGTCCTGCCCCGCGCCTTGCGCACCGCGGCCGCGGCCAGTGCCTGCCGGCGCAGCGGCGCAGCGGCCAGCTCGAGCAGCGCCTCGGCGAGGACCGGGACGCTCGCCTCGCGCAGCAGGCCGGTCGAGCCGTCCTCGATCAGCGACAGCGGCCCGCCCTCGGCGACGGCCAGGACCGGAAGGCCGCTCGCCTGCGCCTCGAGGATGACCTGCCCGAAGGTGTCGGTCGAGCTCGGGAAGAGGAACACGTCGGCGTCGGCGTACGCCTGCGCGAGCTCTGCGCCTCCCAGCCAGCCGAGGAAGCTGGCATCGGCGCCCAGGAGCGAGGCCAGCCGCTCCTGCTCCGGGCCGCCGCCGGCGACCATCAGGTGCAGGCGCTCGTCGCGCGCGCGCGCGGCGAGGAAGGTCTCCGCCAGCAGCTCCACGCCCTTCTCGCGCGTGATGCGGCCCGAGTAGAGCACGCGGATGGTGCCGTCGTCCTCGCGCCGGCGCCGCAGCGCCGGGTCGAACCGGCCGGTGTCGACGCCGCGGTCCCAGCGCATCACGCGCTCGCCCGGGATGCCGATCTGCTCCAGCGCCGCGTCCGATGCCGCGCTGGGGGAGAGCACGACCTCGCACGCGCTGTAGAAGAGAGCCACCGCGCTGTTCATGGCCTCCACGAGCCTTGCCTGGCCGCTCCGCAGCCCCGCGTAGGCGCCCAGCTCGGTGTGGTAGCTGCCGAGCAGCGGCAGCCCCAGGGCGCGCGCGACGAGCGCGGCGGCGATGCCGGCGGGGCCGGGCGAGCAGACGTGGACCGCGTCGTAGCAGCCGTCCGCGAGCGTCTGGACGACGCCGGGGAGACTCGGCACGCCGATCCGCAGCCCGGGGTAGAACGGGACGTCGATCTCCGTCACCGCTGCGAGCCGGCGGTCGACCTCGGCGTCGGTACCCACCGCCTCGATCTCGAAGCCCGGGACGCCGCGCTCGCGGATCTCCTGGATCGTGCGGCTGACGCCGTGGGTCGAGCCGATGCCGTCGGCCACGATCGCCACCCGGGCGACGTCGTCGCGGCGGGAGCCGCCGCCCTGCCTTCCGGCAGCGGCGGAGATCGAGCGCAGCTTGGTCTGCTCGTTGGCCAGGAACGCGGCGGCCGGCGCGTAGGGGACGGCGGCGATGCACGCGTCGAAGAGACCGCGGGCCGCGGTCGCCGCGTCGGTCTCGCCGTGTGCGGCCGCGATCGCCAGCTCGACGGCGCCGGCGAGGCGCCGCTCGTGCGCGCGGCAGGCGCGCCGGAACAGCCCGCTGTGGCTGAAGTCCTCGGCCTGCATGCGCTCGATCAGCTGCGGTCCGTCGAGCTCGTCGAGGCCGACCGCTTTCAACCAGGCGCCGAGCAGGGCGCGCGCGTCGCCCGGCGAGACCTCGCCGCCGGCGCTGCCCTCGCGCCGGTCGCCCTCGCGCAGCACGCGCCCGGCCATGCTGAGCACGCGCAGCGGGTCGGGTTCGGAGCCGGGGCCCTCTACGCCGAGCGTGCGAGTCGCGAGCGCGATCGCCGCGTGCGCCCACTTGGCGGCGCTGCCCTGGGCGCCGCGGGCGGTCGCTTCGCCCGCGCGGATGCGCTCCAGGAACGCGGCCGGGTCGGCCGCGCTCGGCGTTTCCGTCCACGTCCGCCCGATGTCGACGCCCGCGTGATCGTCGCTGCCGGCGATGCCGATGCCGTCGCGCGTGGCGACGTAGGTCTCGGCGGGGCGGTTCAGCTCCGGTGCGCGGGCGCCGTTGCGCACCTCCCAGACCGCGAACAGCTCGGCGAGGCGGCGCCGGTGGCGCGCCGTCAGGGGCTCAGCGACCGTGTAGTAGGGGTGGGCGAGCGCGCAGGCGATGTCGCGCTCGTACATGTAGGCCGCGCACAGCTCGACGTCGCCACGGTGGGCCTGCAGCCAGTCGTGATCGTCCGGGCGTGATCCCGTAGCAGAGGACGTGGACCTGCTGGCCCTCGCCTCGGAAGGATGCCGTGAGCTCCTCGGCGACGAAGACGTCGGGCCGGTCGGCGATCTGCATCACGCCGTCGATCGTGTCGTGGTCGGTGATCGTCACGAAGTCCATGCCGCGGCGCTTGGCCAGGGCGTAGACCTCCTCGGGGGGCGTGGCACACTCCGGGAGCCCGGCGGCCCGCTGGACCCCGAGGCGTGAGCGCTCGGAGGCGTCGGAGTGGCAATGCATGTCCGCCCGGCTGGCCGGCTCGGCTGCCGGCTCTGTGTTCTCTATCTCTTTCTCGTTCATGACATGAGGATTCCCCTGCAAACACAGGTTTTCTGTGACCAAGCGGGAACGATCGTGTGAACTGCCCGTGAACGGGTGTATGAGAAAAGTCCAACCGGGCCGTTCCGGGCTCCGGTGCGGCTTCCCCTAAGCTCCCCGGCCGTGCCAAGCCTGCTCACAGTTCCCGCCGCCACCCTGATCAGCTACTTCCAGGCCGTTGTTCTCGGTCTGACACAGGGGATCGCCGAGCCGTTCCCGATCTCGAGCCTCGGCCATGCCGTGGTGCTCCCCGCGCTGTTCGGCTGGAACATCCACCAGAACGACAAGTTCTTCCTGACGTTCCTGATCGCGACCCATTTCGCGACCGCCGTGGTGTTCCTGATCTTCTTCATCAAGGACTGGGTGCTGATCGTCAAGGGCATCTTCCGCTCGCTGCGGATGCGGGAGATCCGCGAGGACGACACCTACGCCCGGCTCGGCTGGCTGCTGATCGCGGGCACGATCCCCGTCGGGATCATCGGCCTGCTCCTCCAGGACCCGATCCGCAAACTGTTCGCCTCGCCGTCTGTCGCGGCGGCGTTCCTGATCGTCAACGGGATCGCACTGCTCACCTTCGAGCGTCTGCGCCGGCGCCCGCCGCGCCCCGGGGACTACCTCGGCGACTCCGACGGGCGCCTCGCGAAACTGTCGTGGCGCCAGACGATCAGCGTCGGCACCTCCCAGGCCTTCGCGCTGATCCCCGGGATCTCGCGCTCAGGCATGACGATGGGCGGCGGCCTGCTGTCGGGCCTGTCGAACGAGGACGCCGCGCGCTTCGGGTTCCTGCTGGCCACGCCGGTGATCTTCGCCGCGGCGGCCCTGAAGCTGCCCGAACTGCTCGGTCACGAAGGCTCGGACGTCCGCGGTCCGGCGTTCGTCGGCGCCCTCTGCGCGGCCCTCACGACGGTCTTCGCGGTCAAGTTCCTGCTGCGCTTCTTCGAGACCAACCGGCTGACGCCGTTCGGCATCTACTGCATCGCGTTCGGCGCCTTCTGCACGATCGACTTCGCGGTCACCTGAGCCTAGGCTCCGGGCGAGGCCGGAGCCGATTTGGGCCCCGACTCGAACCAGGCGAAGGCGAAGCACGCCAGCGCGACGACCAGCGCCGCGATACCGTGCTTGGTGTGGTGGTGGTTCGCCTCGGGGTCCGTGGCCGACACGTGCCCCGGGAAGAACGACGGCAGCGAGTGCGCCGGCTCCACGAAGTAGATGATCGCCACGATCACCAGCAGAATTCCCAGGATCACTGCCGGGATCACGAGACGTCGCAGGTTGCCCATCGCGGCGAAGCGTAATGCAAGCTCCGGCGCGCCCCCGGACCTCGCGGCGCGATGCCGCCATCATGTGAGCGATGCCGTTGCCACGGACGCCCCCCAAGATGTTCGAGACCCGCAGCCAGGCCTGGAAAGAGGTAGGGCTGCTCAAACAGATCAGCCCTCGCGTGGTCAAGCGCGCGCGCCTCGAGGTGCTCGTGCTGCTGCCCCTCTTCGTCGCGATCGTGGCGATCTATCACGATCGCGTCAGCCTGTTCGGTCGCGACGGGTCCCGGCCCGCCCCCACCACCCGGCGCACAAGTACCTGGAACCGGCGCTCGAAACGCCGATCACGATCGTCACCGTCCTGCTGCTCGTGATTCTCGGATGGGCGATCGCGCGCGACATCGGGCGCGGCCTCGGGCCGGCGCTGTTCCGGCGCCTGGACCCCGCGACCGCGGGCACCGTCGGCTTCCTGATCCGTCTCGGCACGGTGATCCTCGCCCTGATCGTCGCGCTCGAGGTCGCGGGCATCGAAGCCAAAACGCTCGCGCTCGGCGGTGCCTTCACGGCGGTGATCCTGGGGCTCGCCGCGCAGCAGACGCTCGGGAACCTGTTCGCCGGCACCGTGCTGCTGAGCGCCCGCCCGTTCCGGGTCGGCGAGCGCGTGCGCCTGCAGGGCGGCGGGCTCGCCGGTCAGATCGAGGGCATCGTGTCCTCGCTCGGGCTGCTCTACACCACCTTCGCGACCGGCGAAGACTCGATCCTCGTGCCCAACAGCGTCGTGCTCAACGTGGCGATCCTGCCGCTGCGCGAGCCCGAGGGCGTCAACCTCCGCGCCCGGCTGCGGGCGGGCATGACCCCCGGCGACCTGCAGGAGATTCTCGAGCGCTCGCTGCAGACGCCGCTGCGCGACTCGCCGCGCATCACGCTCGAGGAGCTGGACGGCACCGAGGTCGTGGTCCGGATCGCGGCCGTTCCCCGGGTCGCGAGCGAAGGGCGCCAGCTCGCGAGCGAACTGCTCGCGGTCGTCTCACGCCAGACGCGCACGCACGAGGACGCGCAGATCGAGGAGAACGGTGCCGGCGGCGACGGTCGGGAGGGCGCGGGCGTCACTCCTGCGGGCCGCCGCGCGGACCAGGAGACGTGACCGCGTAGCGCAGGAAGAGGTAGGACTCGCTGCGCAGCGCCTTCAGCAGGTCGAGGCGCGCAGGCGGGTCGAGCTCGCCGCCCGCCAGCATGCGCAGCGCCTCACCGCCGCTCGGATCCCCTCCGGCGAGCAGCGGCGCGATGGTCAGGAAGATCTCGTCGAGCAGGCCGGCGTCGAGCAGTTGCCACGCGAGGTGCGGCCCGCCCTCGCACAGCACGCTCGTCACGGCGAAGCGGCTGGTCAGCTCCGCGAGCGCCGCCGGCAGGTCGAGCGGGGGTCCCGGCGTGCGCACGTAGTCGACCTGCGCGCCCAGCTCGGGCAGGCTCGCCTCGGACGTCGTCAACAGGACCACGCCCGTGTCGGGCTGGCGCAGGAGAGGAAGATCTTCGGGCAGCATCAGCCGCCCCGAGACAACGCAGGCCAGCGGCTCGGGGGAGAGGCCGCGGCGCTCGCGCTCCTCGCGCAGCGAGGCGTCTGGAAGCAGGCGCCCGTAGCGCTCGGCGCGCACGGTGCCGGCGCCCACCAGCACCGCGTCCGCGGTTGCGCGCAGCGCGTGGAAGAGCTGCCGGTCGGCCGCGGCGCTGAGCGGCCCCGACTTCCCCGACAGGGTGGCCCGGCCGTCGGCCGTCGCGATCATGTTCAGGCGCACGAGCGGTCGCGACGGCGGCTCGGACGGGCGCTCCCAGAGCCCGAGGCGGTCCGTCAGCTCGATGGCCGAGATGCGCTCGCCCGAGGCGTCCAGGGGTTCGAGCAGCGCGCGGGACTGCGGCTCAGGGGACATCGCGCCCACCTGCCGCGGCTACCGCGTTCGGGCGATGACTGGGAGCGTCGTTCGGCGACAACATCTCGTCAACACGCTTGGGGCGGGACATGCTACGGTCGTGCGGTATGGCCGGGCAAACGGTCCGGCGAAAGTAGTGCAAGCGCTCGCAGGTCGAAGCTCTGAGCAGCATCCTCCGCGTAGCAGCCTCGCACATACCGTGGAGGAGTTCACGTAATGCCAACCGGCACAGTCAAGTGGTTCAGTGACGACAAGGGGTTCGGGTTCATCACGCCCGACGACGGTGACAAGGACCTTTTCGTCCATCACACCGGCATCAACGGCGAGGGCTACCGCTCGCTCCAGGAGGGCGCCAAGGTGTCCTACGACCCGGAGCAGGGCGACAAGGGCCCGAAGGCCGTAAACGTCACGACCATCTGATTCCGACTGGAACGGAACGCTGCTCGGGGGCCCGCTCACGCGGGCCCTCTGCGTTGGTAGGCCTCCCTTGACGACTGATGCCCACACGCTGCCACTGCCCGACGGCGCCCTGCCGCAACGGGGCGGTCTCGCGCGGGGCGGCTCGGGCGAGCGCACCGGCGCGCGGTTCTGGCCGCTGGCCGTCGGCGCGTCCCTGGCGCTGATCGTCCTGCTGTGCCTGTTCGTCGTCCTGATGGCGGCGAACCGGCCGAGCGTGCTGTCGCCGACGACCCACGAACAGTTCTACCCGCACTGGATGGCCGGGCCGCTCGGCGGTCTCTGGCCGGGGCTGAGCGACAACGGCACCACGCTGAAGTACTGGTTCAGCGCCGCGATCATCGCGATGTACATCGCCTACGCGGTGGTGCTCAAGGGATCGGTGCGGGTTCAGCCCCGCTGGATCCTCGCGGCGGTGCTGGCGGTGCACGTGACGTTCATCCTCTCGCCGCCGCTGGCCCTCACCGACGTCTTCAACTACATCAACTACGGGCGCATGGAGGCGGTCCATCACCTGAACCCGTACACCACGATCCCGATCCTCGAGCCCCACGACGATCCGAGCTACGCGCTCAGCAACTGGCACCAGCTCCTCAGCCCGTACGGCCCGCTGTTCACGATGCTCACCTTCCTCGTGGTGCCGCTCGGGGTGGCCGCGTCGTTCTGGGCGCTGAAGGTGGTGCTCGCCGTCGCGAGCCTCGGCACGCTCGCCCTGGTCTACCTCTGCGCGCGCAAGCTCGACCGCGACCCGATCTGGGCGGTCGCGTTCGTCGGGCTGAACCCGATCGTTCTCGTCTGGGGCCTCGGGGGCGACCACAACGACTTCCTGATGATGCTGTGCATCGTCGGCGCCTTCTACCTGTTGCTGCGGGCGCGCGACTCCGAGCGGGGCCGGCCGCGGCGACCGCCGCCGCATGAATGGCTCACGCCGCCCTCACCCGCGCTGCTGGGGGCCGGTGCGGCGCTCGTCGTGGCCGCAGGCCTGAAGGCCAGCGCCGCGGTGCTGATCCCGGTCGTGCTCGCGGGGCTCGCGAACTACCGCCGCGCGCTGGCGCAGGTGATCGCGGGCATGGTCCTCACGGGCATCGTGATCGCGGCGCTCAGCCTGCTCGCCTTCGGCCTGCACATCCCCGACCTCAGCACGCAGAGCCGGCTCGTGACCAACGAGAGCGTGCCGAACCTGCTCGGGCTCGCGGTCGGCGCCGGCGGCGAGACCGAAACGCTCCACAAAATCCTCAGCGTCGCGCTCGTGCTCTCGGTGCTGGCGTGCTGCTGGTACGCGTGGCGGCCCGGCGCCCGCGGCGGCCCCGACGGCGCGCAGCGGACGATCGCGGCCTGCGGCTGGGCAAGCGTCGCCCTGCTCGTCACGCTCAGCTGGGTGCTGCCGTGGTACGTGGTGTGGGTGCTGCCCCTGGCGGCCCTGTCGGCCTCGCGCTGGCTGCGGACGGCCGCGCTCGTCCTCGGCGTGTACCTGATCCTCGCGTGGGCGCCCGCGATGGGCGAGCTGTGGGACGCGATCGGCTTCCACCCCGAGAAGACCTCGCTGGGCCGGCTGCACGGACGCTACGTGCGCGAGCTCCTGAACTAGCCCTCCGGCGGCGGGCGGCGCTCCTGCTTGCGCTGCGCGTTGCGGCGCTTCTCGGCCAGGCGGCGTTGGCGCGAGGCGGCCGTCGGCCTCGTCGCCGTGCGGCTGCGCGGCACCTCGAGCGCCCGCGCGATGCGCCCGGCCAGCCGCTCCAGCGCCAGCTCGCGGTTCCGCGCCTGCGAACGCGCGTCCTGCGCGACCGCGACCACCCGGGGGCCGATCCGCTCGATCACGCGCTCGCGCTCCTCGGTACTGAGCGTGCGGGATGCGGCGACGTCGAAGACGGCTTCCACGCGCGAGGCGGTGACGTTGGCGTGCTGGCCGCCGGGGCCCGAGGAGCGGCTCGTGCGCAGGGTGATCTCGGAGAGCGGCAGCGAGAGCGCGCCGCGGATCGGCAGCCGCGCGCCGCTGCCGGCCTCCTCGTTCAGCTCTCCTCCTCGCCCCGGAGGTCGTGCAGGGCGCGCACGCGGCCCTCCTCGCCCTCCGGCACCTGACCGTCGCGGCCGACGTAGCCGTCCTTGCCGCCGACGATCACGTAGACCGCCTCGGCGCTGCCGGAGTTGCGGATCTTGCGGTGGGTCGCAGGGTCCACCCGGGCCAGGCCGCCGGCGGCGATCGTCTCAACGGAGCCGTCGCCGAACTCCATCTCGATCGTGCCGCTGTGGACGAAATACAGCTCCTCCTGCTCGTCGTGGAAGTGGAAGCCGGTCTCGATGCCGGGCGGCAGCACGATCGCGTTGACGCCGAATGCCGTCACGCCGAGCCCGTGGCGGACCTTGCGGAAGCCCGGGCCGTCGCCGAGGTCGTCGAGGCTCGCGACAGCCCATCCCTCGCCGCGGCGGACCTGCTCGAACTCATCCATCTCCTATCCCTCCCTGTCGGCTCGCTGCGGGGAAGTATGAACGCCGAGCTCCCACAAGACCTCGTAGCGGTGGATCTCCGGGTCCTCGAGCAGGCCACGCGCGCCGGCCGACAGGGCGGGCAGCTGAGAGCGGTAACAGCGGATCGCCTCGAGCTTCGCCGCCGCGGCCGCATCGTCCAGGCGCACGACCCGCGCCGCGCGCAGCGGTCCGAGCTCGGGTACGCCCGCGAGGAAGGGGCTCCAGAACGCGTCGACGTCGCGATATGGATCGTCCCCCCGGCCGTCGACCCAGCCGGGCCAGCCGTGGGCGACGCAATAGGGGAGGTCCGCGTACAGCGTGACCGCGAAGCCGGCGCGCGCGAGCACGCGGGCGTAGCGCCGCGCGAGCAGGTGGTCGGGATGCCCGCCGATCGCGGCGGGGGCGAGCACGCGAGCGAAGCTCTCGCCCGCGAGCCGCGCCGCCAGCTCGCGGTCGAGGTCGCCGGGCCCAGGGCGCTGCGGCCGGGGGTACTGCGAGTCCAGCAGCGGCAGGTTGATCGGCTCGCGCCCGGCGAGGGCCAGCGCGCTCGCGTCCTCGGCGAGGCGCTCGCGCACCCGTGCCGAGGAGTCCGAGGCGCCGGTGATGCGATCCCAAAGCGGCACCGCGGTGCCCGCCGGCGGCACGCCTGCGAACAGGTTGACCACGCGCACCTCATCCCCCGAGGCCAGCTCCCCCCAGCAGTCCAGCACGGCGTCGTCGAGGTGGGGTGAGAGCACCAGCGTGCCGGCCTGGCCGCGGCGCAGCTGCGGCTCGAGGCGCGCGTCGGCGCGGCCGTGGCGCATCGCGCGCCAGCCGCCGGCAAGGCGCCGCATCGTGTGGCTCGCCCCGGCCATCGGCGCCAACCCTAGAGGCTTAGGATCTCGCGGCGGTATGCCGCAGCCAGCGCTTCGGCGAGCGCGTCCTCGTCGCCGGTGGGCACGACGAGCCCGCGGCCCGGGGCGATCAGCTCCTTCATGCCCGTGTCCTCGGTCACGATCGCGGGCACCCCGGCAGCGAGCGCCTCGGCGGGCGAGTAGCCGAAGCCGTCGTCGTAGCTCGGGTGGACGTACAGGTCCGCGCTGCGCAGCTGCTCGAGTGGGTCGCCGAGCTTCACGACGATGCGCGGGTCCGCCGCTGTCGCTGCGGTCAGGAAGCGGCGCATGCCGCGCGAGGCCCAGCCGCCGAGCAGCACCAGGCGCAGCTCGGGCGCGTCGAGTCGCCGCACGGCATCGACGAGCACCGGTACGCCCTTCGAGACGGACAGGCTGCCGACGTAGAGGATCTCGAAGCGGGGCGAGCCGACGCGCTCGCCGGGCTGGTAGCGGGGGGCCGGCGTGAGCGGGAACATCCGCACGCGCTCTTCGGGCGTGCCCGCGGCGAGGAACGTCTCGCGGATGTGCTCCGTCGCCACCAAGATCGAGTCGGCGAGCTCGTACTCAGCGAGGTTGCGCGCGAGCACCCTGGGTCCCCACGGACGCTCGAGCGGGTGACGGCTGTGAGCCAGGCGATGGCGCTCGGCGACGTGCTGCATGTGCGCTGTCGCCGAGACGAGCGAGGCGGTCTGGAAGCCGGCCGAGCGCGCCGAGCGGAGCTGTGCGAGCGCCTGTCCGTTGAAGGCCAGCAGGTGGTCTCCGGCGCCGATGTGGCGGCGCGCACCGAGGTCGTAGCCGCGGGCGGACTGCCAGGTGCTCCACGCCGGCGAGGGGGTCAGCGCGCGCGTGCCGAGCCGGGTGAGCGGCCCGGGACGGACCTCGACCCGCTCGCGCGGCGGTGCGACGCCACGATGCTCCGCCGAGGGCCCGCACACCAGATGGGTCTGGGCCCCGGCGCGGCCGAGCGCGCCCGACAGCTCCTGCATGTGCCGGCCGAGCCCGCCGGTCGCGAACGGCGCCGAGCAGCTGAGCGTGACGCGCCCGGATGGGACCGCACGCTGCTGGGCCGCCTCGCGCTCGGCACGCCAGGCGGCGTCGAACGGCTCCATCGGCGCGGCTAGTGCTCGGCCACCGTGCCGCCCTCCGGCGACAGCGGCCGGCCCTCCTCGGCCCATCGCACCAGCCCGCCCTCCAGGGAGTAGGCCTCGTAGCCGGCGGTGCGGAACGCTTCCGCCGCCATCCGAGAGCGCGAGCCGACGCGGCAGTAGAACACCACCGGTCGGTCGCGATCGATGCTCGCGGCTTCGCCCGTCAGCCGAGTCAGCTCGATGTGGCGGCTGCCATCGAGATGGCCGGCCTCGCGCTCGTACGGCTCGCGCACGTCGATCACCTCGAGCTCGGCGTCAGCGGCCATCCACTCAGAGAGACGCGCAGGGTCGATCTGCAGATCCTCGCGGGTGCTCACGTCGCTGAGCCTAGCGGCCTGCGGCACGGGCTCGGCGGGGGCGGAGAGGGTGAGACCGGGCCAGTAGGCCGGCGGCTCGCGGTACGGGTCGCGTTCGACGACGCGACTGCCCGAGCCCCCCGGGCCCGAAACGACGGCGGCCGGCCGTCGGAGCGTCGCGCCGCCCCCCCGGCATGGCTAGGATCAACGCCTATGGAGGCGGTCAGCGACGTCTACACGATCCCGCAGGAGAACCTCGACTTCTGCGCCACGATCGGCCAGATCGCCCGCGAGCGGATCGCCCCGCGATCCAGCGAGATCGACGAGAAGGCCGAGTACCCCTGGGACGTGCGGCGGCTGCTGGCCGAGCAGGACATCCTCGGCCTCCCCTTCCCGGTCGAGTACGGCGGCACGGGCACCGGCACACTGATGCTGAACATGGCGGTCGAGGAGATCGCCAAGGTCGACGCCTCGTGCGCGCTGATCCTGATGGTCCAGGAGCTGGGCACGCTGCCGATCCAGCTCTTCGGCTCGGACGAGCTCAAGGAGCGCTTCCTGCCGCGCTGCGCCACCGGCGAGTGGTCCCCCGCGTTCGCTCTCTCCGAGCCCGAGGCCGGGTCCGACCCGGCCGGGATGAAAACCACTGCGGTGCCGGACGGCGACGACTGGGTCATCAACGGCACCAAGAACTGGATCTCGAACCTCGGCATCGCCGACTTCTACATCTGCTTCGCGGTCACCGACCGCGAGACGCGGCGGATCACCGCCTTCGTGGTCGAGGCCGACCGGCCCGGTTTCAGCGTCGGCAAGCTCGAGCACAAGCTCGGCATCCGCGCCTCGCCGACGGGGCAGCCGATCTTCGAGGACGTGCGAGTACCGAAGGAGAACGTGATCGGCGAGGTCGGCCGCGGCCTGTCGGTGGCGCTCGGCACGCTCGAGCGCACGCGCCTCGGCGCCGCAGCGCAGGCGGTCGGCATCGCCCAGGGCGCGACCGACTACGCGGTCGAGTACGCAAAGGAGCGCCGGCAGTTCGGCCAGCCGATCAACGAGTTCCAGGCGATCCAGTTCAAGCTCGCCGACATGGAGCTGCGCACCGCGGCCGCCCGAGAGCTGCTCTACAAGGCGTGCGCGATGGCCGACCAGAACCACGCCGAGAAAGGCAAGTACTCCTCGATGGCCAAGGTCTTCTGCTCGGACACCGCGATGGATGTGACGGTGGAGGCCGTGCAGGTCCTCGGCGGCTACGGTTACGTGAAGGAGTACCCGGTCGAGCGCATGATGCGAGACGCCAAGATCACCCAGATCTATGAGGGCACCAACGAGATCCAGCGGCTGGTCATCGCCCGCACGCTGAAATAGGGGGAGTTGAGATGCGGCGCCCCAGCGACCACGCGCCCCAAGGAGCTCTCCGCCGCGTCGGCTTCGCGGCGCTGATCGCGCTGTCGCTGGGGCTGGTCGTGATCGTGGTCGGGTCAGGGCTTCAGCTCGATCGGGGCGGTGCGCGCCCTCGAGGACGTGGCGCTCGGCGTGATCGTCGCCGCCGCGCTGATGGGCGCAGTGGCCTTCGTCGCCGTCAGGATGGCCGGCTGGCGCGACCCCGAGTCCGAGACCGAGTTCGAAGAGATCGTGCGCAACTCCGAGCGCCTGGCGCGGGAGGGGCTCGCGGTCGATCCCGAGGAAAGCGAGTTCCTCGAGCTCGATCCGCTCGACGACGCGGACTTCGAGGAGCTCGTGCGCGAGGCGCTCGACGACCTCCCGGACCTGCTGCGCAACGCGCTCGCTCACGTCGCCGTGGTGATCTCCGACGGCGGCCGGCGGGCCGGCGCCTACGGCCTCTACGAAGGCGACACCGTCGCGCGCGACGACCGCCACGACCGGATCGTGATCTTCCGCGACACCCTGCGCCGAGACTTCGGCCACGACGGCGACATGCTGCGCGACCAGGTCACGCGCACGGTGCGCCACGAGCTCGCGCACCACGTCGGGTTCGACGAGCTCGGGTGTTTCGCGCTGGACCTCTGAGCTGAGGCCGATGGCGGCAGACCAGGAGAACGAGAACCTGGTTCGCCCGGCTACGACGGGGTTCAACGGCGTGAGCCGGGAACCTCCGCGCGTGCCGTGGCAGGTCGAGCGACGGCGAGCTTCGGCAACGCGCGAGAGGACCCCGATCACGCCGTGTACCGAGGCATCGAGGCGATCCGAGCCCAGCACAGAGGCTGAGTTCGACGCCTATCCCGATCGTCCAGCTGTCGAGCGCCTGCGAGGTGCCGTTCCAACGGAGATCTCGTTCTTCGTCTGGACGCCGGTTCACGGGACATGGCGCGGACAGTGGGCGGCGATGGAGATGGAGCTCGCCCACGTTGTCACCGCCGAGGACGGATCGGACGCGCCGGATGCTTGAGGATGTCTACGTCCGATCGCGCGAGACCGAGCGCTGAAGTGCGACGCGGGCTCGACCGGCTGCACGGATCCGGTTGAGCAAGCGCGCGCCGCCCCGAACGCGTGTTTGGGCCCTTTCTTCTAGGATCAAGCACCCCGCGCTGACGTCCCGCCGCGCGTTCCACCGACCAAGGAGACTGATCCCCAGATGCCCGAAGCAGTGATCGTCGACGCCGTTCGCACGCCCATCGGAAGGGCGGTCAAGGGGTCTCTGAAATCGGTGCGCGCCGACGACCTGGCGGCGGTGCCGCTGAAGGCGATCATCGAGCGCAACCCGCAGGTCGAGCCGGGCTCGATCGTCGACGTGATGATGGGCTGCGGCTTCGCCGAGGGCGAGTCCGGCTACAACATCGGCCGCAACGCGACGCTGCTCGCAGGGATCGACCACCACGTCCCGGGCACCACCGTCAACCGCTTCTGTGCCTCCTCGCTGCAGACCACCCGCATGGCCTTCCACGCGATCAAGGCCGGCGAGGGCGACACCTACATCGCCTCGGGCGTCGAGGCCGTCTCGCGCGCCGGCAAAGGCGCCGACTTCCAGTTCCACCCGCAGCTCGACGGCTCGGAGAACTCGGTCTACAACGTCTACATCCCGATGGGCCTGACGGCCGAGAACGTGGCCGACCGCTGCAAGGTCAGCCGCGAGGCGCAGGACGAGTGGGCGGTGATCTCGCAGAACCGCGCGGTCGACGCGCAGGAGTCCGGCCACTACGACAAGGAGATCGTCCCTGTCACCGCGCCGGCCCACACGGTCACCGACAAGGAGGGCAACGAGGTCGAGGTGCCCGAGCAGATCGTCACCAAGGACGACGGCCCGCGGCCCGGGACGACGCTACGAGAAGCTCTCGCAGCTGCCGCCGGCGTTCAAGCCGGACGGCTCGGTGACGGCCGGCAACGCCTGCCCGCTGAACGACGGCGCGGCGGCGCTGCTGGTCATGAGCGACGAGCGCGCGAAGGAGCTCGGGCTGACACCGAAAGTCAGGATCATCGCCTCCACGGTCGCCGCGATCCGCCCTGAGATCATGGGCCTCGGCCCGATCCCCGCGATCGAGAAACTGCTCGCCGCGACGAAGATGACGATGGACGACATCGACGTCGTCGAGATCAACGAGGCGTTCGCCGCGCAGATCGTGCCCTGCAAGGAAGACCTCGGGATCGACGACGAGAAGCTGAACCCGTTCGGCGGCGCGATCGCGCTCGGCCACCCGTTCGGCATGACCGGCGCGCGCATCATGACCACGCTCATCAACGACCTCGAGACGCTCGACGGCACGTACGGAATCGAGTCGATGTGCGTCGCCGGCGGGATGGGCATGGCGATGCTGGTCGAACGCCTCAGCTAGGCGGGTCCCTCTCCCGGCGCGGTTAGGATCGGCCGATGGACCAGGCCGAGCTGAAGTCGATCCAGGCGCCGCTGAAGGGGCGCTACCGCTCCGAACCGGAGGCGGCACTCGTGACGCTGAGCGCGTCCGGCACGCTCGGCGAGGGCGTGAGCTGCTCGGTCCAGACCGGGCGCGCGCTCCACGAGGCCGGTCTTCACCCGGCTAGCGGCGGCGACGGCACGCAGCTGTGCTCGGGCGACATGCTGCTGGAGGCGCTGGTCGCGTGCGCCGGCGTGACGATGCGCGCGGTCGCGACCTCGCTCGGGATCGCGCTGCGTGAGGGCACGGTCAGCGCCGAGGGCGACCTGGACTTCCGCGGCACGCTGGGCGTCGACCGCGAGGCGCCCGTCGGCTTCGGGGCGATCCGCCTCACCTTCGACCTCGACACCGACGCCGACGAGGAGCAGCTCGCGACGCTGCTGAAGCTCACCGAGCGCTACTGCGTCGTGCTGCAGACGCTCGTGAGCGCCCCGTCGATCTCCACCGAGCTGAGGGTCTAGGCGAGCAGCTCGGAGGCGTGCTCGCGGAAGATCGTCTGCCAGTCGCTGCGCTGGCCTGAGTGCAGCGCCTCGATCAGGGCGTGGATCCGCGGTGTCATGACCAGCAGGTACTCGGACGGGTCGGGGCCGGGGTTCCAGTAGGAGTGGGGCGTACCCCGCTCGACCAGCAGCGATTCGCCCGCGTTCACGAGCCGCTCGTGCTCGCCCAGCTGAAAGCCGAGCCGTCCGCTCTTGACGATCCAGCACTCGTCGTCGTCGTGATGCACGTGCAGCCCCGCGATCGGCAGCCCGGGTGGGCTCGGTTCGGCGGTCCAGTCGGCGACGACGAAGGACCGGCTGACGATCATGGTCAGCGCGGCGGCATGCGCAGCGCGCCGTCGAGCCGGATCGTCTCGCCGTTGAGCATCCGGTTCTCGACGATCTGGCACGCGAGCTGCGCGTACTCTGCGGGCGCGCCGAGCCGGCGCGGGAACGGCACGCCCGCTCCGAGCGCGGCGCGCGCTTCCTCGGGCAGCGCCGCCAGCAGCGGCGTGTCGAACAGGCCCGGCGCGATGGTGTTGACGCGGATCCCGTACTGGCTGAGATCGCGCGCGGCGGGCAGCGTCATCCCGACCACGCCGCCCTTGGAGGCCGAGTAGGCGATCTGGCCGATCTGGCCGTCGAAGGCGGCGATCGACGCCGTGTTCACGCACACGCCGCGTTCGCCGTCGGCGTCGGGCTCGGTGGCGATCATCGCGCTCGCGGCGTAGCGCAGCACGTTGAAAGTCCCGATCAGGTTGATCTGGATGATCGTCTCGAAGGGCAGCAGGTCGTGCGGGCCCTTCGAGCCGGCGACCTTCTGCGCCCAGCCCGTCCCGGCGCAGCAGACCGCGATGCGCAGCGTGCCTGCTTTGGCGGCGCGGCCGACGGCCTCCTCGACCTGGGCCTCCTCGCGCACGTCGCAGGCGACGAAGTCGGCCTCGAGCTCCTCGCCCAGCGCCTCACCCTTCTCCGCGTTGACGTCGGCGATCGTGACGGTCGCGCCGCGCTCGGCCAGCGCGCGCACGGTCGCCTCGCCGAGCCCGGAGGCCCCGCCCACGACGATCGCTGTCGCGCCCTCGATCTGCATCGACGGCGGAGCCTACACCGCCGTGGCGCGCGAGAGCGTGAGGGCGAACAGCTCCTCCGGATCGGTGAACCAGTGCGCCAGCTCGAGCCCGGCCGCGGCCAGATCGCCGCGCAGCCGCTCGGGCGTGAACTTGGCGCTGATCTCGGTTCGCAGCTCCTCGCCCGCCTCGAAGCGGACCTCCATCTCCAGGTCCCGGATCACCGCGGTCACGTCCTTCCGCGCCCGCAGCCGCATCTCGATCCACTCGTGCTCGCGATCGAACAGCGCCACGTGCTCGAAATCGCAGGGGTCGAAGTCGGCGTCCAGCTCGCGGTTCAGCACCAGCAGCACGTTGCGGTTGAACTCGGCGGTGACGCCGTCGGCGTCGTCGTAGGCGGCCTCCAGCACGCTCGGGTCCTTCACCAGATCCGTCCCCATCAGCAGGTGGTCCTCGGGGCCGAGCAGACGTCCGATCTGACGCAGGAAGCGCCGGCGGCTCCCGGGGGGGAAGTTGCCGATCGTGCCGCCGAGGAAGGCGACGATCCGCGGCCCCTCGGCGGGCGGCACGCGGTCCAGATGGCGCTCGAAGTCGCCGATCACCCCGTGGACCTGCAGCCCCGGGTACTCGCGCGTGAGCTCCCGCGCGCAGTCGCGCACCATCGACTCGGTGACGTCGAGCGGCACGTACCGGCGCAGCGTGCCGGCGGCGTGCAGCGCATCGAGCAGCACGCGCGTCTTCGCGGCGGTGCCCGAGCCGAGCTCCACGAGCTCGACGGCGCCGGTGACCTCTGCGATCTCGTCCGCCGAGCGCTCGAGGATCGCGCGCTCGGTGCGCGTCGGGTAGTACTCGGGCAGCTCGCAGATACGGTCGAACAGCTCGGCGCCGCGCGCGTCGTAGAAGTGCTTCGGCGGCAGCTCCTTGAACGGCCGGGTGAGCCCGTCGAGCACGTCGTCGGCCAGCGAGCGCTCGGCCTGGCCGTCGAGGTGCGACTCGATCGTTATTGCCGAGAGCGCCGACCACGGGGGGGACCACGCCATCAGCCGGCTCCGTCCTCGGCCAGGCGCAGCCCCGCGAAGATCTGCCGGCGCTCGGGCAGGTCCCAGTTGCGGAACGTCGGCGTCGCGATTCGGGGGGAGGTGGCCCAGGAGCCACCGCGCAGCACCCGGTAGCGCTCGCCGAAGAACACCTCTGAGTACTCCCGGTAGGGGTATGCCGCGAACCCGGGGTACGGGAGGAAGCTGGAGGCGGTCCACTCCCAGACCGCGCCGATTCCCACCGGCCTCTGCTCCGAGGTCGCCGCCCGCTCCCACTCCTGCTCTGTCGGGAGGCGCGCACCGTGCGCGCGGGCGAAGGCGTCGGCCTCGAACCAGCTCACGTGGCAGACAGGCGCCTCCAGACCACCCGCTGCCACGGTTGGATGGTGGCCGATGTCGTACTCCTCCTTCCACGCCCAGCCCTCGTCCGACCACCACTCGCGCCGTTCGTAGCCGCCACCCTCGCTGAACGTCATCCAAGTCGCGTTCGTGACAGGCCGGCGCGCGATGCGGAAGGCGGGGACGTGCACGTCGTGGCGCGGGCGCTCGTTGTCGTAGGCGAAGCCGTCCTCGCCGGCGCCCATCGCGAAGCTGCCCGCGGGGAACCCGATCCAGCCGTCCTTGTCGCCGAGAGCCGCGAGCGGCTCGCCGTCGACGAGCATGCCCGCGAGCGCCAGCGTCTGGAACATCGTCTCGGTGTGCTGGAGCTCGTGGCGCAGCACCATCTCACAGAGAACGCCGTCGCCGGTGCCGCACCGTTCGAGCACATCCACGGTGCGCGCTCGGACCGCCGCCATGTACTCGCGGGCGGCACGAGCCCCCAGCAGCTCGACCTCGCCGCGCACCGCGCGCGGGGTCTCGAAGGCGTCGTAGACCGCGGCGAGATCGGCGCGGAGCAGCTCCTCGTCGCCGTGGCGATGTGCGAGCCAGAGGTCCTCGTAGGCGGCGATGTGCGCCAGGTCCCACACGAGCGGGCTCATGATCGGCGAGAGCTGTGCCTCGAGCTGCTTCGTCGGAGAAGGGCGCGACCAGCGCCAGCGTGCGCTCCCGCGTCTGGTCCATCGCGGCGAGTACGCACTCCGCGTCGTTGGCGAGGGGGTTGGTCTTGACCGGACGCACCGCCATCGGCAGATTGCGGGTTACTCTAGCGCGGCATCGCCGGCGCGCCGGCCGGCTTCACAGCTCGTAAACGGCGGGCAGGACGTTCCAGGCCGCGAGGATCCGCGCGGCGTGCTCTTCGCCGAGCAGCGAGAGCGAGCCGGGGGAGAGGCCGAGGCGCCCGCCGCCGGCCGGCTCGAACTCGATCCAGCGAGCGCCGAGCACGCGCAGGAAATGGCCGTGCGAGAAGACGGCGACGGGGCCCGGTCCGGCCAGGATCTCCTCGACGACGCGGTCGGCGCGTGCGCCCACCTCAGCCGGCTGCTCGCCGCCGGGGCAGCCGTCGCGCCACAGGCTCCAGCCTGGGTTCAGCTCCTCGATCTCGGGGCTGGTCAGCCCCTCGTACTCGCCGTAGTTCCACTCGAGCAAGAGCTCGGTCTGCTCGGCGCGCTCGCCAAGGCCGCACAGCTCGCAGGTTTCGAGCGCGCGGCGCAGCGGGCTGCAGAGGACGCGTTCGAACTGCCACGTGGACACCGGCGCGGCGAGCGCGCGCGCGGCGTCGCGCCCGTGCTCCGTCAGCGGGATGTCGGTGCGGCCGGTGTGCTGGCCGCTCAGCGTCCACTCGGTCTCGGTGTGGCGGACCAGAACCGCCCGCGGCGAGCTCACGGCCGCGCGGGGCCGCGGCGTCGTCGACGATCACCGTCAGGCGCTCGCGACGCAGCAGGCTCGCGGGAACGTGCTTGGAGGGCTCGCCCAGCATCGCGTCGACGGCGTCCGCCTTCGACGCGCCGGTCGCGAGCAGCAGGCACCCGCGCGCCGCGTGCAGCATCGCGAGGCTGAGCGTGACCCGCTCCGGCGGTGGCTTCGGCGAGTCGGTGACGCCGTGGCAGATCGCGTCCTCGGCGGCGTCGAGCGTCCGCGCGCCGGGGAACAGGGAGGCGATGTGCCCGTCGGGGCCGATCCCCAGGACGATCAGGTCGAGCACGGGCAGCGCCGGTTCCTCGCCGAGCGTCGCAAGCAGCTCGAGCTCGTAGCTCTCCGCGCCGTCGCTCGGGCCCAGCTCCCCGGGCATCCGGTGCACGTGATCAGGCGCGATGCCGGCTGGGTCGAGCAGCGTTTCGCGCGCGAGGCGGTAGTTGCTCTCCTCGTTCTCGGGCGCGACGCAGCGCTCGTCCGCGAACCAGATGTGCGTCTCGGCCGTCGCCGCCGGATCGGCGCCGAGCAGCTCGTAGGTCAGGCCAGGGGTGGTGCCGCCGCTCAGACCGAGGTGCGCGACGCCGCGCTGCGCGCGCGCCTCCGCGAGCGTGCGCGCGACGTGCGCGGCGGCCCGGACGGCGACGCTCTGGCGCGTCGGGGCAGGTCGTCAGCCGTGTCACGCGAGCATCGCTCCGTGCGTCGCCCAGCGCCGGCAGGTAGGTCGGGTCGCGCAGCAGCGCTTGGCGGATGCCCTCGCCGAGCACGCCGGTCTCGCCCCGCGAGGCGCCCGGGATCGTCCACTCGCGGTCGGCTTCCCGCGGGCCGGAGAAGCGCGCGCGCAGCCCGCCCGGGCCGCGGTCGAGGCGCAGGCGGTGACCGGCCGCCGTCTCGATCGTGAGGCCCTGGAGGCCGGGCACCTGCAGCTCGGGTGCTGTCTGGAGGCGCACGGCGACGTCCTGACGGCTCGCGTGCGCCTTGCCTGTCAGCTCCCCGTTGACTCCGACCAGCCGTGAGCTCTGCCAATGCAGGCGCGAGGCCAGCCAGCCCACGAGCAACGCCGCCGCGGCGGTCGAGCGGGGGTGGTGGCGAACCGTCACCGAGGACAGCAGCCTCAGCTCCGGCCGGAACCAGGGCGGGTCGAACATCGCCGCCACGCGCTCGCGCCAGGGCGTCGAGCGCAGCCAGGCGAGGTCGACGACGTAGGCGCGCTTGCTGAGCGTGGCCGCGCGGTCGAGGGCCTCGGTGTGGTCGGGCTCCTCGACCGAGTCCAGCAGCACGGCCTGGGCGAGCGGGAGCAGCTCGTCGATGATCTCGTGGTGGCCGTGCGGCGACCACAGCAGCGTCGGCAGGTCGGTGACCACGAGCGGGTCGGCGATCGTCCGCAGGTCGTCGAGATGGCGGTCGCCGAGTTCGACCACGACCGTCTCGCGCAGCAGCGTCAGTTCGCCTGGCATCGCCGGGTCGTCGGTGGAGACGGTCACGCGCGCGTCGAGGCGCTCGCGCTTGGGCTCGTAGGCGAGCACGACGAGGCGCGAGGCGTGGTAGCGCCCGACCCCGCGCAGCCGGTTGGCGATCTCGCCGGTCCAGTCGAGGTCCACGAACGTGATCATGTTCAGCACGCGCGCGGGGAACACCTCCTCCCGTTGGGCGTGGGCTTCGATCAGAAGCTCTCGGAGCGCCGCTTCGATCCGGTCCGGCGTCGTGCCCTGCTCGCTCCAGACCGCGTCGGTGCGGGACATCAGATCGCGCGCCAGCTGTCGCCGTCGCGCAGGAGCGCCGTCGCCTCCGCCGGGCCCTGGGACCCGGCTTCGTATTTCGGCAGCGGGCCCGGCGATCTGTTCCCAGCGTTTGACGATCGGGTCGCAGATCCGCCACTGACCCTCGACCTCGTCGTTGCGGGTGAACAGCGTCGGGTCGCCGCGCATCGCGTCCGTGATCAGCCGCTCGTAGGCCTCGGGGGACTGCGAGAGGAACGCGGTCCCGTAGAGGAACTCCATGTTGACCGGACGGATGATCATCCGCGTGCCGGGGATCTTGGCGCCGATCCGCAGCGAGACGCCTTCGTTCGGCTGCACCGTCAGCACGAGCTGGTTCGGCTGCACGCCCAGCGAGCCGTCCTGGCTGAAGGCGAGGTGGGGGACCGGCTTGAGCGTGACCGCGATCTCGGTGACCTTGCGCGCGAGGCGCTTGCCCGTGCGCAGGTAGAACGGCACGCCCGCCCAGCGCCAGTTGTCGACCTCCAGGCGCAGCGCGGCGTAGGTCTCCGTGTTCGAGTCGGCCGGCACGCCTTCCTCTTCGAGGTAGCCCGGCACGTCCTCGCCGCCGGCGTGCCCGGGTCCGTACTGCGCGCGGACGGCCATCTGGTCGATGTCGCCGGGCGTCGGCTCGGGGATCGCGTCGAGCACCTTCACCTTCTCGTTGCGCACCTCTTCGGCGTTGAAGTTGACGGGCGGCTCCATCGCCACCTGGCAGAGCAGCTGCATCATGTGGTTCTGGATCAGGTCGCGCAGCGCGCCGGCCGAGTCGTAGTACTCCGCGCGCGTGCCGACGCCGATGTCCTCGGCCGCGGTGATCTGTACGTAGTCGATGTAGTTGCGGTTCCACAGCGGCTCGAACATGCCGTTGGCGAAGCGGAACGCCAGCAGGTTCTGGACGGTCTCCTTGCCGAGGTAGTGGTCGATGCGGTAGACCGAGCTCTCTTCGAAGACGGCGAGCACCTCGCGGTTGAGCTCGCGCGCCTCCTCGAGCGAGGTGCCGAACGGCTTCTCGATGACGCAGCGCACCTGTGCGTCGGGGTGCTCGGAGAGCTTGCTCTCGCCGAGCTTGCCGACGATCACCGGGAAGAAGGCCGGCGCGGTGGAGAGGTAGAAGGCGCGGTTCAGCGGCTCGCCCGCCGCCTTCTCGAACTCGTCGAGCTGGCCGCCCAGCGTCGCGTAGACGGAGTCTTCGTCGAAGGTGCCCGGCACGTAGCGGACGTTCTCGAGCAGCCCCTTGAGCACCTCGGGGTCGGGCTTGCGGCGCGAGAAGCGCTCGATCGCTTCCTCGCACTCCCTGCGGTAGTCGTCGTGGTTCTTTTTCTTTGCGCGCGACGCCGACCAGGTAGAAGCGCTCGGGCAGCGCGCCGTCGTGGGCGAGGTTGTAGAGCGCGGGCAGCAGTTTGCGCCGCGCGAGGTCGCCGGTCGCGCCGAAGATCACGAGCGTCGTCGGCGGGACCGGCTGGCGCTCCAGGCCGGCGGTGAGGGGGTTCTCGGGTTGCTTTCGCTCGGTCGGTCTTCCGGCCGCAACCGCCATCAGCGTTTACCTGCCGCCTTCGCGCCGGCGCGATGTGAGGCCCGGCGCCGCGTCCCGGCGCCTTTCGCGCCTTTTGCGCGCCCGGCTCCTTTCGCGGCGATGCCGCCTTTGGCGCCTCGCCCGCTTGGCGGGTTTGGCTCCTTTGGCGCCTTTGCCCGCTCTGGAAGGAGACGCGGGTTTCGCCGCCGCTCCCGCGCCTCTGGCCGCCGTTTTGGAGGCAGCGCGTCGTTTCGCCGCTCCGGCGCTTCTGGGCGCCGCTTTGGCCGCCGCGGCGCCTTTCGGCGCGGCGACTACGGCGTGGCCGCCGAACTGGTTTCGCAGCGCTGCGACCACCTTGTCGGCGAACTCGCCGTTGCCGCGGGAGCGGAAGCGCTCGTAGAGCGAGGCGGTGATCACCGGCGTCGGCACATCGTGGGCGGTCGCGTCTGCGATCGTCCAGCGGCCCTCGCCCGAGTCCGCGGTCCAGCCCTCGATCGCTTCGAGACCGTTGCCGTCGAGTTCGAAGGCCCGCGCGGCGAGTTCGAGCAGCCACGAGCGCACGACCGAGCCCTGGCCCCAGAGGTGGGCGATCTTCGCCTGGTCGAGGTCGTACTCGCACTTGTCGAAGACGTCGAAGCCCTCGGCGTAGGCTTGCATCAGGCCGTACTCGACGCCGTTGTGGACCATCTTCACGTAGTGCCCCGCGCCGGTGGGACCGAAGTGCATCCACCCGCGCTTGCCGATCGCCGCGACGCTCTGCTCGCTCGTCGGTGGGGCCAGCACATCAAGGATCGGGGCGAGCCGTTTGACTGCCCGGTTGGGCCCGCCGACCATCATGCAGTACCCGACTTCGAGCCCCCAGACACCGCCGGAGACGCCGACGTCGACGTATTCGATGCCGGCCTTTTTCAGTTCCGAGGCGCGGCGCTTGTCGTCGGTCCATTTCGAGTTGCCGCCGTCGATGATGGAGTCGCCTCGCTCGAGCAGCTTGGCGAGCTTGTCGACCGTCTCCTGCGTCGGGTCGCCCGCGGGGACCATGATCCAGACCTGCCGCGGCGGCTCGAGCTTCTTGACGAGCTCGCGCAGCGAGGACGGCCCCCGCCGCACCGTTCCTGACGGCCTGCTTGACCGCCTTCTCCTCGTAGTCGAACGCGACGACCTCGTTGTCGGAGTCGCGTCTGATGCGGTGCGTCATGCCCCCGCCCATCTTGCCGAGCCCCACGAAGCCGATCTGGGTCATGTCCACTCCCTCAATCTCTTGGCTATTTCGCGCACCGCGCCCGATGGATCCTCGCCTGCGAGCCGGACCCGCTCGGCCGGCAGGCCGAGTTCCCGCAACGTCTCGATGTCCCCGATCGCCTGCGCTTCCTCGAGCGTCCGGAACGTGAACTCGCGGCCGGGGATCGGGACGTCGCCCGCCGGCTCGTGCAGCAGCTGCAGGAAGCGCCCGGTCTTCGGTCCGCCCTTGTGGAACTGTCCGGTCGAGTGCAGGAACCGCGGGCCGTACCCGAACGTGGTCGTCGCTTTCCTCGCCGCGCGGATCGCCTCGCGAAGCTCGGCGGCAGCGGCGTCGAAGTCCTCGGCCTGTGGCACGTAGCCCATCAGCGCCACGTACGCCGGCGGCCCCTCGCCGAGCAGCAGCTCGCGCAGCTCCGTGTCCCCGGCGACGGGCACGTCGGGCAGCGCACCGCTCTGTTCGAAGCCGGCCAGCACGCGGTTCGTCGCGTCCTTGGCCTGCTGCACGTTGGGCTGATCGAAGGGGTTGATGGCGAGGCCCCAGCCGGCGACGGCGACCGCGATCTCGGCGATCAGGAAGATGCGGCCCAGGTCTTCGGGGCCGGCGGTCGGGATCGTGATCACGGGGTGCCCGGCAGCTGCGAGCGCGGCGAGCCGCTGCTCGCTCGCGGCGTCGGCAGCCGAGGGGTCCGGCAGGTGCACGAACACGCGGTCTTCGCCATAGACGCCCGGGTCGCCGAGCGGCTCATCGGCGACGGGCAGGATGCCCGTGCCGTGCTTGCCGGTCGACTCGGCGAAGAGCTGCTCGAGCCACAGCCCGAGCCCCGGCAGCGACGGGGCGATCGCGAAGGTCAGCTTGTCGCGCCCGGAGCGGGCGAGCGCTGCGAGCGCCGCCCCGAGCCACACCGCGCCCGGCATGCCCTGCGCGCCCGGGTCCTCCGCCGCCGTCTCCCAGGCGCGCGATGCTCCTTGCAGGAGGGCGGCCGTGTCCACGCCCATCAGCGTCGCCGGCACGATCCCGAACGGAGACAGCGCGCTGTAGCGCCCGCCGATGTCGGGGTCGCCGTAGAACACGTGGCGGAAGCCGTTCTCGGTCGCGAGCTGGGCGAGCCCGGACCCCGGATCGGTGATCGCGACGAAGTGCGAGCCGTCGCCCTGCAGCGCGTGGAAGTGCGCGAACAGCGACAGCGGCTCGATCGTGCCGCCGGACTTCGAGGAGACGATGAACAGCGTGCGCGCGGGGTCGATCTCCTCCTGCACGGCGGCGATCCAGGTGGGGTCGGTCGAGTCGAGGACGTGGAGGCGCAGCGCCCCCGGCACATCGGCCGGGCCGGCGAAAGTGCGGCGGAACACCTCCGGTGCCAGCGAGGAGCCGCCCATGCCCAGCAGCACCGCGTCGGTGAGCCCGTCGCTGCGGATGCCGTCGGCGACCCGTTCGATCTCCAGCAGCTCGTCGAGCATCCGTTCGGCGATCGTCAGCCAGCCGAGCCGGTTCGCCACCTCGGGCGTGCCGGCCGGCGCCCAGAGCGTCGGGTCGGGCTCTCTGACCCGGTCGGCCACGCGCTGCTCGCGCGCCGCCTCGAGGGTCTCCGCGAGCGCCGGAGCGTCAGCCGGCGGTAGTCGGGCCCGCAGCGTGAGGTCCGGGTCGCTCACGCCACGATCGTAGTCGGAGCGGCGCTGTTGTACGTTTCCCGCGCTGTGAACGTCGATCCGACACGGCAGCTTCCTGACCGAAACCTGGCGCTCGAGCTGGTTCGGGTGACCGAGGCCGCGGCGCTCGCGGCCGCGCCGCTCGTCGGTCGCGGCGACAAGGAGGCGGCCGACCAGGCGGCGGTGGACGGCATGCGCTTCATGCTCCACTCGGTCTCGATGGATGGCGTGGTCGTGATCGGAGAGGGGGAGAAGGACGAGGCGCCGATGCTCTACAACGGCGAGCAGATCGGCGATGGCTCGCCACCCCTGGTCGACATCGCCGTCGACCCGCTGGAGGGCACGACCCTGGCAGCGCACGGGATGCCGAGCGCGCTGTCGGTGATCGCGCTCTCGGCGCGCGGCACGATGTTCAACCCGGGCCCGATCGTCTACATGGAGAAGATGGCGGGGGCCCCCGAGATCGCCGACCTGCTCGACCTCGACCGTCCGCTCGGCGAGACCGTCAAGCGCGTCGCGGAGCGGACCGGCCGTCCGGTCAGCGACGTGATGGTCGTCGTGCTCGACCGCCCCCGCCACGAGGAGGGCATCAAAGCGATCCGCGACGCCGGCGCCCGCGTGCGCCTGATCGCGCACGGCGATGTCTCGGCTGCCCTGCTCGCGGTCACCGAGCGCTCGCGCGTCGATCTGCTGTGGGGCATCGGCGGCACGCCGGAGGGCGTGATCTCGGCGGCCGCGGTGAAGTGCGTCGGGGGGCAGCTGCTCGGCCGGCTGTGGCCCCGCGACGACGCCGAGCGCCAGGCGGCGGTGGAGGCCGGCTACGAGCTCGACCGTGTGCTCGATCGCGACGACCTCGTGGCGGGCGACGACGTGTTCTTCTCGGCCACCGGCGTGACCGACGGCGACGTGCTGCAGGGTGTGCGCTACCCGAGCGCCGGCGGCGCGACGACCGAATCGCTCGTGACGCGCACGCGCTCGGGCACCGTGCGGCGGATCACCGCCACGCACGACCGCTCGAAGCTGCGCGCCGTCGGCGGCGAACGCTTCTCGCAGTGAGCCCCATCAGGCTGTGGCTGCTGTCGATCGCGCTGCGCAAGCGCGGTCACCGCCGCCTCGCGATGGCCGTCAAGAAAGCGAACGCGCTGATCTACAAGAACTCGCTCGCGATCGGCGCCGAGGTCAGCCCGGATCTGAAGTTCGGCCACCAGGGCTACGGGAACATGATCCACGACAACGTCGTGATCGGCCGCCGCGTGAAGATCTGGCACAACGTCACGCTCGCCGTGCGCGACCGGGCGGGCGGCCACGGCAGGATCGTGATCGAGGACGACGTGCGCATCGGCGCCAACACGGTCGTGCTCACGAACCGCGGCGAGGGCATCAGGATCGGGCGCGGCGCGCGCATCGGCGCCGGCGCGGTCGTGACGCAGGACGTGCCGCCGGGCGTGACGGTGATCAGCGGCGAACCCCGATGGCTGACGGACCGCGCCGAGGAGCGGCTCGCGGAGCTGACCGAGCAGCACGGGCCGAACTCCGGCTTCGGCGAGTAGCTAGCGGCGCTTCGCCTGCTGCTCGACGACCTTCCCGAAGGAGTCCTCGAGCTGGCCGGTCATGCGCAGCTTGAACATCGCCAGCAGCGCCTCTGAGGCGAGCGGGCGCAGCGACTCCACGGCGCCGATCAGCTCGTCCCACTGCTCGGGCGGCTGGCCTTCGCGCTCGAACGGCTCCCAGATCTCGCTCAGGAACAGCTTCACGAAAGCGCGCGCGACCGAGTCGCAGTCACGGCTCACGCGCTCGATCAGCTCGAGCGTCGTGCGCAGCGGGATGCCGAGCGCCATCACCTGCTCGGCCGCCGCCAGCAGCGCCGGGCTCGTGACTTCGAAGCGGTCCTCGCCGAGCGGCACCAGCACGCGCAGGCGCCGGACCCGCTCGAGATCCTTCGGCTCGGCCGGGCCGAAGCGCTGCTCGAGTTCCTGGCGCGTCACGATCTCGGGCGCCTCGGGATCGAACGGGGCGGTGACGGCGGCGCGCAGCCCGAGCAGGCGGCCGGCCAGCCCCTCGCTGCCGCTCAGCAGGCGCCCGATCGCGGCGAGGTTGAAGCCGTCGGCCTGGAGGTCCTGGATCAGCTGCAGGCGCGCGACGTGGTCCGGCCCGTAGTAGCCCACACGCGCGCGCACCTCGGGGGGCGGCAGCAGGCCGCGCGAGTGGTGGTTGCGGATGTTGCGGACCGACATGCCGACCTCGGCAGCGAGCTGCTCGATCGTCATGTCGTGCGCCGTCTCGGCGAGCGTTTGCGTGTCGGTGCTCACACTCATCGCCTCAGCACGAGGTTACCATGTTTGACGTTACCTCAAACGAGGTAACATGAATCTGGGTCATGGAGAACGACGATGGCTGAACGCGGAGCGACACCGCAGGTACCGACGCTCGGGCGCCGCGCGCTCGCGCTCGCCCAGTCGTTCACCTCGCCGCTGCTGCCCGACGACTACATCGAGCTGATCAACCCGCTGTGGTCGACGCGCGAGCTGCGCGGGCGGGTCGAACGCGTGGACGCGGAGACCGACGAGGCGGTGACGATCACGATCAAGCCGGGCTGGGAATGGCCGGGACACCGCGCCGGCCAGTACATCCGGCTCGGCGTCGAGGTCGACGGCCGCTTCCACTGGCGCGCCTACTCGCTGACCTCCGACCCCGGCCGGGCCGACGGCTGCATCACGATCACGCCGAAGCTCGTGCACGCCGGCACGGTCACGCCGTTCCTGTGCGGGCGACTCCGTCCCGGGACGATCGTGCGCCTGGGCGGCGTCGAAGGGACCTTCGTACTGCCCGATCCGGTCCCCGCCCGGCTGCTGCTGATCAGCGCGGGCAGCGGCGTGACGCCGATCGCCAGCATGCTGCGAAGCCTTGCGGCTCAGCGCGAGCTGCCCGACATCGTCCACATCCACAGCGCGCGCTACCCGCACACCGCGATCTTCGCCGAGGAGCTCCGCGCGCTCGCCTCCCGCCACGAGCGCTACGAGCTGACGGCGCGCCACAGCGGCGCCGAAGGTCGACTGCAGCCCGAGGAGCTCGACGACATCTGCGCGGACTGGCGCGAGCGCGAGACGTTCGTGTGCGGGCCGTCCGGGCTGCTGGCATCGATCAAAGGCCGCTTCGAGGCCGACGGCGACCCGGCGCGCCTGCACCACGAGCACTTCCAGCCGGACGCCCTCATCGAAGGCGGCGCGCAGGGCTGCGGCGGTGCGATCAAGCTCTGCCGCAGCGGCGTCGAGGCCGCGAGCGACGGCTCGGAGCCGATCCTCGTGGCCGGCGAGCGCGCCGGCGTCGAGATGCCGTTCGGCTGCCGCATGGGCATCTGCCACAGCTGCGTCGGCCGGCTGCGCTCCGGCCAGGTGCGCGATCTGCGCACGGGCGCCGTCTCCGGCGCCGCGGGCGAGATCGTCCGCACCTGCATCAACGCCCCCGAGGGGCCAATCGAGATCGAGCTCTGAGGCCGGCACGGAGCGCCGGCCCGCAACGCCTTTCAATCAACGGAGGAAGACGCATGTCTGCAACGCTCACGAGACCCGCCCCGACCGTCGAGCCGCTCGCCAGAAGCCCGCATCCTTCCCGGCTCACCCCCGAGCAGATCGAGCAGTTGGGCCGCGAGTTCGACGCGATCCACGACGAGGTCTACGCCGACCTCGGCGAGCGCGACGCGCGCTACATCCGCTCGACGATCGCGCTGCACCGCCGGCTCGTGCTGGCCGCGCGCGTGACGCTGCTGCTCTCGCGCCGCAAGCCGGCCTGGCTCGCCGGCACCGCGATGCTCTCGCTGGCCAAGATCCTCGAGAACATGGAGCTCGGTCACAACATCATGCACGGGCAGTGGGACTGGATGAACGACCCGGACATCAACTCCCAGAACTGGGACTGGGACACGGCCTCGCCCGCCGACGCGTGGAAGCACTCGCACAACTACGAGCACCACACGTTCACCAACATCCGCGGCAAGGACCGCGACCTCGGCTACGACATCATGCGCATCGACCCGCATCAGAAGTGGCACCCCGTCTACCTTCTGCAGCCGCTCTACAACCTCGTGCTGATGGGCTTCTTCGAGTGGGGCGTCGCGTTCCACGACATGAACCTCGACGCGATCCGCGCCGGCGAGAAGTCGAAGGCGCAGGCGCTCGCGGAGCTCAAGGCGATCGGACTGAAGGCGCGCCGGCAGATCGTCAAGGACTACGTGGCGTTCCCGGCGCTCTCCGCCGCGGTTGCGCCCAAGGGCCGGCGGGCGCGCACGTTCAAGGCGACCTACTGGGCTGACTTCACCGCCAACATCGTGCGCAACGTCTGGGCGCACTCGATCATCTTCTGCGGACACTTCCCCGACCAGACCTACACCTTCAGCGAGGACGAGGTGGCCGAGGAGACGCGCGGGGGCGTGGTACGTGCGCCAGCTGCTCGGCTCGGCGAACATCGACGGCAGTCCGCTGTTCCACCTGCTGAGCGGCAACCTCTCCTTCCAGGTCGAGCATCACCTCTATCCCGACATGCCCTCGAGCCGCTACGCCGAGATCGCGCCGCGCGTCAGGGACATCTGCCGCCGCTACGGGCTGCCCTACAACACCGGGCCGCTCCACCGCCAGCTCGGGGCCGTGCATCGCACGATCCTGCGTCTCGCCTTCCCGGGCGGCTCCCCGCGCCCGAAGCGCGCGCCCGTCGCCGGGGGGTAGGATCGCCGCAGCGGCGATGCAACGAATCCCCTTCCGCGACCCCGACAGCGCCCCCGCCCCGATCCGCGAGGTGATCGAGCCGACCCCGCTCGCGCTGCTGCGGATCGTCGCCCACGCCGACACCGCGTTCGAACCATGGCTGCGCTACAGCAACACGCTGCTGCGCCGCCTCGAGCTGGACCCGCTGCTGCGCGAGCTCGCGATCCTGCAGGTCGCGAGGCTCTCGGACTCCGAGTACGAGTGGACCCAGCACGTGCCGATCGCCGAATCCTTCGGCGCGAGCGAGGAGGCGATCGCGGCGATCGAGGCCGGCCATGACGACGACGCCGCACTCGCCGAGGACCACCGCGCCATCCTCTCGTTCACACGCGAAGTCGTGGTGGACGGCGCCGCCGGCGAGCAGGCTGTCGACGCGATGCGCGCGCGCCTGAACGAGCGCCAGGTCGTCGAGCTGCTGCTCGTGATCGGCAACTACCTCGGTCTCGCCAGGCTGATCGCGACCGTCGGCCTCGAGCCGCACGAGCCGGTCGTCAAGCTCCCCGGCGGGACCGACGCGCTCGGCCCCGGCCGACCCTCCTAGTCGCGAGCCCCGCGGAAGCGCCCCACCCGCGATTCGGCGAGGTCCAGCCGCGCCAGGGAGCGCAGGAAGCTGTAGGTGACGATGACGTGGATCCGCGACTGCGTCGCGTTGTAGAGGCGCAGGCTGATCCCCGAGGCGATCGCCGGGTAGAAGTTGACGACAGCCACCTCGACCTCGATCCGTCCCTCTCCCGGATCGCCCGCGGGCAGCCGGCGCACCTCGATCTGCAGGTAGCCGGCGCCGTCGCGCCCGCGGCGGGCGACGAGCAGGCCGCGGCGGATCCGCCACCGCACGAGCCCTCGCGTCGCGTCCATCTCGTACTCGGGCGGCTCGAACGTCAACAGGCGCAGCGGTTCGGTCAGCAGCACGACGGCGCGCCCGCGCTCGCTGTACTTGACTCGGATCAGCCCGAGCGTGACCCTCGTCAGAAAGCGCCAGTAGGTCCGCGCCAGCCGCTCCAGGTGCATCGGCGTCCAGATCTCCTCGAGCGCATCGCGCTCGAGGAGCACCTCGGCGCGCTGCACCGAGCGCACCGCACCGGTCCCGGCATCGACGGAGGTTTCATCCGAGAGGTTCGAGATCGTCGCGGGAAGGACGCGTTCGGGCGCCTTCCACACCACCAGCCAGAGCGCGCAGGCGGCGGCCGCCAGCACCACGGCCACTCCGACGATGATCCAGACGACCGTCATGTCGGCTCCGCGCGCGGCACCAGCAGTGGAGGCTATCCGGCGCGCGGATCGCGTCCACCTGTGCTGGTATTCAACGCCCATGTCCGATCGCGCCAGGCGAGCAGGAAGTTACGGCCGCGCGGGGTCCGACCCGGTGCTGGAGGAGCTCGCCGCGCAGTCCGGCGAGCTCGCCAAGCGCTGGGCGATCGCGCTGCTGGAGCGCGCCGAGCCCGAGGAGCTGGAGGCCGTCGACGTGGCGCTCATCGCCCGCGAGGGCCCCGGCGTCATCGAGGCCGTGCTCGCGGGAGCGGAAGGGAGCGCGGCGGTCGCCACGCTCGCGGGTCCCGGGGAGCTCGTGCGGGCTTTCGAGGCCCTTCGCGCGGTGCTGTGGGAGGCCGCGGTCGAAACCGTGCCGCGGGCCCGCTCGGACCCGCGCGCGGCGCGCAGGCTGCTCGACGTCTGCGATGCGCTCACCGCGGCTTGCGCCGAGACGCTCGCTCGCGAGCTGGAGCCCCGCGCCGCCGCGGGGGCCCCGCCCTCGCCGCCACAGGCGCCCGCGGCCCCGCCGCCGGCTCGGTCTGTCCCTGCGGTCGTGATCGTCGACGAGCACGACGGCGAGGAGCCCGTCGCTGCCGAGCGCGGTGGAGCCGCCGCCGTCGAGGCGCCTGCGATCGCGGCGCACGACGCCCGCGACCGGCAGGGCCCGGCGGCCTGGATCTCCTCGATCGGGGCGCAGCTGGAGGCCTTCCAGCGCGACCAGCGGCCGTTCGCGGTGCTGCTGATCGAGCTGCTCGAGCCGGCGGGCGCGGAGAACGAGCGCCGCCCCGACGCTCGAGCGCGTGCTCGACGAGCGGCTTCGCGACTGGCGCGGGCTCAGCGCGACGCGCGAGCGGCCCGGCCGACATTGGCTCGTGGCGCCGGCCACCGATCGCGCCGGCGCGGAGGTGCTGCGGGAGCGGCTGGAGTCGGCGCTCGGAGCCGGGCGACGGTCTGCCGCGGTCGCGATCGGCATCGCGGTCTGCCCCGACGACGCCACCGATGCGGCCGGGCTCGCGGCCCAGGCCGATCTCGACATCTACTCCTCGCGCTCGCGCTCGGTCCCCGCGCCGGGCTGGCAGGGCCTCCTCTAGCGCGCTTGCGCGCTCAGCCGGCGGAGGTGCCGCCGGCCGCTGTGGAGGTCGCCGGCGGAGAGGCTTCGGGGCTCGGCGCGCCGAGCGAGGGAGTGTTGGCGGTCGCGCCGACGACGGCTGTGTGGATGCGCACCGTTTCGCTCACGCCGAGCGCGTGCGCGGCGCCGGCGGTGAGGTCCCAGTCCGCGCCGTGCGCGTACGGGCCGCGGTCGAGGACCGGGACGGTGAGCGCGTGTCCGTGCCAGGTGACACGGATCAGCGTGCCGCACGGGAGCGTACGGTTGGCGACGCCCACGACCTTCGGCGTGAGCGTCTGGCCGCACGCGGTCTTGTGGCCGTAGAAGCCGGGGCCGAACCACGTCGCGATGCCGGTCGGGCGCACGCTCGCCGAGGACGCCTGCGACGGCGTGCTCGTGGACGGCGCGCTCGCGCCGCCCGTGGAGGCGAGCGCCGTGGCAGCCACCAGCGCCGGGAGCAACAGCCCCGTGGCTAGGGTCAGCACGACCCGGGATGTCCTACGGCGAAGACTCATCTGCTTCTCGACGCCTACGGGGTGAGCTGACGGGCTCGCGCGACGTGCTGGACGTGGCGCTACGGCCCTTACGGACCGATTCGCCCCAGCGGACCTGACTTCGGGCCGCAATGGGTCCCCCGCCTGCCGCGACAAGAGCCACGGCAGCTCGGCGTGGGCGGCAGTATACATATCCAGCCCCGCGACGCCGGGCCGTCGGCGCGGAGCGCGCGAATTCCTTCGCAAACTGCGGCGGATCAGGTTCTTTCGGCGCTCAGCGGCCGAGGCGCGAGAGCACGTCGCGCACCAGGCGCTCGGAGCCCGAGATGCCCGCCTTGGCGAGCTCGGTCACGATCTCTGCCGCGGTACCGAGGAACTCCGCGTTGCCGGGGGGCTGGACCGGCCCCGTCGCGCGCTCCTCGACCGACTCGTAGCCCTGCCTCGGCACGGCTTCCGGCGCCCGCCGGCGCGCCGTCTTGGCTTTCGCTTTCGCGGCGGGCTTCCGCCGGCGCGTGCCGGCGGTCGCGGCCGGTTTCGCGCTCTTGCGCGGCGCGCTGCCGTTTCCGTTGGCCGCTGCGGTCTCCTCGGCGGCGGCGGCGCTGCTGCGCGCCGCGGCACGCCGCGGGCTCGCCCGCTGGGGGCGCGTACGCGGCAGATTCGACAGCACGCTCGAGCCCTCGCGGGGCTCCTCGCCGCGACCGTTGCCCTCTCCGGGTCCGCTCACCTCCACATCATTGCTTAATGCGGCACACCCGAGTTGGTCCGCCGCCCGCCGGTGAGAAGCAAAGCTGCAAAGACGGCGCCGGGACGCTTGGTAACCGGTCCGTTCTCGCCGCGACGCGTTAGCATGGGAGCCCGGTGAGCCGATAGGGCTGTAACGTCGGCAGGGCTGCGGCCGTAGTGTCGACTGACGCCCACCACATCAGCCATCGAGATAAAAACCCGCCGACCCCGCGGGGCCGAGCCTCCGGGTAGTCGATCGACGGAAGAAATGGACAACCGCATGTCAGTAGTCGAGCTGCAGGAGCTGGATGAGGTCAAGGGCCTGCTCGCCAAGGGGCAGCAGGTGGGAGTTCTCTCCTATACGGAGATCTCGAAATCCGTGGCCGAGCTCGACCTCGACGAGGCTGACGTCGAAGAGCTCCACGGTTTCCTCGAGCGCTCGGAGATCGAGCTCGTCGAGGACATCGACCCCGCGACCGCCGCGTCCGCGCAGGTAGAGCGCGCCCCCGACAAACGCGGGCGGCGCAAAGCGAAAGCGGCGCTCGACCTCAAGCCGGACATGACGACCGACTCGCTGCAGCTGTTCCTCAAGGACATCGGCAAGGTGCGGCTGCTCACGGCCCAGGAGGAGGTCGATCTCGCCAAGCGCATCGAGCGCGGCGACCTCGACGCGAAGCAGAAGATGGTCGAGTCGAACCTGCGCCTGGTCGTCTCGATCGCCAAGAACTACCGCAACCAGGGCCTGCCGTTCCTCGACCTGATCCAGGAGGGCACGCTCGGCCTGGTGCGCGCGGCGGAGAAGTTCGACTACCGCAAGGGCTTCAAGTTCTCCACCTACGCGACGTGGTGGATCCGCCAGGCGATCGCCCGCGCGCTGGCCGACAAGGCCCGCACGATCCGCATCCCCGTGCACGTCGTCGAGAAGCTGAACAAGATCGGCCGTGCCGAGCGCAAGCTCGTCACCGAGCTCGGCCGCGAGCCCACCGCCGACGAGATCGCGGAGGTCACCGGCATCGACCCCGAGGAGGTCGACTCGATCAAGCGCTCCGCCCAGGCTCCCGTATCGCTGGAGAAGCCGGTCGGGGACGAGGAGGAGTCGGAGTTCGGCCAGTTCATCGCCGACGAGCGCGCGGAGTCACCGTACGAGCGCGCTGCGGAGATCCTCACCAAGGAGGCGCTGCGTGAGGCGCTGGAGAACCTCTCCTACCGCGAACGCCGCGTGCTCGAGCTCCGCTACGGCCTGGGCGGCGAGCACCCCCGCACGCTCGACGAGGTCGGGCGCACGTTCAACGTCACGCGCGAGCGCATCCGCCAGATCGAGAACCAGTCGCTGAAGAAGCTGCAGAGCCTCGCCGAGGCACAGAAGCTCCGCGACGTCGCCTGAGGCCCGTCTCGCACGCGCCGGCGGCGTCCTCGGTCGCTTATGTGCGCCGGCACACTTCGCTCCCTGCGTCCTTGCCGGCGCGCACGATACGGGCCTCAGGAAACCTGAGGCGCTCCCTCGGCGCCGCCGGGTCTGCTCCCGACGCGGTAGTGCACGTGGACGACGCCGTTGGCGAACCGGCGCTCGTCCAACAGCTCAAGCCGTGCGTGCACCCGATCCGGCAGCGCGCGCTTCCCGCCGCCGACCAGGATCGGGCTCAGGAACAGGTGGCACTCGTCGACCAGGCCGGCCGCGATCGCCTGGCCGGCCAGCTCGGGGCCGCCGATCGAGATGTCGGCGGCCGCGCTCGCCTTGAGGTCCCGGATCGCAGCCGGGTCCAGCTCGCGCTCGATCCGGGTCCTCGCACTCGAGACCTCCGAGAGGCCGCGGGAGTAGACGACCTTCTCGGCTGCGCGCCAGATGCCGGCGTAGTCGGTGAACACCGTCGGCTCGCCGTCGCTGCTCACCGTCTCCCAGAAGACCATCGTCTCGTACATCCGGCGCCCGTAGAGGTACGTGCCGATCGGCCGCTCGAGATCGTTGACGAACGCATGCACCTCCTGATCCGGCGCCGACCAGTCGAACCTGCCCTCCTCATCCTCGATGTAGCCGTCGAGCGAGGCGATCGCCGAGTAGATCAGCCTGGCCATATCGCGTCTGCGCCTCGCATCTCGAGAGCCCGCGCCGAGGCGGAGAGGATGAAGTCGGCCTTGGCCGCCGTATAGGCCTCGCGTTCGCCGGCGAAACGGTCGGCCAGCCGCAGCTTCATGGCCTCGTACTCGGCAGCTGTCTCCGGATCCGAGCGAAGGGCGTCGCGGAACGCGAGCGTCGCGGCGAACCGTCGCGAGCCGGCGGGAACGAGGTGGAGGTGGAACGTGCGCGTGACCGGGTCCGGCTTGCAGAACCAGTGCATCTCCTCGGGCCGGTAGGGCGCGTAGTCATAGGCGGCTTGCGCGAGCGGCTCGAAGCAGGCCCGCGACTCCTCGAGGCCGGCCACGCCGGCCATGATGTCGATCGTCGGCTTCGCCGACAGGCCGGGCACCGCGGTGCTGCCCACGTGGTGGATGCCGCCGACGACGTGCTCGCCCAGCACTCCGAGCAGCAGCTCGCGCTCGCGCTCGAAACGCCGCGGCCAGCTCTCGTCGTAGGAGACGATTCGAACGGGGGCATCGGCGGCCATCCGCGGCAGCGTATCCGCGGCTGCCCGCGGCCGTCCACGCTTCGGCACAGCGCTCAAGGCGCGTCGGCCGCCTGCCGATGCGCTCAGCATGTTCGACGTCAAGACTGCGCTGCGTGAGCTCGTCGCGAAAGAGGGCTCCGATCTCCACCTGAAGGTAGGTTCCTCCCCGCTGTACCGCGTCCACGGTGAACTGACGCTCGACACGAGCTCGCGCGCCGCTGGAGAAGCAGGACACCGAACAGGCGCTCCGCGACCTGCTCTCCGACGACCACAAGCTCGACGAATACGCCCAGGACCACGAGGTCGACTTCTCGTACGAAATCGAGGGCGTGGCGCGCTTCCGCATCAACGCCTTCCAGCAGCGCGAGACCACCTCCATGGTCTGCCGCGCGATCCCCCACCGGATCTCGACCATCGAGGAGCTCTCGCTCCCCGTCGTGGTCCGCGAACTGGCCGAAGAGGAGCGCGGGATCGTGCTGCTCACCGGCACCACCGGCTCGGGGAAGTCCACGACGCTGGCCGCGATGATCGACCACATGAACCACACGATGTCCAAGCACATCGTGACGATCGAGGACCCGATCGAGTTCGTGCACACCGACAAGCGCTCGGCGATCAACCAGCGCGAAGTCGGCATGGACACCGCCTCCTTCAAGCGCGCCCTGCGCCGCGTCCTGCGCCAGGACCCCGACGTGATCCTGGTCGGCGAGATGCGCGACGAGGAGACGGTCCAGACCGCGCTGTCCGCGGCCGAGACCGGCCACCTCGTCCTCTCGACGATCCACACCGTCGACGCGACCGAGTCGATCAACCGCATGCTCGACTTCTTCCCGCCCCACCAGCACCAGCAGGCGCGCAGCATGATCGCCGGCACGGTCAAGGGCGTCATCTCCCAGCGGCTCGTGCCCGGCGCCGACGGCGGCCGTGTAGCGGTCTGCGAGATCCTGCGCATGACCGGCCGCGTGCGCGACATGATCCTCGACCCGGACCAGACCGGGAAACTCGTCGAGGTCATCACGAGCGGCGGCTACTACGGCATGCAGACCTTCGACCAGGCGCTGTTCGGCCACGTCAAGGCCGGCCGCGTGACCTTCGAGGACGCGATGCGCGTGGCCTCCAGCCCGCACGACTTCAAGCTGCTGATGCAGGCCGACGGGCGCGAAGGCACCACGATGGAGGACGTCGCGGCCGCCGAGGAGCGGCGCGAACAGAGCACCCGCCCGAGCTCCCCGCTCGGGGTCTGAGCCGCTTCATTTGGTAAAGTAACGGTCTAGATGGCCGTAGACGAGACATGCCCCGTCTGTCTGACCGCTGAGATCGTGTGCAGCAAGTGGACGCTGTTGCTCGTGCGCGACCTCTCCGAGGGCCACTCCCGCTTCTGCGAGCTCGAACGCTCGCTCGCCGGTATCAGCCCCCGCACGCTCTCGCTGCGCCTGCGCGCGCTCGAGGAGGAGGGCATCGTCGAGCGGCACACGTTCCCCGAGGTGCCGCCGCGCGTCGAGTACGCGCTGACCGAGAAGGGCCGCGCGCTGCTGCCGATCATCGACGACATGCGCGCCTACGGCGAAGGCTGGCTCGGGGTGGGCTGCGCCGAGCGCTCGGGCACCAAGCTCGAGATCGCCGCCGCCTAGCCGCTTTCTGCTGCAACGCAGGGTGCGGCGTGCAGGACCGCGCGCGCCGGGCGAGAACTCCGGCCAATGCGCTCAGTCCAGCTCCAGATCGCCCTGCGGGAGTTCCTCGAGGCCGCCGGCGAGCGCCTCGCGGCCGACCTCGCCGCCGGCGCCGAGATCCCGTTCGAGGTCGACTCCCAGCCCGCCCGCGGAGCTCGCGGGCCGTCGCTCTACTGCTACCGGCCGCTCACGTCTGAGTTCATCGCGCAGCGGCGCGCCCAGATCGAGGCGCTGCCTGCGTTCGAGGCGGCCTCAGCCGCGCTTGCGGACTTCGAGGGGCTGGATCGTTACCTGGCCGCGGTGGGTGAGGACGTCGCCCGGCTCTCGCGCGAGGCCCGGGTGCGGGCCGCGATCGCGTCGCTGCTCGGCGACGTCTACGGCGATCAGTCCGACTTCGAGTATCACCCCGAGCGCGTCGCCGCCGCGCTCGAGCGGCTGAACAGCACCGCGCTCGCCAACAGCGCCGAGGTGACGATCGTCGCGCGGCTGGAGGGAATGACGATCACGAGCCCGGAGCTCCAGCTGACCTCCGGGTTGACGATCGCCAAGCCCGAGGCGCTCGAGGGGCTGCCCGCCGGCGCTGCGCGCTCCGGCGGAGGACGCCGCTCCTCACCTCGTCGTCGCGCTTGCCTGCGCCGAGCAGGACGTCCGTCTCGCGGTCCAGGCCGGGCGCGAAGTCCTGCGCGACCTCCTCCGCGCCCTGCGGCTCTTCGGGGACGGGCGAGTCACCCTCGGGCCCCTCGGTTGGGCGCGCATCGGCGGCGGTGGCTGGACCGCGCTGACCGTGGGCGCCAGCGGGCGCCCGCACGGCATGCTCGTGGTCACGGCCGAGCACGAGGACGAGCTGCGTGCGTTCTGCAACCTCGTCTCGCGGCGCGCTCCCGACGGCAACGAGCTCGCGTGGGCTCTCCGCCGCTTCGAGCTGGGGTGCGAGCGCGCGGACGTGATCGAGGGCCTGAGCGACAACCTGATGGCGCTGCGCGCGATCCTCGAGCCGGAGGGCCCCGCCAGCGGCATGCTGCCCGGCCGGCTCGCGGCTTTGTGCGCGACCCCGGAGCGCCGGCTCGCGCTGACCGAGCGCGCCGTTCAGGCGATCGCGCTCGAGCGTGAGGCGATCGCCGGGAGCGCCGGCCGCCGACAGGGCGCAAGGCTGCTCGCCGAAGAGATCGCCGACCACCTGCGCGCGCTGCTGCGCGACGTCATCTGCGGCCACCTCGACCCCGACCTCGTAGGGCTGGCCGACGAGCTCTTGCTCTCCGACCACGCCAACGCCACGCCGGCCGCCGGCGCGCAGATGGAGATCGAGGTCGTCCCGGTGCCGTCGCCGGGCCGCTCAGAGCCCGAGCTGCTCCGCGATCAGGCTGAGGCCGAGGAGATCCTGGACCTCCTCATCTAGGTGCCCGACGAGGATCGGCGCCCGCCCGTCCGTCAGATCCGAGAGCTCGGCCACCGTCGCGCGATCGCGCCGCACGAGCACGTCCACGTCGGCGAGATTGGCCGCGACACGCCGCGCCAGCTCGGGGCCGAGCTGCGGCGAGAGCTGATCTGAGAGCTCCTCCGGCGAGTGGCCGTCGAGGCCGTCCACGTGCACGCGGTTGACGATCAGCTGCGGCGCGGGACGCTTCGTCTCGGCCAGCCGCTGCGCCAGAAAGCGCGCCTCGCGGGTCGGCTCGGGCTCCGGCGAGGTGACGATCAGGTACGCCGCCTCGTCCGAGCGCAGCAGCTCCTGCACCGTGCGCGTGCGTTCGCCGAAGCCCTCCAGGATGCCGCTCAGCGAACGGAAGAAGGTCGAGAGCTCGGCGAACATGTCGACGCCGGTGACGCGCGCGAAGATCGAGAACACGAGCGCGGTGCCGCGCCCGAAGAGGCGCGCCGTCAGCCCGCCCGGCGCGAGGAACACCTGCAGCGCCCGCCCTTCCAGGAAGCCGAGCAGCCGCCCCGGTGCGTCGAGGAAGTCCAGGGCGTTGCGCGACGGCGGCGTGTCGAGCACGATCACGTCGAACTCGTGCTGCTCGTAGAGGTCGTAGAGCTTCGCCACCGCGCTCAGCTCCTGCGAGCCGGCGACCGCCGTCGAGAGCTCGCCGTAGACCGGGTTCGCGAGGATCTCCTCCCGGGCGGCATCGTCGGGCGCGAGATCCCCCACCACCGCATCGAACGTCGCCTTCGTGTCGAGCATCATCGCCCACAGCTCGCCCTTCGGCGCGAGGCCGGCGGCCCGCAGCGACGCGTCGTCGATCCTGTGCGGCTCGCCTGAGAGCTCGTCGAGCCCCAGCGCGGAGGCGAGCCGCCGCGCGGGGTCGATCGTGACGACCGCCGTCTTCGAGCCGCGCATCGCGAGGCCGAGGGCGAGCGCGGCCGAGGTGGTCGTCTTGCCGACGCCGCCCGCTCCCAGGGTCACGACGACGCGCTTGCCGGAAAGCCGCGCGGGCAGCCCGTGCCCGTCGTCGCTCTTGCCGGCGGCCATGCCGGGATCGTAGATAGAGAGCGGGGTCGGCCGGTGCTCCATGCCGGCCTCTGCAAGCAGGAATCCACCGTGAGCATGCGAATACCGAGCGGAAGGCGTCCCAGCAATCGAGCAATCGGAGCCATCGTGGAAGGAAAGGCCAAGGTCATCGCATTCGCCAACCAGAAGGGCGGCGTGGCCAAGACGACGACGACGCTGAACCTAGCCGCGGCGTTCGCCGAGGAGGGGCACCGTGTGCTGTGCGTCGACATGGACCCCCAGGGCAACCTCACGATGTCGCAGGGGATCGACCCCGACACGCTCGACAAATCGATGTACGACGTGCTCGTCCACAAAGTCTCGATCCGCGAGGTCATCCGCAAGCGCGAGATCGACATCGCGTGTGCCTCGATCGACCTCGCCGGCGCGGAGATCGCGATGTCGACGATGATCGGCCGCGAGCGCTCGCTGCAGAAGGCCTTCGAACCGATCCTCGACGACTACGACTTCATCTGCATCGACACGCCGCCCAGCCTCGGCCTGCTGACGATCAACGCGCTGACGGCCTCTGACAAGGTGATCGTCCCCGTGCAGTGCGAGTATCTGTCGATGCGCGGCTTGATCCAGCTGCAGAACACCCTCGCGATGATCCGTGAGAACCTCAATCCGGGCGTCGACATCGAGGGTATCCTGCCCACGCTGGTCGACTCGCGCACGATCCATGCCAAGGAGGCGATCGAGATACTCGAGGAAAACTTCGGCGACCGCGTGTTCGCGTCCCGCATCCGCAAGACCGTGCGTTTCGCCGAGGCGCCCGTGAAGGGGATGTCGGTGCTCAAGTACGAGCCCGACGGTGTCGCAGCCCAGTCCTACAGGCAGCTCGCGAGGGAGGTTCTCACCCATGGCCAATCCTAAGCGGGCAAGCATGCGCGAAGGGCCCCTCGCCGCCCTCTTCCGCAAGACCGAGGAAGGCGAGGACGCCCAGGGTGCCGCGACGGCGCCGGCGGCGCGCGAGCCCGAGCCGGAGCGGGCGGAGCCGCCTCCTCATCCGCGCGAGACCGGCCTGCCCCACCCGGCGCTCGGAGCGCGCCGAGCGCCGAGCCGAGCCCGAGACGCGCATCCCCTCGCCCCAGGAGCGGCTGCGCCACGCCTTCTCCTCGGAGATCCCCGAGAACGTGATGGACCGCGCGGCGCCGGTGACGCCCGCGGCTGCCGCGCCGCGCTACGAGCCCGCTCCCCGAACGCATGCAGACGCCCGAAGGCCAGCCCGTGATCCGGGTCGTCGGCGTCGGCGGCGGCGGCGTGAACGCCGTCAACCGCATGGTCGAGGCCGAGGTGGAGGGCGTCGAGTTCCTCGCGGTCAACACCGACGTGCAGTCGCTGCAGCAGTCGACCGCCGACCTCACCCTGCACATCGGCGGCGAGCTGACCCGCGGCCTCGGCGCCGGCTCGGACCCCGAGGTCGGCCGCCAGGCGGCGATGGAGGACTACGACCGCATGAAGGCCCTGCTGAAGGGGTCGGACATGATCTTCATCGCCGCCGGCTCCGGCGGCGGCACGGGCACCGGCGCGGCGCCCGTCGTCGCGCGGATCGCCCGCGAAGTCGGCGCGCTGACCGTCGGCATCGTGACCAGGCCGTTCGGCTTCGAGGGCTCGCGTCGCAGCGAGCAGGGCGAGCGCGGCGTCACGACGCTCGCCGGCGAGGTCGACACGCTGATCGTCGTGCCCAACGACAAGCTGCTCATCGGTCCTCGACAAGCAGACCTCGATGGTCGACGCCTTCCGCGTCGCCGACGACGTGCTGCGCCAGGGCGTGCAGGGGGTGTCCGACCTCGTCACGCTCCCGGGCCTGATCAACCTCGACTTCGCGGACGTGCGCACGATCATGAGCGACGCGGGCAGTGCGCTGCTCGGCATCGGCATGGGCGTCGGCGAGAACCGCGCGACCGAGGCGGCGATGCAAGCCGTCTCCTCGCCGCTGCTCGAAACCTCGATGGACGGCGCGCGCTCGATCCTGCTCTCGATCACCGGCGGCGCGAACCTGTCGCTGTGGGAGGTCAACGAGGCCGCCAAGTCCGTCTCCGAGGCCGCCCACCCGGACGCCAACATCATCTTCGGCGCGATGGTCGACGAGAAGCTCGAGGACCAGGTCTGGGTCACGGTCGTCGCGACCGGCTACGGCGACGAGGGCCGGCGCAAGAGCGTCAGCCGCTACAAGGAGCCGGCCGCCGGCGAGGTCCGCGTGCAGCGCAACGCGCCGCCGACCGACGGCGGGCGTCGCCGGCGCGGCAGCCTGGATGAGCTCGAGATTCCCGAGTTCATCCCGAACCTCTGATCTGACGCGTATGCGGCGCCGGGCGGCCCGCGAGACCCCGATGGAGTAGGCGAAGCCGAGACGGGGTAGTCAATCCTGGCATCGGGTGACCTGAGGGACGGGGCCGGATGTCGCAGGGAACGTTGTTGAGAGTGCTGGCTGTCGGTGCGGTCGTTCAACTGCAGGGTGCGGTTGCGACGAACAGCGGCAACGCGCTGACGCTCACGACGCCGACGGTGAAAACGCCCGCGCTGCCCGTCAAGACGTCCCGACGGTGCCCGCGAAGGTGCCGACGGTGCCTGTGAAGGTGTCGACGGTGCCCGTGAAGACTCCGACGGTGACGGTCAAAGCGCCGGCGCCGCCACCCGTGTCCGTGCCTTCGGTGCCCGTCAAGGCTCCGCCCGCGCCCGCGCTGCCTCCGGCGACGCCGATCAAGGCTCCGCCCGAAGCGAAGGCACTCCCCGTCAAGACGCCGGTGTCCCCGAAAGCGCCCGCGGTGATCACGCCCACAGTCAAAGGCCTCGCGCCCGCGCCGCTGCCGGGCACCGGGAGCGTCTCCGCGTCGGGAATGTCCGCGCCGCCGGCGAGCCGAGCGCCCGCCGCCGTGCGGGCCGTGCGAGTGGCGCTCCCGAGCACCGCGCGGCCGGCGGCGATCGACGGCTACGGCGTTGCCGCCGGCGATCTCGGCGGCCGGCGCGCTCGAAGCGCCGCGGGCGCTCGTCGCATCGCGAACGCCCGGCCACGCGGCGCTCGGCTCCGAGCGGGCTCTCCGGCTGCTGGCCCGCGGCCGGATCACCCTCGCCGATCCTCGTGTGAGGAGCCTCGTGCGCAGGCTCGAGGCATGCCTGCCGCTGCTGCCGGTGCGGCTGCGTGCCGTGCTCAGCCTGCGCACCGGCGTGCCGGGCACCCACCCGTCCAGCGCGCGCACCGTCGCACGACGGCTGCACATCTCCAGGAGACGACTCGCCACGTTGGAAGTCCGCTCCCTGCGACGGCTCGAGAGTGCCGCTCGGACGCGCGGCTGTTCGCGGGCCGCCGCGCCGGCCGCGCGGTTTGTCTCGGTCAGCTATCTCAGCTTCCGCGGCCCCGCGTCGCCGCTCCCTTCGGGTGGCGTTGCCGGAGGCCTGTATCTGAAGAACCCGGCCGAACCCGGCGCGGAGTCCGTGCCTCCAGCCGAGGCGATCCCGAGCTCGCCCCTGCGGGTGCGACCGGGGTCGTCGAACCAGATCGTCTGGGAGGCAGGCGTCGCAGCGCTGCTCGGACTGGTGGTCGTCGCTTACCTGGTGCGCGACGACATGGGGCTCGACCCGCTGCGACGGAGGCGCGGCCGTCGCCGGTCGCGCGGTGCGAAGCCCCTCGACGGCGACGACGAGCGCTGAGCGCAGCCGCCGTCGCGGGCGCGGCTGTGGTAGTGCTCCCACGATGGCGAGCAGAGCTCGACACGGGGTCGTCGCGGCCGGGCATCCGCTCACCGCCGAGGCGGGGGCCCAGGTGCTGCGCGCGGGCGGCAACGCCGTCGACGGGGCGCTCGGGGCGATGCTCACCTCGTTCGTGACCGAGGCGCTCCTGACGGGCCTGGGCGCGGGCGGGTACATGCTCGTCGCCGGGCAGGGCGAGGAGCCCGTCCTCCTCGACTTCTTCGTGCAGGCGCCGGGGCGGCGCGAGGACGGCGCGGAGGCGGAGCTGCTCGCAGTCGACGTCTCCTTCGGCGATGCCGTTCAGGTGTTCCACATCGGCCCGGCCTCCTGCGGCGCCTACGGCAACCCGGCGGGCGTTGCCGCCGCCTCCTCGCGCTGGGGCAGCGTGCCCCTGGCCGAGCTGGCCGCGCCCGCGGCTGAGCTGGCCGAACGCGGCGTCGCGCTGAACGCCGGCCAGGCCTACGTCGCGGAGATCCTCGCCGACCTCCTGACCTCGACGCCCGAGTGCGCCGCGCTGTGGGCGCCGGAGGGGCGGGTCCTGCGCGAGGGCGAGACGATGCGCAACCCCGACCTGGCCCACGCCCTGCGCCTGCTCGGCCGCGAGGGCTCCGAGCCGTTCTACCGCGGCGACGTGGCGGCCGCGGTCTGCGATTGGCTGGCCGTCCGCGGCGGCTCGCTCGGGCCCGCCGACCTCGAGGGCTACGGCGCGGTCGAGCGCGAGCCCGTGCGCATGAGCTACCGCGACCGCGAGATCCTGACCAACCCGCCTCCCTCGGCGGGCGGCACCCTGCTCGCCTACTCGCTCGGGCTGCTCGACCGCGGCTCCTCGCCGCCGAGCGCCCAGGAGACAGTCGCGGCGATGGCGGCCGCGCAGGCCGAGCGGGACGCCGAGTTCCTCGACGGTCTCGACGCCCCCGGGTTCCTGGACCGCTTCATCTCCAGCCGGCTCGGCTCGACCACCCACATCTCGGTCATCGACTCCTCGGGGATGGCGTGCGCGGTCACCTGCACCAACGGCGAGGGCTCCGGCGTGGTCGTCCCCGGCACCGGCATCCACCTGAACAACGTGATGGGGGAGGAGGATCTGAACCCGCTCGGCTTCCACCTGCATCCCGCGGGGCGGCGGATGCCGAGCATGATGGCGCCCTCGGTCGTGATGTGCGAAGGCGAGGTCGAGCTCGTGCTCGGCAGCGCCGGCTCCAACCGCATCCGCTCGGCGCTCCTGCAGACGATCGTGGCGGTCGTCGATCGTGGCCTCGATGCCGGCGCCGCGGTGGAGGCGCCGCGGCTGCACTTCGAGGACGGCGTCGTCTACGCCGAGCCGGGCGTCGATCTCGAGGGGATCGATCCCGAGCTCCAGGTCGTGCGCTTCGGAGCGCTCAACCTCTTCTTCGGCGGCGTCCAGGCGGCCCTGCGCCGCGACGGCGCCGTCAGCGGCGCGGGCGACCCGCGCCGGGGCGGCGCCGCGGTGCTCGCGTGAGGCGCCTCGCCCGGGCGGCCGCGCTCACGCTGGCGGCGGCGCCGGTGTGGACGGGCTGCGGCGGCGGGGTGCAGGCGGCCGACCTCTTCCTCGTGACGCGCGAAGGCCCGGCAGCCGGCCAGAAGCTCGTGCTGCTCGTCAACGAAGAAGGCGGCGTCACGTGCAACGGGCACTTCGCCGGCAAGCTCGACGACGCGCAGATCGTGGAAAGCCGAGGCATCCAGGAAGACCTCAAGGACCCGGCCTCCGAACACCTCCGCCTTCCGCCGGGCGCGGGTTCGGTGGTGCACTACCACCTACGCGACGCCGACGGGACCGTCGACTTCTCCGACGACTCAGCCAAACAGCCCGCCGTCCTTCACAAGCTGCAGCTGCTGGTGCTCCAGGCGGCCCAGCAGCTCTGCCACGTGCCGGCCTAGGCCGGCACGCTCTGCCCGAGCTAGCCGAAGCGGACCTTGCCGTTCGACTGCGCGCGCACCTGCGCGCGCTCGAGTAGCTCGAGACGCTCGATCGCCGCCGAGAGCAGCGTCGCGAGCAGGCGCATCCGCGAGTTCTCCGAGCGCAGCTCGAGCAGCTGCTGCTTGGCGTCGAGATCGAACTCGACGGTGCCGGCCATGCGATAGGAGTCCAGCTCGGCGAGCTCGTCGAGGGAGAGCTCGCGGTCGGTCGCCTGGGAGACGAGCTCGCCGTAGAGCTCGCGCGCGCTCGCCGCGAGGAGCTCGTCGGTCTCCTCTTCGGGCTCCTCGGGGGCGAACTCGACGACGCCCGCGGGGTAGGCGAGGTCGTCCTGTCGCTCGAGCAGGCGAAAGGGTCGCGTGCCGCGGGCGAGGATGTTCAGGCGCCCGTCGGGCAGCCGCTCGAGCACCTGCTCGACACGGCATGCGCAGCCGGTCTCCTTGAGCTCGTCGTCCGAGAGCCAGAGGATGCCGAACTCGGTTCCCTCGCCCTCCAGGCAGTGGGCGATCATCCGCAGGTAACGGTCCTCGAAGATGTGCAGCGGGACGCTCTCGGTCGGCAGCGCCACCAGCCCCAGTGGGAAGAGCGGGAAGTCGCGGACGGTGGGCGCCGGCATGCGCCTGAGTCTATGACCGCGCCGTCAGGTCTTCCCGCGCCTGTGCGCGGTGAGCATCAGGTTGTAGAAGATCGCTGGCGGCAGGTGACCCTCCAGCAGCCGCCGGTCGAGCTCCTGCAGCACCAGGTAGCCGCGGTAGGCGTATTGGCGCCAGGCCCACGGGACGCCTTCCGGGTCCGCCGTCGCCTCCAGCGTGCGGTTGGTCCAGCCGAACCAGTTCGCGACCAGCTCCTCGCCGGTGACACGCACGTCGTCGAACCCCGCCGCGCGAGCCGCGCTCTGCAGCTCGCCGGGTGCGAACGCGTGCACGTCGACGACGCGCTCGAGCGCCTCGTCGGAGCCGGCGCCCGTCTCGTGCCGCGCCGCGGGCGCCCGCATCGCCAGCCGCCACGCGGGGGCGATCGCGCTCGCGACGCGCTTCGGCACGCGTGCCAGCCGGTCTCCGTAGCGCGAGGGCTCGCCGGCGAACAGCACGGTGCCGCCCGGCGCGAGCACGCGCTCGAATTCGCGGAAGGCGCGCGGCAGGTCCGGGATGTGGTGCAGGACGGCGTGGCCGAACACGAGGTCGAAGCTGCCGTCCTCGAACGGCAGCCGCTCCGCATCCGCGGGTGCGGTCGCGACCTCGAGGCCGAGCCGGTCCGCGTTCGCGCGCAGCGTGCGCAGCATCCCGGGGGAGATGTCGCTGCAGGTCGCCTCGCCGATCACGCCGGCGAGCATCAGGTTCAACGAGAAGTAGCCGGTGCCGCAGCCGATCTCCAGCGAGCGTTCCCAGCGCGGCGGCTCGTCGCCGAGCGCCTTGCGGACCTTGGCCAGCACCTGGGCCCCGCCCACGTCGCCGAAGTCGATCCCCCACTTGTGGTCGTAGTGGTCCGCCGCCACGTCGTGGTAGCGCGTGTTGGCGTCACGGATCTCCTCGGCGCTCAGTGGCACGAGCGCGGACCATATACTCGCGCGCCCCGCCCCGCCGCTCGCTGTGGATGACCGCGGGGGCGGCAGTACATCCCCACCTGACAAGTCCCGATGCAGAGCTCCTACGTACAGCGCGACCAGCCGGAGGGCGTTCCACCGCTCTCGCTGACGGGCGAGCGGACGCTCCCGGACGTGCCCGAGGAGAACTACTGGTACCGGCGACACCTCGTGGTGTACGAGTGGATCGCCGAGCGCGTTCGCGGCCGGCGCGTGATCGACATGGCCAGCGGCGAGGGCTACGGCTCGGACGTGCTCGCCCGCACCGCTCGCTCGGTGGTCGGGGTCGAGGCAAACCCCGAGGCGTTCGAGCACGCACGGTTGCGGTACAGCCGAGGCCGGCACGGAGCGCCGGCCGACCCACCCTTCTCCAACCTGCGCTTCGAGCGGGCGCTCGTCGAGCAGTTCGACGAGCAGGCCGACGCCGTCGTCTTCCTGCAGACGATCGAGCACCTCCAGGACCCGGGCGGGACGCTCGCGCACTTCCGCTCGCTCGTCGGCGACGGCGGCGCCGTCTACGTCTCGACGCCGAACGTGCTCACGCTCGCCCCGAAGGGCGCGGCGCGCTCCGACAACCCCTGGCACGTGCACGAGTACCTGCCCGAGGAGTTCGATCAGCTGTGCCGCGGGCAGTTCGAGCGCGTCGAGCTCTACGGCCTCTTCCACGCCGGCAAGCTGCGCATCCACGAGCTCGCGCTGCGGCTCGGCTGGGACAGGGTGCACGCCGCGACGCACCTCACCAAGCCGTTCTACGGCTGGTTCACACCCGCGATCGGCGTCGGCGACTTCGCGCTGCGCCCAGGCCGCCCAGCGGATCTGCGAGGCGCGCTGGACCTGCTCGCGGTGTGCAGGCCTTGAGCGGCCGCTCCGAGCGCGGGGCGCTCGCGATCGTGCTGCACACCCACATGCCCTATGTCGAGGGCTTCGGGACATGGCCGTTCGGCGAGGAGTGGCTGTGGGAGGCGATCGCCGGCAGCTACGTGCCGCTGCTGGAGCTGCTCGACCGCGGCGCGCCGCTGACGCTCTCGCTCACGCCCGTGCTGTGCGACCAGCTCGAGGTGCCCGGTCTGGCGGCGCGCTTCGGTGCCTTCGTCGAGGACGTGCGGCGCGAGACCCACCGCGAGGACGCCGAGGGCCTTCGCGCCGGCGGCCACGAGCAGCTCGCGGCCGAGCTCGAACGTGCCTGGGGCGACTACGCGCGCGCGGCAGAGCGGCTCGCGGGGCTGGGCGGCGACATTCTCGGCGCCCTCGGCGCCCATGCCGACTGGACGTCCTCGGCGACCCACGCGGTGCTTCCGCTGCTGGCGACGGACGCGGGGCTGCGCGAGCAGGTTCGCGCCGGCGTGCGCTCGCACGAGCGCCGCTTCGGCGCGGGGTGGCGCGGCGGCTTCTGGCTGCCGGAGTGCGCGCACGAGCCCTCGCTCGAGCCCGCGCTGCTCGAAGCGGGCGTCAGCGCGGTGTGCGTGGAGCTGACCGCGCGGCTCGGGCTCGGCGCGCCCGCGCACCTGCGCCCCGTGCTGGCGGAGTCGGGGCTGGTGCTCGTGCCCGTGGACCGGCTGACGATGTCGCTCCCCTGGAGCCCACAGGGGTATCCGGCCGCCGGCCCCTACCGCGACTACCACCACCACACGATCCACCACCACAACCCGTGGGACAACGCCGGGAACGCGTATGACCACGACGCGGCGCTCGCGCTGGCCCGGGAGCACGCCGCCGACTTCGTCGCGCGCACGAAGGCGCGGCTGGCCGCGGACGGCGCCGGGCTTCCGGGCGGCGGCCTGATCGTCTGCGCCCTGGACACAGAGCTGCTCGGACACTGGTGGTACGAGGGCACCGCCTGGCTGGAGGCGGTCGTGGAGGAGAGCGCGCGCCAGGGCCTCGAGCTCGTCGCGCTCGACGATGCGCTCGCCTCGATCGAGCCCGCCGAGCTTCCCGGTCAGGGCGACTGGGGGGCGAGCAGCTGGGGCGAGGGTGGCGATCTGTCGACGTGGTCCGGTCCGCCCGTCGCCGAGCTGGCGTTCGACTCCCGTGCGGCCGAGCTCGACGTGCTCCGCGCGGGCGCCGGCGCCGGGCGGGCCGCCGTCAGGGCGATGCTCGCGCTGCAGGCGAGCGACTGGGCGTTCATGGTCACCCGCGGGATCTCCGTTCCCTACGCGCGCGAGCGCCGGCAGGGTCACCGCGAGCTCGTGACGCGCGCGCTCGCCGGCGAGGACGACGCGGTGGAACGAGCGCTTCGCAACCTCGCCGTCGACGCCGAGGCGGTCGACTTCGTGGCGCCGCTCTGAGCGCCTACTGCCAGCGCAGGTGCTCGGGCTCCGTGCGCATCCGGATCACGCGCGCGGGCACCCCTGCCAGGACCGAGTTGGCTCCGAAGGAGCGCGTGAGCACGGCGCTCGTGCCGATCACCGAGTTGTCGCCGACGCTGACGCCGCGCAGGATGCACGCGCCGTAGCCGATCCAGACGTTGTGGCCGACCTCGACGTCGCGCTTGTAGATGCCCTGCAGGCGGATCGGGCGCTCGACTTCGGTGACGCCATGGTCGAAGTCGATCAGCATCACGCGATCCGCGAGGATGCACTCGCGACCGATCGAGACGTGCTGGAAGGCCGAGATCGTGCACTCCTGCCCCATCACCGTCTTCGCTCCGATCTCCACCTCGCCCTCGTGCACGCGGATCTTGCAGCCGTGCCCGACCCACGCCCAACGGCCGATGCGCAGCGTTGCGTTGCGCCCGATCTCGAGCTTCACGCCCGGGCAGATGAAGCACAGGCCGTCGGTCTTCAGGCGTCGTCCGTGGCGCAGCTTCAGGTAGGCGAGCCTCGCCAGCAGCGCCGCGTAGCCTCCTCGCAGCATCCCGTTGGCGCGCATGAAGCGCAGCAGCGCGAGTGGCCCGCCGTGCAGCGGCGCGGGCGGCAGCCGGACCCCCGACGCCCCGAGTTGCTCGGGCGAGGGAGGTGCTGCGTCAGCGAGAAGCCTCATAGCCGCGGATCGTAACCGCGCGCCGCGAAGCGCCGAGCGCCCCTGCGATGATGCGCGCTCGATGACCGAGGCACTCGCTCGCAAGCCGCCTGCTCGACGGCGACCGCCGTGCGCTCGCGCGCGCGATCAGCCTCGTAGAGGACGACCGCCCAGAGGGCTGGGAGCTGGTCCGCGAGGTCTACCCCCACACGGGCCACGCGGAGGTGATCGGCTTCACCGGCCCGCCCGGAGTGGGCAAGTCGACCCTCATCGGAGCGGTCACGAAGGTCCGCCGTGAAGCCGGGCGCACCGTCGGTGTCCTCTCTATCGATCCCTCCTCTCCCTTCACTCAGGGCGCGCTCCTGGGCGATCGCATCCGGCTCACCGAGCACTTCCTCGATCCGGGTGTGTTCATCCGCTCGATGGCCAACCGCGGTGCGCTCGGTGGCCTCTCCGAGGCGGCGTTGCAGGCGGCGCTGCTGCTCGACGCGGCCGGGCGCCAGGACGTGTTCGTCGAGACCGTCGGCGTCGGCCAGGCCGAGATCGACATCATCGACCACGCCGACACGATCGTCCTGGTGCTGATGCCAGGCTCGGGCGACTCGATCCAGGCGCTGAAGGCCGGCGTCATGGAGATCCCCGACGTGATCGTGATCAACAAGGCCGACCACCCCCTCACAGACACGATGGTGAGAGAGATCCGGGGCGTGCTCTCGCTGGCCAACCTCGACCGGGACCCGGAGGAGGTCAAGGCCAGCTGGCGCGTGCCGATCGTGCGCACCGAAGCCAACCGCGGCGCCGGCGATCGAGGAGCTGGTGCAGCGCCTGGACGAGCACCGCGCCCACATCGTCCAGGCCGGCACGCTTGGCCGAGCGGCGCGCGCGCAACCTGCGCAACGAGGTGCTCGCGATCGCGACCGCCAGGATGCGCAGGCGACTCGAAGCGGACCTCGAGAGCGACGACAGCTTCCAGCAGCTGCTCGAGCAGGTCGTCGAGCGGCGCCTGGACCCGGCCAGCGCGGCCGGCACGCTGCTCCACGACGAGGCGGAGAAGGAGCTCGACGCGGGCTGAGGCTCAGCCCACCCGCGTGGACTGCCCGCCGTCGACCGGCAGCAGCACGCCGGTGATGAACCGCGCCTCCTCCGAGGCGAGGAAGAGGGCGGCGTTGGCCACGTCCCAGGCGCTGCCCATGCCGCCCCTCAGCGGCACGGCTTCGTCCCGGCGCTGCGCATAGCGCTCGCGCTCGACGCCGATGCTCCGAGCCACCGCGTCGACGCCCATCGGCGTGTCGATCAGCCCCGGGAGGATCGCGTTGACGCGAATCCCGTGCTCTGCGTAGGACTGGGCGAGCGACAGCGTCAGCGCATCGAGAGCGGCCTTCGACATCTTGTAGCCGTGGGGCGGGTTCGTCATCGGCGCCGCCCCCGCGACGAGCGCGGCGATCGAGGAGACGAAGGTGATCGCGCCGCCGCCGCGCTCGCGCATCACCGGCAGCGCAGCCTTCGCCATCAGCATCGCGCCGCCGGCGTTCACGCGCACGATCCGCTCCCAGGCCGCGAAGTCGATCCACTCGGTCCAGCCGTCGCCGAGGCCGATGCCGACGTTGTGGTGGAGCACGTCGAGCGCGCCGAGACGCTCCACGCACGCCGCGACCGCGGCCGCGCAGTCCTCCTCGCGCGTGACGTCGCCCTCGATCGCCGCTGCGGCGCCCCCTTCGGCCTCGATCGCCTCGACGGTGGCCGTGGCAGCGGCCCCGTCCCTATCCATCACCCCAACCCGCGCGCCCTCGCGCGCGAACAGGGTCGCGGTCGCGCGCCCGTTGCCGATCTTCTCGCCCTGCGTCTGCCCCCCGCCGGCGACGAGCGCGACCTTGCCGGCGAGGCGCTCGCCCATCAGGCCATCTACGCGCCCAGCGCGCGGGCGATCACCATCTGCTGGACCTCGTCGGTGCCCTCGCCGATCGTGAGGATCTTCGCGTCGCGGTAGAAGCGGCACACGGGGTACTCCTCGATGTAGCCGTAGCCGCCGTGGATCTGCACCGCCTCCTCGGCGCAGCGCACGGCGAGCCGGCCGGTCTTGAGCTTGGCCTGCGCCGCGGTCAGCGTGAAGTTGCGCCCGGCGTCCTTCTCGCGCGCGGCCTTGTAGACGAGCAGCCTGGCGGCCTCGATCTCCGTGGCCATGTCGGCGAGCTTGGCCTGGATCGCCTGGAACTTCGAGATCGGCTTGCCGAACGCCTTCCGTTCGCGCGCATAGGAGAGCGCCTGGTCGAGCGCTCCCTGCGCGAGCCCCACGCCCATCGCGGCGACGCCGATCCGGCCGATGTCGAGGATGTGCAGGAACTGCTTGAAGCCCTGTCCCTGCGGGCCCAGGAGGTTCTCCTCCGGGACGCGGCAGTCCGTGAAGGTGAGCGGCCGCGTGTCCGATGCGTTCCAGCCCATCTTCCGGTAGGGCTCGCCCTGCTCGTAGCCCGGCGTGCCGTTGGGGACGATCAGGTTCGAGATCTCCTTGTCGCCGTTGCCCGGGTGGGTGGGGTTCGTTACGGCCGTGATGCAGACGACGCCCGAGATCTCGGTCCCGGCGTTGGTGATGAACTGCTTGGCGCCGTCGATCACCCATTCGCCGTCCTCGAGGCGCGCGCGTGTGCGCGTGTTGCCGGCGTCCGAGCCGGCCTCGGGCTCGGTGAGCCCGAACGCTCCGAGCACCTCGCCGGAGCACAGCCGCGGCAGCCACTCGAGCTTCTGCTCCTCGGTGCCGAACAGGTAGATCGGCTGCGTGCCGAGCGAGGTGTGGGCGCAGAGCGTGATCGCGACCGAGGAGTCGACGCGCGTGAGCTCCTCCACGGCGAGCGCGTAGGCGAGCGTGTCGCCGCCGCCACCGCCGTACTCCTCGGGGAACGGGATGCCCATGAGGTTCAACGCGCCGAGCTTGGCGACGATCTCGTACGGGAACGACTTCGTACGGTCGAGCTCCTCGGCGACGGGCGCCACCTCGCCCTCGGCGAACTCGCGCACCGTGCGGCGGATCAGCTCGTGGTCCGGCGAGAGGTCGAAGTCCATCCCGGCGGCATTCTCACATGTCGAGGGCTAGCATCGCCGCGCGTGAGCCGCTCGCGCCTCGTGCTCGACTTCCTGACCCGCGGAGAGGTGCTCTCATACGGGCCCGACCGCTCGCAGCGCGCCGACCTCTATCTGCCGCTCGGCGCGGGGCCGCATCCCGTGATGGTCACCGTCCACGGCGGCGCGTGGAGCAAGCGCTACGGGCGCTCGCTGATGCGGGGGCTCGCCGGCGACCTCGTACGCCGCGGCTGGGCGGTCTGGAACATCGAGTACCGCCGTCTCGGGCAGGCGGGAGGCGGCTGGCCGGGCACCTTCGAAGACGTCGCCGCGGCGATCGACCACCTGCGGACGCTCGACGCGCCACTGGACCTCGAGAGCGTCTCGTTCGTCGGTCACTCCTCCGGCGGGCACCTGGCGCTGTGGGCCGCTGCTCGCGGGCATCTGCCGGCGGGTGCCCCCGGGGCCGACCCGGTCGTGCTGCCGACGCGCGCGATCGGGCAGGCCGCCGTCCTGGACCTCACGCGTGCCTACGAGGTGTGGCACGGCGGCCCCCTGCAGGCGCTCCTCGGCGGCTCGCCCGAGGAGGTTCCCGGCCGCTATGACGTCGCGGACCCGCTGCGGCTGCCCGCGCTCGAGATCCCCGTGCTCCTCGTCCACGGCACCGCCGACCGCACCGTCTCGGTGAAGCCGGCCCGCCGCTACGCGAAGCGAGCGCTCGAGGCGGGCCGCAGCGTCGAGCTGATCGAGATCGACGGGCCCGCAGGCTCGCACCGGGCACACGTCGACCCGCGCAGCCAGGCGTGGACCGTGGTGACGCGCTGGCTCTCCCAGCCGGTCGGCGTCTGACGGCGAGGGTTGGCGCTAGCCCGCGCTCGCGCGGGCCAGCTCGACGAGCAGGCGCACGCCGTAACCGGAGGCGCCCTTGCCGACATAGGGGCGGCCGAGTTCCCACGCCGAGCCGGCGATGTCGAGATGGGCCCAGGGCGTCTCGCCCACGAAGTTCGAGAGGAACGCGCCGCCGACGATCGTGCCCGCCTTGCGCGCCTCGGGCGCGTTGTCGAGATCGGCGTAGCGGCCCTTGATCAGCTCGTCGTACTCCTCGTGCAACGGCAGCCGCCAGACGATCTCGCCGCTGCGCTCGCCGGCCGCCGTCACGTCCGCCGCCAGCGTGTCGTCGTTGCTCATGAGGCCGGCGTAGGTGTTGCCGAGCGCGACGATCACCGCGCCCGTCAGCGTCGCGAGGTCGACGATCCGCTCGGCGCCTTCGGCCACGGCGTGGCTGAGGCAGTCCGCCAGCACCAGGCGCCCCTCGGCATCGGTGTTGTTGACCTCGATCGTGCGGCCGTTCGCCGCGGTCACGATGTCGCCCGGCTTGACCGCCCCGTCGCTCGGCAGGTTCTCGGTCGCGCCGACGACCGTCAGCAGCCGCACCGGCAGTCCGAGCGCGGCGATCGCCGCCGTCGCCTCGATGGCCGCCGCGCCGCCGGACATGTCGAACTTCATCTCCGACATCTTCGCCCCCGGCTTCAGCGAGATGCCGCCGCTGTCGAAGGTCACGGCCTTGCCCACGAAGGCGAGCCTGGCGCCGCGCGCAGAGGCCGGTTCGTAGCGCATCGTGATCAGCGCCGGCTCCTGGGCCGAGCCCTGGGCCACGGCGGCGAAGGCGCCCATCCCGCGTGCCGCCAGCCCGTCGCGGCCCTCGACCTCGACGGACAGCCCGGGGATCTCCTCGCCGATCAGGCGGGCGTACTCGCCGAGGGCCGTCGGCGTGAGGTCGTTCCCGGGCCGGTTCTGCAGGTCGCGCGCGCGGTTGACGCGTGCCGCGATCACCGCCGCGTCGCCGACGGGGCCTTCCAGCGTGTCGGGCCCGGCGACGACGAGCCGCTCCAGGCGCGGCTGCTCGTCGGACGGCGGGGCAGACTTGAAGTGCTCGAAGCGGTAGTCGGCGAGCACGGTGCCTTCGACGAGCGCGGCGACCGTCGCGTCGTCGGCGTCCGCGGGCGCGAGCCAGCACAGCGTCCGTGCCGCGAGATCGTTCGCGCGCCTCAGCGCCGCGGCAGCTGCCACCCGCGCGTGCTCGGGCGTCAGCTCTGCGCGCGCGCCCAGCCCGACCACGAGCCAGCGCCGTCCGTCGGCATGGGCGAGAGCGACCGCGCCGCGCTTGCTGCGGGCCTCACCGGAGGCCACGAGGTCGGCGACTGCGTCCGGTGCGCCCGCCGGGGCGCCCTCGCCTTCGAACAGCCCGATCGCCACCGTGTCTGCGCTCTTGAGAGCTGCGTCTCCGGGTCGCGAGAGGACATCCATCGGGCGCCACCATATCGGCCGGCCTGCCGCGCGGAGCGCCGTGGCCGCTCGGGGCGGATCGAACGGTCCACTACCATTCTCGTCCTTCAGGCCCGCGATAAGGAGAGACCAGCCCCCATGGCCAAGACAGTGATCCTCGGCTCCGCCCGCACCCCGATCGGGAAGATGGGTGGCGGCCTGTCCACGCTCGACGCCACGGAGCTCGGCGCGACGGCGATCGAAGCCGCGCTGGAGCGCTCCGCGGTCGAGCCGGAGCAGGTCGAACACGTCGTCATGGGCCAGGTGCTGCAGGCGGGCCAGGGCCAGATCCCCTCTCGCCAGGCGCAGATCAAAGCCGGCATCCCCAAGGAGGTCTCCTCCGAGACGATCAACAAGGTCTGCGCGTCGGGCCTTCGCGCCTCGGTGATCATCGACCAGGCGATCCGTGCCGGCGACCTGCAGGTCGCGGTCGGCGGCGGGATGGAGTCGATGTCGAAGGCTCCCTACCTGCTCCCGCAGGCACGCTTCGGCTACCGCATGGGCGACGCCAAGATGCTCGACGCGATGGTCCACGACGGCCTCACCAACCCGTTCTCCGGCAAGCAGATGTTCGTCGAGGCGACCGAGGTCGGCGACGAGCTCGAGATGACGCGCGCCGAGCTGGACCGCTGGGCGCTGCGCTCCCACGAACTGGCGCTGAAGGCGACCGACGAGGGCCGGCTCGCCGAGGAGATCGTCACCGTGACGGTCAAAGGCCGCAAGGGCGACACCACCGTCGAAGTCGACGAGGGCCCGCGCCGCGACTCCTCGCTCGAGGCGCTCGCGAAGCTGCCCGGGCTCGCCGGCAAGGAGGGCTCGCACACCGCCGGCAACTCGCCGGGCGTCAACGACGGCGGCGGCGCCCTGGTGCTGGCCTCCGAGGAGTGGGCGCAGGCCAACGGCAAGGAGGCGCTGGCCGAGATCGTCGCCCACGCGCAGAGCGCGAACGACTTCGCCTACCTCGCGACCACCCCCGCGAGCGCCGCCAAGAAGGCGCTCGAGAAGGCCGGCCTGCAGCCCGGCGACATCGACCTGTGGGAGATCAACGAGGCGTTCGCCTCGGTCACGCTGAACTCGATCCGGATGCTCGGCATCGACGAGGACCGGGTCAACGTCAACGGCGGCGCCGTCGCCCTCGGTCACCCGATCGGAGCCTCGGGCGCACGGATCCTCGGCGCCCTCGTCCACGAGCTGCGTCGCCGCGGCGGCGGACTCGGCTGCGCCGCGATCTGCTCCGGCGGGGGTCAGGGCGACGCGGTCATCCTGAAGGTCTGAGACGCCTGTGGTCACGCGTCACCCGGCGTTCGCGCCCCATGGGGTCGCGCCGGTCGAGGACCGCCGCGGCGCGTGATGGCTGAGTCAGCGAACGGCGCCCAGCCGCCGCGCGCGGCCGCGTTCTTCGATCTCGACAAGACGTTGATGGCCGGGTCCTCGGGCGTGTTCTTCGCCCGCGCGGCCTACGAGTCGGGGATGATCTCGCGCTCGCGGCTGATCAAGGATCTCTACGAGAACATCCGCTTCCGGCTGCTCGGCTCGACCGACGATCGCGCCGACGACGTTCGCCGGAGGGTGGGGGAGATGATCGCCGGCGTGCGCGTGCGCGACCTCGAGCGGCTCTCGCCGCGCGTGCTGAGCGGGGTGCTGCCGCGGCTCTACCCGCACATGCTCGAGCGCGCCTACGCGCACCAGGACGCCGGCGTGCCCGTCTACATCCTCACGGCCGCCTCGCAGGAGATGGCCGACCTGCTGGCGCGCGTGCTCGCCTTCGACGGCGGCCTCGGCACGCGCTCGGAGATCGTCGACGGCCACTACACCGGGCGGCCCGCCGGGCCCTTCAACTACCGCGAGGGCAAGGTGATCTCGATGCACGAGGTGGCCGAGCGCGAGGGCATCGACCTGGGCGCCTCCTTCGCCTACTCCGACTCGGAGTCGGACCTGCCGATGCTGCGTGCGGTGGGGCAGGCGATCGTCGTCAACCCGGACGCGACGCTGCGCCGGATCGCCGTCGAGGAGGGGTGGGAGATCGTCGAGCTCGACCGCCTCGGAAGGCGGCTGAAGATGCTCCTCGCGCTGGGGATCGGCACGGCGCTCGCCTCCGCCGGGCGCGCGCTGATCGAGCGCAGCGGCGTGCCGAGGACCGGGGCACGGCTCGGCCGGCGGGGAGTCGCTCCTCAGCAGAGCGCGGGTGCTCGCGCGCTGGCGCGCGCCCGCCGCCGCGGCGCCTCCTCCGCGCCGGGGCGCTCGCGCCGCTGAGCGCCTGAGAGCGTCTGGACGCCCGCAGGCCATAGAGTATGCGTGCCGAGGAGGCCGGTGCCGCCCGCGCCGGCCGTGTGCTCACGGCGTGAGCGCCCCCCGGCGAGCCGTCCCCGTCAACAGTCCCCGATCGCTGCCATGAGCACAGACGCCTCCAGCCAGAGCAAGATCCGCGTGGTCGTCGCCAAGCCCGGCCTCGACGGGCACGACCGCGGGGCGAAGATCATCGCCCGGGCGCTTCGCGACGCGGGGATGGAGGTGATCTACACCGGCCTGCACCAGACGCCGGAGCAGATCGTCGAGACCGTGATCCAGGAGGACGCCGACGCGGTCGGCCTCTCGATCCTCTCGGGCGCGCACATGACGCTCGTGCCGCGCGTGGTCGAGCTGCTGCGCGAGCAGGGCATCGACGACGTCGTGATCACCGTCGGCGGGACGATCCCCGCCGAGGACATCCCTGAGCTGAAGAGCCTCGGCGTGGCCGAGGTCTTCACGCCCGGTGCGCCGACCCAGGCGATCGTCGATTTCATCCGCAGCGCCGCGGGCACCGAGCCCGGAGGGCTCGGTCAGCGCGCTTCCAGTGCTTGATTGACTCGTCAGTCAACCGCCGGAACAGGTACCATCCCTAGGCAATTGACCCCCAAGGAGAACCCCCAAGAATGAAGATATGCGTCCTGGTGAAGGAGGTCCCGGACGCCGCCGTCGAAAAGAGGATCGACCCTTCGACGGGGCGCATGGACCGCAGCGGGGAGAAGAACCTCAACCCGTATGACACGCACGCCATCGAGGCTGCGATGCAGATCAAGGAGGGCGGCGCGGTGCCCGTCGAGGAGATCGTCGCCGTGACGATGGGTCCCGAAAGCGCCGTGCGCGCGCTGCACAAGGCCGTCTCGCTCGGCGCCGACCGCTCGGTGCACCTGACGAACGACGAGCTCGCCGGCTCGGACGTGGCTGCGACCGGCTATGCCCTCGCGCAGACGCTCGAGCGCGAGAAGCCCGACCTGGTCCTGCTCGGCCAGCAGTCGGACGACGGCGAGTGCTACACGATCGGCGCGGTCGTCGCCGACCACCTGCACATGCCCTCGCTCACCCAGGTGATCAAGATGGACGTCGACAGCGGCGGCCTGCGCTGCGAGCGCCAGGCCGAGTACGGCTACGACACGGTCGAAATCGAGCTCCCGGCCGTGATCTCCGTCGGTGACGCGATCAACGAGCCGCGTTACCCGTCGCTGAAGGCGATCATGGGCGCGAAGAAGAAGCCGCTCGACACCGTCGCTCCGAACGACGTCGGGATCGACGCATCGATGGTCGGCGAGGCCGGCTCACAGGTGCAGTGCGGCGAATTCAAAGACCCGCCGGCCAAGGCCGCGGGCCAGATCATCGAGGACGAGGACACGAACGAGACCGTCGAAAAGATCGTCTCCTGGCTCGAGGAAAGGAAGCTGATCTAGATGGCCGACGTTCTCACCTACGTCCTCCACAAAGACGGCGAGTTCAACAAGAACTCGCTCGGCGCCGTCTCCGAGAGCGCGGCGCGCGCGGCCGAGATCGGCGGCTCCTGCCACGCCGTCGTCGTCGGCGGCGACGATCTGACAGACGAGCTCTGCGCGTCGCTCGGCTCCTACGGCGCCACCAAGGTCTACCGCGCCAAGGGCCCCGAGGGGCTCGCGCAGCCGGTGATCGACGTGATGTCGAAGGCGATCGACGAGGGCGGGCACGGCTACGCCATCTTCGGCGGCGGCCTGCTCGGCTTCGAGATCGGTGCGGGCCTCGCGGCCCGGCGCAAGGGCGGCGTGACGATGGAGGTCACCGCCGTGCGCACCGAGGACGGCAAGCTCGTCGCTGAGCGCCCGATCCTCGGCGACTCGAAAATCTCCGTCTCCCACTACAAGGGCTTCGGGATCATCATCGGCCGCATCAACGCGTTCGAGATCAAGCAGGACGGCGCCGGCCCGGCCGAGGTCGTCGACCTCGACGTCGAGTACTCGCCGTGGTCGACCAAGGCGAAGATGGTCACGCGCGGCGAACAGCGCGGCGCGGACGTCGACATCGAGGGTGCCGACATCCTGGTGGCGGGCGGCCGCGGGCTCGGCAAAGCCGAGGGCTTCGAGCTGCTCGAACAGCTCTCCTCGGCCTTCGGCGGCAACAGCGCCGTCGCCGCCACCCGTGCGGTGGTCGACGCCGGCTGGTACCCGTACGCCGCGCAGATCGGTCAGACCGGCAAGACGGTCGCGCCGAAGCTGTACCTGGCGGCCGGCATCTCCGGCGCGATCCAGCACAAGGTCGGCATGCAGAGCTCGGAGAACATCGTCGCGATCAACAAGGACGCGAACGCGCCGATCTTCGAATTCTCCGACCTCGGCATCGTCGGCGATCTGAACAAGATCGTCCCGAAGCTGACGGAAGCGGTGAAAGCCAAGAAGGGGTCCTGAGCATGTCCTCCTGAACGGCTCCAGCAACGGGAAGGTCGCGCCCGCGGCCTTCCCGCCTCCCGTGGACTCCCAGAAGGAGTTCATCAAGCGCGGCCTCGACGACGAGGACGAGCTGATCGAGGTCGGAGTCGCGATCGTCGGCGGCGGCACCGCGGGGCTCGCATGCGCGAACCGCCTGCTGCAGCTGCTCGCCGACGACGAGGAGATGCTGGAGCGCCTCGGCGAAGTGCCGGTGGCGGTGGTGGAGAAGGCGAAGACGTGCGGCGGGCACAACCTGTCCGGCGCCGTCATGCGCCCGGGCCCGCTCCAGGAGCTCTTTCCAGACATGAGCCGCGAGGACTGGCGCAAGGAGGGCTTCGCCTTCGGCGAGGTCCACAAGGAGTCGGTCTACATGCTGACCGGCCCCAAGTCGAAGCTGCCGGTGCCGATCCCCGCGGTGCCGAACTTCAAGAACCACGGCAACGAGGTCGTGTCGGTCTCCGCGATGGCCCGCTACCAGCAGAAACAGGCCGAAGACGCCGGCGCCTACATCCTCACCGAGACCTCCGCGACCCAGCTCGTCGTCGAGGACGGCCGCGTGGTGGGCGTGCGCTCCGGCGACAAGGGCCGGGGCAAGGACGGCGAGCCGCTCGGCAACTTCGAGCCCGGGACCGACATCAAGGCGAAGGCCACGGTGCTGGCCGAGGGCTGCTGGGGCCATCTGACCGGCGCCGCGATCAAGGAGTTCGACCTGGCCGAGGGCCGCGAGCCCCAGGTCTGGGAGCTCGGCGTGAAGGAGGTGTGGAAGGTCACCAAGCCGCTCGACCGCGTGATCCACACGTTCGTGCAGCCGTGGCCGCTGAAGGTCTCGCCGAAGTACGGCCAGCTCGGCGGCACCTGGATCTACCCGATGAAGGACGAGAAGACCGGCGACGACCTGGTCTCGATCGGGTTCGTCGTCGATCTCAACTACAAGGACGCGACGACCTCCGCTCACGACCTGCTGCAGACGTTCAAGATGCACCCGCTCGTCAAGGAGCATCCTCGAGGGCGGCGAACGCGTCGCGTGGGGGGCGAAGGCGCTTCCGGGCGGCGGCTACTGGTCGATGCCGAAGCTCTCGATGCCGGGCGCGGTCCTCGTCGGCGACAGCGGCGGCATGGTCGACACGGCGGCGCTGAAGGGCGTCCACCACTGCATCAAGTCGGGAATGCTCGCCGCGGAGTCGATCTACGCCGCGCTCAAGCGCGGGAGCAGCGACTTCTCCGATTACGAGGAGGCGGTCGAGCGCTCCACGATCGGCAAAGAGCTCTACGAGGTGAGGAACACGAGACAGGCCTTCCAGAAAGGCTTCCTCGTCGGCAGCGCGCTGGCGGGACCCGTCGATCATGTCCAAGGGCAAGCTCCCGCCCGGGCGCCAGGAATGGCACCGCGACGACACCGAGCCGATGTTCGTCGGCAACACCAAGGACCGCTATCCCAAGCCCGACGGCAAGTACACCTTCGACAAGCTCTCGTCGGTGTTCATCACCGGCAACGCGACGCGCGACGACGCGCCGAACCACATCCGTGTGCAGAAACGCGTCCCGCGCGAGATCGCGGAGACGTGGCGCTGGATGTGCCCGGCGGGCGTGTACGAGATCCCCGACGACGCGCCCGAGGACGGGCCGGTCGACGTGATCGTCAACTACACCAACTGCGTGCAGTGCGGGGCGATCACCGCCAAGGGCGGACGGCTGACCACCCCGGAGGGTGGCGACGGGCCGCTCTACCAGCTGACCTAGCCACGCCGGCGGCGAGGACGCCGCGAAACCTGCATGACATTGGTGTGTTAGGGGGGGATGATGAGGAGCATGCCACGCCGGAGACTCGCCACCAGGTGGGCGGGCGCAAGACGCGCGCTCGTCGCGGGCGCGTTCGCCTGCGCGATCGCGGCCGCTCCCGGAGCCGCGGCAGCCACGACGGGGTCGGCCCCTGCCAAACCGCCCGTGTCGGCGACGCTCGAGAGCTGCGTGGAGGCGCCCGAACAGGCCGAACGCTCCGCGACCTTCGCGGGCGAAATGTCGATGATCCCCGGCGCCGCGAAGATGGAGATGCGGATCGACGTGCTCGAGCGCGCGCCGGCCGAAGAAGCCTTCCACGTCGTGGCCGCGCCCGGGCTCGGCGTCTGGCGCTGGGCCGCGCAGGGCGTGAAAACCTACCGCTACCTCAAAGAGGTCACGAACCTCGCCGCGCCCGCCTACTACCGCGCCGCCGTGCGCTTCAAGTGGGTCAACGCGAAGGGCAAGCTGGTGAAGTCCTACGAGCTGAAAACGCAGCGCTGCATCCAGTCGTCGCTGAAACCGAGCACGCCCGAACCGCCGGTGCCCGCGCCCGAATAGAGCCCCGGTGCTCGAAGCCTGGCGGCCGCTAGAATCCTCTGACGATGAAGACCGAGATCCATCCCAAATACGAGCAGGCGCACGTGCGCTGCACCTGCGGCAACGAGTTCATCACGCGCGCCACGCGCGACGAGCTGCACGTAGAGGTGTGCTCGAACTGTCACCCGTTCTACACCGGGCGCCAGAAGCTGATGGACACCGGCGGACGCGTCGAGCGCTTCCAGCGCCGCGTCGCCAAAGGTCGACTCGCCCAGACGCGGGCAGCGAAATAGGCGCATGACGCCCCGTCCGGCCGCTGGCTCGCCGAGCGCGCCGGTCGCGACCAACGCGGCGGTCGCCGCGCCGCCCGCGGCGCCGGGCACCGACGCGGGCGGGCGGGCCCATGAGAGTGGGACGCTGCTGATCGACGGCGAGCTCGAGGCCGCCCGCGACGCCCCTGTCGGCGGCCAGGCCGTCCTCGAGGGCGTGATGATGCGCGGCGTCTCCCACTGGGCGATCGCCGTACGCAAGCCGAGCGCCGAGCAGCTCGCCGAGGGCGGGCACTCGCCCGAGGAGGCATCGCTCGGCGAGATCGAAGTCAAGAGCTTCCCCTTCGAATCCGTGCTCAAGCGCCACCGCGTGCTGCGCCTGCCGATCATCCGCGGCATCGTCGCGCTCGGCGGCTCGCTCGGGATCGGCTTCCGCGCGCTCGAGTTCTCCGCCAACGCGCAGCTGCCGCCCGAGGAGCCGAAGGACGCCCCCGCGCCGGACGCGACCGCGGGCGCCACGTCTGAGGAGCCCGCCTCGGACGAGCCGCAGGAGATCCCGAAGGCGGTCTGGTTCGGCACGATCGTCGTCGCGCTCGTGTTCGCGATCGTCCTGTTCTTCCTGATCCCCGTCGGCCTGACGAGCCTGATCAAGGATCAGCTGGGGTCCTCGGTGCTGTTCTGGCTGATCGAGGGCACGCTCAGAACGGCGATCTTCCTCGGCTACCTGCTGCTGCTCTCGCGCCTGCGCGACCTGCGCCGCGTGTTCGAGTACCACGGCGCCGAGCACAAGACGATCTCCTGCTTCGAGGCGGGCCTGCCGCTGACGCCGCCGAACGCGCAGCGCTTCTCGCGGCTCCACCCCCGCTGCGGTACGAGCTTCCTGCTGATCGTGATGATCGTGGCGATCTTCGTGTTCGCGCCGATCGGGCTCCCCGCCTGGTACTGGCTGCTGCTGACGCGGATCCTCGGCGTGCCGCTGATCGCGGGCATCTCCTTCGAGATCATCAAGTACGCCGGCAAGCACCGCGACCGCCGCTGGGTGCAGGCGCTGATGTGGCCGGGCCTGAAGCTGCAGCTGCTGACGACCCGCGAGCCCGACCACGACCAGCTCGCGGTCGCGATCGCCTCGCTGGAGGCAGTGCTCGCGCTCGAGAAGCCCGGCGAGATGTCGGCCGAGGATCTGGTCGGCGTCGAGCTCGTCGCCTGACCAGACGGCCGGGAGCCGGCGCCAGGCGGCGTCCTTCCCCGTTCGGGGCACTTCGCGGTCGCTCATGTGCAGAGCACACTTCGCTCCCTGCGTCCTTGCCTGGCTTGACTCCCGGCCGTCTGGTCCCGGTCGAGGCGCGGGAGGGCTCGCCGTTCAGCGCGGCAGCGCAGGGGTGCGTCGCGTTGCGCGCGGCGTCGGCCCGCCCGGGCGGTCCTCCGCGTCGATGACCGGGAGCTGGAGCCCTCCATGTCGACTCAGCCGAGGACGCCCGTCCGGTGGGACCGGCGCCAGCCCGTCCACGATCCGCCGCCACCCCTCCTTGATGCGCTCGAGGCTGAAGCCGCGCGCGTCGCGCTGGTAGACGAAGCAGGCCCGCCGACAGTCCGGCGAGCAGCGTGTCGGCGAGCAGCTCGGCGTCGCAGTCCGGGTCGATCTCGCGCAGCAGCAGGGTCACGTGCAGGCGGCTGGCCATGTACGGGGGCGAGTCGAGGTGCGCGCTCGCGGCTTCGGCCGCGGCCAGCAGCTCGGCGTGCGCGTCGATCAGGTCGAGGCGCGCCTCGCCGAAGGCGATCAGGCGCTCGCGCGCGGAGACGCCGGGGCCGAGCGGCGGCTCGCCGCGGATGAAGGCTTCCTGCAGCCGTGACTCGTCCTCGCTCAGCACCGCCATGGCGAGGGCCGCCCGCGAGCCGAAGCGGCGGAACAGGGTGCCCTTGCCGACGCCCGCCGCCTCGGCGATCTCGTCCATCGAGACGCAGCTCGCGCCCTTCTCGTCGAACAGGCGGCGCGCGGCGCACAGGATGCGCTCGCGGTTGCGGGCGGCGTCGGCGCGTTCGCCGGCCTGGGGCTGGATGACTGGGAGGTCCTGCATTCCCCTTTATCCTACCGCATTCCGAGCTAAGCGGACCACGGTCCGATTGTGTGCTACACTCTCCTCAGGAGAAACGGACTACGGTCCGGACACTGTAGAAAGACAAGGAGAAAGCACAATGAGCGCCCCAGTTGCAGAGCAGGTCTCAACCGGCACCTGGAAGATCGACCCGGTCCACTCGCACGTCGGCTTCGCGGTCAAGCACATGGTCGTCGCGAACTTCCGCGGCAGCTTCGACCGCTACGACGGCGGCATCGCCACCGGCGAGGACGGCAGCCCGGTCCTCACCGGCACGGTGGACGTCGGCTCGATCGTCGTCAAGGACGAGAACCTCGCGGGACACCTCGCCTCGCCGGAGTTCTTCGACACCGCCGTCTACCCCGAGATCAAGTTCGTCTCGACGGCGATCAACGTCCGCGAGGGCGGCGAGGTCGAGGTCGAGGGCGACCTGACGATCAAGGACCACACCCACCCCGTGACCGGCCGCGGCACCCTGACGGGCCCGCACACCGACATCGCCGGCAACGAGAAGATCGGCGTCGAGCTCGAGGCGGTCATCGACCGTCGCGAGTACGGACTCGAGTGGAACGCGCCGCTGCCGAAGGGCGGCTTCGCGCTCGACAACGACGTCAAGCTCCAGGTCAGCCTCGAGCTCGTGAGGGAGGCCTAGCAGCCATGAAGATCCTCGGACTGTCGGGAAGCCTGCGCGACGGCTCCCACAACACGAGGCTGCTGCGCGGTGCCGGCACGCTGGTGCCGGAGGGCGTCGAGCTGGTCGTCTTCGACCGGCTCGACGCGATCCCGCCGTTCAACGAGGACGACGAGGCGACGCCGCCCGAGCCCGTTCGGCACCTGAAGGAGGCGATCGCCGGCGCAGACGGCCTGCTGATCGCCACCCCCGAGTACAACTCCTCGATCCCCGGCGTCCTGAAGAACGCGCTGGACTGGGCGTCCAGGCCCCGGGCCGGGAGCCCTCTCGCCGGCAAGCCGGCCGCCGTCATCGGCGCCAGCACGGGCCTGTTCGGCGCGGTCTGGGCGCAGGCCGAGACGCGCAAGGTGCTCGGCTCGACCGGCGCGCGGGTCGTCGACCGCGAGCTGCCGATCGGCCAGGCCGACGAGGCGCTCGGAGCCGACGGCCTGCCGATCGACCGCGACGCCCGCGAGGTGCTGCAGGCGACGCTCGACGAGCTCACCGAGCTGGCCGGCGCCGCCCCCGGCTCACGAGGCGACGCCGCAGCCGGCGGTCGCCCGGTTCCAGGCGGCCGCCTGACCCGGCACGCCGAGGAGCGCCGCGTTCGAGCCGTTCTCCGCGGGCGGCTCGAACGCCGCGCGCCTCGGTGATACTGGGCGGGCCCATGTCGCAGGCGAACGTGGACATCATCGAGCGCATGTACGACGCCTGGCGCGCGGGCGACTTCGGAGCCGTGTACGCCACGCTCGATGAGAGCATCGAGGTACACCCCGACCCGGAGGCCGCGTGGGTGGGGATCGGCGACGTCTATCGAGGTCACGCCGGAATGCGCAGCTACATGAAGGCGGTCCACGAAGCCTTCGAGGACTACCGGCCGGATGTCGAGCGCCTGATCGGCCTCGGCGAGGTGGTGCTCACGCTCGCGATCGAGCGCGGCAAAGGCCGAGGAAGCGGCGCCGACGTACATGCGAACAAGACCGCGCACGTCTGGACGATGCGCGACGGCAGAGCCGTCAGGCTCGACCTCTACCTCGACCGCGACAGGGCCCTCGAAGCTGTGGGGCTGGAGGAGTAGGCCGGGTCCCCGCGCGCCTCGCGAGGCCCGCGTCCGGAGCGGGTACGCTCGGGAAGCCATGATCGAAGACCTCGTCACGCAGATCGAGAGCCGCTTCGCCGAGCTCGGCGAGCAGATGACCGACCCCGAGGTGATCTCCGACCGCGAGCGCTACGCCGAGGTCGGGCGCGCCTACCGCCAGCTCGAGCCGGCGGCCAAGCTCGCCGCGGAATGGCGGCGCGCGCAGGACGACGCGGCCGGCGCCGAGGAGCTGATCGAGGAGATGGGGGAGGAGGCCGGGATGCGGGAGGAGCTCGAGCAGGCGCGCGCGCTGATCGAGCAGCTCGAGGAGCAGATCCGCCTCGCGATGGTCGAGCGCGACCCGAACGACGAGAAGAGCGTGATCGTCGAAATCCAGGGCGGCGCCGGCGGCGAGGAGGCCGGGCTGTGGGCGGGCGACCTCTACCGCATGCTCACCCGCTACGCCGAGCGCCTCGGCTTCAAGACCGAATCGCTCGAGGTCGGCGAGGGCAAGTACACGTTCGAGATCAAAGGCGAGGGCGCCTACTCGGTGTTCAAGTTCGAGGGCGGCACCCACCGCGTCCAGCGCGTGCCCCAGACCGAGTCCCAGGGCCGCATCCACACCTCGACGGCGACGGTTGCGGTGCTGCCCGCGGCCGAGGACGTCGACGTCCAGATCGACCCCAACGACCTGCAGATCGACGTGTACCGCTCATCCGGCCCCGGCGGGCAGTCGGTCAACACGACCGACTCGGCGGTGCGGGTGACGCACAAGCCGTCGGGGATCGTGGTCTCGATGCAGGACGAGAAGTCCCAGCTCCAGAACCGCGAGAAGGCGCTGCGCGTGCTGCGCGCGCGGCTGTACGAGCGCGCGCTCGCCGAACAGCAGGCCGAGCTGGCCGCCGACCGGCGCTCGCAGGTCGGCACCGGCGATCGCGCCGAGAAGATCCGCACCTACAACTACGGCGAGCGGCGCGTCACCGACCACCGCATCAAGCTCACCGTGCACAACCTCGACCAGGTGCTCGAGGGCGACCTCGACGAGATCACCGCCGCGCTCGGAGCCGACGAGCGCCGCCGCCGCCTGGAGGCCCAGGCGGCTGCCTGAGGCGCAGGCTCGGTGACACAGGCCGGCGGCACCCCCGCGCGCGAGGCGCTGCAGGGCGCGATCACCGCGATCGGTGCCGCGGGCTGCGAGACCCCGCGCCTGGACGCCGAAGTGCTGCTCGCCGACGTGCTCGGCGTGTCGCGCGAGCGACTCGTGACCGACAGCACGCTGCGCGTCGCCGGCCCGGCTGTCCGCGCCTACCAGGACGCGGTCCGCCGCCGCGCGGTGCAGCGCGAGCCGGTCGCCTACATCACCGGCCGCCGCGCGTTCCGCCACCTCGAGCTCGCCGTCGACCGGCGCGCGCTGGTGCCGCGCCCGGAGACCGAGCTGCTGGTCGAGGCGGGCCTCGCGCTGCCGGAGGGCGCCGCCGTGCTGGACGTCTGTACGGGCAGCGGAGCGGTCGCGCTGGCGCTCAAGCAGGAGCGCCCCGACCTCGACGTCTGGGGCAGCGACATCAGCGAGCCCGCGCTCGAGCTGGCGCACGAGAACGCTGCCCGCCTCGGCCTCGAGGTGGGCTGGCTGCACGCCGACCTCCTCCAGGGCGTGCCCGACCGCTTCGACGCGGTGCTCGCCAACCCGCCCTATGTCGCCGAGGGGGAGCGCGCCGCGCTCGCGCCCGAGATCGTGCGCCACGAGCCCGCGGGGGCCCTGTTCGCGGGCCCCGACGGCCTCGCCGTGATCGCGCCGCTCGCGCGCCAGCTCGGCGCTCGCGAGCGCCTCCGGAGCGCCGCGATCGAGGTGGGCGAGGGCCAGGCCGACGCCGTATCCCGGCTGTTGCGGGAAGCGGGTTTCGATGCGACTGGCATGGAGGTGGACCTTGGGGGTATAAAGCGTGTGGTGATCGGGAGAAAGGGAAGGGGATGAATGTGACTCTCGACGAAGACGCCGCGGACCGCCTGCGCGACTGTGTCACCTCGGGCGGTGTGGCGGTGTTTCCAAGTGACACGGTGTACGGGGTCTGCTGCGACCCGGACAACGAGGAGGCGGCTCGCCGCCTCTACGCGCTTAAGGGGCGACCCTCGGCGCGGGCCTGCGCGGTGATGTTCTTCGCGCTCGACGACGCGATCGATCAGCTCGACGATCTGCACGAGAGCGAGCGCGAGGCGCTGTAGCGGCTGCTGCCCGGGCCGGTGACTGTGCTGCTGGCCAACCGCAGCCGGCGCTTCGCATCGGCCTGCCGGGTGGACCCGGACACGATCGGGTTGCGCGTGCCGAATCTGGTCGGGGCGCTCCAGGCGCTCTCGACGGTCGGGGTTCCGGTGCTCCAATCGAGCGCGAACCTGTCGGGCGAGCCTGACGCGCGGACGCTCGAGCAGGTGCCCGAGCGGCTCCTGGAAGGCGCCGATCTCGTGATCGACGGCGGCGAGCTGCGTGGCACGCCCTCGACGGTGATCGACCTGCGCGACCTCGACGAGGAGCACCGCTGGTACGTGCTCCGAGAGGGCGCGCTGCCGCGCGAGAACGTCGAGCACGCGATGGCGGCGCTCGTCTAGATCTGATCGTCCGACCCGCCGGCCCGCAGCACGGGGGCCTGCGGGTCGGACGTCTTTCGGCCGGCTCAGCGGGAGCGGTGGCCCGCGCCCGAGCTGGGTGCTAGCCTCGTCGCAGCTGCCGCAACTGGCGCCTCGAGGGTGGAATCGACCACCGGGAAGCGGACAGCTCACACGCCGCGCGCCTGGGCACCAGTCATCCGTCGAAGGAGATCGCCGTGAGTGAGCTGAGCCCCGACTACTTCAACCGTCCCCTCTCCGAGGTGGACCCCGAGCTCGTCCGATGCGCTGCGCCGGCGAGCTGCACCGCCAGCAGTCGACGCTGGAGATGATCGCCTCGGAGAACTTCGTGCCCCGCGCGGTGCTCGAATGCCAGGGCTCGGTGCTCACCAACAAGTACGCCGAGGGCTATCCCGGCCGCCGCTACTACGGCGGCTGCGAGTGGGTCGACATCTCCGAGCAGCTCGCGATCGACCGCTCCAAGGAGCTGTTCGGCGCCGAGCACGCGAACGTCCAGCCGCACTCCGGCGCGCAGGCCAACACGGCCGTCTACCACGCGCTGCTGCAGCCCGGCGAGAAGATCATGGGCCTCTCGCTGGCGCACGGCGGGCACCTCACCCACGGCATGCGCATCAACGTCTCCGGGCGGCTGTACGAGATCGCGGCGTACGAGGTCGACCGCGAGAGCAGCCTGATCGACATGGACGAGGTCGCGCGGATCGCGCGCGAGCAGAAACCGAAGCTGCTGCTCGCCGGCTGGTCGGCCTACCCGCGCCAGCTGGACTTCGCGCGCTTCAGGGAGATCGCCGACGAAGTCGGGGCGCTGCTGATGGTGGACATGGCGCACTTCGCCGGGCTCGTCGCGGCGGGCCTGCACCCGAACCCGGTCGCGTACGGCGCCGACGTCGTCACGACCACCACGCACAAGACGCTCGGCGGCCCGCGCGCCGGGATCATCCTCTGCAAGGAGGAGTTCGCGAAGAAGATCGACTCGGCCGTCTTCCCCGGCCAGCAGGGCGGGCCGCTCGAGCACGTGATCGCGGCCAAGGCGTTCGCGATGAAGATGGCCGCCAGCGAGCTCTTCGCCGAGCGTCAGCGGCGCACGATCGCGGGCGCGCAGGCGCTCGCGGTGGAGCTGCTCACGGCCGGCCACGGCGTGAACGTGCTGACCGGCGGCACCGACGTGCACCTGGTGCTCGTCGACCTGCGCGACTGTGAGCCCGAGCTGACCGGCAAGCAGGCCGAGGACCGGCTGCACGAGATCGGCATCACGGTCAACCGCAACGCGGTCCCGTTCGACCCGCGCCCGCCGATGGAGGCCTCGGGCCTCCGCATCGGCACGCCGGCGCTCGCCACCCGCGGCCTGCAGGAGGAGGACTTCACCGAGGTCGGCAGGATCCTGGCGACGGCGCTGACGCCGGAGTACGAGTCGCGCGCAGGGGAGCTCTCCGAGCGCGTGCAGGCGATCGTCCAGCGCTATCCGCTCTATGACTGGCTCACCGCCGCGACCGTCGGCTAGCGGGGCGAAGCGCTGATCGTGCGGTAGCCGATCGCAAGGTCGGACCCGCCGGCCACTCTCGACCCCTGCGCCTGCGATGCTTTGGGGAAGCCGATGGTCCATCCCACCGAGCTCGAAGCGGTGTTCGCGTTCCTCGTGGCGCTCGCCGTGACTGCAGTGCTCACGCCGCTCACGATGAAGCTCGCGCGCGCCGTCGGCGCGATCGATGAGCCGCGCGAGCGCGGCCTCTCGGAGAAGGCGACGCCGCTCCTCGGCGGGCTCGCGATCTTCGGCGGCACGCTCGTCGCCACGCTGATGTGGCTCCCCGCCGGCTACGGGAAATCGCCGAACCTCTGGTACGGCGTGCTGATCGGCGCGGCGGTGATCGTCATCGTCGGCGCGCTCGACGACCGCTTCGAGCTGCACCCGGCCGCGAAGTTCGCCGGGCAGATCCTCGCCGCTGTGATCGTCGTTCACTACGGCGTCGCGGTGAAGGCGATCACGCTGCCCTTCATCGGCAAACTCCACTTCCCCAACGCGGGCATCACCAACGCCGGCCCGATCCTCACCGTGATCGGCCTCGTCTTCCTGATGAACGTCGTGAACTTCTCCGACGGCGTCGACGGTCTCGCCGCGGGCGTCTGCGCGATCATCGCCGGCGCGATGGCCGTGATCGCCTTCGACCTCGGCCGCGAGCAGCCGGGCGTGCTGGCCGCGATCACGGCAGGTGCCGCGCTCGGCTTCCTCGTCTTCAACTTCCCGCCCGCGTCGAGCTTCATGGGCGACAGCGGCTCGAACCTGCTCGGCCTGCTGATGGGCGTCATCACCGTCGAGGCGGCCGTCAAGACCGCCGCGGTGGTGTCGTTCGTGCTGCCGCTGATCCTGCTCGCGGTGCCGTTCCTCGACACCACCTTCGTCGTGCTCAAGCGCGTCAAGTACAAGCAGCCGGTCTACCGCCCCGACAGCGAGCACTTCCACCACCGCATGGCGCGGATCGGCTTCTCGCGCCGGGGCACGATCGCGTTCTTCTACGCCTGGACGCTGATGCTCGCGGGCGTCGCGCTGGCGCTGCGGTTCGTCCCCTACAGCGACCATCACGGCCACCTCCGGACCGGCTGGACGATCGTGATGATCGCGCTGGGCGTGATCGCGATCGCGGCCAGCGTCTACCTGGTCTACGTGCTCGAGATCCTCAAGTTCCGCCGCCTCTCGGAGGTGCGCCTCCGCCGCCTGCGGCCCGACGCCTCACCAGCGGAGATCGAGGCGGGCGTCGCGAAGGACTTCGAGACCGGCGAATTCCAGGCGATCGCTGAGGTGCGGGATCGCGACGCCGGGGTTGACGGCGTGGGACCGCGCGTGACCCGGGGACAGCAGCGGGTCGGCCAGCGGCAGGTGGATCAGGATGGCGTAGGCGCAGACCACGAGCGTCCCGGCCAGCAGGCGCCGATCACCGCAGACGGCGGCTAGCGGCAGCGGCCAGACCGCGTACCACGGCAGCAGCCAGGCGGTCGAGCACAAGCAGCGCGATCGTGGTCCAGCCCGCGGCCACCCGCCAGTCCGCCCCGCGCGCCGTGCGCCAGAGCGCGTAGGCGAGCACGACCACGAACGCCGCCACCCACAGGTGCCGCCACCAGCCGGGCGTGCCGCTCAACCCGAACAGCCGTGCCGTCTCGGCGGGGATGCTGTGCGTCGCGACGAGCTGCTGCTGCTCGCCGACCGCGCCGAGGAAACCGAGCGCGTGCGGGCCGAAGCCGATCACCCCGATCGCCGCGACCGCGACCAGGCCCAGCGCGCCGGCGAGCGCGACCCCCGCGCGTTCGCGCCGCGCGGCTGTCCGAGCACGAGGAACGGCAGCACGAGCCCGGCCGTCAGCTTCACGCCGACGCCCGCGGCCAGGGCGACGGCCGCCGCCCGCGGGCGCTCGCGCGGCGTCGCGCGGGGGCGCTCGCGCACGCCCGCGCTCAGCAGCAGTCCGCCGGCGAGCGAGAGCAGCACCAGCGTGTCGTTGTGCGCGCCGCCGACCGCGAGCACGAGCAGCACCGGGTTCAACCCGAGGAAGGCGAGCGCGAACGAGCGCGAGCGCCCCATGCGCCCGGCGGCGAGCGTGGTCAGCCACACCGCGCCGAGGCTGGCGAGCGCCGAGGCCGCCTTCAGCGCCCACAGCCCGCCTGCGAGGCCGAGCGGCGCCACGGCGTAGCTCGCGAGCGTGAACAGCGGCCCGTACGGCGAGTGCTGGAACGGCCAGCCGATGAAGCCGAACACCGGGTCGCTCGCGGCCTCGGCCGGGAAGTGCGTGTACGGGTCGAGCCCGTGCAGGGCGCCCATGCGCGCGAACGCGAGGTACCCGAAGACGTCCTGGGAGATCAGCGGCGGGCCGAGCAGGAGGATCGCGTGCGCGATCACGACGGTGCCCGCGAGGAGCGCGAGCGGCAGCGCGCGCGCGGCTGCGAGGGTCACGAGGTAGCTCGCGCAGATGATGAGCGTGAGCGTCTGGAAGCCGCCCTTGCCGAGCACTTCGCCCGGCCCGGCGAGCGGGCCTGCCAGCCAGTGCGGCCAGCCACCGCTGTCGGCCGGGACGTAGCGGGACGGCGCGGCGGCGGCGTCGATCGCGAGCACGGCGAGCGCGGCGAGCAGCGCCAGCAGCGCGACGACGCCCGCCACGCGCAGCGCCGTCTGCGCGCTCAGCGACGGCGCGAGCCCGCGGGCGCCTGCGCCGGGAGGAGCGGGCGCCGCTCTGCGCGTGGCCTGCATAGATGGATTCTCACTGCTTGGCGAACGTCGGGCATCCACCCCGCTCGGTAGGCTTGATGTGCCGCAGCAGGGCGGGGACACCTGGCCGAACATACGGCTCTGCGGCTGTAACCGCTTCTCCCCGAGCGGGCTACCTCCCGTGATGCGACGGAGCAAACGCCACGCAACCTGCGCCTGCTGGGCGACGACGATCGGCCGCAGCGCGTCCTCGTCCTCTCCGCCGACGTCGGCGAGGGTCACGCGGCCGCGGCGCGCGCGCTCGCACAGCAGATCGAAGCCTCGCCCGAGCGGGCCGAGGTCACCGTGATCGACGGGCTGGCGGCGATGGGGCGCGTGCTGCGCCCGGTCGTCGAGGACGGCTATCGCGTCCAGCTGCGCGTGATGCCCTGGAGCTACACGATCGTCTACTGGCTGCTCGAGCACGTGCTGCCGGTGCGCTGGCTGGCGCGGCGCCTGCTCTGCGCGTTCGGCTCGCGGCCGCTGAGGCGCACGATCCAGGAGTACGACCCCGACGTCGTCGTCTCGACCTACCCGGCCGTGACCGTGGTGCTCGCGCGCCTGCGCCGCCGCGGTGAGATCTCGTGCACCACCGTCGCGACGATCACCGACCTGACCGGCCTGTTCTTCTGGGCGCAGCCGGGGATCGACATGCACCTGGTCATGTACGGGGAGTCGATGCGCTCGGTCGAGCGGATCGCCGGCGAGGGCAGCGTGCGGCTCGTCAGCCCGCTGATCTCAGCCGAGTTCCTCGAGCCGCGCTGCCCGACCGAGGCGCGGGAGGCGCTCGGCCTGCCGGAGGACGGGCGCATGGTGCTCGTCTCCGGGGGCGGCTGGGGCGTGGGCGACATCGGCGGCGCGGTGCGCGAGTTCGTCCGCTCGCCCGAGGTCACGAGCATCGTCTGCCTCGCGGGCCGCAACGAGCAGGCGAAGGAGAAGCTCGAGCGGATGTTCGCCTCAGAGCCGCGCGTCCACGTCTACGGCTTCACCGACCGCATGCCGGAGCTGCTCGCGGCCGCCGACGTGCTCGTCCACTCCACCGGCGGCGTCACCTGCCTGGAGGCGCGCGCCGCCGGCACGCCGGTCGTCTCCTACGGGCTGCCGGTCGGCCACGCGCGCCTGAACACGCGCGAGATGGCGGCGCTCGACCTGCTGCGGCTCGCGAACGACACCGACGAGCTGCGCGAGCACGTCGAGGCCAGCTTCGCCGAGGAGGAGGCCGCGCCCTCCGCCGCGGCCGAGCCCGACCCGGCCGCGATGGAGGTCGTGCTCTCGGCGCCGCGGCGCGTGCGGCCGATCCCGCGCTGGCGGCTGCGCCTCGTCGCGGCGGCCACGCAGATCGCTCTCGTCGTCGCGCTCGGCGCCTGGATGCTCTCGACCGACGAGGTCACGACGCTCGCCGCCAAGGTGCTGCGCGTGCACCCGCTGGCGCACGTATCCACGACCCAGCACGCCGTCGCGGTCATCGTGCGCACGCCCGTGAGCAGCGAGTCCGTCCTCGCCTACCAGCTGGCCGAACGGCGCATCCATGTCTCCTTCACCGACGACGCGGGCGTGCCGACGCCGCAACGCGTCGCGGCGCTGCGACAGCTCGGCGACCAGCTGCTCCCAGAAGTGCCGAGCTCCTCACCGCTGCGCTGGGTCAAGACGCGCGCGGTGCTCCACAAACAGGCGCACGCGCTCGGCATCCACCACCGCTTCTACTACATGCAGCCGCCCGGCGGGCTCTCTGTCGGCCAGCTCGTGCTCGCGCGCACGGACGGGGCGACGCCCGTCAAGGGCGCGATGCAGCTGCAGGCGTCGAAACCGCTGCCTCAGCGCCCGATCCGGGCCGGCGACGTGCTCGTCGTCGAAGCCGACGGCTCCGGGTCGTCGCTGCTCGGGTTGGAAAGGCTCGTCTCGGAACTCTCGGCGCGCGGGCTCGCGGTCGAGCCGCTCGGCGTGCTCACCGACGCCGCCTGAGGCTCCATCATCGCCAGCAGCAGCGGCGAGCGCGCGAGCGCGGCCGCGCCGGCGACGAGCAGCGTGAGCGAGGCGGCGAGCGGCCAGCCCGACAGCGGGGTGGTGTCGAAGTACTCGCCGAAGAGCACGGGCGCGACGATCACCGGGATCACGGTCTGCGTCACGAACACGACCGGGGCAACCTGGATCGCGGGGCGCGACTGCAGGCTGCTCATCTCGCTGAGCGTGCCGACGCCCGAGGCGAGCGCGGTGCTCGCAGCCCAGAGCACGGCGGTCACCAGGGCGCCGGTCTTGAAGTCGTTCGCCGCGAGCTTCGTCGCGATCCCGCTCCACGCGAACCCGCAGCCGGCGCAGAAGATCGTCAGCCCCGCGATGTTGCGGTTCAGCGCGCGCAGCGCGTAGGGCAGGAGCGCGAGCGCGCCGACCGCGACGAGCACCACGGTGATCTTCCACGGCGCGGCGGTCTGGGTGGTGTTGGCAGGAGCGAACAGCCCCGCTCCGACGACGCCGACGGCGATCGCGCAGACGCACGCGTACTCGTAGCGGCCGGGCTTCTCGTTCAGCATGCGCTCGCCGGCGACCATCAGCACGAGCAACCCCGCCGCGAGCGCCGGCTGGACGACGACCAGCGGCGCGAGGATCAGCGCCACCACCTGCAGCGGGAAGCCGAGGATCGACATGCCCGTGCCGAGCAGCCAGCGCCCGCGCCGCACGAGCCGCCAGGCGAGCGCGAGGCGCAGGTGCGTGTCCTCGGGTGCCTCCTTGGCATCCATCGCCTGGAACGCGACCCCTAGGCTGTACAGCGTCGAGGCGCCGATGGCGGCCACGATCCCGAGGACCAGTTCACCCATGTCCAACGATCATCGCAGCCGTGGCCCGTGGATCGCCGGCGCGGCGGCCGCAGTGGCGTACGGCGCCTACGCGCTGCCCGCGCTCGCCGCAGCATGGCCGCCGCTGCGCCGCCCGCTCGGCGTCGAGGACACGACGCGCAGCGGCCAGGGCTATGCGCTCACCTTCGACGACGGCCCGCACGCGCAGGGCACGCCCGCCGTGCTCGAGGTCCTCGCGCGCGAGCGCGTGCGCGCGACCTTCTTCCTCGTCGGCGAGCAGGTCCGCCGCAACCCCTCGCTGCCGCGCGAGATCCTCGCCGCCGGTCACGAGGTCGCGCTGCACTGCGACCGTCATCGCAACCTGCTGCGGCTCGCGCCGTCGCAGGTCCGCGAGGACATCGCGCGCGCCGAGGACGCGATCGCCGCCGCGACCGGGATCGCGCCGACGCTGTACCGGCCGCCGTACGGCGTGCTCAACGCGACCGCGCTCGCGCTCGCGCGGGGCCGCGGCTGGCGCACGCTGCTGTGGAGCCACTGGGGACGCGACTGGGAGCAGGCGGCGACGCCCGGATCGATCGCCGGCGCTGCTCACCGACGGCGCCGGCGCGGGCTCGGTGCTGCTCGCCCACGACGCCGACGACTACTCGGCGCCCGGCTCCTGGCGGCAGACGGTCGCCGCGCTGCCCGCGGTGATCGAGACGATGCGTGCCCGCGGGCTCGAGGGCGAGCTGCCCTGACCCGCGTGTGAACGGGCTCTTGTCAGCCCTCCGACATCGGGGAGTGGCGCTAGGATCGATGGCTTGTCAACTGCAGTTCCCTCGCTTGACAGGAAGCTCGACGGACAGCCGCGCGAAGCTGCCGCGACGGTGCGCGCGGACGCGCTGGGGCAAGTCGCGCGGTCCGTCGATCGTCCGCACGCCCTGGTGGCGCGAGCTGCTCGTCGTCGTGTGGCTCGCCTGGGTCTACGACGCCATCAACAACCTCGCGCCGCTCCGGCTCGGCCCGGCCCTCGCCCACGGCCGCGACATCCTGAGCCTCGAGGGCTCGCTCGGGATCGCGCCAGAGCGAGCGCTCGACCACTGGCTCGCTCTGCATCACACCGTCGGGCTCGCCGTCTCCGATTACTACGACAACGCGCACTTCGCGGTGACGCTCGGGGTGCTGGCGCTGCTCTGGTGGCGCGGCGCCGAACGCTACCGCCCGATGCGCAACGCGCTCGTCGCGATCAACCTGCTGGCCTTCGCCGTCTTCTGGCTCTATCCGGTCGCGCCCCCGCGCATGCTCGGCGGCTTCACCGACGTCGTCGCCTCGACCCACGCGATCGGCTCCTGGCACACCGGGGCGCTCGCCTCGCAGGCAAACCAGCTCGCGGCGATGCCCTCGCTGCACATCGCCTGGGCGGTGTGGTGCGTGGTCGGCGTCTGGCTGCTCACCCGCCGCACGCTGGTGCGCGCGCTCGCGCTGGTGTACCCGTGCCTCACCGGTTTCGCCGTGCTCGCGACCGGCAACCACTACGTACTCGACATCGTCGCGGGCGCGTTGCTGGTCGTGGTCGCGATGGCGTGTGTCGCAGGCGCGCCGCGCGCGCTCGCGCGGGCGCGCACGCAGCCGCTTTCGGGCACGACCGGCAGCTGACAGGGCACGGCGCGGGCCGTGGCGGCCGCCCGTGGCGCATGTCACAAAGTTGTTACGAACTTCAAGTTCGGGTAAAGTGGGCGCCGCCGCCGCAGACTGTTGAGGGACGCTCGACGGCTCCGCCGCAAGAGAGCGCGGGCGCTCCCGCGTCTGTAGGGTGGCCTCATCGACATGCCCGAAATCGACCCCCACGAGGACCCAGCGCGCCTGCCTGCTCGCAGCCGTAGCCAGCGCCGCGGCTCCATCGCGCTGCTCGCGCGCCGGCACGCCCGGCGCCGGGCCTGCCGCCAGCTGACGGCGGCGATCGCATACGCGCTCGCGCCCGCCACGCCTCGTCGCGCGCGCTGCCAGCGCCACCGCGGGCCGCGCCGCGGGCCTCTCTCCTGACGTGGTCGTCCTGAGATATCTCGACGTGTGCCTGGTGCTCGCGACGGCGCCGTTCGTGCTGATCGCCGGGCTGCCGCTGTTCGGCTACCTCGTCGCGGCGGTGGCGTGGGTGCTCACGCGCCTCGGCACGGTCTTCGTGCAGGAACGCGCGCTGCGCGTCGGCGACGCGAAGGTCCGCGCAGGGATGCAGGTCGGCAGCATGATGGGCCGGATCTGGATCGTCGTGCTGGCGATCCTGCTCGCGCGCTTCGCCGGCGGCAAGGACGACGGGATCATGGCCGCCGCGGTGCTGCTCGGCGCCTTCACGGTCTACTTCGTGATGTCGTTCTTCACCCGCAACCCGCTCGGGCCCGCCCGCCCCGAAGCCGCCCGCGCACGGGAGCCCGAGCGCGTCATGAGCGCCGCGACCCACACCGAGCCGCAGGGTGTCGCCGTGAGTCCGGCGGGCGGCGGCAAAGAGGCGGGCGGGCCCGACAAGAAGAGCCACAAGGTCCGCAACCGGCTCTTCATCGCCTTCGGCATCTACCTGATCGGGCTGATCACGCTGATCGTGATCTACGGGTTCAAGGGCACCCGCAACAAAGAGTTCAAGCCGCAGAACGAGTTCAAACTCGAACCGTGGATCTCGATCCACATCGGCGGCATCGACCTGTCGATCAACAAGGCCGTGCTGTACCTCGTGCTGGCCGGGTCGCTGACCTGCTTCACGATGATCTGGGTCTCGCGCCGGATGAAGCAGCGGCCGAACAAGGTGCAGACGGCTGTAGAGACGATCTTCCAGCTGATGCGCGACAACATCACGGGCAGCGCGATGACCGACGACATGGCGCGCAAGTGGTTCCCGTTCATCGGCACCCTCTTCCTCTTCATCCTCTTCTCGAACCTGATCGGCTACATCCCGCTGCCGACGAACACCGAGCACGAGATCAACATCCTCGGCGCGAACATCCCCTCGTTCTCGCTCTACGCCGCCACCGCGAACCTCGCGATCCCGCTCGTGCTGGCGCTGGTCGTGTTCGTCTCGTACACGACCGAAGGCATCCGCGCGAAGGGGCCGATCGGCTACCTGAAAGGGCTCGTCCCCGGCGGCGTCGAAGGTCCGATCGCGTTCTTCATCTTCGGGCTCGAGGTGCTCTCGAACCTGATGCGGATCCTGTCGCTGACGATCAGGCTCTTCGCGAACATCCTCGCGGGCCACCTGATCATCCTGTTCTTCGCCGGCGCGCTCGCCGTGCTGCTCGGCGTCGCATGGCTGGGCTGGTTCGCCCTGCCGTTCGGCATCATCCTCTTCGCCTTCGAGGTGAGCCTGGTGGCCGCCCTGCAGGCGTTCATCTTTGCCACGCTCACCGCGATCTACCTCGGCGGCGCCGTCGCCGCGGAGCACTAAAGGAGACAAACGACGTGCACATAGCTCTAATCACCCTGTTCGCGGTCGCAGAAGAAACCGCGAAGGCGGGCAAGTCGATCGGCCTGGGCGTCGGCGGAGGCCTCGGCGCCGTCGGCGCCGGCGTGGGCATCGGCATCATCTTCGGGAAGGCGATCGAAGCGATCACGCGCCAGCCCGAGATGCGCGACGAGATCACGCAGCTGCAGTGGCTCGGCTTCGCCCTTACCGAGGCTTGCTTCTTCTACGGCCTCGTGGCCGGCCTGCTGGCCGCGTTCATCGTCTGAGCGATGCCGACCGTGGACCACACCGTCGTGCTCGCGGCCTCTGAAGGCAGCTTCCTGATCAAGCCGGGCATCGGCTTGATGATCTGGACCCTGGTCGTCTTCTTCGTCACGTTCCTGCTGCTCAAACGGATCGCGTTCCCGGCGATCAGCAAAGCGCTCGACAGCCGCCAGAAATCGATCGAAGACTCGATCGACACGGCCGAGCGCACGCGCGTGGAGGCCGACAAGCTGCTGGCCGAGTACCGCGAGCGCCTGAAGGAGGCGCGCTCGCAGGCGGACGAGATCGTGCAGCGTGCCCGCCAGGCGGCAGAGACGCACGAAACGGAGGGCAAGGCGCAGGGCCAGGAGCTGATCGCCGAGGCACAGCGGCGGGCCGAACGGGACATCGCATCCGCGACCGAACGGGCGCTCTCGGACCTCCGCCGCGAGGTCGCCGACCTCACGGTCACCGCGACCGAGAAGGTCACGAAAAAGACGCTCACGGACGCCGACCAGCGGCGCCTGGTCGACGAGGCGCTTGCGGAACTCGACTTCTCCGAGATCTCGGCGGGGAGCGCCTCGTGAGCGCCGGCTCCGCTGCCACCGCGGGGGGTGACTCCTAGATGGACGAGCTCGCCGAGGTCTATGCGCGTGCGCTCTTCGAGGTCGCCCGCGAGCAGGGCAAGCTCGACGTGATCCGCGAACAGCTCGCGCAGTTCGCCGACGCGCTCGAAGGCGATCGCCAGCTTGCGATCTTCTTCTTCTCCCCGTACTTCTCGACGGCAGAGAAGGAGCAGGGCCTCGCCCGCGTGCTCGAGGGGGCCGACGAGAGCTTCGTCAACTTCCTGCGCCTGCTGATCGAGAAGCACCGCATGCCGGTGCTGTTCCGCATCCGCCAGGTCTACCAGCGGATGTGGGACGAGGAGAACAAGGTGCTGCCGGTCGAGATCACGAGCGCGATCGAGCTCGACCCGGCTACCACCGAGAACCTCGGCAACACGATCGGCGAGCGCGCCGGCCGCAAGGTCACCCTCGCGGCCCGCGTCGACCCGGAGATCATCGGCGGCATCATCGTCAGGGTGGGCAACTCGATCCTCGACGCCTCAATTCGCAATCGACTGGAGCAGCTGCGCAGGCACGTTGCTCAGGGAGCTTCTTAATGCAGATCAACCCGGACGAGATCACAAGCATCCTCAAGAGCCGCATCGAGGGCCTCGACGAGGGCAGCGCGGAGCTGACCGAGGTGGGGACCGTGCTGTCGGTCGCCGACGGCATCGCGCGCCTGCACGGCGTGGAGAACTGCATGTCGTTCGAGCTGCTCGCCTTTCCCCACGGCGTGACCGGACTTGCGCTGAACCTCGAGTCCGACAACGTCGGCGCCGTGCTGTTCGGCGAGTGGGAGAAGATCTCCGAGGGCGACACGGTCAGACGCACGGGTGACCTCCTCGAGATCCCCGTCGGCGACGCGCTGCTCGGGCGGATCGTCGACCCCCTCGGGCGTCCGCTGGACGGCAAGGGCGACATCAACACGAGCGAGACGCGCCCCGCCGAGTTCAAGGCGCCCGGCGTCGTCCAGCGCCAGCCGGTGACCGAACCGATGCAGACCGGTCTGAAGGCGATCGACGCGATGATCCCGATCGGGCGCGGCCAGCGAGAGCTGATCATCGGCGACCGCCAGACGGGCAAGACCGCGATCGGCGTCGACACGATCATCAACAACAAGGACACGGGCATCGTGTCGGTGTACGTCGCGATCGGCCAGCGCATGGCGACGGTCGTCGCGATCGCGGAGACGCTCGACGAATACGGTGCGCTCGAGAACACGATCATCGTCGCGGCGCCTGCCGACGAGGCCGCGCCGATCAAGTACATGGCGCCGTACGCGGGCTGCGCGATGGGCGAGTACTTCCTCTACAGCGGCCGCCACGCGCTCTGCATCTACGACGACCTGACCAAGCACGCGTACGCGTACCGCCAGATGTCGCTGCTCCTGCGCCGCCCGCCGGGACGCGAGGCCTACCCGGGCGACGTGTTCTACCTGCACTCGCGCCTCTTGGAGCGCGCGGTCAAGCTGAACGACGATCTCGGCGGCGGCTCGCTGACCGCGCTGCCGGTGATCGAGACGCAGGCCGGCGACGTCTCCGCGTACATCCCGACGAACGTGATCTCGATCACCGACGGGCAGATCTTCCTCGAGTCGAAGCTGTTCAACTCCGGCGTGCGGCCGGCGATCAACGTCGGCATCTCGGTCTCCCGGGTCGGGGGCAACGCGCAGATCGGCCCGATGAAGAAAGTCGCAGGGCGCATCAAGCTCGAGCTCTCGCAGTACCGCGACCTCGAAGCCTTCGCCCAGTTCGGCTCTGACCTCGACGCCGACACCCAGCGCACGCTGGCTCGCGGCGAACGGCTCGTCGCGACGCTCAACCAGCACGAGCGCTCGCCGCTCGCGGTCGAGGACCAGACGATCCAGATCTACGCCGCCACCAACGGCTACCTCGATCGTCTGAACGTCGAGCGCGTGCCCGAGTTCCTGGCCGAGCTGACAGAACGCATGCACTCCCAGGCGCCGGGCACGCGGGAGAAGATCCGCGGCGGCGACTGGTCGGATGAGACCCAGGAGGAGGTGCGCAAGGCCGTCGAGCAGTTCGCGAGCGACTTCGGCTACGACCTCGACGAGGAGGGCCAGCCGATGGACGACTCGCCGGCGCCGTCGCTGGAGACGCGCGACGCCGCCGAGAGCGCGGCCGACGGCGACGCCGGCGCGGCCGAGGAGGAGGCAGCCGGGGTGCGCGAGGAGACGACCGCCGCCGCGTAGCGGGCGGCGGACGGGACGATCATGGCCTCACAGCGCGACGTCAAGAACAAGATCGCCTCGGTCAAGAACATCCAGAAGATCACGCGCGCTCTGGAGACCGTCGCCGCGGCGCGCCTGCGCCGCGCCGAGCAGCGCATCTCGGCGCTGCGGCCGTATGCCGGCGCGATCCGGCGGATGACTCGCCAGGCCGCCCGCGCAGCCGGCGCGGAGAGCGCGCGCCTGCCCCTCCTTCAGGAGCACGAGTCCGAGCACAACGTGGGCCTGCTGCTCGTCACGGGCGACCGCGGCCTGGCCGGAGGCTTCAACTCCCAGATCATCCGCGCCGGCGTGAGAACCGCAGCAGAGCTCGCCGAGGGCGGGAAAGAGGCGGCGTGGTTCGCGAGCGGGCGGCGCGGCGTCTCCTCGATCACGTTCCGCGGTCACGAGCTGACCGGCGCCTACACCGGCTTCGCCGACCACCCCACCTACGCCGACGCGCGCTCGATCGCCGACGACCTGATCACCGGCTACGTCGACGGTCGCCTGGATGCCGTGGAGATCATCTACAACGCCTACATCTCGCCGCTGACCCAGCGCGTGACGCGCGAACGGCTGCTGCCGATCTCGGCCGCGACGATCGCGGGCGAGGAGCCCGACGAGGACGAGGCCGAGCAGCGCGAGGGTCCCCGCGCCCTCGTCGAATACGAGCCGGGGCCCGAAGAGCTGCTCAAGCGTCTCATCCCCGACTACATCGAGATCTCGATCTACCGCGCGCTGGTGGAGTCCACGGCGGGCTTCTTCGGCGCGCAGATGACCGCGATGCGCAGCGCCTCCGACAACGCCGGGACGCTGATCACCGACTACACCCTGCAGATGAACCGCGCCCGCCAGGCTGAGATCACCCAGGAGATCCTGGAGGTAGTCGCGGGAGCCGAGGGCCTTTCCTGAGGCGACGACGTCGAACGACTGGAGGCCGGCACGAGCGTCGGCCGACTCCCAAGACTTAAAGAGAAAGAGAGAAGAACCCAGATGGCCAGCACCACCACCGAGCCGACCGCAACTCAGAAGGACGAGCGCAACGTCGGGCGCATCGAGGAGATCCAGGGCGTCGTGATCGAGGCGGTGTTCCCCGACCGCCTGCCCGAGATCAACCACGCGATCACGGTCGAGCGGACCGCCGCGAACCGCGAGGAGGAGGCCGCGGGCATCAGCGCGGGCGCGGAGGAGAAGCTGCTCGTCTGCGAGGTGCAGCAGCACCTCGGCGACGACCGCGTGCGCGCGGTTGCGATGGACACGACCGACGGCCTTTCGCGCGGCCTGGAGGTCGTCGACACCGGCGCGCCGATCACGGTGCCCGTCGGCGAGGTGACGCTCGGGCGCATCTTCAACCTGCTCGGCGACCCGATCGACCTCGGCGAGCCGCTGCCCGCCGACGTCGAACGGCGGGGGATCCACCAGGAGGCCCCGCGCGTCGAGGACCTCACGCCGACGACCGAGATGTTCGAGACCGGCATCAAGGTCATCGACCTGCTCGCGCCCTACGCAAAGGGCGGCAAGGTCGGCCTGTTCGGCGGCGCCGGCGTCGGCAAGACCGTGCTGATCCAGGAGCTCATCCACAACCTGGCCAAGGAGCACGGCGGCCTGTCGGCGTTCTGCGGCGTCGGCGAGCGCTCGCGCGAGGGCAACGACCTGTGGCTGGAGATGAAGGAGTCGGGGGTTCTGGACAAGACCATGCTGGTCTTCGGCCAGATGAACGAGCCGCCCGGCGCCCGCATGCGCGTCGCCCTCTCGGGCCTGACGATGGCCGAATACTTCCGCGACCAGGGCCAGGACGTCCTGCTCTTCATCGACAACATCTTCCGCTTCGTCCAGGCCGGCTCCGAGGTCTCGGCGCTGCTCGGGCGGATGCCGTCGCAGGTGGGCTACCAGCCGACGCTCGAGACCGAGATGGGCGCCCTGCAGGAGCGGATCACCTCGACCAAGCGCGGCTCGGTCACCTCGATCCAGGCCATCTACGTGCCGGCCGACGACTACACCGACCCGGCCCCGGCGTCGGTGTTCGCCCACCTGAACGCGACCACCGCGCTCTCGCGGGCGATCTCCGAAAAAGGCATCTACCCGGCCGTCGACCCGCTCGACTCGACCTCGACGATCCTCAAGGCCGACATCCTCGGCGAGGACCACTTCCGGGTCGCCAACCGCGTCAAGGAGATCCTGCAGCGCTACAAGGAGCTCCAGGACATCATCGCCATCCTCGGCATCGACGAGCTCTCCGACGAGGACAAGCTGACGGTGCAGCGCGCGCGCAAGATCGAGCGCTTCCTCTCGCAGCCGTTCTTCGTCGCCGAACAGTTCACCGGCACCCCGGGCGCCTACGTGCCGATCGCGGAAACGATCCGTGGCTTCGAAGAGATCATCGAAGGCAAGCACGACGAGGTGCCCGAGAGCGCGTTCTTCCTCAAGGGCACGATCGAGCAAGTCGTCGAGGCGGGGAAGAAGCAGTGAGGCCGAAGGCTCGACGCGTCGAGGCCGGGCGGACGTCCCCCGCACGGTCGGAGCTGATCTCGTATGGCACACGCCAAGTTCCAGGCCGAAGTCCTCACCCCCGAGGGCGAGGTCTTCTCCGAGGAGATCGAACTGCTCTCGACGCGCACTGCCGTCGGCTCGATCGGCGTGCTCGCGGGCCACGAGCCCGTGCTCGCGATGCTCGAACCGACCGAGCTGCGGCTGTACCGCTCCGAGGACGACATCGTGCGCTTCGCCCAGGCGGAGGGCTACCTGCAGTTCGCCGAGAACCGCGCGCTCGTCCTCGTCGAGGAGGCGATCGACCCGGCGCGGTTGGACCGGGGCACGATCGAGACGAAGCTCTCGGACTCCCGGAAGGCGGCCGAGCAGGCGTCGAAGGACAGCGAGGAACGGGCACGCGCGCTGCGCGACATCCGGCGCTACGAGGCGTTCCTGGCGGTCGAAGCCTGAGCCGGTTGGCGTGGCGACCTCCGACTCGGACGCCCACTTCAAGCAGCCCGGCTGGTTCACGCGCCACGTCTTCAACCCGGCGGTCGCGCTCCTCACACGCCTCGGCCTCAGCATCTGGGGCTCGCGCGTGCTCGAAGTGCAGGGACGCACCTCGGGGATCTGGCGGAGCACCCCCGTCAACGTGCTCACGATCGGCGATCAGCGCTACCTCGTGGCGCCGCGCGGGCACACGCAGTGGGTGCGCAACCTGCGCGTGAGCGGCGAGGGGCGGCTGCGGCTCGGCAAGCGAACGGAGGCCTTCCGCGCCGAGGAGGTCGTCTCCGAGCCGGAGAAGGTGCCGATTCTCCGCGCCTACCTGAAGCGCTGGAAGGCCGAGGTCGGCGTGTTCTTCGAAGGCGTCGGCCCGGACTCGCCCGAGCAGGAGCTGCTGCTCATCGCACCGAATCACCCCGTGTTCCGGATCGAGCGCGCCTGAGAGCCGCAATCCGGCCAGGAGGGACGCGCAGGCCGCCCGCTGCTCGCCCGCCCGGCCAGCTACTACCCTTCTCCGGCCTATGAACTCCACCCGCGAGCCCATCGCAGTCATCGGCACCGGCTACGTCGGCCTGGTGACGGCTGCCGGCTTCGCCGAGCTGGGCAGCGAGGTCTGGTGCGTCGACATCGACGCCGAGAAGATCGAGCGCCTGAAGCGCGGCGAGGTCCCGATCTACGAGCCGGGCCTGGAGGAGCTGCTGGCGCGCAACCGCGAGCGCATGCACTTCTCGACGGGGCTCGCCGACGCGCTCCAGGAGGCACGCCTCCTGTTCGTCGCGGTCGGCACGCCGCCGACCTACTCCGGCGACGCCGACCTCTCGGCCGTTCACGCCGTGGTCGATGCGATCCCCGCGTCCGACCGCCACGCGCTCGTGATGAAGTCGACGGTGCCGTGCGGCACCGGCGCTGCCCTTCAGCGCGTGCTGCGCGAGCGCGACCGCGAGGGGCTTGCAGTACGTCTCCTGCCCGGAGTTCCTCAAGGAGGGCTCGGCGGTCAAGGACTTCCTGCACCCCGACCGGGTCGTCGTCGGCGACGACGGCGGCTGGGCCGGCGACGCGGTCGTCGAGCTCTACGCACCGCTCGAGGCGCCGCTGGTGCGCACCGACGTCGCCAGCGCCGAGATGGTGAAGCTCGCCTCCAACGCGTTCCTCGCCACCAAGATCTCCTTCATCAACGAGATCGCCAACGTCTGCGAGGAGACGGGCGCCGACGTGGTCGAGGTCGCGCGCGGGATGGGCCTCGACGACCGCATCGGCTCGAAGTTCCTGCAAGCCGGCATCGGCTTCGGCGGCTCGTGCTTCCCGAAGGACGTGGACGCGCTGAAGCAGCTCGCCGGCAACTCCGGCTACCACTTCCAGCTCCTGAACTCGGTGATCCAGGTCAACGACCTGCAGAAGCGCCGCGTGATCGGCAAGCTGCAGCGTCACCTCGGCCCGCTGGCCGGCCGGCGCGTGGCGCTGCTCGGCCTGGCGTTCAAGCCGAACACCGACGACATGCGCGAGGCCTCCTCGCTCGTGCTCGCCGCCCGGCTGCAGGCGGACGGCGCGCAGATCTCCGCCTATGACCCCGTCGCCGAGGAGCAGGCGCGCAAGCTGATGGGCGGCATCGAGTTCGCCGACGAGCCCCTCGCCGCGCTGCGCGACGCCGACGCGGCCGTGCTCGTGACCGAGTGGCAGCAGTTCCTCGACCTCGACTGGGGCGAGGTCGCCGCGGCGATGCGCGGGACGCTGATCGTCGACGGGCGCAACGCGCTCGACGCGGAGGCCGTGCGCGCCGCGGGCCTGACCTACGAGGGGATCGGGAGGCGGTGAGGGTATCCAGGCGGTGATCCTCGTCGGCGGCGAAGGCACGCGCCTGCGCCCGCTGACGTCGAACGTCCCCAAGCCGATCGTCCAGCTCGTGGACCGCCCGTTCATGGCCTTCATGCTCGAGTGGCTGCGCCGGCATGGGGTGGAGGACGTGATCATGTCCTGCGGCTTCCTCGCCGACGGCGTCCGCGAGGTCCTCGGCGACGGATCCGACTACGGGCTGCGGCTGCGCTTCGTCGAGGAGCCCGAGCCGCTCGGGACGGCGGGCGCCGTCAAGCTCGCCGAGCCGATGCTCGAGGAGCGCTTCCTGATGCTCAACGGCGACGTTCTCACCGACATCGACCTCTCTGCCCAGATCGCCCAGCACGAGAAGACCGGCGCGCGCGGCACGCTCGCGCTGGTGCCGGTCGCCGACCCGAGCGCCTACGGCCTGGTGCGTGCTCGACGAGGACCGCGCGGTCCGGGAGTTCATCGAGAAGCCGAGCTCCGAGCAGAACGCTCCCCACCAACCTGATCAGCGCGGGGGCCTACGTGCTCGAGCGCGAGATCCTCGACCTGGTTCCGCCCGACCGCAACGTCTCGATCGAGCGGGAGGTCTGGCCGCGGCTGGTCGGCGACGGGCTCTACGGGTTCCCCTCGGAGAGCTACTGGATGGACATCGGGACGCCCGAGCGCTATCTGAAGGGGACCTTCGACATCATCGAGGGCAACGTCGCGACCGCCGTCCGCGAGCGTCTCGGCGACGGCTGGATCTCGGTTGACGCGGGCGCTGAGGTGCTCGGCAGGGCGATCCCGCCGGCCGTGCTCGAGCGCGGCGTCCACGTCGCCGCGGGCGCGCAGGTGGGCAGCCTCGTGGTGCTGGGCGAGGACGTGAGGATCGGCGCGAACTCCACCGTCGAACGCGCCGTTATCCTTAACGGAACCCAGGTTGGCGAGGGCTGCGAGCTCCGCGACTGCATCGTGGGGCCCGGCTGCACGATCGGGCCCTCGAGCAGCGTCACGGGGGGAGCGGTGCTCGGCGAGGGCGTCGAGATCGGCGCTGACAACGTCATAACCCGCGGGGCGCGTATCTTCCCTGGGGTGCAGTTGCCGGACAGCGCAATCAAGTTCTAGGCCGCCCCCACGACGACACGGAGATGACGACGATTCAAACCATCGAGGAGCGCCGCGCATGAGCGACGTCACAGCCACCCCGGCCGCCGGGGACATCTCGCGCGAGCTGATCGGACAGGTCGACTCGACCGGCCAGCTGGCGGACGTCCTCGCGCTGCCCGAGCACCTGCGCGACGCGGTCTGGCGCGTCGAGTCAGCGATCATGGAGGACGCCGACACGCCCGCCGGCCTCGTCGTCGCCGGCATGGGCGGCTCGGCGATCGGCGGCGCGCTCGCGCGCGCGGCGCTGGGCGACCACGCCTCGCGGCCGATCTTCGTCACCCGCGCCTACGGGCTGCCGACCTGGACCACGCCCGAGACGATGGTGCTGTGCGCGAGCTACTCGGGCGAGACCGAGGAGACACTCGCCTGCTACGAGTCGGCGGGCGCGCTCGGCGCCAAGCGCACGGTCGTCACCACCGGCGGCCGGCTCGCCGAGATGGCCCGTGCCGAGGGCGTGCCCGTGATCCCGCTGCCCGCAGGCTTCCAGCCGCGCGCAGCGGTCGCCTACATGATCGTCGCGGCGCTCGAGGTCGCCGCCCTGTGCGGCGCCGGGCCGCGGCTCACGCCGGAGATCGACGTCGCCGCCGCGCACGCCCAGCACCTGGTCGAGGAGTGGGGCCCGGACGCGCCCGAGGACTCGCTCGCCAAGGAAGTCGCCCGCGGCCTGCACGGCACGACGCCGGTGATCGCCGGCGCCGGGCTGACCTCGCCGATCGCCTACCGCTGGAAGACGCAGATCAACGAGAACGCCAAGCAGCCGGCGTTCTTCGGCGAGCTGCCCGAGCTCGACCACAACGAGCTGGCCGGCTGGGACGGCGCGCCCGCCCTCGGCCGCTTCTCGGCGGTGTTCCTGGACGACTCCGACGCTCACCCGCGCGTCAAGCAGCGGATGGAGCTGACCGAGCAGATGATCGCCGACGACGCCGCCGCGAGCTTCCGCCTGGAGACGCGCGGCACGACCGCGATCGAGCGCGTCGTCTCGCTCGTGCTGCTGGGCGATCTCGTCTCGATCTACCTCGCCGCGCTGCGGGGCGTCGACCCCGGCCCGGTCAAGGCGCTGGACGAGCTGAAGGCCGCGCTGGCGCAGCGCTAGACGCCGTCTGTAGGAGCGCATCCTGCCAGCTGGAACCGCTGCCGCGTGCGCGGGGTGCGTGTGATACCTTCAGAAACGGCCGAGGAGCGCTGCGACGGGCTCTCTGGTTCCCGCCACGCTCGGCCCCCTCCGTAGTCAGAAGGGCGCTCACCTGACCAGACAGGAGAGTCAGTCATGGCCACACCGACCGCCACCGGTTCCGACTTCAAGGTCGCCGACCTCTCGCTGGCCGACTTCGGCCGCAAGGAGATCACGCTCGCCGAGCACGAGATGCCCGGCCTGATGGCGATCCGCCGCGAGTACGCCGATGCGCAGCCGCTCAAGGGCGCGCGCATCACCGGCTCGCTGCACATGACGATCCAGACCGCCGTGCTGATCGAGACGCTGACCGCGCTCGGGGCAGAGGTGCGCTGGTGCAGCTGCAACATCTTCTCCACGCAGGACCACGCCGCCGCGGCCGTCGCCGTCGGCCCCGAGGGCACCGAGGCCGATCCGCGCGGGATTCCCGTCTACGCGTGGAAGGGCGAGACGCTCGAGGAGTACTGGTGGTGCACCGAGCAGGTGCTGCGCTGGCCGGAGGGCGATGGGCCGAACATGATCCTCGACGACGGCGGCGACGCGACCCTGCTCGTGCACAAGGGCACCCAGTACGAGGCGGCCGGCGCCGTGCCGGACCCCGCGGGCGCCGACTCCGAGGAGTTCGGCGTGATCCTCTCGCTGCTCACCCGCTCGCTGGGCGAGGACCCGCAGCGGTGGACGAAGATCGGCGAGGGCATCAAAGGCGTCACCGAGGAGACCACGACCGGCGTGCACCGGCTCTACGAGATGGTCGAGAACGGCGAGCTGCTGTTCCCGGCGATCAACGTCAACGACTCGGTCACGAAGTCGAAGTTCGACAACCTCTACGGCTGCCGGCACTCGCTGATCGACGGCATCAACCGCGCGACCGACGTGATGATCGGCGGCAAGATCGCCGTCATCTGCGGCTTCGGCGACGTCGGCAAGGGCTGCGCCGAATCGCTGCGCGGGCAGGGCGCCCGCGTCGTGATCACCGAGATCGACCCGATCTGCGCGCTGCAGGCCGCGATGCAGGGCTACGAGGTCAGGCGCCTGGACGAAGTCGTCGAGACCGCCGACATCTTCATCACGACCACCGGCAACAAGGACATCATCACCGCCGACGACATGGCGCGGATGAAGCACCAGGCGGTCGTCGGCAACATCGGCCACTTCGACAACGAGATCGACATCGCCGGGCTCGCGAAGTTCGCAGGGATCGAGCGGATCAACATCAAGCCGCAGGTCGACAAGTGGGTCTTCCCGGACGGCCACGCGATCATCCTGCTCTCGGAGGGCCGGCTGCTGAACCTGGGCAACGCCACGGGGCACCCGAGCTTCGTGATGAGCAACTCGTTCTCGAACCAGACGATCGCCCAGATCGAGCTCTTCACCAAGAACGACGAGTACGAGAAGCGCGTGTACGTGCTGCCCAAGCACCTCGACGAGAAGGTCGCGCGGCTGCACCTCGACGCGCTCGGCGTGCGGCTCACCGCGCTGCGTCCCGAGCAGGCCGCCTACATCGGCGTGCCGGTCGAGGGGCCGTATAAGCCCGACCACTACCGCTACTGATCGCTGGTACTGGGACCTGGGTCGGGCGTACCGCGCCCGGCCCAGCCTGCGGCGCCCGCCGACGAATGAAAGGATGCGGCCGATGAAGGCCATGGTCCTCGCGGCCGGACTCGGCACGCGCCTCCGTCCGCTCACGTACGAGATCACCAAGCCGATGGTGCCGGTCCTCGACCGGCCCGTGATGGAGCACATCCTCGAGCTGCTCGAGCGCCACGGCTTCGAGGACGTGATCGCCAACCTCCACTACTTCCCCGACTCGATCAGGGAGTACTTCGGCGAGCGCCTCTCCTACCGCTACGAGGAGGAGCTGCTCGGCACCGCCGGCGGCGTGCGGGCGTGCCGGGAGTTCTTCGGCGACGAGCCGTTCCTCGTGATCTCAGGAGACGCGCTCACCGACATCGACCTGAAGGCGCTCGCCCAGCGCCACCGCGACGCGGGCGGCATCGCGACGCTGACCGTCAAGAAGGTCGCCGACACGCGCGAGTACGGCGTCGTTCTACATGACCGCGACGGGCGGATCACCGGCTTCCAGGAGAAGCCCGCGCCGGAGGAAGCGCTCTCCGATCTCGGCAACTGCGGGATCTACGTGTTCTCGCCGGAGATCTTCGACTACTTCCCCGAGGGCCCCTTCGCCGACTGGGCCAACGACGTGTTCCCCGCCCTGCTCGAGAACGACGTCCCGTTCTACATCCACGAGATCGAGGAGTACTGGAACGACGTCGGCTCGCTCGCCGAGCTTCGCCAGGGGACCTTCGACGCGCTCGAAGGCGCCCTGCACCTTGCGATCGCGGGCCAGGAGGTGAGCCCCGGCGTCACCGCCGGCGCGCGCAGCGCGATCCCGGAGGATGCCGACCTCGACGGGCCCGTTTGGATCGGGGAGGGCGTGCGGCTCGGCAGCGGCGTGCGGCTGACGGGGCCCGTCGTGCTCGGCGACGGCGCGAGCGTCGGCGACGGCGCGCAGCTGCGCGCGAGCATCGTGTTCCCGGGCACCGAGATCGCGCCCGAGTCGATCGTGATCGGCGCGATCGCCGGCCACAAGGGCATCCTCGAGAGCCTGCGGCGCCGGGGCTGAGCGGGCTCCCGCGGCGTCCGGAGAGCGGGCGCGTGCCCAGCCGTCAGAGCGGCGGCTGCCCATCCCGGTAACACTTGTGGCGCGCCCGTGAGCACGACCGCCGCAGCCGCAGCTCCCGCCGAACCCCGCACCGGGACCAGGCGCCTGCGCGTGATCTTCGCGGGGCTGATGATGGTGCTGCTGCTCGCGGCGCTCGACTCGACGATCGTCGCCACCGCCCTGCCGACGATCGTCGGGGATCTCGGCGGCCTCGACAAGCTCGCGTGGGTAACGAGCGCCTTCCTGCTGGCGCAGACCGCGGTGACGCCGATCTACGGCAAGCTCGGCGACCAGCTCGGGCGCAAGCGCGTGCTGCAGGTCGCGATCGTGATCTTCCTCGCAGGCTCGGCGCTATGCGGGCTCGCGAACTCGATGCCCGAGCTGATCGCGTTCCGCGCGGTCCAGGGGCTCGGCGCGGGCGGGCTGATCGTGCTCGTCCAGGCGAGCGTGGGCGACATCGTGCCGCCCAGCGAACGCGGGCGCTACCAGGGGCTCTTCGGCGCCGTCTTCGGCTTCGCGGCGGTCGCCGGCCCGCTGATCGGCGGCTTGATCGTCGACCACCTCTCCTGGCGGTGGATCTTCTACGTGAACCTGCCGATCGGCCTGCTCGCGTTCGTCGTGATCTCCGCGACGCTGCCCGAAGCGCACGGGCGCACGCGCCCGTCGATCGACTACCTCGGCGCCGGGCTGCTCGCGGCCGGACTGAGCGCGATCGTGCTGGTCGCCAGCCTCGGGGGCACCACCTGGGCGTGGGGCTCGGCGCAGACCGTGCTCGTGGCGATCGCGGGCGTCGCCCTCCTGCGCGGCTTCGTGGTCGCCGAGCGCCACGCGCGCGAACCGGTGCTGCCGCTGTCGCTGCTGAAAGACGACGTGTTCCGCGTCGCGAGCATGCTCTCGCTGATCGTCGGCTTCGCGTTGTTCGGCTCGGTCACGTTCCTGCCGCTGTTCTTCCAGACGGTGTTCCACGCCAGCCCGACGAACGCGGGGCTGCGGCTGATCCCGCTGCTCGGCGGGCTCGTGCTCGCCTCGGTCCTCTCCGGACGGAGGATCGCGACGACCGGGCACTACCGCCGCTTCCCGATCGTCGGGACGGTGCTGATGACGATCGGCCTGTTCCTGCTCTCGCGGGTCACGATCCACACCACCTCGCTGGCGATCGACGGCGCTCTCGTCGTGCTCGGCCTCGGCCTCGGCTCGACGATGCAGGTGCTGGTCCTCGCCGTCCAGAACGCGGTGGACTACGAGGTGCTGGGCGCCGCTACCTCGGGCGTGACGGTGGCCCGCGGGATCGGCGGCTCGCTCGGCGCCGCCGTCTTCGGGACGATCTTCTCGACGCGGCTGCGCTCCGAGCTCCACGGCGTGCTGTCGGGGCCGCTCGGCGCCCAGGTGTCCGCCGGCGGCCGGCTGACGGGGACGCAGGTGGCGAGCCTTCCGGCGAGCGCCCAGGCGGCGTACGAGAACGCCTACGTCAACGCGCTGCACCCGGTCTTCATCGCGGCGGCGGGCGTGACCGCCTTCGGCTTCCTGCTCAGCCTGCACCTGCGCGAGCGGCCGCTGCGGACCACGGCGGCGACGAGCCGCGGGCTCGAGGACTCGCTGGCGGCGCCGAAGTCGACGAGCTCGCTGGCCGAGATCGACCGCGCGCTCAGCGTGGCCGCCGGCGAGCAGCGCAGGCGGGAGTTCGGCGCGCGCATGGTCGCGCGGGCGGGGGTCGACATCAGCCCCGGCGCCGCCTGGGCACTCGCGCGCTTCAGCAGCTACGGCGTCAACGGGACGCTCGAGATGGCGCGCTCGGTCGGCATCCCCGAGGAGCGGATCGCGCCCGTCCAGCACGAGCTGCGCGAGCGCGGCCTGGTCGAAGGGGAGGGGGCCGAGGCGCGCCTGACGCCGGCGGGCACGGCGATGGCCGACCAGCTGCTGAGCGCGCGGCGCGAGGAGCTGTGCGCGCTGCTCTCAGGCCAGCAGGACGCCGAACGGACGCCCGAGGTGCAGGAGCTGATCGAGCGGCTGTGCGTGGAGCTCGCCGGGGAGCGCCCCGACCGCCCGGGCGGCGCCGATGCCGACGGCGGCCGGCCCGGGTCCGGCGCTCAGGCCAGCATCTCGTAGCGCTCGCGGCGCTGCTGCTCGCGCTCGGACTCCGCGAGCATGCGGATGAACAGCACGACGATCGCGATCCCCATCACGAGCGACTGCTCGACGGCCATGATCAGCCCGGCGACGGCCTGGTCGTCGAGCGGCGAGAGGCCCCAGATCCGCGGCACGTGCTCGTAGTAGGGATAGAGCGCCGCGGGCGCGAACGCGAGCGCCATGCCGAGCGCGCCGACGAGCAGCTTGCTCGAGCCCATGTAGGCGATCGGCCCCATGCCGCCGAGCCGCATGCGGGCCCTGATCGGCGAGATCAGATGCCACCAGTAGAGCGAGCCGGCGACGAGGAAGCTGAGGTGCTCGAGCACGTGGATGTCGCTGTGGCGGACCGCGAGGTCATAGGCGGCGGGAATGTGCCAGGCCCAGATCACGCCCACGTACAGCGCGACGGCGAAGGCGGGGTGCGCGAGCGGCCCGGCGCGGCGCTCGAGGTCTGCGACCGAGCGCGTCACCGGTCGCAGCAGCACCTTCGTGAAACCGAGGATGCCCAGGATCGGGGCGACGTCCAACAGCAGCATGTGCTGGACCATGTGTGCCGCGAACAGCTGGTCGGCGAGAGAGTCGACGGGGGAGACGAGCGCGCCGAGGACGACGAGGACAGAGGCGACGAAGCAGCACAGGCGCCAGACGGGCGCCTCGGCGGCGGCGCGGGGCGATCCGCTCGTGCGCACGGCACGCCAGCGACGAACGTAGAGCACGAGGAGAAGCAGCGAGACGGCGATCGCAACCGGGCTGAACGACCACGTGAGGTCCGGTTTCATCGAGACCCGATTCTCGCAGGCCGGAGAGGAGCGAACGCGGGTCTCAGCTTGTGTCCAGAAGGCATTTACATCCGCCGAAGAGCGGCGTAGCATCGTTTCTCACGCCAGAGACAAGGCCGACCGAAGGAGCGACCATGCAGCTCGACATCAGAGGTCGAAACGTAACGGTCACGGACGAGTTCCGCATGCACGCGGAGCGCCGCCTGCGGAAGATCGCGGCCCAGGTATCGGACCTGGCTCGCCTGGAGATCGAGCTCTCCCACGAGCGCAATCCTCGCGTCGCCGACTGCCAGGTCGCCGAGGCAACGCTGTACCTGAAGGGCGTGACGCTGCGTGCGCGCGACGCCTCGCCCGAAATGGTCCACTCGATCAACCTGATGGTGGACGAGCTTGCGCGCCAGGTGAAGCGCCACCGCGAAAAGCTGCGCCGCCGGCGGGAGGCGCATCGGTCGTCCCCGCGTGTCGAGGACGTGACGCTGCCTTCGACGTAGGCCGGTGCTCGGGCCGCGCACGCGCCGGCCTGAACAGCAGCCGTCGCGACGTTTGGGACTTCAGGCGCCTGATGTTTAGATCCTCCTCCGGGCGTGGTATCTCGGCTGCGGGGAGATGCGAGTCAGGGGGATCTCGGTCGCGGTCGTGAGCGCGTTGGTGACTGCAACGCGGCGCTCCACGTCACCACCGACGGGCCCGTCCAGGTGACGCTCGCCGACTGCCGCGGGGGGCAGACCAAGACGCTCAGCTTCGGCTGAGAGGAGGCCCACCGCCGGGAGCTATCCTTGGCGCATGCCGTCACTGCTCGATCGCGCGCTGAACGCCGGCGAGGCCAAGAAGTTCAAGTCCTACCAGAAGCGCGTGGGGCTGATCAACGCGTTCGAGCCCGAGCTCGAACACGACAGCGACGCCGAGCTGCGTGAGCGGATGGACGCGCTGCGCGAGCGCGCCGCCGAGGGCGAGTCGCTCGACGCGCTGCTCCCGGAGTGCTTCGCGGTCGTCCGCGAGACCGGCAAGCGCACGATGGGGATGCGCCACTTCGACGTGCAGATGATCGGCGCCATGGCCCTCCACGAGGGCACAGATCTCCGAGATGAAGACCGGCGAGGGCAAGACGCTGACGGCGACGCTCGCGGTCGTGCTCAACTCGCTCGCGGTCGGAGAGCCCGACGCCGACGGCGACGCCGCGCGGGACCGAATCGACGCCGCGGCGCCGGGGCGTGCACGTCGTCACGGTCAACGACTACCTCGCCCGTCGCGACGCCGAATGGATGAGCCCGATCTACGACGCGCTGGGCGTCAGCGTCGGCGTGCTCGAGAACATGCAGCCCTACGACGAGAAGCACCGCGCCTACGCGTGCGACGTCGTCTACGGCACGAACTCCGAGTTCGGCTTCGACTACCTGCGGGACAACATGGCCAAGGACCTCTCCGAAAAGGTCCAGCGCGGGCATCCCTACGCGATCGTGGACGAGGTCGACAACATCCTCATCGACGAGGCGCGCACGCCGCTGATCATCTCGGGCGCGCCCGAAGAGGCGGCCGAGCTCTACAAGGAATTCGCGAAGCTCGCGCCGCGCATGATCCTCGGCAAGACCCCGGAAGGCATGGACCCGCGCACCAAGAAGTCGTTCGTCGCCGACTTCGACTACGAGATCGACGAGAAGCACAAGACGGTGACCGTCACCGAGCAGGGCGTGACCAAGGCCGAGCGCTACATGAAGATCGACCATCTCTACCGGGCGGAGAACGGCCACCTCGTCAACCACCTGATCCAGGCGCTGCGAGCCGAGTCGCTCTACAAGAAGGACGTCGACTACGCCGTGATCGACGAGGAGGTCAAGATCATCGACGAGTTCACGGGCCGCATCCTCGAGGGGCGCCGCTGGTCGGAGGGCCTGCACCAGGCCGTCGAGGCCAAGGAGAACGTCGCGATCCAGGAGGAGAACCAGACGCTCGCGACGATCACCTACCAGAACTACTTCCGCCTCTACGACAAGCTCGCCGGCATGACCGGTACGGCGCTGACCGAGGCGACCGAGTTCATGAAGATCTACGAGCTGCCGGTCGTGCAGATCCCGACCAACATGCCGATGGTGCGCGAGGACCGCAACGATCAGGTCTACAAGACCAAGGAGGGCAAGTGGGCGGCGGTCGTCAAGGAGATCGCCGCGCGCCACCAGAACGGGCAGCCCGTGCTCGTCGGCACGATCTCGGTCGAGGTCTCAGAGCTGCTCTCCGACCGCCTCAAGCGCCAGGAGATCGATCACCACGTGCTGAACGCGAAGCCCGAGCACGCTGCCAAAGAGGCCGACGTCGTCGCGGAGGCCGGCCAGCCGGGAGCGGTCACGATCGCGACCAACATGGCTGGCCGCGGCGTCGACATCAAGCTCGGCGGCAACCCCGAGCACCTCGCCCACCAGCAGCTCGCCCGCGAGGGCCTCGAGCCGGACGCGGACGGCTACGACGCCCGCTTCGCGGAGATCCTGCCCGAGCTCGAAGCGCAAGGTCGAGGAGCGGCGCGGGCAGGTGATGGCCTCGGGCGGGCTGTTCATCTGCGGCACCGAGCGCCACGAGTCGCGGCGCATCGACAACCAGCTCCGCGGGCGCGCCGGGCGCCAGGGCGACCCGGGCGAGTCACGCTTCTTCCTCTCCGCCGAGGACGACCTCGTGCGGCTGTTCGCGGGCGACCGCATCTACCGCATCCTCGACAAACTCGGCGGCGTCGACGAGGAGGGCCAGGAGGAACCGATCGAGGCCGGGATGCTCTCGAAACAGATCGAGAAAGCCCAGAAGAAGGTCGAGGAGCAGAACTTCCTGATCCGCAAACGCGTGCTCGAGTACGACGACGTGATGAACGAGCAGCGGCGCGTGATCTACGCCTACCGCGACGAGGTGCTGGAAGGCAAGCCGATCGGCGAGGAGGCCCGCCGCGAAGTCGCCAACGTGATCGAGCGCACCGTCGATCAGTACGCGCCCGGCGAGTTCGTCGAGGACTGGGATCTCGACGGGCTCTACACCGCGCTCTCGCAGTTCTTCCCGGTCGAGATCGACGACGATGCGCTGCGGGCCCAGCGCCTCGACCGCAACGGGCTCGTCGACGGGATCGTGGAGGAGGCGATGACCCTCTACGACGCGCGCCAGGAGGCGCTCGGCGAGGACATGATGGGCGCGCTGGAGCGCTTCCTGCTGCTGCAGACGATCGACGAACGCTGGCGCGAGCACCTCTTCGACATGGACTACCTGCGCGAGGGCATCCACCTGCGCGGGTTCGCGCAGATCGACCCGCTCGTCGCGTACAAGAACGAGGCCTTCACGCTGTTCGGCGACCTGATGAACATCGTCTGGGCCGACTACGCGCGGATGATCTTCAACGTCCAGGTGAACATCGAAGGCGAGAACGGCGGCCCCGCCGGTGGCGCCGTCGCCGGCCTTCGCCGCGGCAGGCAGCTCCACCAGCGCCGGCCGCGTCTCCTACTCCGGCGGCCACAGCTCCGCCGGCGCGGGCGCCCTGGCCGAAGCCGCAGCCGAGGCCGGAGCGGTCGCCGGCGGCGCGTACGCCGAGGACGGCGGGGAGTACGAAGCGATGCCGGTCGTCGAGCAGCGCGTCGTCGACCACGAGCAGGAGGTCGGGCGCAACGAGCCCTGCCCGTGCGGGAGTGGGAAGAAGTACAAGAAGTGCCACGGCGCCTGAGACGGCCGTGAGGACGCGGGCGTTGCCCGCTGCTAGCGTGGGCGCTCGATGGAGGCGGTCCGCTTTCATGAGTACGGGGACGTCGACGTGCTCGCCGTCGAGGAGATCGAGACGCCCACGCCGGGCGAGGGCGAGGTGCTGCTGCAGGTCAGGGCGGCCGGCGTCAACCCGATCGACTGGAAGGTCCTTCACGGCAGTACCGCGGGCGGCGAGCCGCTGGGCGCGGCCCGCGGGCTCGGCGTCGACGTCGCGGGCGTGGTCGCGCAGCTCGGGCCGGGTGTCGAGGGTCTCGCGCCGGGCGATGAGGTGTGCGGGAACCCGACCACCGCGTCCTACGCCGAGTACGCGCTGAGCCGGCCGCAGATGCTCGTGCCGAAGCCGCCAGGGCTCGCATGGGAGGTCGCGGGGAGCCTCGGCGTCGTCGCCGGGACCGCATACGCGACGCTCGAGGCGCTGAAGCTCGGGACCGGGGAGACCTTGCTGATCCTGGGCTCCTCAGGCGGAGTCGGGTCGCTCGCGACGCAGCTCGCGGTGGCGCGAGGCGTGCGAGTCGTCGGCACCGCGGGGCCGAGCAAGCTGGAGCAGGTGCGGGCGCTGGGCGCTACGCCGGTCGCCTACGGCGACGGCCTCGCCGAGCGTCTCCGGGAGGCGGCGGCGGAGGGTTTGGACGCCGTCCTCGACTGCTCGGGCCACGGCGAGATCGTGGCGGCGGTCGAGGTCAAAGGGAACGTGGATCGCGTGCTGACGATCGCCTACTCGCAGCAGGCGCGCGACCTCGGCGTCCCGTTCCACGCGGGCGGCGGCGGCGAGCAGACGCCGCAGGCGATCCGGGAGACGATCCCGCTGATCGAAGAGGGCCGCATCAGCTTCCCGATCGCCGGGGTGTTCGGGCTCAGCCAGGTCCCGGACGCGCTGCGCGAGAGCGAGCACGGCCACCCGGCCGGCAAGCTCGTGATCGTGCCCTAGCTCGCCGGCAGCCCCCACGGGGCGTCGATGGCGACCCGCCAGCGGCCGTCCGCGCCGCGCGCGTAAACGACGGTCGAGGAGCTCCTCTGCTCGAAGGACTCCCCGCTGAGCGTGAGCGCGCCGCTTGCGAGCGCGACGTCGCCGGCGACGAAGACGTTCGCGACCTCGACCTGCACCCGCGTGCCGTTGGACACGAGCGCGTCGAGCGCCCGGCCGATCGCCTCCCGGCCCTCCACCAGCGAGCCGTCGGCCGCGACGATCGCCGCGTCCTCGCTCCACATCTCGAGCGCGGCGGCCACGTCACGGCGCGTGAGAGCCGCCGCGAAGGCTTCTGCCAGCTCGTGCGGGGTCGCTGCTGCCATCGGCGGGCAAGATAGTGATCGCGGGGCGGGGGTGCTGATAGCGTGAGCGTCGTGGCCACCACCGATGCGAGCGAGAACACGCCCCAGCGGCTGGCTGCGATCCGTGAGCAGATGAAGCTGCTCGCGGACTACCTTTGACCCGGCCGCGCTGAGCGAGCGCGTCGCGGCGCTCGAGGCAGAGATGGGCTCGGCGGGTTTCTGGGACGACGCGGAGCGGGCCGCCTCGGTGTCGGCGGAGCACGCGCGCGCCTCGCGCCGTCTCGATTCCTTCCAGAAGCTCCAGGCCGACGTCGAGGACCTCGACGGGCTCGCCGAGATGGCCGCCGAGGACGACTCGCTGCAGGGCGAGGTCGACGAGCAGATCGTCTCGGTCGAGCAGCGCCTGGCCGCGCTCGAGGAGCAGCGCCTGTTCTCCGGCCCCTACGACAGCGGCGATGCGCTCGTGACCGTCAACGCGGGCGCGGGCGGGACCGATGCTCAGGACTGGGCTGAGATGGTGCTGCGGATGCTGATGCGCTGGGCCGAATCGCGCGGCTTCGGCGTCGAGCTGCTCGAGGTCTCGCCCGGCGAGGAAGCCGGGATCAAGTCGGCGACGTTCCGGGTCTCGGGTGAGAACGCCTACGGCCTCTTCGGCGCCGAGCGCGGCGTGCACCGGCTCGTGCGCCTGTCTCCGTTCGACTCGGCGCACCGCCGCCAGACGAGCTTCGCGGGAGTCGAGGTCGCGCCGGTCGTCAGCGACACCGGCGAGGTGGAGATCAACGACGACGACCTCCAGGTCGACACCTACCGTGCCTCCGGCGCCGGCGGCCAGCACGTCAACAAGACCGACTCGGCCGTGCGCATCACCCACCGGCCGACGGGGATCGTCGTGCAGTGCCAGAACGAGCGCTCGCAGTCCTCGAACCGCGCGACCGCGATGGCGATGCTGACCGCGAAGCTGCTCGAACGGAAAGAGCGCGAACGCCAGGAAGAGATCGCGCGCGAGAAGGGCGAGGCCCAGGACGTGAACTTCGGCTCGCAGATCCGCTCCTATGTCCTGCACCCGTACCAGATGGTCAAGGACCACCGGACGGGCTACGAGATGGGCGACGTGCAGCGCGTGCTCGACGGCGACCTCGACGGCTTCGTGCGCGCCTACCTGCTCTCGTCGGCGTCGGCGGCGCCGGCCGAGGCTTAGCGTGACGGACGTCGAGGCGCTCGTGCGCCGCGCGCTGGCGGAGGACATCGGCGCGGGCGACGTCACGACCGCGGCGACCGTCGCACCCGGGACGCGGGCCGTCGCGCGGATCGTGCAGAAGGCGCCCGGGGTGATCTTCGGCCTGCAGGTCGCCGAAGCGGTGTTCAGAGAGCTCGACCCGAAGGTGGAGATCGAGCGGCAGGTGGGGGAGGGAGAGTGGAGAGAGGAGGGGGGACCCGTGCTGGAGGCGAGGGGCGACGCCTCGGCGTTGCTCAGCGGTGAGCGCACGGCGCTCAACTTCCTGGCCCGTCTCTCGGGCGTCGCCACGGCGGCGGCCCGTGCCGCGCGCGCGGTGCAGGGCACGGGAGCCACGGTGCTCGACACGCGCAAGACGACGCCGGGCCTGCGCGAGCTGGAGAAGCAGGCGGTGGCCGCGGGCGGCGCGAGCAACCACCGCGCGGGGCTCTACGACGCGATCCTGATCAAGGAGAACCACATCGCCGCCGCCGGCGGGATCGCCGCCGCGGTGGAGCGGTCCCGGGCGGCCGCACCGGAGCTGGCGGGCCGCCTGGAGGTGGAGGTGCGCGACGAGGAGGAGATCGAGCAGGCGCTCGCCGCCGGTGCGCCGAGGCTGCTCCTCGACAACATGACCCCCGAAGAGCTGCGGTCCGCGGTGGCGCTCGTCGCGGGGCGAGCGGAGCTCGAGGCCAGCGGCGGCGTCGACCTCGGCACGCTCAGGGACGTCGCGGAGACGGGGGTAGGATGGATTTCGATGGGCGCCGTGACGCACTCCGCGCCGGCGCTCGACCTCTCCCTGACCCTCGAGGTGCTGCGATGAACCTTCCGATGGCTCCGACCCAGGCGATCCCTGCCGCCCAGCCGCTGCCGATGCTCTCGGACGACGAGATCGCGGCGCTGCAGGGCGAGGTCCGCGAGCTCGCCGCGGCCAAGGACGCCGTGATCCTGGCGCACAACTACCAGGTGCCCGAGGTCCAGGACGTCGCCCACTACGTCGGCGACTCGCTCGGCCTCTCCCGCCAGGCCGCCGCGGCCGAGCAGTCGACGATCGTCTTCTGCGGCGTGCACTTCATGGCCGAGACGGCCTCGATCCTCTGCCCCGAGAAGACCGTGCTGATCCCCGACCTCGACGCCGGCTGCTCGCTGGCGGCCTCGATCGACGCCGAGCAGCTCGCGTCCTGGCGCGCGCAGTATCCGGAGGGCGTGGTCGTGATGTACGTGAACACGACCGCCGAGGTGAAGGCGCTCACCGACTACTGCTGCACCTCGGCCAACGCCGTCGACGTCGTCCGTCACATCTACGCGACACACGGCGAGGGCACGGAGATCCTGTTCGGGCCGGACATGTGGCTCGGCGCGTATGTCGAGAAGGAGCTCGGGCGGCGCATGCACGTCTGGGACGGCGAGTGCCACGTCCACGCCGGCATCCGCCCGGCGGACATCGAAGCCACGCGGGCGGCGCATCCCGGCGCCGATTTCCTGATCCACCCCGAGTGCGGCTGCTCGACGAGCATCATGGAGTACGTCGCGTCCGGCGACGTGGACGCGGAGGGGGTGCACATGCTCTCGACGGGCGGGATGCTGAAGTACGCCGAGTCGCTCGAGAACCGTGCCCCGGGCGCCTCCCAGGTCGCCGAACCGGGCCTCCCCGACTCCACCGAGCCGCCCGCCGCGGACATCGCCACGCACCCCGTCCGCGAGGCGGTCGTGGCGACCGAGACCGGCATGCTCTACCCGCTGCGGATGGCCGCGCCCGACGTCGAGTTCATCCCGGCGAACGCCGAGGCCTCCTGCGTGTTCATGAAGATGATCACGCTGGCGAAGCTGCGCGACGCGCTGCGCGACGGGCGCTTCGAGGTCAAGGTCGATCCCGAGACCGCCAAGAAGGCCCGCGTGCCGATCGACCGGATGGTGGCGATCGGGTAGGAAACGTGTTCTTGCCGCAGGAGCGGTTCTCTGACGTCGTGGCGGCGCTGCCGCCGGGGATCGTCGCCGAGCCAGAGGACGTCGCGAAGGGCGAACGCGACGGGCAGGTCCGGCTCATGTGATGTTCGACCGCACCAAGGACTGGGGCGACATCGAGGCGATGCTGGCGGCCGGGGGTTGAGGTGCCGGCCGTCGAGCGTTGGTTGGTGGAGATATCGGGCGACGGGTCCGAACGCGCGGCCCGCTTCGCGCGGGTGTCCGCCGGCGAGCGCCCCTAGAACTCGTCCGCGGAGTGCGGGCCGACCACGCCGATCGCGAGTCGGTCCTCGATTCCCGCGGCGATCTCGCGCACCTCATCGAAGGTGACGGCGTCGAGCGCGGCGATCGCCTCGTCGGGGTCGATCTCCTCGCCGAAGACGATCTTCTGGTTGGCTGCGTGACGCGCGACCGCGCCCGAGTTCTCGAACGCCAGCACCAGCCGGCCGGCGGCGTAGGCGCGCGCCCGCTCGACCTCCTCCTCGGTCGGGCCGTCGGTGCGGAGCTCGACGACGATCTCGCGCATGCGCGTGTACGCCTCGATCGTCTTCTCGGAGTCCAGGCCGGAGCCGAGCTGCAGGATCGGCACGTCGGCGAACGCGTGCGAGAGCGCGTACACCGAGTAGCAAAGCCCACGTTTCTCGCGGATCTCATCGAACAGCCGCGAGCCCATCGAGCCGCCGAGCAGCGTCGAGTAGATCGCGAGCGCGGCCCGTTCGCGGACGTTGGCGACGGCGATCTCAGGCCTGTAGATCATGCGCAGGTGAGACTGGTTCGTGTCCTTCTCCTCGACCAGCGTCTGCGGTTCGAAGGCGGGTGCGGGCGCGTAGGCGTCGGGCTCTCCCAGCGCCGGGAAGCGACCGAACAGCTCGTGCAGCTCTGACTCGTCCGGCAGGTGGTCGACGTTGCCGGCCAGGAACGCGCCGCCACGCTGCCCCGCCCAGCGGCGCTCGCGGAACGCGACGATGCCCTCGCGCGTGAAGGACCGCAGGTTCTCGGCCGGCCCGAGCACGGTGCGCCCGAGCGGATGGTCGCCGAAGGCCGCGCGGTCGATCAGGTACTCGGCGACGGTCGAGGGCTGGTCGTACGCGCGGTTGATCTCCTGGATCACGACGCCGCGCTCACGGTCGAGCTCCTCGCCGTCGAGATGGGGGCGCCCGACGAAGTCGGTGAGCAGGTCGATCGCCGCCGGGGCGCTCTCGGCGCGCACGGTGATGTGGAAGGCGACGAGGTCGTGGCTCGTGTAGGCGTTCAGCACCCCGCCCAGGCGCTCGGCGGTCTCGTTGACGTCGCTGTAGTGCGGGTACTTCTCGCCGCCCTTGAAGACGAGGTGCTCGAGGAAGTGCGCCATGCCGTTCTCCTCGGGGCGCTCGTTGCGCGCGCCCGCGTCGAACGCGACGAGCGCCGTGAGCGCTCGCGTGCCCGGCAGCCCGATGGTGTGGATCGGAAGGCCGTTGGACTCGACGACGGTGCTGCTCAGCTTCGCCATGAGGAGCACCCTAGATGGTTCTGCGCCGAGCACCGGGGGTGCTCGTCTACGCTAGCTCGACCGGATGTCCTCGCCCTCGACGCGCCGATCCCCGCTGGCGATCCTGCTGGCCGTGCTGCTCCCCGTGCTGCTCGTAGCCGGGTTGTGGTTCGGCGGCCATCCCGAACACCTGCCCGGGTTCATCCGGGACGCGTTCGTGAAGGACCACTCGAACGCCGCCGCCGAAGAAGCGCTGCAGCGGATCGCGCGCGACTACTACCGCCCGGTGCCGTCCTCGACGCTCAACAACGGCTCGATCGCGGGCGCCGTCGCGAGCCTCAACGACCGCTTCTCGCACTACCTCACGCCGAACGAATTCCGCGAATTCAACGCACCCCCGCACTTCGCCGGGATCGGCGTGGACGTGTATCCGCTGCCGCGAGGCCTCTTGATCGGGCGCGTCTTCGACTCCTCGCCCGCCTCGCGCTCGGGCCTGAAGCCTGGTGAGGTGATCGTCGGCGTGAACGGCAAGCCTCTGAAGGGCGTGAAACCCGAAAAGGCGACGGCGCTGATCAAGGGGTCGCCGGGGACCGACGTGAAGCTGCAGGTCGAATCGGGGAAGGCGCCGCACAGCAGCACCCGCACCGTGCAGATCACGCGCGCGACCGTCTCAGAGCCGGTGGTGGCCTCGGTCGTGAAGACGGTCAAGGGCAAGAAGCTCGGCGTCGTCGCGCTCGCGACGTTCAGCCCCGGCGCGCACGGCGAAGTGCGCGAAGCCGTCGAAAAGGTCCGGCACGAAGGCGCGAAGGGGATCGTGCTCGACCTCCGCGGCAACGGCGGTGGACTCGTCTCGGAGGCGCAGCTGATCGCGAGCGACTTCGTCGAGAAGGGCACGATCGTCTCGACGCGCGGGCGCAACCAGCCCTCCCAGACGCTCGATGCGGTCGGCGGGGCGATCCCGGGCTCGATCCCGATGGTCGTGCTCGTAGACGCCAATACCGCCTCCGCCGCGGAGATCGTGACGGCGGCGCTTCAGGACCATCGCCGTGCGACCGTCGTCGGCACGCACACCTTCGGCAAGGGCGTCTTCCAGGAGGAGGAGCCGCTGTCGAACGGCGGCGCGCTCGACATCACGGTCGGCGAGTACTTCACGCCCAACGGACGCAACCTGGGCGGCGGCGGCGTCAAACAGGGCGCGGGCATCACGCCCGAAGTGAAGGTCGCAAGGGGCGTAGACGACAACCACGGCGTCGAGGTCGCCCTGGAAACGCTGCGGGCCAAAGCAGGGTGAGCGCACCGGGACCGCGCGACCCGCTGGTCGCGGTGCTGCGCAGGCGCGGGCGCTTTCTGGTCGCCGACCCGTTGTTCGAGCAGCGCGACCGAGCGGAGTACGGGCGACAGCGTTCGGGGGGCCTCGTGGTGGGCCCCGCGCGCGACTCCCGCGGCGGCGCGCGCGAGGGGGACATCGCGCTCATCTCGCCCCCGCGCCGGGGCTCCTCCGCAAAGGTCCTGCGCCGGATCGGCAGGCCCGACGTGGCGCGGGACGTGGTCGAGGCGCTGCTCTTCGATCGCGGGCTGCGGCGCGAGTTCTCGAAGACGGCCGAGCGCGAAGCCTCCGAGGCGGGCGAGCGCGTGATGAGCGAGGCCTCCTCGCGCCGCGATCTGCGTTCGCTCGCCACCTTCACGATCGATCCGGTGAGCGCGCGGGACTTCGACGACGCGCTCTCGGCCGAGAAGGCCGACAGCGGTCGCATCCGGGTGTGGGTGCACATCGCCGACGTCGCCGCGCACGTCCAGCTCGGCTCGCGCCTGGACCGAGAGGCCCGTGAGCGCTCCACGAGCGTCTACGCCCCCGGGACCGTGTCGCCGATGCTGCCGCACGCGCTCTCCAGCGACGCGTGCTCGCTGCGTCCGGGGCTCGACCGCGCGGCCGTCACGGTCGAGATGGAGCTCGACGGGGCGGAGGTCGTCTCCTCCTCGTTCTACCGCTCGCTGATCCGCTCCGACGAGCGGCTCGACTACGACCGTGTCGACCGCATCTTCGCCGGAGACGAGCGCGCCGGCGACCCCTGGGCGACGCCGCTCACGGCGGCGCGCGAGGCCGCCGCTGCGCTCGAGCGCCGGCGGGCGACCGCCGGCGCGCTCGCGATCGACTCGCCCGAGCCGGAGTTCGAGTTCGACGATCAGGGCGATGTGGTGGCGGTGCGCGGGCAGGCTCAGACCGAGTCCCACCGGCTGATCGAGCATCTGATGATCGCCGCCAACGAGGCGGTCGCGCGGCTGCTGTCCGAGCGCAAGGTGCCGTGCCTCTACCGCGTGCACGAGCGCCCGGACCCCGAGCGCGTGGAGCGAGTCGTCGCGCAGCTCGCCTCGCTGGATGTGCCGACGCCCCCGGTGCCGGAGAACATGTCCTCCACGCAGGCGAGCGAGCTGCTCGGCAAGCTCTCGGTCGACGTGCAGCGCCACCTCGCGCGCAGCGGGGGCCGCGGACGGATCGCGCTGGGCGCGCTGATCCTGCGGGCGCTGAAGCAGGCCTACTACTCGCCTGTCAACCTCGGCCATGCCGGCCTGCGCTCGAGCGCCTACTGCCACTTCACCTCGCCGATCCGCCGCTACCCGGACATCGTCTGCCACCGCGCGCTGCTCTCGGCGCTCGGCGCCGGCGAGCCCCAGCCGAAGGCGGCCGAGCTCGCCGACCTCGGCGCGTGGACGTCCGAACGCGAGCGCGAGGCGATGCTGCTCGAGCGCGACGCCGACGACATCGCCTCGGCGTTCGCCCTCGAGCGCGTACTCGTCGAAGACGGGCCGGGCCGGGTGTTCACGGGCGAGATCACCGGGCTGATCGGCGCCGGCGCGTTCATCGCCTTCGCCGCGGGCTCCGACCTCGACGGCGCGGGTGCGGCACCCCCGTTCGAGGGGCTGCTGCCCGTGCGGCTGCTGCGCGCGCCGCGACCCCGCGGGCGCGACGCCAGGGCTGAGCGCACGACGCCCGCGCGATCCGGCCGGCGCGGTGCGGGCCGTCAGGCCCCGCGCGAAGGCGCAGGCGAGCGCGAGTGGTGGGAGCTGAACGAGCAGGGGACGATCCTGCGCGGCGAGCGCACCGGCGCCGCGCTGCGTCTCGGCGACCGCTTGAAGGTCACCGTCGGGCGCGTCGATGCGATCCGCGGGCGTGTGGACCTCGAACAGGCAGGCTAGGCTCGCTGGGTGGCCAAGGGCAAGGGCAAGAAGAAGGTGGGAGCGGGAGACGTCGCGTCGAACCGGTACGCGTCGTACCGCTACGAGCTGCTGGAGCGGATCGAGTCCGGGATCGTGCTCGAGGGCACCGAGGTCAAGGCGCTGCGCACGAGCGGCGCACAGCTCAAGGACGGATACGCCGCCCTGCGTGACGGGGAGCTGTGGCTGCACTCCGTGCACATCCCGCCCTACGGTCCCGCCTCACGCGAGAACCACGACCCCGAGCGTCCCCGCAAGCTGCTGCTCCACCGGCGCGAACTCGACCGCCTGGCGACCCGTGTCAACGAGCGGGGGCTGACGCTGGTGCCGACCAGGATCTACTTCTCGGGGTCGCACGCGAAGGTCGAGATCGCCCTGGCGCGCGGCAAGGACCTCTACGACAAGCGCCAGACGATCCGCCAGCGCGAGACACGCCGTGAGATCGAACGGGGCGTGCGCGAAGCGCAGCGCTGAGCTAGGGGGAGAACCGGATCAGGTAGTTGGGACCTTCGCAACCCACGTCGAAGATCGCGCCGCCGGCGCGGTTCGAGGCGATCGGCGGCTCGTTCTGCGCTTCGAGGTCGAGCAGGCAGGGCCGTCCCGAGAGGGAGGGGGTGGCGTTGCGCCAGGACCGCTCGGTGCCGTGCGCGGAGAGCAGCCGCGCAGCCAGGCGTTTGCCGCGCCGCGCCGGCATCTCGCTGATCACGACCGCTCGTCCGCCGGCAAGCGGCCAGCCGAGATCCCATTCCCCGCCGAAGTACCGCACCGGTCCGAGGCCTCCGTGGAGGCGGCCCACCCGAACGGCCGTGCCGCTGATCACCACGACGGTGCCGCCGGCCCCCAGGAGAACGTTTTCGTCGCCGCCCGAGTCCTTGCCGAAGGGCGACTGCCTCAGCACGCTGTGCGGCCGGCCGAAGCGGGCTCCGCCACGACTTTCGGACAGCTCGAGCGACTGGTGAGATCCCAGCCGGGCGCGTACGAACGAGAGCAGGATGCTTCCGCTCCCGTCGCTGCTGAAGCCGAGCCCGGTTTGCCCGATGCCGGCGGGTTCGAGCCCAGCGATCCGCTGCACGCCGACGGTCCGCAACGGGACGGAGGCGTCGCTCGACCGTGCCCGCACGACCTCGTCGGGCGCCTTGACCCACGCCGCCAGCGAGCCGCCCCCGGACCCGGCCGTCAGAGCGAGGGAGGCGACGCCTTCGGACTGTGCGACCGGTCCCAGGATCGTCCCGTGAAGGGGCCCGCCGATCGCGCCGGATGCCGCTTCGACGCGGGCCGTGCAGTCGCCGCTCAGCTGGCAGGTCCCCTGCTCGCCCCGGGGCCACAGCGCGGTAACGCCATCGCTCTGAAGCAGGAGCACCGGCGGCTCGAGGGCCTGAATCTGTTCTTCGCGTTGCGGCGATTCCCGGACCACGAACGTCTGCGGTGCGGGCGGCGCCGAGCCGAGCGTCCACGCATCGACGGCGATCTGCCCGCAGCACGGCGGGGCGCCGTGGTTTTCCTGCGCGCCGGCGTACTCGCCGTCGTCGTACTCGATCCCGACCGCGACGTGGCCTTGGTCGTCCAAAGCGATGTTGCCGGATTCGATCGCCACCGCCCCGGGGATCTGGATCTTCCACGGCGCGCCGAGCGCACCGGAGGCCGCGATCGGGTAGACGGCGTCGCCGGCCAGCGCGACCGCCTGCCCGCGATCGTTGATCGCGAAGCGCCAGTGCGCCGGCTTCCCCGGCAGTCGCACGGGCGGCGTGAACCGCGCGGCCGACGCCGGAGCGGGCGCGATCACGGCAACGCCGGCAACGATGCCCCCGACGGCTGGCAGCAGCCTTCTCTTCACGTCGTCTCGAAACACCCTGGCGCGCACGGCGGATCGCACACCCGAGCATCGGCTCGGCGCCGGCGGAGCTACAGCGAGCGGAAGCTGTGGGTGCCCGAGTTGAGGATGTGGCTGTGCTCCATGCCGAACACGAGCACCAGGATCAGCCCGATGTAGACGGCTCCGACCAGGAGTCGGTGACGTGGAGCGACCCGGTAGTAGGCGGCCTGCGCGACGGAGCCCGTTTTCCGGGCCTGCCAGCGCTTGTAGAGCTCGAAGCCCGCGAAGACGGCGATGATCAGCAGGATCGGGTTCGGGTACAGCAGCTCCATTGCCACCAGCACGCCGAAGCCGACGAACCACATCCAGGGCGCCATCGCGGCCATCGCGCGACCGCCGTCGAGCGGGACTATCGGCAGCAGGTTGAAGAGGTTCAGAAAGAACCCGATGTAGGCGAGCGCGCGGAAGAAGTCGCTGTTGGCGGCTTCGCCGATGACCAGGCAGGCGGCGGCGCCCACCGTCCCCAGGACCGGGCCGGCCAGCCCGACTCGCGCCTCGCCGAGCGCGTCTTTGGGCATCTGGCGCATCATCACGACGGCGCCCATGAACGGCACGAACATCGGCGCGCTCGCCTTCACGCCTTCCTTCCGCAGCTGGATCACGTGCCCCATCTCGTGCACGAAGAGCAGTACGACGAAGCCGACCGCGAACCACCAGCCGAAGAACAGCGAGTAGGCGGCGACCGACACCAGCGCGGTGCCGGCGGTCGTCAGCAGCTTGGCTTTCGGCAGCAACAGGACCACGCCCTTGATCGCGGCGAAGAACTTCGCCACCAGAGCCACGACGGCGGCGATCGCGCCGCCGATCCGCTCGCGCAGGCCGCGTTTCTGCTGCGGGCGATCGCGCGGCAGCTCACCGAAAGGGTTGCCGGGCGAGGGCGCGTTGCTCGGATAGCCCTGCGGCGAGGCGGGGGGCGCGGCCGGAGCGGGGATCGAGAGCTCTGAGTTCTCCACACATCCATTGTCGCACCGTCCTTAAGCGCTCCATAACAACTGCAGCGCGCGGTCCGCGGAGGCCCTTTTTCGCGGAGGATGCGGAATCGCCTCCGCCACGCTCTTGCATCGCGGCGGGGCCCTGGCTAGGTTGCATCCAGACGCGGAACCGAGCCGCAAAGAGCGAGGCCAACGAGGTGTGAGGCCGCGCCACCTGAACCGGGACAGGCCTTCGGGCCGGGACCGTGGAGGGTTCCTCAGGCGGCTTGGATCCGCGTCGCTTTCGTTAAGCCGTCAGGGCTAGAATGTGAAGCGCAAACATCCCCGGGGACGACAGGCTTCGACGTGGTCGGCTCGTGGGGGTGGTCGCGAGTCGAGGTCCCGGGCGGCCTCGTAAAACACCCGGGAAAACCATAAGTGCGGACTCTCACGAGTACGCCCTCGCTTAGCCTAGAAAACTAAGTTGAGGTCTTGGCCCCCGCTCGCCTGCGGCGGGGATAGCCGGGATCAGAAAGCAGGCTCACCCGGCGAGGCCCGCCTCCGCCGAGCCGGGGAAAACTCAGGAGGCTGGCACCCCACAACCCGGCCGGCGAGGCGAGTGGGGGGCGAGATCAGAGCGCCGGCTACGCTCGTAGACGCCACCTTTCACGCGATCACGGACGTGGGTTCGATTCCCACCGTCTCCATTGGCACCGGGATCTCGGCTTGGGAAAGCCGAGATCGCCGCGAGCACGTAGGTTCGTCGAACCGAGCTGGGGTGTCACCGTCCGACGAGCTGGTCCAGTGTGGCTACTTGATCACGAGGATCTGCGGGTGTGTGGCGAGCAGCGTCTGGGTGAACACGTAGTCGAAAGCAAAGATGCCGGTGAGCGCGAGCACGACAGCCTCGTTCACAGCGCGTCCGACGCCCTCCGCGCCGCCGGACGCGGACATCCCCTTGTAGCAGCAGACGATCGCGATGATGGCCCCGTAGAGGGTGGTCTTCAGCACGGACCCCCAGAGGTCGGTGGTCGAGGCGTTCGCGAACAGCGTCGCCCAGAACGGACCGAGCGCTTGACCGTTCACACGCTCGGCGATGATGCCGCCGAAGATCCCGAACAGCAGCGCATAGATGTCGAACAGGCCGGTGACGATCATCAACGCCAAGAAGCGCGGCACCACGAGGTTCTTGACCGGATCGACGCCCAGAACCTGCAGTGCGTCCAGCTCCTCACGCACCTTCCGGGCGCCGAGGTCTGCGGTGATAGCGGTGCCGGCGACCCCGGCTACCACGATGCCCGTCACGCTAGGTCCAATCTCACGCACCGCGCCGAGCACGAAGAACCCGCCGAGCCGGTCCAGCGCGCCGAAGATCGTGAGGAAGTTCGCGGCTTGCAGACCAGGGGCGGCGTAGCAGATGCAGACCGTCGAGACGAGCAGCGGGAACCAGCACAGGCGCAGCGCGAAGAGGAACTGAGAGACGAACTCGCCGCCGTATGGAAACGGCGGCCTCAGGGCGGACCAGATCGTCTTGCCCGTGAGGATCATCATGTCTCCGACTTCCTCGAGAAGCCCCCCGGCTGGGCGGCGGAGCCTGTTGGCAACCGACCTAACCAAAGGCGCCTTCCGACGCTCCGCCGCGCGTCTCTACCAGTCGCTCGCGATATAACACTTCTGATGTATCCAACCGCGACGGCGTACCGTGTTCAACGGGGTTCGCAGAACCGATCGCCAAGCGCCGATCAGCTCCCCGCATGAAGCTCAGCGCGCCCTCCTATCTGATCCTCGGGATGCTTCGGCTGGGCGTGCGCTCGGGCTATGGCATCAAGAAGGCCGCAGATGTGTCGACGAAGCACTTCTGGCCGATGTCCCTCGCGAAGGTGTACCCCGAACTATCGAGCTTGGAGGACGCCGGTCTCGTTGCACGTCATGAAGACCCGCAAGGCGAGAGGGCGCGGCACTCCTACGAGCTCACTGAGGCGGGAGAGGAAGCGCTTCTCGCATGGTTGCGTTCACCTCGCGACGCTCCGCCCCAGGTTCGCGACGAGCGTCTTCTAAGGCTGTTCTTCGCCGACGCGCTCCCTCTGGATGACCAGCTGGCTCTGGTTCGGCGGCTCCGGGAGAGTGACGAAGCGGCGTCGGCTTGGATAGGCGAGGAGATCGTTCCTCTCGCGGGTGCTGCGGAGGAGGCTGGAACTCGATTCCCGGTCGCAGTGGCCCGGCTCAGCGCGGACATCTACGGCTTTGCGGCACAGTGGCTGGCCGAGTTCGAACGGGAGTTGGCCTCGAGGGCAGAGAACGGATAGTCGCTTGATCGCGCGCGGCGACCCGCGGCGAGTCTGCCGGCGACCCGAATCGGTTAGCTTCGCCGTGCAGTGCAATGGGGTGGTAAGGAGGAGCGAGCATGGAGTCCAACGCGATCGATCGAGTCGACTTCCGCGAAGCGCAGCACAGGCACTGGGACGCTGCTGCGGCGGGATGGAAGGCGTGGAGTGAGTTCAATGACAGCGCGGACCGGCACATCAGCGAGCGGCTGGTGGAGCTCGCTGACGTGCAGCCGGGAAGCCGGGTCCTGGACGTCGCCGCCGGCTATGGCGAGCCGGCGCTCACGGCCGCGCGCAAGGCCGGCCCGGAGGGCCGCGTTGTGGCCACGGACATCTCGGCCGAGATGCTCGCGTTCGGGCGTGAACGCGCGGCGGCGGCCGGCTTGGGCAACGTCGAGTTCGTGGAGTCGGATGCCTCCAACCTCGGGTTTCCACAGGCGAGCTTCGACGCCGCCGTCTCGCGCTGGGGAATCATCTTCGAGCCTGACGCGGAGGCCGCCGCCGGGCGCATCCGAAGCTTTCTGAAGGCGGGCGCGCGGATCGCGATCAGCTCGTGGGGCGAGCCCGATCAGGTCCCCTTCCTCTCGATTCCGATGAGGACGACGATGAAGAGGCTGGACGTGCCCCCGCCTCCGGCTGGAACGCCCGGACCCCTCTCCCGGCCGACCCCCGCTGCGATCGGCGGGTTGCTCGAAGGAGGTGGGTTCTCGAAGGTAGCCGTGGAGCAGGATGAGGTCACCTTCGAGTTCAGCTCCCCGGAGCACTTCACCGCCTACGTCAGGGCGATCTCTGCTCCGATCCGGGCGATGATCGAGCAGCACGCAGGCGAGGCTCAGGAGGAGGCCTGGGACGCGATCACGCAGGCCGCAGCGGATGCGGGGGGTGGCTGGAAGCCGCTGAGCTTCTCGAACGTGGTGCTGCTCGCCTCGGCAACCGCCTAGCGCCGGCCTCCCACAACTCGGGAGGCTGACCGCGATGAGCCGATCTGCCATGCCGTTTTCGGCTTGCAGTTTCGCACCCGTCGAGCCCACCGTCTCCATGGCACCCGGTTTTCGGCTTGGCGAAGCCGAGAAACCGGCTGTGCGACAACGCTTGGCCGATGCCACTCAGCGATCCGGGGGGACTCCTCAGTCCGTTCGCGCTCGCTGCGCTGCGGCTGGCTCGCCCTCCCGCTCGGTCTCGCGCTCCGGGCGGTATCCATAGGCGGCTTCGCGCACGGCGGCGTCGCTCTCGAGGCCGGCGCCGAGGGCTCCCGCGACGGTGGCGAGGGAGGTGGTCATCCAGGCGATCTTCAGGTAGGTGGCGAAGCTCACGTGGTCCCCGATCGCCTCGGACAAGACGCGATGGTCGAGCAACAGCTCCCCGGCCCCCAGGGCGATCACGAACAGCGCGCAGTACAGCGACGCGACACCGATGATCAGCGTCAGGGTGGTGGTGACGTTGAAGAGGATCGCCTGCTCGCGTCCGGCGCCCGCTGGTCGGCGCCTCCATAGACCGTGGACGAGAACCAGGAAGACGACGACGGCCGCCAGCGAGATGACGCTGAGCGCGGCCAGTCTCCATGGGCTGAGCGCGGCAGCCAGGTTCCACACTTCGGCCGTCACAAGCGCGAAGACGAGCGCGGCTCCCGCCGCTGCAAGCGCGCGGGAGAGTCTTGCGGTCAGCCGCCATGGGCGGTTGGCGCGGAGCATCCCGGCAAGCAGCCGGGCGTTGCCGCGCACGACGGCGGCGACGAGCCGTACGTCGACGTTGTCGTCATCGGGGTGCAGGGTCCGTTCCGCTCGTGCGATCTCGTGCAGACGTCGGCGGACGCGCTGGCGCCGCTCCCCGCCTTCGCGTCCGCCGAGCTCGAGGCTCTCTCCGACGAGCCCGTCGACGAGCCGCACCACGGCATCGCGTGCGCGCCTTCGCATCTGCACGGCTCCGAGCGCCGGGAGCGAAATGACGGCGACTCCGTGGGTGGCGCTGGCGTCGGCCACGACCGGCCGGCGCCCGATGCGCAGGGGCAGGTCTGTCAACACGATCCCCAGGTGCCAGTCCTCGCCCAGCAGTCGCTCGTGCGCGACGTCGATGACCTCGGTGCCGGCACCACCGCGGGCGGCCGACTCGTCTGTCACGACCGGGATCTCCCACCGCACCTCGGAGGAGACCCGTGCCGCGAGCTCGGCCGGGAGTTCCTCGGCGATGTCCCTGCCGAGTTCCTCGGCGACCCCCGCGGCGGTCATCAGGCCGAGCCTGATCGTCTGGTCGTGGCGAGCCGTCGGGGCGCGGTCGATGAGCGTCTTTCCGATCGTGGCGTCTGTGCCGGACTCTCTACCGGGGGGCAGGCTACCCCACAAGCCCAGCAGTACCCGGGACGCTCATGTCCCAGCGCGGTCGATGGGCGCAGCCGGCGATTCTTGGATCGCCACCCGCAAAGCGTCGACCCGCGAGGACGCCTCCCGCTCAGCGCCGCGGTCGTTCATCGAACCGCCTTTGTCGCGTTGAGGGTCTCGTTGAGCCAATCGATCATCAGCGGGATCACGTCGCCGAGCTGGGAGATGGCACAGTGCCCGGTGTCACGGGCAACACCCTGTAGCGGAGGTGGGTGACCCCGGACCCCTGGGCCGTCCGCATCAGCTCGAACTCGTGCGGCTCGGCGCCGATGCCTTCGAAGAGGCGGCGGCCTTCGCCGAGAACCGTGGGAACGAGGTGGAGCTGGACCTCGTCGAGGACGCCCGCCGATAGAGCTGCCCGGGCCGCGCCGACGCCGTGGACGAGCACGTCGCGTTCGCCTGCCGCCGCCTTGGCGCGGGCCATCGCCTCACGCACGTCGCTCAGGACCGTGATCAGCGGCCACTGTTCGACGTCGGCGTCGGTCTTGGTGCGGGTGAGGATGAAGATCGGGACGCCATCGTGGTGGTCGCCGTCCCACCATCCCGCCGGTTCGACCGTGCCGCGTCCGGCGAGAACCGCGCCGCTCGCCATCAGCTCGCCCATGACCTCTTCGTCGGCGCTCGCCGGCTCGGGGGCGCCCTCCGGCGCCCCCTCGCCGCTGAACCCGAGCCACCAGTGCAGCCGCCCGCCGTTGTCGCCCAGGCCGTTGTCGGGAGTCTCGTTCGGCCCGGCGACGAATCCATCGAGGGACATCGACATGTCGAGAACGCTGTTGGACATCGCTTCCTCCTTGGTTCGATCGGCGCGCCACATGCGCCCTCTTTACCCGGACGGAAACGCGCGTCCCGAGATCTCGAGGGACGGCGCCGCAAGAGCTCACGTCGGCGCCCGGATCTGGGCCCGTGAAGCGAGCTGATCCGTGGGCCCCTCAGCCGTCCAGGTTCGCGCTCGGCGGCCTCACCCGCCGCCTCGACATCATCGGCGTGCCGTTGGCGTCGCTCTAGCGCTGCCGACCCTCATCGGGCGAAGGTGAGGTGGGTCACGCCGCTCGGCGTCGACACCGCCTCCACCTCGTACTGCTCATCCAGCGCCTCCAGGCCGTCCCACAGCCGGACGCCGCGGCCGAGCAGGATCGGGACCTGCACGACATGCAGATGATCGACGAGCCCGGCGGCGAGGAACTCGCGGACCGTCGTCGGGCCGCCGCCGATACGGACGTCCTGGCCGTCTGCCGCCTCCCGGGCGACGGCGAGCGCATCGACCGGCGTGGCGTCGAGGAAATGGAACGTCGTGCCGCCCTCCATCTCCAGCGGCGGCCGCGGGCGATGGGTCAGCACGTAGGTCGGCGTGTGGAACGGCGGATTCGGCCCCCACCATCCCCGCCACTCCGGGTCGTCATGCCAACCGGGAGGGCCGAACTTGGCGGCGCCCATGATCTCCGCGCCGATGCCGCGCTCGTGACGCTCGGCGAAGGCGTTGTCTGCGCCGGCAGCGCCGGCGTCGTCCCAGAACCGGGTCGCGAACATCCACTCGTGGAGCCGATGCCCGGCGTGGCCGAACGGCGCCTCCAACGACAGGCCCTCGCCCGTGCCGAACCCGTCGAGAGAGATCGAGAAGTTGTGAACCCGCACGCGAGACATAGGAGCTCCTTCGGTTGTGATGTGAGGTCAAGGTAGTGACCCGCGTCGGGACCAACCGGGTGGAGCAGCTTCTCGCTGACGAGATAGGAGCGTCAGCGGCGACGCGCGCGGACGGCCGCGAGCCGCGCGGTGCGCGCCGGGCCGCGGGTGCCTTCGAGCGAGAGGGCATCCACGGACACGGCTCCCCGCTTTGAGCTCGCCCAGGATCTCGACGTCGTCGTACGACCGCGCGACGGCCAAGTCGCCTTCGCCGACAGCGTTCGTGGCTCCCTCGATCCGAGCTTCCCGTCGGCCTGGATCGCCAGGCCCCGTGCCGTCTCCGCGCCGCCGAAGTCGACCAGCTCCTTTCCGGAGGTCGCGAAGGACGTATCGACGCTGCCGTCGCTGTTCAGCCGGGTGACGGCCATGTCCGCGCCCGGTCCGCCCTCCCCGATCACGACGATCTTGCCTTCCGCGGTCAGCGCGACCTTCTCGGCGGCATCGTTGCCGCCGAAGTCGACGGCTGCTTGCCGTCACCGGAGAGGTCGTGTCGGGCGTGCCGTCGGCGTTCAGGCGCGCGATCGCGAAGTCGCCGCCACCGCGCTCGTCGAGCCGACGATCACGAGCTTGCCGTCCGGCTGCGAACCATGTCGTTGGCCGCGTCTTCGCCGCCGAAGTCGACGGTGGATGCGCCGCCGGTGGCTTGGCGAACGCTCGCGGGCTGCCGCGGCTGGTCGATCCGACCCGCCTGCGGCGACGAGATCTCAGAGGACGGGGCGCACGACGAGCATCCCCCGGCTCGAGACCAGATGCGCCAGGTCATCGCTCAGGCGTTGGACGTGGTCGCTCGCCTGCTGCTCGAAGCGGTCCACCTCCACGATCTGCGCGATCAGCACGTAATCCGCTTGTCCGATCGACTGTCCGGGCACGTCCGCAGGTCGCGCGAGATGCCAATCGGAGACCGTGTCCAGCGACCCGCGCACGACGTCGCGATCCTCCGTCATCAGGCGCTCGAACTCATCGGCCAGGTCGGGCGAGCGCAGCTGGAACCACATCAGGAGGGTCGCGGGAGGGGCCATCCGCGAAGCCTAGTGGACCCTCGCTGTCGGGTCGCTCGGCGAAGGCCGCCGACCGCCTGCGGAGAAGCTGCGAGTCATGAGCACATCGACTTGGGTAGTCGGATCGTCGCGTCCCGGGGCGCCGCAGCAGCACCCGGCCCGGGCGGCGAGGAGCAGCGACGCCGGATCGGCCTTTGCCAACACCGCGGGGCACGGCGCCGCGGTGTTACCTTCAGAGGATGGCGGAGGTCGTCGGGGCGGACAGCGGTCTGGGTGCGACCCTCCCGCCGTCCGCGGCCTCGACGCAGGTCGAACCGAACCGATGGGCGGTCCTGGCCCTTCTCAGCGTCGCGCAGCTGATGGTGGTCCTCGACGCGACGATCGTGACGATCGCGATCCCCTCGGCCCAGCAGGCGCTCCATTTCTCGACCGACAGCCGGCAGTGGATCATCACCGCCTACGCGCTCGCCTTCGGCAGCCTGCTCCTGCTGGGTGGCAAGCTCGGCGATCTCTTCGGACGGAAGTGGACGCTCATCATCGGCCTGGTCGGGTTCTCGATCGCCTCGGCGATCGGCGGGCTGGCCCAGTCGTTCGGCGTGCTGGTGGCGGCCCGCACGCTCCAGGGGGCATTTGGCGCACTGCTCGCACCGTCGGCCCTGGGGTTGCTGACCGTGACGTTCGAGGGATCGCCCGACAGGCCGACGGCGTTCGGGATCTTCGGCGCGATCGCCGGCGGCGGCGCCTCGCTCGGGCTGATACTCGGCGGGGCGCTCACCCAACTGCTGTCCTGGCGCTGGTGCCTGTACGTCAACCTCGTGATCGCCGTGCCGACGACGTTCGTCGCGATGCGTCTGCTCGTCAATCACCGCACGCCGCACCGCGACCCGATCGACATACCCGGGGTCCTCACCTCGGCGCTCGGCCTGTTCGCCCTGGTCTACGGCTTCTCCAACGCCGAGACCCATTCCTGGGGCGCCACGGCCACGGTCGTGGCGCTCGTCGCGAGCCCGGTGCTGCTGACGGCTTTCGTGCTGATCGAGCGCCGCGCCCCGCACCCGCTGCTGCCGCTGCACATCATCTGGGATCGTGCCCGCGGCGGCTCGTACACCGCGCTGTTCCTCGCGGGCGCCGGCATCTTCGCGGTGTTCCTGTTCCTCACCTACTTCCTTCAGCAGCAGCTCGGGCTGTCGCCCATCACCACCGGGCTGGCGTTCCTGCCGCTGACCGGCGTCCTGGTCGTCACCTCGACGACGGTGCAGACGCGCGTGATCGAGCACACCGGGGTCAAGCCGCTGGTGCTCGCCGGGATGGCGCTGGGGGCCCTCGGCATGTTCCTGTTCACGCACCTGACGCCGAGCTCCAGCTACGCGGGCGATGTGCTCCCCGGTCTGCTCGTCCTCGGCGTTGCGCTCGGGTGCATCTTCGCGCCGGCGTTCTCGACCGCGACCCTCGGCGTGGAGGGAAGCGAGGCGGGGGTCGCCTCGGCGATGGTCAACACGTCCCAGCAGATCGGCGGCTCGGTCGGCACGGCCCTGCTGAGCACGATCTTCGCCAGCGCGGTCACCAGCTACGCGGCCGGTCATCTGCACACGGCCGGCCTGGCTGACGCCGCGGCCGTTCACGGCTACACCACGGCCTTCTGGTGGTCGGTCGGGATCTTCGCCCTCGGCTTCCTGCTCTCACTCGCCATCTTCCCCGGCCGCGCCAAGCCTCGCGTGCCCACCTTCAAGGCTGCCCTCGCCCGACACGCGATCGGCAACTGCCACCACTTCGATGTCCCGAACCGCCCTCGGGACGCGGCCGGCGCTACGACGGGTGCTGGGGGGCGATGAGCACCGGCCGCTTGGTGTGTGCCGCCAGTGCGTGGGACACACTTCCGAGCAGCGCGCTGCCGATGGCGCCACGGCCGCGCTGGCCGCAGACGACCAGGCCGGCGTCCAGCTCCTGAGCGATGTCGTCGATCGTCTTCGCGACCGCGTCGTTCGACCGCGCGGTCCGCGCCGACGCGTTGTACCCACGCTCGCGGGCGGCGGCCGCGCCCTCCTCCGCGAGCTCTCGCGCCCTGACGGCCTCCTGCTCGTCGATTTCGCCCTCGTTCGGTATGGCCGCGAGGAGCGACCCGGCTCGGGCCAACTCCACCGCCGCGGGCATCCAGACGACCAGCACCACCGCATCTGCGGGCTTGATCAGCTCGGCTGCGGCTTTCAGCGCAGTCCTCGAGCCCTCGGACCCGTCGTAACAGAACAACACCGGCTTGTTCACAGTCAGCCTCCTTCTCGCAAGCTGTCGCGCGTGAGGCTAGCGGCGAACCCGCCCGAGCGATCGGCGGCCGGCGACGACTAGGTCCGGGGGCGGAACCGGAGCATCGTCGCGTCGCCCGAGCGCTTGCTGCTGAGGGGCTCGAGGTCGATCCTGGGCAGCCCCGGCGCGGAGATGCCGATGCCGTCGCCGAGCAGCACCGGCAGGACGTAGACCAGGATCTCGTCGACGAGCCCGTGCTCCAGGCACTGGCCCGCAACGTCCGCGCCGAGGATCTCCAAGTCCTTGCCGGCCGCGGCAGAGCGGGCCGTCGCGACCGCCTCGGTGATGTCGCCGCTCAGGTAGTTGATGGGGGAGTCCGGCGAGTCCGGCGGCCTGTGGGTGAGGACGAAGACGGGTCCGGAGAAGGGATAGTCGACGCTCCCCGGTTCTTCGGCCTCCATCCGTTCGCCCACTTCCATGGTGCGCCGGCCCACCAGCATCGCTCCGGTGGCCGCCGCGACTTCCCGGAAGTCGTCCGGATCGACGAAGTCGGCGAGCGCGCGACCGCCGCCCCAGTCCATCGCGTGGCCGGGGGCGGCGATGAAGCCGTCGAGCGACATCGCCCTGTTGACCACCACCTTGCCTTCGCTGGTACGCGGGTCGCTCATCTGGTCCCTTGCGGCGAGAGGGTAGCCGACGTCGGCGGCAGCCGGCGCGGGGGCTGTGCCCGGCGCTGGGGCAGGTGAGCCTCGACCTCACGCTGCCGTCCTGACGGCGCGCGCCGGGCTCTATTCGCGGTCGAAGCGCCCGTGTGACGTCAGGGGTGTCTGCTGCGCGACCTCCGGAAGGTACTCGTCGAGGAACACCCGGGCGACCAGCTCCTGGCGCGAGGCGACGCCGACCTTCTCGTAGAGGCTCTTGACATGGTCCTCGACGGTGTGCGGCGACAGCACGAGCGCCTCGGCCAGCTCCGCGCGGGAGAGGCCGCGCGCGATCAGCGTGGCGACCTCCCTCTCGCGCGCCGTGGCGCCGAACGTCTCGAGGCGCAGCGTGGCAGAGCGCGCCCCGCCGGTTCGCTCGAGCACGACGGCGACACGTCCATCTCCCGTCGCTCCCGGCAACGACGCGTGCAACGTGATCCATCCATCCCGGCCCGGCACCGTCACCACGTTCCCCTCTAGATGAGGCCCGTCCGGGGTGCTGCGGACGAACGCTGCGAGCGCCAAGACCGGCGTGGCCACAGTCTCGTCGGTGTGGCCCGCGCCGTCGGGCCGGATCGAGGCCAGCAGCTCCCGCGCGGGCGGTGTGATCAGCTCGATCTCGTCTCGCGGGCCCAGCACGACGAGCCCGGGAGCCTCGACGCCGGTCTCACGACGGGCCGCGTCGAAGCGCAGCGATGACCGGATGCCACGGGCGATCGCGGCGACGACGCCCGCGAGCGCCTCCGCGTCGCGTTTCTCGAACGCGCCGGTCGCCGTCCGTCGAGCGATGTGGACGGCGCCCCAGACGCGGCCGCGGATCACGAACGCGGCGCGCAGCTCGTGAGGGATGCCGGCCGGCAGCAGCAGGTCGCGGTAGCGTGCGCTGTCCTGCGGCGCGCCGCGCGTGGCGTGATCCAGGATGCCCACGGGCACCCGCCGTGCGGCCAGCCCGGCGAAGGTGTTGACGTCCTCGACGATGTACTCGCTGCGCAGCAGCAGCTCGCCGGCGGCGGGCGCCTCCTCGGGCGCGAAGATGCCGCGCTCGATGAGCTCGTGCGGCGAGTCGCTGGTCATCAGGTGGGTGTACGGATCCAGCGTGTGCCAGCAGCTCGCGTCGTTGTCGATGACTTTGCCCAGCCGCGGGGACAGCTCGGCGAAGAACTCCTCGCGCGGAAGCCCACGTGAGCCGAGCAGATCGATCTCCTCGACGAGGCGGGCAGGCGACCATCCCATGCGGCCAGTGTCCCACGCGCAGCAGAGAAGATCCCCACGGGCGGGGGGATGTTCGGCGAGCGGTTCCCGGGTTACCGTCAGCGCATGACCATCGAGACGAAGGGAAACAGCGCCATGAACGCCTCACCCAGGACCGTCGCGGTCGCGCAGCAGCCCGGTGACGGAGAGCACCTGTGGTTCTTCGGCGGGCTGACGACGATCAAGGCCGACGGGTCGGACACCGGGGACCGCGTGCTGGTCACCGAGCAGCTCGCGCCGCGCGGCAGCGGCTCGCCCCTGCACGTCCACCACAACGAGGACGAGTGGTTCTACGTGCTGGACGGCGAGCTGACGATCTGGGTCGGGGGGGAGACGATCGAGGCCGGCGCCGGAGGATTCGTGTTCGCTCCTCGCGACGTGCCGCACACGTTCCTGGTCAGCTCCGAGCAGGCCCGCTTCCTGCTCGTGACGGAGCCCGCCGGATTCGAGGGCTTCATACGCGGGCTCGCCGTTCCGGCGGCATCGCGCGAGATCCCGCCCGCGCCGACCGCTCCGCCGGACATGGAGCCGGTGATGAGGGCCGCCGCCGAGCACGGGCTGGAGATCCTCGGCCCTCCCGGCATCCCCGCCTGAGCGAAAGGGGCGCTAGCCGGACCACCAGTCGCGCTCGCCCTCGACATCGTCGCGCGGCGTCGCGCCCAGATGCGGCGCGCCGATGACGAGGATCTCGAGCCCCTCGGGTCCGGCCTCGTAGCCGCGCCAGGTACCCGGTGGCACGCGCACCGCATCCCATTCCTCCAGGTCGACGATCTCGTCGTCGAGCTTCATCCGCCCGCCGCCGCGCACGACCACGTACACCTCCTCCTGCTCGAGGTGTGTGTGGCCGTAGGGGAAGCGGTACCCCGGCGGGAGGCGCTGGTAGCTCAGACCGGAGCGCTGGAGCCCGAGCGCGAAGGTCCCCATGCGGAACTCGAGGTCCGGTGCCCCGTCGAAGTTGGCGCCGACGTCGTCAAGGTCCTTCTTGAGGTTCCTCAGGGTGAACGGCACGCGCGCAATCCTATGACGCGCGATGTGGACGATCCGAGGTGCGGCGAGGCCTGATGCAGGCCGACGCGAGCGGGCTAGACGACGAGCCCGTGACGCACGACGTTCTCGCTGACGGCATGGGCGTCGACGAACTCCAGCAGGTAGCCGGGTCCGCCGGCTTTCGCGCCCGCACCGGAGAGCCGGTTGCCGCCGAACGGCTGGCGGCCGACCATCGCGCCCGTGATGTGGCGGTTGACGTAGAGGTTTCCCACCGGCGAGAGCTCGGCCACGCGTGCGACGGTGCGCGGGTTGCGTGAGAACAGACCGCCCGTGAGCGCGAACGGCAGGCGATCGATGCGCTCCAGAGCTTCGCCGACGCCGGCCACCGCCTCGATCGAGAGCAGCGGGCCGAAGATCTCCTCGCGCAGGATGCGCGACTCCGGCCGCAGCTCGGCGACCAGCGCCGGCGCGCAGAAGCACCCCTGGGTAGGCAGTTGCCCGCCTCCTCGCGCGAGGATCGCGCCGTCGCGCGCCGCGATCTCGCCGTAGTCGTCGACGCGCGCCTGGGCCTCACGGTCGATGAGCGGGCCCACATCGATGCCGAAGGTGTCGGCCTGTCCGACCTGAAGGGCCTCCACCGCGCCTGCGAGGCGCTCGCGCAGGACGTCCGCGACCGCATCGTGCGCCAGCAGCCGCGAGGCCGCCGAGCACTTCTGCCCGGCGTAGGCGAAGGCCGAGCGCATCACCGCGCGCACCACATCGTCGAGATCAGCGTCCGAGTCGACGATCACGCAGTTCTTGCCGCCGAGCTCTGCGATCACCCGCTTCAGGCGCGTCTGCCCGGGTCGGATGTTCGCGGCTTCTCGGACGATCTCGGTGCCGACGGCGGAGCTGCCCGTGAACGCGATCGTGTGCACGCGCGGGTCGCGCACCAGCGCGGCGCCCGCATCGCCCTCCCCGGGAACGAGGGCGAGCGCGCCGGCCGGCACGCCGCCGGCGAACAGCGCTTCGGCCACCATCGATCCGCACCCCGGCGCCTGCTCGGCCGGCTTGAGCACGCAGGCGTTGCCGGTCACCAGCGCGGCGCTCAGCATCCCCGTCGGGATCGCCAGAGGGAAGTTCCACGGCGCGATCACGGCGCAGATGCCGCGCGAGCGGTAGCGCAGCGCGTTGCGCTCTCCCGGCACCTGCAGCAGCGGGGCCCCGCGGTCGAGCTCGAGCGCTCCGCGCGCGTAGTACTCGAGGAAGTCGATCGCCTCGGCGACGTCGGCGTCGGCCTCGACCCAGGGCTTCGCGCACTCGCGAACGCAGAGGGCGCCGAGCTCGGCTCGCCGCGCGCGTATCCACTCAGCGGCGCCCAGAAGACATGCCGCCCGCTCTGCGGCGGGCGTGGCCGCCCATGCTGGCGCGGCGCCGCTCAGCGCGTCGAGCGCGGCGTCCACCTCTGCGCCCCCGGCACGTGGCGCCAGCGCGACCACGCGGCTCTCGTCGCCCGGGTCGACCGACACGAGCGCGTCTCCTTCCTGGCGCTTCCCGCCTATGACCATGGCGGCGCGGAGCGGCAGCTTGGCGTCGAGCTCGGCCAGCGCGGCGGTCAGGCGCTCGCGGACCGGCTGCCTGCGCAGCTCGAGCAGCGGCTCGTTCGCGAACGGGGGGAGGTTCACGGGGCCGCCAGCAGCTCCTCGAGCGGGCGGCCGCTCGCCTGCTCGACGAGGAAGCTCTCGTTCGAGGTGTTCTCGAGCAGCCGGCGGACGAGGTAGGCCATCCCCGCGACGAGGTCACCGACCGGGCAGTACGTGCGCACGCGCTGCCCGGTGCGTACGAGCGCGGACTGGAGCTCATCGCCGAGCCCCCTCAGCACCTGGAACTCGAGGTCGCCTTCGGGAGCGCCGCTGCTGCGGTTTGCGGCGATCGCGTGCGCCACGCTGCGGAGGTTGTGGCTCGCGATCGCCGGACGCACGTGCGGGCGCCCGTCGAGCAGCGCCAGCGTGAGCGCTTCGAAGTTGCGGTCGCACTCCGCCTTGTTCTCGAACACGGGCGCGCTCCACCCCTGCTGGCGTGCCTGGACGACCTCGTGATCCCAGTACGCGCCCTTCACGAGCCGGACGACCAGCGGCTGCGCACGTTCGGCCGATCTCGCCCAGGACAGCACGCGCCCGCACAGCTCCGGGGAGTCCCGCAGGTAGGCCTGGAGCACGAGGCCGACGCTCGGTCCGTCGCGGAACTCCTCACGGGAGAGCAGCGACAGGACGAGGTCGGCCACCTGCTCGCACGTGTCGAAGGACTCCATGTCCACGTGCAGATGCGCTCCGGAGGCCCGTGCCTCGCGCAGCAGACCGAGCAAGCGCGGCTCGGCGTCGCGCTCCCCGACCTCCGGCGCCTCAGGGTGGAGCAGCGGCGTGAGCGCGGAGACCTTGACCGAGAGGTTGGCGCGCGGGATCGGGCCCATCGAGTCCCGTTCGAGCGAGGGCTGGGCCGGCAGACGCCCGTACAGGTCGGCGAGCGCGCGCAGAGCGCCGGCGCAGCGCAGCGCGTAGCGATCGGCCTCGGCCGCGCTGACGGTGGCCTCGCCCAGCAGGTCGAGCGACGTCGCGACGCCCTGGCGCCAGAGCGAGGACAGCGTCCTCTCCGCCTCGCGCGGTCCCTCGGCGACGATGAAGCGGTGTGCCACGTGACGCACCCCGGCCACCGCCGCCGATCCCAGCGCGGCGCGGCCGGCGCGCGTGTCGCCCATCTTGAGCGCGACGTCGACCGGAACCGGGCGCTGCTCGACGTCGGCCAGGTAGCCGACGAGGTGGGCCGCGAGATCGTCGAAGGAGCGGCACGCCGGCACCACGTCGACGAAGCGGAACAGGGCCGCGCGCAGGGCGGCGTTGTGCGAGGCGACGTCGAGGGCGCGGTCATCGACGGCTCTCAGTCCTCGCGACGGCGGCGCGAGGGCCGCGGCGAGCTCCCGCCCCACCTCAACAATGTCCTCCTCCTCGGGCGGGTTCATCCCATGCTCCTCGTCCACATTAGCCTGCGGTGCTACCGTCGCCGCATGGGAACGAGCGCACGCCTTCCCGAGCTCCCGGAGCCGCTGCCGTGGATGAGCGAAGAGGAGAGCGAGAAGGCGTGGATGACGGTCCGCGACGGCGATCTGCTCGAACTGCTGCTCCTCGCGCACGCGGCGCGGATCGGCACGCCGGCCGACGTCCTCGAGTGGGGCGCCGGGCGGAGCAGCCTCTACTACAGCGCCCGCCTGGAAGAGCAGAGCCTGCTCGGCAGCTGGCTCTCGGTCGAGCACAACCGCGGCTTCTTCCTCAGCGAGATCGAGCCGCAGCTCGCGCGCCGGCCCTCGGCGTCGTATGTGCTCAGCGAGGATCACATGCCGGCCCCCGCCGGCACGACGCTCAGTGCCGTCGTCTTCGACGGCGGCGACCTGCAGCCGTACGACCCGGATCGCGAGGAGGACCGGCGCGCGGACCTCGATGAGTACGTGGCCCTGCCCGCTTCGCTCGGGTGCCGCTTCGACATCGTGGTGGTCGACGGGCGCAAGCGGCGACGCTGCCTGCTCGAGGCCGGCTCGCTGCTGAGCGACAGCGGGATCGCGATCCTGCACGACGCGTGGCGTCCGTACTACCAATGCGCGTTCGACGCCTACGCGTTCTCCTGTCGCATAGGGGATGAGCTCTGGGTCGGCGCCCAGCACGATCCGGGCCTCGCCGAGATCCTGCCCGCGCACGCCTTCACGGAGCACTTCGACAGCGGCTGAGGGCTTCTACGCGCGGCGCGCGATCGCCACGACGTAGCGGCTCGTGATGCGGAAGGCGGCGGCGTCCTCGTTCGCCTCGGCGAAGATCGCCAGGGTCTGCTCACGCAGGATGTCCAGCTCGCCGGCGGGCGCCAGCGTGGCGCGTGCCGCGATCCACGCGGGGTGGTCGCGCATCTCGCCTTCGAGGAAATCGCGCGGCGACGCGTCGGTGAACGCAAGGGCCTCGTCCTTGATCTCGACGATCGAGAACCCGAGCGGCGCGAACAGTGCGGCGAGCGCCTCGCGGTCGTGCCAGGCGAACGGCGGCGGACCAGCGGCCGCGCCGGCGCGAGCCAGCGCCTGCGACCGTGCGCGCGCAGCCTGAGCGAGCGCGCCCTCGGGCAGCCACGCCGTCAGCGCGACCCGCGCGCCCCCACCGCCCGCGACGCGCGCCATCTCCAGGGCGGCGGCCTGTGCGTCGGGCGCGAAGATCGCACCGAAGCAGGAGATCACGAGCTGCGCCGTGCTGTCCTCGAGTGGGAGGCTCGCCGCGTCGCCGGCGAGGAAGCGCGCATCGAGGTCCGACTCGGCCGCCTGGGCTCGCGCGACCTCGAGCAGGCGCTCGGCGGGATCCACGCCCGTCACGATCGCCCCGCGCGCGGCGGCGAGCAGCGCTGCGCTGCCGGTACCGCAACCGACGTCCACGACGTGCTCGCCCTCGCTTGGGGCGGCGAGCTCGACGAGCCTGCGCGCTGCCGGCTGGAGCTGGGCGGCGATCCGCTCGTATGCGCCGGCGCCCCAGTCCACGGCCCGCCGGCTCAGGAGCGTCCGAACCAGCGTGCCCGCCGGACCCTCCCGAACTCCTCCTTCTCGGCGGCGAACGCGAGCGACGGGTCCTGCCGTTGGGCCTGCGGCGAATCCCCCCGCAGGAAGTTGACTTCGACCTTGCTGACGAGCCCGCCGCCGAACTCGGCGTAGCAGACCCCCGAGCCCTCGTATGGCGCGGGCGGCTCGGCGCCGGCGATCACGGCGGCGATGTCCGCGGCGACGACGCGGGCGGCCGCCTCGGCGAAGATGCCCGCCTTGGGCACGTTGCGCGGGCCGCTGCAGACATCGCCGAGCGCGTAGACGCCCTCGAAGCGCGTTCTGAGGTTCGTCTGGTCCACGGGCACCCAGTTGTTCTCCACCAGCCCGGAGCTCGCCAGCACCGCCGGCGCCCGGTGGATCGGGATGCCGACGAAGAGGTCGTAGGGGAGCGTCTCGCCGCCGGCGAGCTGCGCGGTGCCGCTCGCCGGGTCGATGCCGGTGACGAGGTGCTCCGAGAGCTCGGTGACGCCGCGGCTGGCGAGCCCCTCGCGGAACATCTGCGAGACCTCCCCGGTCACGGGCACCGGACGCGACATCGGGAACGTCGTCGTCATCTCGACCGCGTCGCGGATGCCCTGCTGCTCGAAGTGCTCGTTGAGCATGAACGAGCCCTCGAACGGGGCGGGAGGGCACTTGAACGGCTGCCCGAGGACCGCGAGGAGCACCTTGCCGCCCTTGAAGCCGGCGAGCTCGTCGCGCAGGCGCTCGGCGCCCGCGAGGGAGTAGTACTCGTGGCCGCCCTCCAGGAAGCCCGGGGTGGCGGCGAAGTCGTAGTCGGCGCCGAGCGCGACGACGATGAAGTCGGCGTCGTAGGAGCCGGCGTCGGTGGTCACGCGGCGTGCGGCCGGGTCGACGGCGGTCACCGTCTCCTGGCGGAACTCGACGCCCTCCTTCACGAAGTCGCGGTAGGGCAGCATGATCTCCGCGGCCGATTCACGGCCGAGCATCACATCGAGCTTGGAGAAGCCGAAGAAGAACGCCTCGCTGCGGTCGATCAGCGTGACGCGAACCGCATCGGCGCTCTTCTCTGACAGGCAGCTCGCCAGCTCGAGGCCGCCGAACCCGGCCCCCAGGATCACGACGTGCTTGCTCACCGGCGCGAGCCTACTTCAACATCCCTCCGAGGAAGCCCCAGCACCGCCGGCGGCGCTACCTACGCCGCCAAGCCGACGTCCGCCAGCGCGCGCTCGTGGTCGAAGTACGAGACGAGCCTGGTCACCTTGCCGCCACGGAGGTGGAACACGTTCGCGCTCCCGCGCCCGCCCGTGCGGGCACCGATGTCAAGGCCGCTCGCTTTGCCGCGGCCCCGCGGCTTCAGCGCGACCAGAACCCGCTCCTCATCGAGCTCGCGGTACTCGCGCGCCTCCACCCGGTAGCCGTCCCACGCGCTCAGGAACTCGCGCCAGATGGACGCCATCGCGGGGACGCCCCGGCCCATGCGCGAGCCCGGTTCATCCGCGATCGCGTACTCGATCTGCGGATCTGCCCAGTCGACCGCGCGGAAGTCGCCGTGTTCCCAATCGGCGAGGATCGCGCGCACAAGTCTCAAGTTCTCCGACATCCCCCTCACCGACCCGCGGCACGTGGGGACCTTCCCGTGTCGCGGATGATCCGATCCGCTCCCGTTCGCCGGAATGTCCAACTTGACTTTCCTATTAGGAAAGATATGATTTCTTTCCAACGTGGAAAGGAACGTCGTGGAACACGAGATCAGCCCCAGCGAAGCGCGCGTGGCGCTTGCCTCCGTTGAGCGCGAGCAGCTGCGCATCGTCGACGAGATCGAACTTCCGCGGTGGTACTGGTGGGGGCTCGCCCTCGGCTGGATCGCCCTTGGGTTCGTGACCGACCTCAAACACACGTGGCTCACCGCCGCCGCGACGTTGCTGTTCGGCGCGGTCCATGCCAGCGTGGCGCACCGCGTGATCGGAGGGCGGCGCCGCACGGCGGGCGTCCGCGTGCGGAGAGACCTCGCGGGCGCGAGCACGCCGGCCCTCGTGATAGGCGGCCTGCTGGCGATGGTGGCGGTGACGATCGCCGGCGCGGTCCTGGCCTCGGCGGATGGGGCGCGGCACCCGGTCACGATCGCAAGCGTGCTCGTAGCGGTGGTGATCCTGCTCGGCGGGCCGCGCCTGCTCGCGCACGTTCGCCGCCGCGCGGCGCGCCAGGTCTCCTCCGCATGACGGCCACCTCGTTCGACGAGCTGATCCACCCGAGCACGCGGCTTTCGATGGTCGCGCTCCTCGCGGGCGCGGACTGGGTCGACTTCGGCTTCATGCGCGACGAGCTCGGGATGTCCGATTCCGCCCTGTCGAAGCAGCTATCGACGCTCGAGGAGGCCGGCTACGTGGAGCAGAGGCGACCGGCGAGCGGGCGGGGGCGCCGCATGCGCGTGCGTCTCACGCCGGCCGGCCGGCGGGCCTTCGAAGGCCACGTGGCAGCCCTGCGCGCGATCACCGACGGCGTGGGGAACGGCGCGGGCCGTGCGGCGCCCACGCAGTGACCGCCCTCCTCACCGGTCGCGGGAGGGCGCCGCGGCCGACCGCGCGTCTCGTCGCACCGAAGTCCGGCGTCGCGCGACGCGCGAGATCAGAACTCGACGAGCATCAGCCCGACGGAAACGCCGGGCCCGATGGTGACCGCGAGCCCGAGCTCGCCCGGCTCCGGGCGGCGCTCGCGGATCGTCGCATCGAGCACGTAGAAGATCGAGGGCGTGCCGACGTTGCCGTGTGCGGCGAGTGCGCGCCAGCTGACGGCCACGTCCTCATCGTCGAGGCCGAGCGCGTCGCGCGATTCTTCGACGATCCGCCTGCCGCCGGGGTGCAGCATCCAGTGGGTGATCTGGCGTTCTTCCACGTTGTTCGCGGCGAGGAACGCCGACGTGAGGCCGGCCAGGCCGTCGCCCGCGATCGCAGGAAGCTCGCGCGCCAGGCCGAGGTGGCTCCCCTGGTCGTCGCAGCGCAGCTCGACCGCCTCGAGAGTCCCCGGGATCTGGTGCACCGCCGAGGCCAGGATCGCCGGCCCCTGCGCGGCAGGACGGGCGCTCAGTACCACTGCGGCGCAGCCGTCACCGAAGATCGCGGAGCCGACGGTCCTCACGCGTGAGCTCTCTCCGGGAGCCTGGAGGGAGCTCATGCTCTCCGCGGCCACGACCAGCACGTCGCGCGAGGGGTCGGCGTGCAGGACCTGCCCTCCGAGGCGCAGCAGCGGCACCGCGCTCGCGCAGCCGACTGCAGTCACGTGGTACTTGTCGGTCGACGGGTCGAGGGCGTAGTGCTCGATCAGCCGGTGCGCGAGGCTCGGGCAGCCGAGCGAGTAGAGGCTCGAGGTGATGAGCGTCCCGACCCTGCCGGTGTCGATCTCGAGGCGGTCCACGACGTCGATCGAGCGGTCGAGCAGCTCCTGCTCGACCTGCGCCGTCCGTTCCTCGAGGCTCGCGGCGAGGAAGTCCTGGTCGAGGTTCAGCGCGCGCTCGCTCACCCCGCTCCGGGCGAAGATCCGCTCTGCGAACTCGTCGTCCGCGAGGCCCAGCGCTTCCAGCACGTGCTGCTGGCCGGCCGGCGCGCGCGGCTCCAGCACCGCCAGGCCGGCGAGGGTGGGGGCGTGCGGGACCGGGCGTCGGGCCACGTGGCCCGACGTCAGCAGTCCGCGACGTCGCTGTGTATCGGTTGAGGCGATCAGTTGTCTCCTGCTAGGCGCAATACCCCTGGATACCAGTCTCAACGGCTACAACCTGCGCCGGTTACGGGCAGCGGGCAGATCCTTCGGCTTTTCTTATGGGCGGATCGGGCAAGATGCCCTCTTCGCCAACCGATTGGAGACGAGCATGAACGTGATCGGCGCGGGGCTGCCCCGCACTGGCACCCTGTCGCAGAAGGAGGCCCTGGAGATGCTGGGTCTCGGGCCCTGTTACCACTGGGTCAACCTGATCGCCGACCTCGACGCCGTCGAGCTCTGGCACCGGCAGCTGGACGGGGAGGACCTGCTCGACGAGATCTTCTCCGGCCACGAGTCGACGGTCGACTGGCCGGGGGGGTTCGTCTACCGGGAGCTCGCCGACCGCCATCCCGAGGCGAAGGTCCTGCTCAGCGTTCGCGACCCCGAGGCGTGGGAGCACAGCTACCGCGAAACGATCTGGAACTTCACCCGCGGCAACTCCCTGATCAGCCACCTCTCCGACGCCCGCCGCGAAATCGATCCGCGCTGGCGCCGCTACCTGGAACTGGTGGACCGGATGCTGTGGAGCGAGGCCTCGCCCTTCGGCGGCGGCGACGATCCGAAGGCGATGATGCGCCAGATGCAGGCGCACAACGACGCGGTGCGCGAAGCGATCCCGGCGGAGCGGCTGCTCGTCTGGAAGGTGACCGAAGGCTGGGAGCCGCTGTGCGAGTTCCTGGACGTGCCCGTGCCACGGGAGCCGGTGCCGCACGCCAACGACGCCGAGACCTTCCGTGGGCGGGTGATCGACGCGGCCCTGAACGCACTGAACACGTGGCGCGAGCAGGGGTCCGCGGTCGAGGGAGCCTGAGACCGTCTGGAGCACAGCCGGCCGGGCTCGCGCACGAGCGCCCGCCGATCTCGATGGCCGGGGCGCTCACCGCACCGCGGCGAGCCCCGCATCGAGGTCGGGCAGCTCGCCCGCGTGGGCCGGCAGCGCGCGCCACCGCACGATCCCCTCGCCGTCGAGCGCGAACGTGCCGGCCGACTGCCAGCGGGTGCCGGCAGGGTGGCGGTTGCGGATCCCCTCCTGCGAGAGAGCGAGGACCGCGCGCAGCGAGCGACCGCCGAGGAAGTGCCCGACGCTCGTGCGCCCGAGCCCCCACGCGGCGTAGGAGCGCCGCGACGGGTCGCTTGCGAGCCGGACGTCGCCCTCGCCGCCCACCGCGCGACACCAGCGCTCGGTGTCGGCTTGCGGCGCGTGGCTGATCGCGATCCACTGCACCGCGGGTTCGCGCGCGGCGCCGTCGCGGAGCAGCTGCATCGTCCGCTCGGCGAACGGGCAGCCCGTGTGTCGCAGGAACGCCACGATCGCCGGGCGGCCCGCGTCGAGGGCCACCGGCAGCTCGCGGGCCGGCTCGCCGGGCTCGGGCGCGCGGGCCGCCTCCAGGCGCGGCGGCGGTAGGAACGTTCGCGGGTCCATGAAGGGGAACGTAATCCAAGCGGGCCGCGGGGAGCCATCCCCTGAATCGGATGAGGCGTGCGCAAGCGCACGGGCGAGACTCGACGAGCGATGCCCGCGACCAGGAGGCTCAGATGACGGACCAACCAGACACGCTGCTCGTCGCCGCCGCGTCCTACGACGACGTCGATGACGCGATCGTCGACTACGAGGCCATCAAGGCTCTGTACTACGAGGTGAAAGCGTCCGACGACTTCGACGCCGCCGTGGTCGAGAAGGACGCGAAGGGCAAGGTCAAGATCGTCAAGAAGCACGAGCAGCCGACGCGCCACGGGGCGGTCCACGGGCTCGGCTGGGGGTTGGCGGCAGGCGCGGTCGCAGCGCTGTTCCCGGCGGTCGGCATCCTCGGTGCGCTGGCCGTCGGCGGTGGCGCTGGCGCGGCGGTCGGAGCCGTCTCGGGCCATGTCAGCGGCGGCATGAACCGGGGCGACCTCAAGGAGCTGGGCGACGTCCTGGACGAGGGCTCGGCCGGCCTGATCGTCGTCTACGCGACCAACATGGCCGATCAGATCGCCGCCAACATCAAGGCCGCGAACCGGTTCGTCTCGAAGGTGACCGAAATGGCCGCCGACGAACTCGCGCAGGAGATCAAGGAAGCGGAGGCGGAGACGGCCGGCTCGGCGAGCTGAGCCGCGAGGAGCATCAGGCCCGCCGGCCGAAGCTGAGGCGGTGGTCCACGTAGATCCCCGCGGGAGCGACTGAGGAGAAGCCCGCGCCGCGCGCGAGCGACGCGGCGGCGCGGTTCTCGCCGAGGCGGACGGCCACGAGCGAGTCGACGCCGGCGCTCCGTGCGTGGGCGATCAGGCGGTTCAGCAGCAGTGGGCCGACGCCCACGCGCTGCCAGTCGTCGGTGATCGCGATCGCGACTTCGGCGCTAGCCGGGTCGTGCTCGAGGCGCACGTACCGCGCGACTCCCACGATCGTGGTGCCGTCGGGTGTGAGCGCCACGTAGGCCACGTGCCGCCGCCCGTCGAGGTCCGTCAGCTGCGTGAGCATCCGCTCGCTCAGCTTCGGGATCGGAGAGCCGAAGCGCAGGTAGCGCGAGCGCTCGGAGAGATATCGTTCTTGCCGACCATCATGCCGCCCAGCACCATGAACTCGCGGCGAGGCGGCCGCACACGGTCGAACTCGGCGCCGAGCTTGCTGCCGTCGAAGGCGACAGCGCCGAGCGCCCGGCCTCCGACCGCCGCGCCCGGCAGGTTCAGATAGTCGGGGTGTACCGGCGGCGGCGTGAAGATGACGCTCGTCCGCACTTCGAGATAATCCAGAACGGCCGGCCCCGACGCCAGATACGCCAGTAACCGACCGGCATCGTCACCCAAAATTCCGGCGAGGTAGGTTTTCGCTGCCGCGATCGTATCCGGTACGCCGGCCCGTTCGCTCTGCCGGCTGCCGGGGATCCAGACCGTGCCCGCCGACGTCGCCGTGGTGCCGCCGACCATCCCGGATTTTTCGCAGAGCACGACGCGCAGTCCCTCCAGTGCGCCGACAAGCGCAGCCGTCATCCCGGCGGCGCCGGCACCGATCACCAGCAGGTCGGTCTCACCATCCCAATGACGATCGTCGGAACGAGACATGGAGTCCTTCGAGCAAGCCGCCGAACGCGCAAACCAGATCAATCGTGATCGAACTGGTCATTTTGAGCATATTGGATGATAAGTCGACATGCCGTTTTCCCTTGCCGCATTGACTGCGCTGGACCTCCCGCCACCGAAGCTGATCGACGTGGCTCACGCATGCGGGTTCGACCAGGTCGGCCTTCGCTTGCTGGCCGCCACATCAGGCGGAACGGCCTATCCGCTGATGGACGATCGCGCGCAAATGCGCGAGACCAAGGCGCATCTCGCCGCGACCGGCATCAGCGTCGCCGATCTCGAAGTCTTTGCTTTCAGGTCGGACACGGTCATTGCGTCGCTGGAAGGCGTCCTCGACGCCGGCCGCGAGCTCGGCGCCAGGCACACGCTTGTGGCGGGCTACGATCCGGACCTGGACCGGTTCTCCGATCGCTTCGCCGAATATTGCGCGCTTGCCGAACGCTATGGCCTGACCGCCGATCTCGAATTCATGCCGTGGACCTGCGTGCCTGACCTGGTGACCGCATCGCGCATCATAGAGAAGATGGCGTCGCCCGCGGCCGGCGTGCTGGTCGATGCCCTGCACTTCGACAGATCGCGCAGCCGTCTCGAAGACCTCCGCAAGCTTCCCCCGCGGCGACTGCACTATTGGCAAATCTGCGACGCGCCCGCCGAACGGCCGGCGACAACGGAAGCAATGATCCATGCCGCGCGCGAGGAGCGCATGTTCCCGGGCGAAGGCGGCATCGACCTCATTGGCCTGGCAAAGGCGATGCCCGCCGACATCACCATCAGCATCGAGGTCCCGACCGCCACGCTGGCCAGGACCGTCGACGCGGAAACGCGCGCGCGGCGCGCGCTCGACGGCGCCCGGGCCGTGATCGCGGCAGCCGGCATCGCAGCCTGATATTGGCGCTCCGGTTGCGTCTGCCGGAACCGGCTTTTTCCTGCCCATCGCGGCTAGCGTTAGCGCCCGGTAAAGCGCGCCACCCCGCCAATCGCCGATATTTCCGCAAACAACGAACCGCATTGTTCGAAATGCGCAAATCTGCGCGCCCAAAACACAGTTAACGCAAGCCCTTTGCGCGCGCACAAGCCGCGCTGTGGCGGGCCAAAAACGCTTAATCGATAAAATTTGAATCAATTGCAGTCATCTCGCATTTGAATCGAATACGCTTCAACTCTTCGTCGAATTTTCCGCAAGTTTGATCTTCATTCGCTTCAAATCGGCTTGTTCCGCTTAGCGGCGGCGAAAATTCTTTGTGCGAAACGTGGTCCCAAGAAGAAAAAAACGGGGGCCACAATGTTCAGACGGGGACAGGGGCTGGCGGTCATCGCCATCCTCCTGGGGATGCACATTCATCCGGCGGCAGCCGGCGATGAGCGCGTGCTTTACGCGAGCCTCGGCGACACCACGCGTGCGCCGATCGGCTGGATCGAATTCTGCGCCGACTACGCGGGCGAATGCCGCGGCGGCGCGACGCAACCGCGCGACATCGTGATGTCGCAGGCGGCCTGGCGCGACCTCACCAAGGTCAACCGCTGGGTCAACGAAACCGTCAAGCCGATGACCGACATGGATCATTGGGGCGTGATCGAGAAATGGTCGCTGCCGACCGACGGCTACGGCGATTGCGAGGATTATGTGCTGATGAAGCGCAAGATGCTGATCGATGCAGGGTGGCCGCGCGAGGCGCTCTTGATCACCGTCGTGCGCGACAAGAAGGGCGAGGGTCACGCCGTGCTGACGGTGAAGACCGACAAGGGCGAGTTCATTCTCGACAACCAGAATGAAAACGTCGTGCCCTGGACCGAGACCGGCTACCGCTTCGTCAAGCGGCAGTCGCAGAGCGACCAGAATGTGTGGGTCTCGCTCGGCGACAACCGCCCGGCGGTGGCCACGGCCAGCGCCAAGGATCGCTAAAGGAACATTTGCAGGAGATACGCGACCCGGTCACATCCCCACCCCTCCCCGTCCCAGACCGGATCGCGCGCGGCCAGCTCTCCCCCAAGAGCTGGCCGCAACTTTTTTGGACAACAGCAGCGAAAGCGCCGACAGTCGTTTCGCCCACTAGTGCGGTGGATTTGACATTCGCTACAGTAGGCCCACGAGTTGTCATGGCGAATGTCAAATCCAAAACCGCACTAGAATCATATGATTGCTAGTGTCCCTTTGGTTCTGATATTCGTAAACGAGTTGGCGGCAACGTGATACGAATGTCAGAACCGGGACACTAGCGAGGACGGAGCAAAGCGCATGGCGGCTGATATCGACATCTACAATCCCGAAGAGCTCGGCCCACCGATGGGGCAATACACCCATGTGACTCGGGTCAAGGCGAGCGAGTTCCTGTTCATTGCCGGCATGCTGTCGGGCGATGCAAAGGGCAACATCATCGGCGCCGGCGACTTCGACAGGCAGACCACCCAGGTTTTTCGGAACATCGAGGCCGCGCTGACATCGGCCGGCGCCGGCTGGGGCAATGTCGTGCAGTTCACCACCTACCTGGTGCATTCGCAGGACATCCCGAAATTCATGGAATTCCGCCTGCGCGAGTTTCCAAAAATGTTTCCGAACGGCAAATATCCGCCGAACACGCTGCTGATGGTCGACCGTCTGGTGCAGGAGCCTTTCCTGGTCGAGGTGCAGACCATCGCGGCAATCTGAGCGGCCAAAAAAGCGATCATCGCAGCCGCTCAAGCCGCTCGACAATCCGCGCCTGCACTGTATACCCCCTGCCCGGATACAGTGCAGAGGAAGGCATGTTCTACGACGAGACGCTGCGCCAGCTCATCGAGGCGGGCACGATTTCGACCAGCGACAAGGTACTGGTGGTCTGCGGCGGATCTTACGATGCCGACGTGCTGAAAGGGCTCGGATTCAAGTCCGTCACCCTCTCCAACCTCGACGGTTCCTATGCCGGCCACGACGCCGACTATGTCTGGGAGCGGCAGGACACGGAGAACCTCAGCTACGGCAGCGGCGAGTTCGACGTCGTGATGGTCCATGCCGGCCTGCATCACTGCGCCTCGCCGCATCGCGCGCTGCTCGAAATGTACCGCGTCGCGCGCAAGGCCGCCGTCGTGTTCGAGGCGCGCGACAGCCTGATGATGCGAACGGCGGTCGCACTGGGCTTCACCGGCGATTTCGAGCTCGAGGCGGTCAGCGGCGAAGGCTACGAAAGCGGCGGCCTCAACAACGGGCCGATCCCGAATTTGAATTTCCGCTGGACCGAGCGCGAGGTGCGTCAAGACCATCCGCGCGGCCGATCCGGCCCATGTCGAGCAGATCGAGTTCTTCTATGGGCTGCGGCTGCCGACGCAGCGGCTCGATCATGTCAATGCGCCCATCGAAGCGCATCGCGCTTAAGCTGATCGGCGCCGGCGGTCAAAGCGTTCGTGAAACTGTTTCCGAAGCAAGGCAATCAATTCGGATTTGCGATCACTAAAACTGGCCGCTTGCGCGACTGGCTCGAAGAAAGGGACGGCAAAGTCCGTCTCTCACCGCAAAAGGCGGAGCAGCGCGGGCAGGCCTTCGACTACGGTCGCCGATAGGCCTGCAGCCACGCGGTTCGAAGGCTTGCCTTTTTGACGAGGGCATCTAGAACCTCGCGCAACCAGAAGGGATTTTTCAAGATGCGACGCCTTGCGATCTCCGCGGTCAAGCTTCTCAACGCCTTCATGAGACGGGCGACCGCGGCTACCCACTTCCTGCAATTCGGGCTGCAATGGGGCTTCAACCCGAAGCCGGAATGGTTCGATCACTTCCTCGACCAGCACTGGCAGTGGGCTTCCACGAACAATGCATTGTGGGTGGAGCGCGGCGTGTTCTCCCGCATGCTGCTGAAGCCGCGCTCGCGGATGCTCGAAATCTGCTGCGGTGACGGCTTCAACGCGCGTCACTTCTACTCCTCCGCCGCTGCGTCCATCACGGCGATCGATTTCGACGTCGACGCAATCCCGCATGCCAGGCGCTTCAATTCGGCGCCGAACATCACCTATCAGCAGCATGATATCCGGCAGGGCCTGCCCGCCGGCCCGTTCGACAACATCGTATGGGATGCGGCAATCGAGCATTTCACCGAGCAGGAGATCGACAAGCTGCTCAACGAGATCGTCGGCCTTCTCGGTGAAACCGGTATCGTGAGCGGCTATACCCTGACGGAGCGCGACGACGGTCGAAAGAGCAACGCGCTGCACGAATACGAATTCAAGGACAAGGAAGACCTGCGCCGCTTCTTCACGCCGCATTTCAAGCATGTGAAGGTCTGGGAGACGATTTATCCAACACGGCACAACCTCTATTTCGCGGCCTCGCAATCCCCGATCGACGTGATGTAGGCGAGCCGGAAGTGGACCGCGCCCGGTTCTCGGCTTCACCGACGATTTCGAGCTCGAATCCGCCCAGCAGCGAGGGCGTATCCCGTCCCCGTCGCCCATTGATTTTCGTACCCCGCCTGCTCTTATGACTGACCGGGATGGGGCAATTCTTCCATGCACAGCGCCGCGCATTTGCGTATTCGCGCTGACATCGACGGCTTGCGCGCCATCGCCGTCATCGCGGTCGTCCTCTATCACGCCTTTCCAAGGTCTTGCCGGGCGAATTCGTCGGCGTCGACATCTTCTTCGTCATCTCCGGCTACCTGATCACGCAGATCGTCGTCACCGACCTCGATCGCGGAGCCTTCAGTTTCGCCGCGTTCTATGCCCGCCGTGTGCGGCGGATCTTTCCCGCGCTGATCGTCGTCCTGCTGGCGACGCTCGCCGCCGGCATCTGCCATCCTGCTGCCGGACGAAATGACCTCGCTGGCCGAGAACGCCATCGCGGGCGCGTTGTTCAGCGCCAACCTGAGGCTGCTGTCGGAGGTCGGCTATTTCGATCTCGATGCGCATGCCAAACCGCTGCTGCATCTCTGGTCGCTCGGCATCGAGGAACAGTTCTATCTGGTCTGGCCGCTGGCGCTGTGGCTCTGCCCGCGGCGCTGGCGCCGCGGGCTGGTCGTGCGGCATCATCGTGCTGTCGTTCGGGCTCAACATCGCGCTGGTGAAGAGCCATCCCGCGGCGACGTTCTATCTGCCGTTCACCCGCGCCTGGGAGTTGATGGCGGGCGCGGCGGTCGCCGGCATCGCGATTCCGAGCCGGGGCCTGCGCTACCTCGCCGCGGGACTTCGGCTTTTGCTCCGGCATCGCGTTCTTCGTCTACGACGCCAGGATCGCCTTCCCCGGATGGGCGGCCCTGGTGCCGGTGCTCGGCACGGCGCTGACGATTCTCGGCGAAGGCGCTCCCTTCAGCCGCCTGGTGCTGTCGCATCGCTGGACCGTCTTCATCGGCCGTATCAGCTATCCGCTCTATCTCTGGCACTGGCCACTGCTGGTGTTCGCGCAGCTCTATCTGCTGCGGTCGTTGACCGCGCCGGAAACGGCAGGCCTGGTGCTTGCGGCCTTCGTGCTGGCATGGCTCACCTACGAGTTCGTCGAAAAATCGTTCAGGTTTCGAAAACTGCTCGGGGTGAGGACGGCGCTGACGGGCATGGCCGCGACCGTGGTCTTTGCTGCCTTCGTTCTTCGAGCGGCCTCCGCGTTTCCCCGCGGAAATACAGCAGACTCGTGGATACGACCGTCGGCGCGCCGGAATGGCGCGAGCACGAATGCTTCCTGATGCGCGGCGACCAACGGATCGATTTCGCCCCGGCTTGCATCGACCAGCAGCGCCCGCTGGTTGCGCTATGGGGAGATTCCGGCGGCCGCCTCGCTGATGCCGGGCCTGCGGGATTTGCAGTCCGATCATCGTTTCGGGATTGCGCAATTCACCACCAGCGGCTGCCAGCCCCTGCTGGGGGTATCCGCCGAGACGGATGCAATGTGCGTCGCGCGAAATCGCGCGGTGTTGTCGCAGCTTTCCGAAATAAAGCCGCAAGCCGTTCTGCTCAACGCGCTCTGGAGGAGCAGCGCCGACGAACTCAAGCCTACGATCGACGCCCTCCGCGCGATCGGCGTGACACGCATCGTCATCCTGGGCCGTGTTCCGGTCTGGGAAGGCGGCCTTCCCAACCTGGTCGCGGTCTATTACCGGCGCACGGGCGAATTGCTGCCCGAATGGTCGTCGCTGTTCGTCGAGGGTCCGTCCAACGACGACGCGATCAGGCTCGCCGCCGACCGCCTCGGCATTGCCTATATCTCGCTGAGGGAGCCGATCTGCCGGGACCGCGCCTGCCAGACCCGCGTCGGGTCCGATCTGATGGTGAGTGACTGGCTGCACTTCACCCCTGGCTGGCTCGAAATACGTCATGCGAAAGATCGCGCCGGCGCTGATGTCAGGGGCCGGCCTGACAGGGGGCCCCATAGGCCAAAAAACCGGTCATTGTGCCATTTTAGGCCGGGTTTTTGCCGGGCGCGAATGCTAAATCGGACCACTGGCCTCGCTTTTGTCCGATTTATTGCTAAAAGCTTAAGCGGTGCGCTGGCTGATTTGCGGCGCAGTCCGGCGTCTTGTCGCGTTCGTTCGACTTTGCCCGAGTAAGGGCGCGCTCCACTTTACCTTTGGCTTTTAAGGACCTCATGACTCCCATCGCTCGCGCAGCCAAACCCGTCAGCTTCGTCCGCGCCGGCACCCAGCCGATTGCGCTCGCGGCAGCGACCCTTCTCGTCCTGCTTGCCGGCGTCGCCTCGATCGCACTGTGGCGCACCTACACCGGCGCCGCTCCCGAACTCGACCGGGTCGTCGTCGCCCGCGCACTGCAGGCGCGCACCGCGCAGGCTTCCGAGCAGCTGGTCGAAAAGACCAAGGGGCTGGAAGCGACCCAGCAGGAATCGATCGACCAGCTGCAGGTGGTGCAGGACCAGTTGACGACAGTGCGGCGCCTGCTTGCCTCGCAGCAGGCCGATACCAAGCGGCTGTCGGAGCAGGTCTCGACGCTGACCGAGGCGATCGACGGCTTGCGGCAGTCCTTTGCCAGCGCCCAGCCCTCGGAGCCTGCGGCTGCGCCGGCGCGCAAGCGCTCGGGCCGTGCTCGGGCGTATGTGATCAAGGTCAAGCGTACGAAGTCGCAAAGCTAACGCCGATCGCCGCCACCGCTTCGGCGCGACAGCGCGAAATTGACCGAAGCACGCGCGTTGCGTGAACCGGCGGCGCGAGGCGTTTCGAACGCGCTCGACATCGCCGCGGTCGAGAAATCGCGCTATTGACGCGATCGGAGTTGAAATGCAGAAGGGTTGATCACCGTCAGGCGGCAAGATCAGGCTTCTCTCCATGAAACTTCAGTTGAAACGGCTGTGTCGAGCCGCCCTGCTGGTGCTCGCGCTGCAGCCGCTCTATCTGCTCGCCCTCGTCGCAACCGATTACGTGGCTCCGCCGGAACTGCGACGCGTGCGAATGGCGCACCTTCCGCCGCCACCCGCAGGCGGTGGCGACAGCATTGAATGCGTCGCGCTGGCGATCGGCTTCGAACCCGGCGGCGTCGGCCTGCACAATGCGATCATGGCGGCCCGCCCGCTCTCCCAAGGCAATCCTTGCCAGTCTCTGCCCGCGACCATCGCGAAAGACCCGGCAGTCACCTGGCTGCCATATCCACGCTATTGGCACGGTTACCGTGTGGTGCTGGATCCTCTGACCGCGTGGCTTCCGATGTACCCGGTGCGTTACCTGATGCTTGCGGCGCTCATGGCAGCGCTGACATGGTTCGCGTTCGAATTGCGGTTCCTCGTCGGCGCCGACGCCACGCTTGCCTTGATCGTGCCCGCGGTGGTCCTCACCGATTTCTGGGTCATATGGAACTACGCCGCGCAGACGCTTGTCATGATCACCATCTTCGCCGGGAGCGCGGTTGTGGCCCGAAGAGCCCGGCACCCCGACAGCAACCTGATCCTGGTCGCCGCAGTGTTCGGCAGTCTGCTCAACTACGTCGACTATCTCGAAAATGTGCCGTGGCAGCCAATGCTGATCGCTTTTGTAGCGCTCGCGGCGGGGCGGCGTGTGCCTGAGACACTAGCCATCGTCGTCGCGTGGTTTGCGGGATATTCCCTGACATGGGCCTCGAAGTGGGCGATCGCCGTGGCCGCCGGGGTATCGTGGAGCGACATCTTCGAAGTGATCACGTATCGCCTGAACGGCGATGCTCCAGGCTTCGTCAGGCATCACTTCCTGGCGCCGACGCAGAAGGTGCTCAGCTATCTCTTCCACGAGACGCGGTCCGCGCTTGTCTTCCTCGTCTTGTTGCCGACGCTGCTGCTGCCGGTGCGGCGGCCGAACCTGAAGCGACTCGCTCTCCTGTCATCGCCCCTCCTGATTCCGTTTGTGTGGTTCGAGACACTCTCCAACTACAGCCAAATTCATGCCTTCCTGGAGTACCGAAACCTTTCCTCCTGTTTCGGAATATTGATTGCGGCCGCAATCATCGCTTCGCGCGGCGCCCGCGGAGATGTGATGGAGACGGCCCAGCCAGAGAACGCGTGATGATCCCGCGCTTTCATCCAGGACCGATCTAGCCTGAGGACGAGGACGGGCTTCGTCCCGTCGCTCGACCGCCGTGATGCGGTCTGTCAGCCGGCCTGGCCGACGTAGAGCAGTGACGTACCAATCGGCGGATTGGCGATCACGCTGGTCTCGAATTGCATTATGGCGGTGAGAACCGCTTCCGCCAGCTTGCCCGGCGGAAGGACTCCGCGCTGCACCACCGTCGTTCTCGTACTGGAATTTTCGCTTCGCAACGACAGCCACAGCTTTCGCAGCGCGAGCAGCGGCAACATGGTGAGACCCCAGTAGCGGTCATCGACCTTGCGAATGCCGGCTTTCGCCAATTCCGACTCCAGTGTCGCCTTGCTGTAGCGGCGGCAGTGACCGACCGCGACATCGAACTTGCTGTAGAGAGACTGAAGCGCGGGAACGTTGATGAAGACGTAGCCGCCGGGCTTGAGATGATACAGCGCCGACGACATGAAGCTCACGGGATCGTCAATGTGCTCGATGACGTCGAACAGGATGATGGCGTCATATCTGGCGGCCAGCTCCGGCGCGCGATCGTGAATGTTGTACAGCGCCGTGCGGCCCCTGCCCGGCGCAGAGTGAAACAGCGCACCCGCATTCAGATCCACGGCGTCCACCTTCCACTGCGTCGCGGCTTCCAGCATTCGCCTGAGAATGCCGTGTCCACACCCGATCTCGAGAACCGAGGATGGCGTCTCGGTCGGGATCGAGAGCGCCCTGCATTGGCGCAGGAACGCGCGCGTCCGCCACTTCATCCAGAAATGGCGCTCGTCCATGATCTCGTACCATTGGTCGGGAAACGCGATCTCCTCCGCGGGCGAGAGCATCTCAACATGCGCAGGCACGGCTTGCGCGGACATCGCGCCTAACTGCCGCTCGTGGTCGCGAAGTCCGCTAGCCATGATCTCCCGCGCCCGGTTGAAGTCGCGGGCAACCTAGGATAGGCACGCCCCATTGGCAACCGCGGCCGACCGTCCTAAAACCGGCGCGAAGAGGAGAAAACTCTTGGTTTTGATGGTCGTTCCATCCCAGATCATTTCAGCCAGTTTCGTGGCCGCCGTCAGCGTTCCCTTGTTTCTGGTCATCGTCTCGCGAGGGCCGTTCCGCGTCGGCAATTTCCGGAATCGTTTCCGGTTCGCAGGCGGACTGGCGATCGGTTTGTGGCTGGCCATCGTCCTGCTCGGGAGCGAAGTCTGGCGTCTCGACGGCAAGGCAATCGGCGACATGCTGGCCGGCGCGCTGATCATCTTCTCGGCCATGCTGACGACGCTGATCGTCTGGCTGCTGGTGGCGACCGGGGTCAGCGTCAATCTGCTGGTGAGCCTGGCGGCAAAACCGGGGCCGGTCGACGTCAACTCCTGGCTGGCCGATTACGGCGACGGGTTCGGCGTTGACGACCTGTTTCGTGACCGGCTCAGTCTGCTGTGCAGCACCGGCGCCGCCACGGTCGATCGGTCCATCGTCTCGCTTGCGAGGGGATCGCGGATTCCGGCCGCCATTCTCGATGCCGCCATGCTCTACTTCAATTTCCAGAAAGCGATGATCCGCTGATGTCGTTTCTGATCGGCTGCATGAGCTTTCTGGGCCTGGTCCTCGTCGACTTCCCTGGCGATCCGGCTGGCCCGACCGCAGAATGCCATCGTGATGATCCTCGTCATCGCAATCGTCATTCATCTTGCAGGCACGTTGGCCGGCGCCGCCTGGCTTGGCGAACTGGACTATTGGCAGGATGCTGCCGTGTACTGGTTTGCCACGGTGATCTTGATCTATGGCTATGGCACCTGTTACCGCTCTCTTTCCGTCCAGATGCTGCTGCTCATCGCCAGAACCCCGTCGCGCACGATGGACCTCCGATCGCTTCATGACGTGCATTTCAAGCGCTTCATGCGCGATCGCGTCGACGCGATGGTCAAGGGCGGCCGCGGCGAGCTTCGCGGAAGTTTGCTTGCGGCAACGCCGGCCGGCCGTTCGGATGCTGCGCGGATATTGGCCGCACGCCGGCTTTTCGGGTTGAGCGAGAGCCGGCTCTACTACGGCAAGGCGGAAGCGACGCCGCACGGACCGGGCGAGCCCGCTTCCGACGGCTCGCAATGACGGGGAAGCTGGAATGGTGAGGGCCGACTTGTTTGGACGCAAAGCGAATACTCGTTACCGGCGGCGCCGGCTTCCTCGGCTCGCATCTTTGCGAGCGCCTGCTGGCCGACGGTCACGACGTACTGTGCGTCGACAACTTCTTCACGGGATCACGCGCGAACATCTTCCCGCTGCTGGACCAACAACGGTTCGAGCTGATGCGTCATGACGTGACGTTTCCGCTCTACGTCGAAGTCGACGAGATCTACAATCTCGCCTGTCCTGCATCGCCGATCCACTATCAGCACGATCCGGTGCAGACCACCAAGACCAGCGTGCACGGCGCGATCAACATGCTCGGGCTGGCGAAGCGCCTCGGCGCCAAGATCCTCCAGGCCTCGACCAGCGAGGTCTACGGCGATCCCGACGATCCATCCGCAGACCGAGGACTATTGGGGACACGTCAATCCGATCGGGCCGCGCGCCTGCTACGACGAAGGCAAGCGCTGCGCCGAAACGCTGTTCTTCGACTATTACCGGCAGCACAATCTGCGCATTCGCGTCGCCCGCATCTTCAACACCTACGGTCCGCGCATGCACCTCGACGACGGCCGCGTCGTTTCCAATTTCATCGTGCAGGCGCTGCGCGGCGAGCCGATCACCATCTACGGCGACGGCAGCCAGACCCGCGCCTTCTGCTACGTCGACGATCTGATCGAGGGCCTGCGTCCGCCTGATGAACGGCCCCCGACGAGGTGACGGGGCCGGTCAATCTCGGCAATCCCGTCGAGATGTCGATCCGCGAGCTCGCGACCAGGGTGATCGAATTGACGGGTTCGCGCTCGCAGATCCTGACCAAGCCTTTGCCGGTCGACGATCCCCTGCAACGCTGTCCCGACATTTCGCTGGCCAGGAAGCTGCTCGATTGGGAACCGAAGGTACCGCTGGAGCAGGGACTGACGAATGCATCGCCTATTTCGACGATCTCTCGCGCGGATCACGCGATTTCACCGGGGAGGTACCTGCCGTACTACCGGCGGCGCAGGGTATGTGGGCAGCCACAGCTGCAAGGCACTCGCAGCATCGGGCTTCGTTCCCGTCACCTACGACAATCTCAGCCGAGGCCACCGCCACGCCGTCAAATGGGGCCCCCTCGAGATCGGAGACATCCGCGATCGCGAGCGGCTGGACGCCGTGTTGCGCGCGCACCGTCCGGCGGCAATCCTGCACTGCGCCGCCTTCGCCTATGTCGGCGAGTTCGTTGCCGATCCGGCACTCTATTACGACAACAATGTCGCTGGCTCGCTCGTCCTGCTGGAAGCGGCGCGCACGGCCGCAATCGAGTGCGTGGTGTTTTCGAGCAGTTGTACGGTCTATGGCCTGCCTCCCTCGATGCCCGTCACCGAGGACATGCCGTTCGCCCCGATCAGTCCGTATGGACGCACCAAAGTGATCGTTGAAGGCATGCTTCGCGACTATGAGACCGGTTACGGCATGCGCTCCATCGTGCTGCGCTATTTCAACGCGTCGGGGGCCGACCCCGACGGGGAGACCGGCGAGGACCACGATCCCGAGCCGCATCTCATTCCGCGGACGCTGATGGCGGCGGCGGGCCAACTGCAGCAGCTGGACATCCTGGGCACCGACTATCCGACTGCCGACGGAACGGCGGTGCGGGACTATATCCACGTGACCGACCTTGCCGACGCGCACGTCCGCGCATTGCGCGAACTGATCGAGGGCGGCGCGCCCGACACGCTCAACCTCGGCACCGGCAAGGGCTATTCGGTCCGCGATATCGTCGCAGCCGTCGAGCGGATCACCGGCAAAACCGTTCCCGTCGTCGAAAGCCCCAGACGCCCCGGCGATCCGGCGGCGTTGTGGGCGGCGCCTGGACGCGCGCATGCGCGGCTCGGCTGCAGCTTCCCGCATTCGAATCTCGATACGATCATCGCCACGGCCTGGGCTTGGCACAATCGTTAGCGGCCGGCCACGACGGAGGACCTAACCCGCCGGATTTGCGTACTTTTTTCGCGGAAAGTCCCCGTGTTCGCCACTATGGCGGGAACTGTGGTCGCCTGTTATAGACCCCCTCTGGAACGAGCGGGCGCTTGACAGCTGCCGACGCAAATGACGCCACGTCGCGCCGTGGCTGCCGCCAGCATCACAGTGGGGACCGGACTTGATCAAGACAGTGTCGATTGTGATCCCTTGCTATAACGAAAGCGAGGTTATTGCGACCACTCATGCCGAGCTGGATCGTTGTCTTGGCGCGTCCGAGAACTTCGGTTTCGAGTTCGTCTATGTCGACGACGGTAGCCGCGACAGGACGGTCGCCATCCTCCGCGAGTTGCGCAAACGCGACAATCGAATCCGCCTGGTGCGCTTTTCACGGAATTTCGGTCACCAGGCCGCTGTATCGGCAGGCATCGACCATGCCCTTGGCGACGCGGTCGCGATCATGGACGCCGACCTCCAGGATCCGCCCGAGGTCCTGCTCGCCATGCTGGAGAAGTGGCGCGAGGGCTTCGAGGTCGTCTACGGCGTGCGCCGCAAGCGCAAGGAAGGTCTGTTCAAACGCGCCTGCTACCGGCTGTTCTATCGAATCTGGAAACGCATGGCCGACATCGAGGTGCCGGCCGACAGCGGCGATTTCTGCGTCATGGATCGTCAGGTCGCCGACGTCTTGCGCCAACTGCCGGAGAACGGCCGCTTCCTGCGCGGTCTGCGCGCCTGGGCGGGATTCCGCCAATATGGCTTCGAATATGAGCGGGCGGCGCGACACGCCGGCGAGCCGAAATATTCCTTCGTTCGCCTTGTCCGCCTTGCGGCAAGCGGGATTTTCAATTTCTCCGACGTGCCGCTGCGATTCATCTCGCTCGCGGGCTTCGTGACGTCCGCGGGCGCGATCATCGGCGCCGTGCTGCTGCTGCTGCAGCGGCTCTTCGCGATCCGCATCTTCGGCTATGCGCCGCAGGACATGCCGGGCTACACGTCGGTGTTTCTGGCCCTGCAATTCTTCAGCGGCATCCAGCTGCTTTCGCTCGGCATCATCGGCGAATACATCGCGCGCATGTATGGTGAGGTGAAGCGCCGCCCCGTCTATATCGTCGCCGAGCGCGTCGGATTCCCGAAGGCCGAGGCCCGCAGCGACGAGCCCGCCACCCCCATCCTCGCCGAGCTGCCGCGGGCGGTCTCGCACTGAGAGCCCGGCATCCGAATGACGTCGTTCGACGATGAGGCCTTTTCGCAAGACGGGAAGGTTTCCGCATACAGGCGGGCTCTGAGCGGCGCGACATTGTCACTGGCCTCGGCGGTGCTGGGCGTGTGCGTCGTCTACATCGTCGTGCTCGACTGGCGCTTTCCCTACATTCACCAGCTTCCGGTGTTCGACCTCGACTACATCACGTCGGTAACGATGATGTGGGCCCGCAACTGGTGGATCGAGGGGCCGTGGCACATGCTGTTCTCGATGCCTTATGCGCCGTTGTCGGTGGAGACGGCGAGGCCTGAGCTCCGGTTCGGCATGTATGCGTCCTGGCCTCCGGGCGCGGTTGTCTCGCTCTATCTCGTCGCCAAGCTGACGAACACCGAGCCCAGCATCACCATGATCAACTGGCTCAACGTGGCCGGTCACGGCTTGATCGCCTTGTTGCTGGCAATGTCGGGCTATGTGGCCGCAGGCATCCTGCGCCGACCGGGAATCGAGCGTGTCGCGCTTGCGGTCCTGGCGGCATGCCTGGTTCTGTTCCCGCGCGGACCGGTCTATTTCTTCTCGCAGGTCTATACCTTCGACACGCATATTGTCGTGTTCTACGCGCTGCTGGTCCTTGTCGCGACGCTAGAGGCGGCGGCGGCGAGCAGGACGGCGGCAACATGGTGCTACGTCGCCGAGCTTCTCATTCTCGTCAGCGGCCTGTTCGTCGACTGGTTGTTCTATTTCGTCTACGCGGTCTGGTTTGTGCTCCGCTGGTTCGGATCGCGCGCCGGATATGGACGACCGCTGGGACGGAAGGAAACCATCGCCCTGTTTCTGTTGCCGCTTGCCACCTTCTCGACCTTCCTCGCCTGGCGCATGGTGACCCCTGGATCGATCGCGATGCAGGAAGGCCTGGTCGCATCTTTCCGGGAACTGCTCTGGAAACTGGTGTTCCGTCTCGGAGACACCGACGATCATCCGGTCGCCTTCCTCGATTTCGTCGGGCCGTTCTATCAGTCGCATCAGACCTTCTATTGGAACGGAGCACCGCTTCTGATCCTTGTGGGCTTCATCGCCTGCATCGCACTTTTTGCGATCCTGTTCGCGACCTCTCACGGCGAGCCGAACCAGCGAAGGATTCATTTTGGGCTTCTCTCGGTGCTGTTGCTCTCGATCATTCCCGCCTATGCGCAAATGATCGTCTTCAAGCAGCACACCTACATTCACCCCTGGGCGATCGCCAAAGTCGTCGTTCCCAGAAGAACGAGCCGTAGCTGGCGCGATCGGGGTCGGGTCCCGGCTGGCGTGCCTGCACCGGGAATGGCGGGCCGTGCCAGATGTCGCTGACCTCAATGCCACGGCCGACGAGCTCATCGTGCGCCGCCTCGATGTCAGAGACAACCACTCCGGCCTCGGCCGCGCCAGGCGCCGCCGTGGTGAGGCCCTTGCCGAACGTGATCGAGGCTGGCGAACCCGGGGTGTGAACTGGACGACGCGAAGGCCCTCCAGCGGGGCGATCGTCGCGGTCGAATCTCCAGCCCAGCCGCTCGTAGAACTGCTTGACTCGGTCAACGTCGGACACGGGGATGATCTGGAGCTCGAGCTTCATGTCGACCGATCCGACGCTGCCGTCGCGGTTGGTGGTGTCTGCTTCAGTGGCGCTCATTGCCTTCTCCTGGTGTGTGGAAGACCTCAATCGGTCCTCCGCGTGGTGATCCCGCGTCAAGCGTGCTCTCCGCACCGATGCGTCGCGCCCGGTGGGCACCCGGGTTAGCACCCCCGGGGGTGCCCGAGCCCGTGGCCACGGGCCATCCGCCCAGGGTTGCCAACGCCGGAAGTCGCGCCTAGGCCGGCGTTGCGATATCAACCACCGTTTCCGCGCGGCGGCTGCTGGGCCGGCGCAGCGAGTGCGCGGCGCTGGATCAGGTCGTGGCGAGCGTGCGCGCGGGTCAAAGCCGGGCACTGGTCCTGCGCGGAGACGCCGGGGCTGGCAAGAGCGCGTTGCTGGAGTATCTGGCGCAGCACTCGTCGGGATGCGCCATCGGCCGCGCCGCCGGAGTCGAGTCAGAGATGGAGCTCGCGTACGCGGGTTTGCAGCAGCTGTGCGCGCCGTTCCTGGATCGCATCGAGCGCCTTCCCGGCCCACAGCGCGATGCGCTCGGCACCGCGTTCGGTTTGCGCGACGGCGAGGCGCCGGATCGGTTCCTCGTCGGGTTGGCGGTCCTCAGTCTGGTCTCCGACGTCGCCGAAGACCGGCCTCTCGTCTGCATCGTGGACGGCGCGCAGTGGCTCGACGCCGCCTCGACACAGGCGCTCGCGTTCGTCGCGCGCCGTCTCGGCGCGGAGTCGGTCGCGCTGGTCTTCGCCGTGCGCGAGCGCAGTGACGAGCGACAATTCGAAGGGGCGCCGGAGCTCGCCGTCGGCGGGCTGGATGACCGTGACGCGCGCGAGCTGCTCGCGACCGTGGTCACCGGTCCACTCGACGAGCGCGTGCGTGATCGTCTCGTGGCCGAGACGCGCGGCAACCCGTCTGGTACGGCGAGCGGCCGCGGAGCTCGGCGTCGGCCCGGACGCGGCTGGGCCGGGCGTCGCCGCCGGACTGATCGATTTCAGCGCGCAGGTGCGCTTCGATCACCGCTCGTGCGTTCGGCGGTGAAGCGCGCGGCGGCGGCGGAGCAGCGACAACGTGTTCACCGCGCGCTGGCGCAAGCCACCGATGCCGACATCGACCCTGATCGCCGGGCCTGGCACCGCGCGCACGCGACCGCCGGGCTCGACGAGGACGTCGCCGCCGAGCTGGAGCGTTCGGCCGGCCGAGCGCGGGCGCGAGGCGGCCTGGCGGCGGGGGCGGCATTCCATGAGCGCGCGGCCGAACTGACACCCGATCCCCGGCGGCGGGCGCAACGTGCACTCCTGGGCGCGATGGGCAAGCACCAGGCCGGCGCTAACGACGCGGCACTGCGGCTGCTCGCGGTCGCCAAGGCGGGACCCCTGGACGAGCGTCGAGCGGGCGCGCGCTCAGCTGTTACACGCGCAGATCACCTTCGCGATGACGCGCGGCAGCGACGCTCCTCCCCTGCTGCTCGATGCGGCCAAGCGGCTGGAGCCGCTGGATTCGAGGCTCGCGCGCGAGGCCTACCTCGAGGCATTTGCGGCGGCGCTGTCCGCCGACCGCCTGGTGCGTGGAGGCGATCCGCGCGAAGTCGCCGCCGCGGTTCTGGCCGCTGACTGGGAGCCCTCTACCCGTGCCTGCGACCTGCTGCTGGACGGCCTCGCCCTCCTTACCCGTGAGGGCTATGTTGCCGGGGCGCCGGCGTTGAAGCTTGCGCTGCGCGCGTTCCGTGAGGAGCGGCTCTCCGACGAGGAAGAGCTGCGCTGGCTGTGGCTGGCCTGCCGCATCGCCCGGGCGCTGGGCGATGATGGCGCCTGGGACGAGCTCACGGCGCGCCATCTCGAACTCGCGCGCCGCGCCGGCGCGTTCTCCGGCGCTGCCCGTCGCGCTCACCGACCGGGTGCTGGTCGAGCTGTTCTCCGGAAGGATCGAGATGGCTATGTCCCTAGCCGCCGAGTCAGACGCCGTCGTCGAGGCGACCGGCAGTCACGTGACGCTGCGCACTTCGATCGTGCTGGCGAACTGGCGGGGACGGGACGCCGAGGCAGTGGCGCTCATCGAGTCCAACCGGCAAGACGTGCTGCGACGCGGCGAGGGACTGTTTCTCGCCGCCAACGACTGGGGCAGCGCGATCCGCTACAACGGACTCGGTCGCTACGAGGATGCCCTGGTCGCGGCCGAGCGGGCCGCCGACGCCGCTGGCGGTCTCGGGCCGGCGATCCTGCTGCTGGCCGAGCTGATCGAGGCTGCCGTGCGCAGCGGCAAATCAGAGCGCGGCGTCGGTTCCCTGACCCAGCTCGCCGAGATTGCGGACGCCGCCGGGACGGAGTGGGCGCGTCGGGATCCATGCGCGCGCGGCGGCGATGCTGGCCAACCGAGAAGCGGTCGAGCGGCTCTACCGAGAGGCGATCGAACGGCTGTCGCACGTCAAAATGCTCGCCACGCTGGCCCGCGCGCACCTCCTGTACGGCGAATGGCTGCGGCGGGAGCACCGTCGCGTCGACGCCCGCGAACAGCTCCGAGTCGCGTACACGATGCTCTCGGACATGGGCATGGAGGCGTTCGCCGAGCGTGCCCGCCGCGAGCTGCTGGCCACCGGCGAGACGGTGCGCAAGCGGATGGTCGAGACGCTTGACGAGCTCACGCCCCAGGAGGTGCAGGTCGCCCGCCTAGCCGCCGACGGGCAAACGAACCCTGAGATCGGCGCTCAGCTCTTCCTGAGCCCGCGCACGGTCGAGTGGCACCTGACGCAAGGTGTTCGGCAAGCTCGGGATCAGCTCTCGCAAGCGGCTGCGCGCGGCACTTTCCGGCGTCCCGCCGCCTTAGCCCGGCAGATCTTCTGGACGCTTCTTGGCGAGTTTGCCCGCCAGCAGCCCGGTCGACTGGCCGACTTCGATCAGGTAGCCGTCGGGGTCCTTCATGTAGCAGCGAATCTCAGCGCCGCGATCGATCGGCGGCGTCACGAACTCAGCCCCCTTTGAGCTCCATCGCTCATAGCAGGCGTGGACGTCCGCGACGCGCAGGTTCATGAAGCTCGAGATCGTGTTGCCGGGCTCGTGGTCGACGACCGAGATGTCCGGCTTGTCGGGCGTTGGCCCGCCGCCGGGGTTCATGATCACCCACGAATTGGCCAGCTTGATCATGCATGGGTTCTCCTCGAGCACGACCTGGCCGCCGAGAACCTCCGAGTAGAAGGCGCGCGACCGCGCGATGCTTCGCACGGTGATGAACTGGGTGACGAGGAAGCCCTCGCTCGGGGCCGGCAGATTCTCGTAGTCGATGAATGGCGTGTGTTCGCTCATGGTCGTGCGCTCCTGGTGTGTGCTGCGGGACTGTGTCTCAGTGGTAGCGGTCGAAATCGGCGGGCCACGGCAGCGGGAACAGAGGCCGATAGGGCCGGGCATCCGCGATCACCTTCGCGAACGACGGCCGCTGCGCGACCGCGCGGTAGTACCGCGCCAGCCGTGGGTGCGCGCCCGAGTCCCAGGGGTTGACCGCCAAGGCATAGAACAGCCCCGGCGCCGCAGCACAATCAGCGATCGTCACCGTGTCCGCGGCGAGGAACTCGTGCTCCGCGAGCTGGACTTCGAGCATCCGGTACGCCATTTCGAGCTGGTCCTTCGCCTGCGCCACTGGTCGCCCGTCGAACCGTCCCTGCAGCGCCTCGGCGACGACCGCCTGGACGGCGTCGGAAACGTATCCGTCGCAAATGCGATCCCACATTCGGGCCTCCAGCGACGGCACCAGTCGCGCGCCGCCGACGTGCTCGATGATGATCGAGCTCTCACCGATCACCCGGTCCCCGTCGCGCAGCGCCGGGATCGATGCCGGCGGCCACACCCTGGCCAGATCGGCGCGGTCAAAGTCACGCTGCTCCTCGAGAACGTCATAGTCGACGCCTAGCTCGTTGAGCGCCATCAGGACTTTCTGGCAATACAGCGCGAAGGGGTGCTCATAGAGCGTAAGCATCTCGCCTCCTCGATCGGTCATCTCGGTCCATCAACATGACAGACCGAGACGCGCCCGCAGGCTCATCGCCGTCCGGAGCTGCCAAGAACCCTCGGGTAACATCTGACCGCGGGCCAGCGAGATTCCTACTGTCATGGGGCTAACGCGTGAGCGACGCAATCGATCGTGAAGCCGACATCCGGGCTCGGATCCAGGAGCACTGGGAGGCCTCCGAACGCGGGGACAGCGATGTTGAGCACGCGATCTACGCCGCTGACGCGATCCTTGACTATCCGCAGTCCGGCGAGCGCTTCAGAGGCCGGTCGACGATCCAAGCGCAACGCGGCGGACACCCCGCCGAACGCCACTTCACCATCCGCCGGATCCTGGGGGGCGCCGATCTTTGGGTGAGTGAGTGCGTGATCACCTACGACGGGGTTCCCACGTACTCGGTCAGCATCATGGAGATCGCCGACGGTCTCGTAACGCACGAGACTCAGTACTTCGCCGACCCCTTCCCCGCGGCTCCCGGGCGCGCTGCGCTGGCTGAGTCGATTCCGGCCGGCGACCAATAACCGCTGACAGATCGGTCGCCGTCTCGCTGCCGCTAGTGGATCGACATCCGCTCGTCGGACAGATACAGGTGGGCGGCCCACGACTCGGGGTCGGCGGCGAAGTAGCGCTGGAGCGCGTCCGCGATTCAGGGCGTCGTCGAGAGCGGCCATGATCATCGACTGGTCGAGCACCAGGCGGCGGTGGCCGATCGACCCGGTCACCGGATTGACCGCGTCGTAGAAGCCGCCGTCCGAGGTGTAGATCCCCGGGTAGTCGGTCCGCAGCGCGACCAGGTTGGCGTAGGCCTGCTGGGGCAGGATCGGCAGCGCGATCGCCGAGGCGTGCGGGGACACGGTGGTCTCGGTGGCGCAGGTCGTGCACCACGCAAGCGGCTCATTCGCCGGGAACGCCTGGCCCTCGACGCCGAACCCGCCGTAGTCGCCGGTGTCGTCGGCCGTGCTCGACGGCGACATCCCCCACACCGGGTACCCCAGCACCTGGGTCGCGTACTTGATCTGGACCTGCGCCCAGCGCACGTCGTCGAGCCCGAAGCTGTGCGGACCCCAGGTCGTCTCGGGCACGACCAGGTTGGCCATCAGCCCCTCGAACATGCCGCCGGCGAACGTCGGCACGAAGCGTGAGCGAGGTGCCGGGGTAGGTGTAGTGGCCCTCCCAGACCTGGAACTGCTTGCCCGACTGCGGATCGGTGTAGGTCTGCCAGTAGCCGGTGCCCGGTGTTCGAGTTGACCGGGTCGGTGGGGCACAGCTGCGGCGGCGGCGTCCGCCACGTGCGCCACCACACGTCGCCCGGCATCTGGTGGCGGCCCATGCCGATGTACATCGAGATCCGCGGGTCGCTGTACAGCGCGCCGTTGTGGTAGCCGGCCGGACCCTGGTCGACGTAGTAGCCGCCGTACTGCTGGCCGGTCGGCGGGTCGCCGGGCAGCGAGGCAGTTCACGTCGCAGTCGGTCTGCGGCCGGTTGTCGTAGAAGATCGAGAAGTCCATCGGCGCCAGCAGGCTGGTCGGCGAGGCCGCGGACCGCCGGCAGCGCCTGGCGAACCTCGATCAGCCCGGACGCGTACCAGCCGTTGTCGACCGCCGACACGAACCAGCAGTTGTCCTGCGCGGGCGTCGTCTCGGTGCAGTCGCCCTGGCCCGGGTTGAGCAGAACGTTCGCCGTTGTTCGTGTCGTACCACTGGTAGAGCATCCCGTCGTAGCGCTTGAGCGTCGCCACCTCGCCGAGCGTCGCGCCGGCCAGCTGGTCGGCCCGCTCGCGTGTCGATCAGGCCGAGGTCGCGGGCGGCGACCACCGCCCACAGGTAGACGCCGATGTTGGCCGCCGAGGTGTACGTGCCGCGGACCGAGCCGGGCCCCAGGTTGTCGAGCGGCAGATGGGTCATCGGATCGACGTCGTCGGCGTAGAACCGCCAGGTGTCCTGGGCGATCCCGTACAGGACCGCCCGCTGCTGCTTGGTCAGCGCCGCCCGGCGTGGGCCTGGGCCTGCCGCCGGCACCGGTAGCAGGGCCACGACCGCGATCGCGACCGAGATGATCGCGATCGCGGCCCCGCGGACACTCCCGCGCATGGTCATCGTCCTAGTTCAGCGTGAACGTCGTGTGCGTCCCGGCGGAGCTCAGGTGCCCAGCTGAGCTCAGTTGCCGACCGAGCTGTCACCCACCCACACGGTCGAACGGGACCCGGCTCGACCACGAACTGCCCCTGCTCGTTGTAGAAGCCGAGGTTCTGCCGGCCGAGCGTGAACGTCACGGTCTTGGTCTGGCCCGGGCGCCAGCGTCACCCGCTGGAAGCCCTCGAGCTTCTTGACCGGCTGCAGGATGCTCGTGTCGCTCTCGTGCAGGTAGAGCTGCACGACGTCGGTCCCGGCCGTCGATCCGGTGTTGGTGATGTTGGCGGTGACGTGGAACGTCGAGTTCCGCGACACGGTGCTCGGCGCGTTCAGGTTCGAGAACGAGAACGTCGTGTACGAGAGCCCGTAGCCGAACGGGTACTGCGGCGTGTTCGGCGCGTCGAGGTACCTGGACGTGTACTTGTTGTTCGGGTCGAGAACGGCCGGCCGGTCGGGCAGCTCGTTGTAGGAGATCGGGACCTGGCCGACGTTGACCGGGAACGACATCGGCAGCTTCCCGCTCGGGTTGACCTTGCCGAACAGGACGTCGGCGACCGCGTTGCCGCCCTCGGTGCCCGGGTACCACGCCTCGAGCAGCGCCGGCGCGTTGTTCGGCCAGCCACGGGATGGTCAGCGGCCGCCCGTTCATCAGCACCACCACGTACGGCTTGCCGGTCGCGGCGATCTGCTGCACGAGCGCGAGCTGCTGCCCGGGCAGATCGAGCGCGGTCCGCGAAGACGCCTCGCCGGTGTCGCCGGCCGGCTCGCCGACCACGACCACGGTCACGTCCGCGGCCTGCGCCGCGGCGACCGCGGCGCCGAAACCGCCGGTCTCGTTGCAGGGGTCGGTGACGGTGAACGTAGGGCACCCCGGCACGGTGGTCACCGTGGCGCCCGGGTCGGCGCCTTTAATCCCGTCCGCCACCGTGACGATCTTGTCGGTCGTCTTCAGGTCGGCGCCGGTCGTGTCATAACCGATCGGCACGTCCGGGCCGAGCTGGTCCAGCGCGTCGTCGGCCAGCGGTCCGACCACCGCGATCTTCGACGTGCTCGTGCTGAGCGGAAGCGCGTGATTGTTGTCGTTGAGCAGCACCATCGACTCGTCGGCGATCGACCGCGCGGCCGACAGGTGGGCCGGCGGTCAGCTCCTCTTTGGCCACCCGCGCGTCGCTGCCCTGGTACGGGTTGCTGAACATCCCGGCCAGGTACTTGAGCGTCAGCACGTGGCGCACGGCGTTGTTCAGCTGGGTCATCGTGATCTTGCCCGTCGCTCAGCAACTTGCGGGCCGTAGGTCTCGTAGGTGGAGAAGAGCGGGTTGCCGGTGGTCGGGCCGATCGTCACCGCCATCTCGATGTCCACACCGGCGGTCAGTGCCAGGCGTGCGGCGTCCGCGCCGTCGGGCGTAACCGAAGTCCTCCAGCTCCTGGACCGCCTGGTAGTCGCTGACGATGGTCCCGCCGAATCCCCACTCATCGCGCAGGATCGTCGTGAGCAGATACGGGTTGGCGGTGTTCGGGACCCCGTTCAGCGAGTTGAACGAGCTCATCACGGTCGCTGCGCCGGCGTCGACCGCCGCCTTGTACGGCGGCAGGTAGTCGTTGAACAGCTGCTGGGTCGACATGTCGACCGTGTTGTATTCACGGCCGGCGACCGGGGCGCCGTAGGCGCCGAAGTGCTTGATCGTCGCGGCCACCTTGTCCGCGAGGGAGAAGTCCGAGCCCTGATAGCCCTTCACCTTGGCGGCGGCGATCGCCGACCCCAGGAACGGATCCTCGCCGGCGCCTTCGACGACTCGGCCCCAGCGGGGATCGCGGCTGATGTCGACCATCGGGTTGAACGTCCACTTGATCCCGTCGGCGCTCGCCTCGTCGGCCGACACCGACTCGTCGTTGGACACCAGCGCGGGATCCCAGCTCGCCGCCTCGCCCAGCGGCACCGGGAACATCGTCCGGTAGCCGTGGATCACGTCGAGCCCGAAGATCAGCGGGATGTGGAGCCGCGAGTGCTTGACCGCGGCCATCTGGACGGCGTTGATGTTGTCCACCCCGGTCAGATCGAGCACCGAGCCGATCTCGCCCTTCTCGGCCAGCGGCATCAGATCGCTGCCGTCGGTGTGCTCGGCCCCGCCATCTCGAGCTGGCCGAACTTCTCCGGCACGGTCATTTGGCTCAGCAAGAGCTGACGTTGGCGTTGATCTGCGCCGGACTGAGCGACGCGGTTGCGCCGGTGGCGCGATCGGCGTGCTGGCTCTTCGCCGCCGCCCCCGACGCCCCGGAGAGCCCGCTCACCAACAGAACGATTGCGGCGATCAGCGCCGCGAGACCCACCGCGAGGCCCAAGCCGCGCTTGGGCTCTTCACGGACGGCAGCCGCGATCCGCTCTGACATTCCCTACCTCCTCTGGGGTGACCGGTGGCGGTTACCCATTCCGCGGCCGTCCAAACCTCATTTGGTTCGTTAGCAACCATTTACCGCGAATCGCGCGCCGCCGGAGAGCTTCGCCCTGCGGGGCCCTTGCGAGGCTGTTGTCGGTGGGGCAGAATTTGCGACGGGCGGCGCGGCCGCGTCGCTGGACCGGTTTGGACCCTGAGGGGGTTGGCAGATGTTTGGAGAGCTCGTTGGCTTGCGGGTCGGGCGTCGCTGGGCTGTGGGCGCGTTGGCGACGGTGATCGCGGTGGGGGTGAGCGCCTCGGCGGCGAGGGCGTCGTTGACCAGCGTCTTTTATGACGGGAGCGCGAATCTGTCGGCTGACCCCAATCCGTTTGGCGGGGGGGCGCCCAGCGGATTTAGCAACACGGCGATCGGAGTGAACACGTTGGCGCAACTCACGAGCGGTGTCGGCAACCTCGCGGCCGGGGTGTCCGCACTCGCTGCCAACGGCTCGGGCAGCAAGAACGTCGCGGACGGGTGGTCTTCACTGTTCGAAAACACGACCGGGTCACAAAACGTCGCGACCGGTTACGAAGCGCTGGTCCATAACACCGGTGGTGACGACAACGTTGCCTATGGAGCCGGTGCGCTCGAGAGCAACACGACTGGCAACGCCAGCACCGCGGTTGGCACCGAAGCGCTGGAAATGAACCAAACCGGGTTTCAGAACACCGCAACTGGCTGGCACGCGCTGACGTCAAATACTCACGGGAGCTACAACCTCGCCGACGGCTTTGAGGCGCTGGCGGCCAACACCGCTGGTAACGCGAACGTCGCTACCGGTCGCGAGGCGTTGCTGTCCAATACGACTGGCGGGTATAGCGTCGCGGATGGCGTCAACGCGTTGCTGACGAACACGACGGGTCATGACAATGTCGCGGCCGGCTATCAGGCGCTGGTGTTTAACACGATCGGGTATAGCAACGTGGCGAGTGGGTCTAGTGCGTTGCAGAGCAATACGACTGGGCATGGCAACCTCGCGGGCGGGTACCGGGCGCTGTTTTCAAACACGACCGGCAGCTCTAACGTCGCGAGCGGGAACACGGCGTTGCGCGCGAACAAGACGGGCAGCTCGAACACGGCGGTCGGCACCAACGCGCTGCTGGCTAACACCACGGGCGCGTCGAATGTCGCGGTCGGTAGCGCGGCGGGGTCGAGCCTGACCACCGGTGCCAACAACGTCGACATCGCCAACAAGGGCGTGGCCGGTGAGGCCGCCAAGATCCGGATCGGTACCCGCGGCGTTCAGACCGCGGCGTTTTTGGCCGGCGTCTTCGGGGTGACGATCCCGGGGCCGACCAAGACCGTGGTCGTGAACTCAAGCGGGCAGCTCGGAACCGCCCCTGCCGGGACCGCTGCCGTGGCGCAAGATCGCGCCGCGTCACAAAGCGACCCTGCGCTCGCCCAGACGGTCCGTCGGCAGGCCGATCAGATCGAGGCCCTGACCGCACAGGTGCGAGCGCTGACACGCCTCGTCAAGCATTCTCGATGAGTGCCGCCGTGGCGGACACGCCGGCAGCCGAGTTAGCGGCCGTCGCTCAGCAGCGGGGGTAGGTCCGGTAGCGAGCCGATTGTTGTCACCCCGAGCCGGTTCATGAGCTCTGCTTCTGCTCCGCTTGCCAATCCGATCGGCGTCATACCGGCGGCGAGAGCGGCACGGATCCCGATCGTGGTGTCCTCAACAACAACGCACGACTTGACGGGCGTCTGCATCCGGCGTGCCGCGTGGAGAAATAGATCCGGATGTGGCTTTCCGCGGGGGACGTCATAGGCCGAGAAGATCGCTTGGTCGGCAAAGAGACCGCGCAGGCCAGTCAAGCTGAGAGTGAGTTCGGTCTTTGCTCGCTTGCCCTGGGACGCGACGCACACCGCGATGCCGGCGGCCTTAACGGCTGCGACCGTTTCTGCGGCGCCGTGAATGGGGAGCAGCACCCGCTCGAATGCCAGGGCGCGCTCACGCTCGTAGTCGACCCAGAAGTCGTCCGAGAGGCTACTGCCGCTGCGCGCCTTCACCTCCTCGCCGATATCTCGAAGCAGCTTCCCGCGATACCGCGCGAGCGCCTGCTCAGGGGTCGTCGGAACTCCCACGGCGGACAGTGCGTCGGCGAGCACGGCGTTTGAGACGGCTTCGCTGTCGACCAGGACGCCATCGCAATCGAAGATCACCAGAGCTGGAACTCCCACGCCCGACAGAGTAGGCAGGACACCGCGGGCGCGTCTGAGCCGATCGTGAGCTGCGGCGAACCAGGGCGTCGGGTGGGGTGCGTCACAGTTTTGGTGGCTCGCGGCATTCTGGGTGTGATGGCGGATGACGATTTCGCTGCGATGTACGCGAGAGAGGGAGAGGTGGTGTTGGTGTTTCTCGCTCGGCGCACGCTGGATGCTGCGATCGCGGCGGATCTGACGGCCGAGACGTTCGCGCAGGCGTTTCGTTCGTGGCCTGCGGCTGCGGGGGCGCTCTGAGCCGGAGGTGCGTGCGTGGCTGTTCACGGTCGCGCGCCGGCAGGTCTCGAGGTATCTGCGGCGTGGACGGGTGGAGCGCAGAGCGCTGCAGCGCCTCGGGGTCCGCTTGCCGGCGCTGCATCGAGGACGATCTCGCGGCGATCGACGAGCGGGCCGGGCTCGGTGAGCTGCGGGCCGCGTTGGGTGTTGAGCTTGCGCGATTGAGCGCAGAGCAGCGCGAGGCGCTTCGTCTGCGGGTGGTGGAGGAGCGGTCCTATGCGGAGGTGGCGCTAGTGCTTGGCGTGTCAGAGCAGGCGGTGAGAGCCCGGGTGTCGCGCGGCTTGCGTGCGCTCGCGGGAGCGCTCGAGCCATACCGAGCTGAGGAGCTTTCACGGTGAGCGATTTGCGGTTTCTCAGAGAGCTCGGGGCGGAGTTTGAGCGGGTCGGCGAGACGCGCGCGAGCACGCGGCGGATCGGGTCGCGGCTGGTGGCGGGGGTCGCGAGTCCCGCGGTCTGCGGTCGCGGTATCGGCGTCGGTATCTCGGTGCTGGTTGTCGTGCTCGTGGTCGCGGTGACTCTCGGGGTCCACACGCGCTCTGGGCCGGGGTCGTCGGGCTCCAGTCGCGGCGTGAGGATCGTCTTCGGCGCCACGCCACTGGATCCACACTCCCGGCTGGGCCCCGCGATTGATCGCTCGATCGAGATCCTGCGAGCTCGTCTTGGCGCGGTTTTTCATCGACGTCCGGGTGTCGCGAGCCGGGAACCAGATCATCGTCGTCGCCCCGGACGCAGGGAGCGGCGACCGTGCGCGCATCGAGGCGATCGCGCTCGGGTCCCCGGCGCGACTTGACTTCTATGACTGGGAGGCCAACGCGCTGACACCGAACGGCAAGCCGGTCGCCAGTCAGCTGCACGCCCAGGCCCCGGCGGCGCTGATCATCAGCCAGGGCGCGAGCTCCGCGGCGCCGGGGCAGCCGGACGCGGGCGGCGTGGCGCTGTATCAGGCCGTCAAGCTGGCGTCCAAGCAGCCGAAGTCGGATCAGCCCGCACAACGCACGAACGGGACCCCAGTACTACATGTTCGGCGCGCCCGGGAGCGCTGCCTGCGCGGCAAAGGCCAGGCAGGACGGGACGATCGCCGACGGCCGGTCAGCACTGCCTGCTGGCCGGCCCCGACAACGAGCTCTACACGACCAGCCGCCGAGCAGGCGGTCAAGCACCTCGCCTCGCGGCTGCCGCCCGGCGTGAGCCCGTCCGATGGCCAGGTGCTGATCGTCCAGCAGGGCACGGTCGTGCTCCAGGCGACCAACCCGACCGCCGGCCAGCCGATCAAGTTCCCCGACGCTCGGTTCTTCGTGCTGCACGACAACGTCGCGCTGAGCAGCTCGGACATCACCAACCCGCACGCATCGACCGACCAGGCCGGCAACCCCGACGTCCAGCTTCCGGCTTCAACTCGGCCGGAAACACCGCGTTTAGGAACGTCACCGATCAGATCGCCCATCGCGGCCAGGACGTGAGCACGCTCGGCCAGACGCTCAACCAGCACTTCGCGGTCGCGCTCGACAACCAGCTGCTGACCGTTCCGTCGATCGACTACAAGACCTATCCCGACGGGATCACGCGGTGCCAACGGCGCCGACATCACCGCCGGACTCACCGTTCAAGTCAGCCCGCGATCTCGCGACGACAATGCGCCAAGGATCGCTGCCCGTCAGGCTCGCGGTTCGGTAAACGCGCGCCTCTGCGTCCGCCGAACGGCCGGCGGAAGACGCTGTCCCCATTGGCGCCGGCCGTTCGTCTCCAGGATGATCGAATCCCCAAAGGAGGCGGACATGAAGTACGCGATGCTGATCTACCCCAAGCCGGGCAGCCACGAGGGGCTCGGAGATGAGGAGGCCAGGGCGCTGACCGAGGAGTACATGGCGCTCCGCGATGAGTCGCACTGCGTCGGTGGCGCCCACCTGCAGCCGGCGGACACGGCGACCACGGTTCGCGGTTCAAGCGACGAGAATCTGATCACGGACGGGCCGTACGCGGACACCAAGGAGGTGCTCGGGGGCTACTACGTGCTCGAGGCGTCCGACCTGGATGGCGCACTCGCGTTCGCGCAGCGGATTCCGGCGGTGCGACTGGGCGGCGCGGTCGAGGTCCGCCCGCTGGTCGAGATCCCGATGGAAGCCGCTCACTGATCAAGTTCTGGCGCCCGCAGCGGAGGCGGGGCGCCCGAGCGCTGGTATATATCCGGCCCGTGAGGGCTGCCCGACTGGTCGCGTTCGGCGAAGTGCCGAGGTTTGAGGTGCAGGAGATTCCCGACCCGACGCCCGGCCCGGGTGAGGCGGTTGTCGAACTGCGCGCGGCGGCGCTGAATCGGCGTGATTGGTGGATCTATCGAAAGCCCGGCTTCTGCGCGCTGCCGGTGACGCTCGGCTCCGACGGAGCCGGCGTGGTGTCGGCCATCGGCCGTGGCGTCAGCGGATGGACGGTCGGCGACGAGGTTGTCATCAATCCCACGCTGGGCTGGGCCCGAGGCCGTGACGTTCCCGGCGCGCAGTTCGACATCCTCGGCGCCCCCACGCAGGGGACCTTTGCCGAGAAGGTGGTGATCGCAGCCGAGAATCTTGCTGCCCGCCCCCAGCGTCTCTCCTGGCATGAGGCGGCAGCGGTCAACCTCGCCGGGCTCACCGCCTGGCGCGCCACCGTCACCTGCGCGAAGGCGGCGCCGGGCCGATCGGTGCTGATCACCGGGGCCGGCGGCGGAGTCGCCACCTTCGCGATCCAGATCGCGGCCGAACGCGGAGCCGCGGTGTACGTCACCTCATCGAGCGCGGACAAGATCGAGCGGGCGGTGACGATCGGAGCCCGGGCGGGGTTTCGCTACGACGATCCCGACTGGCCCCAACAGGCCCGCTCGATCGTCGAGGGCGGGCTCGACGCCGCCGTCGACAGCTTTGGCGGCCCGTCCTGGCACAGCGTGCTGAAGGCACTGGGACGCGGCGGCGTGCTGGTCAACTTCGGCGACACCGGGGGTGACCAATCGACAGTCGACGTGGCCGACGTCTACTTTGAGTGGCGATCGATCGTCGGCACGACCATGGGCAGCCCTCAGGAGTACGACGCAATGATCGATCACGTTCGCACCGCCGCCTGGCGACCGGTCATCGACTCCGTCTTCGAACTGGAGCGCCTCGGCGAGGCAATGGCCAGGCTCGACGCAGCCGACGACCGGTTCGGCAAGATCGCCATCTCAATCGACCCCCGCTAGCCGGCCCGCAGCCTCCGGACCCACCGTCAGGTGACTGACGCCGCCGGTGATTTCGATCTCGTAGCGGTCGCTGGCCTCCGCCGCGCCGGGCGTGTCGAGTGCCACCACACCGCCGATGGCTCCGTAGCGCTGGTCATCAAACGCGAGTCGATTCGCACCGCCGCCGACTCGGAGCCGCGCCGCGGCGCCTCCGGGCCGGACGATCTCCAGCTTGTGCGCGCCGCCGCCGATGCGCACCGGCACGACGCCGCGAGGCGGGGGGAGGTGCAGCTTGCGCGTCGCTCACACCACCTGCGATCTCAACGCGAGCGGATCTCCGCCTCGGTGAGCAGCGCTCGCAGGTGGGCGACGCCGCCGCCGAAGGCGATCTCCCAGGGGTGCTCGGCGGCAAGCGTGACTGTCGCGCACGGCGCGTGGCTCGAAGCCACCCAGCCGGCGTGACCAGCGGGTACTCGATCGTGATCCTGCGCTGCTGTTCACGGAGCTTTGGCGCCGGCCCGGTGAACCGGGCGCGACACATTCGGTCCACACCCGGGGACGCGTCGATCGTGACGCGTGAGCAGTTTCGCCTGAACTCGAGTCTCGCCGGCGCGGTGCCACTGTCAGTTAGAACGCTGGGGTGAGTGGTGTCAACGGCGGGGGTCATTTGGATTCCTTTCAGCCGCGCCGGTACTTGGCGACGGCGATCGGGAGGGACACAGCGATGATCACGACGGTCCAGATCAGGGCGCGGGTCACGAAGTACGAGCTGGGGTGCCCGAGCAGCGCCTGGGCGTGCGATCCGAGCGTGAGCGACGCGGACCGAGTCGACCATGTAGGTCAGCGGCTGGTGCTTGGCGAACACCTGCAGCCAGCCCGGCATCGAGCTCACCGGCACGTAGGCGCTGGAGACGAACGCGAACGGGAACACGATCATGCCCATCCCCTGGGCAGCCTGCGCGTTGCCGGCGAACAGGCCCATGGTGATGAACACCCACTCGAACGCGAACCCGAACAGGATCACCAGCCCGAAGGCCGCCAGTCCGTCGATCGGCGAGCCGTGCAGGCGGAACCCGACCGCGAAGGCGATCGCCGCGGTGACTGCGGTGCTCCACGTGAAGATCGCGGTGTCGGCCAGCACCCTGGCGGTGAGCGCCGAGCTGCGCGGGATCGGCAACGACCGCAGCCGGTCGATGAAGCCCTGCTCGAGATCCTCGGCCATTGCCGCCGCGCTCCCGATCCCGACGAACAGCACGCCGGTGGCGATGAACCCAGGGACGAGGTAGTCGACGTAGGACATCCCGGCGATGTGGATCGCGCCGCCGAACATGTAGCGGTAGATCAAGAAGAACAGTCGACATCTGGATCGTGGCCAGCACGATCAGCTGGGGCGTCCGCACGTAGCGCAGCAGCGCCCGACGGGTCACCGTCAGGGTGCTCTTCAGCCAGCCCGGCTCTGTCGGCCCGCGGCCGCCACCGGCGGATCGAGTGACGAGTGCGATGGTTGTCATGAGAATGTCGCCTTTCGTGTGTCGTGCGCTAGGCCGCGCGGGCGGCGGTCGCGTCGTGGTCGGTTTCTGGTTGGCTGTCCGGTGAGGGCGAGGAACACCTCGTCGAGGTTCGGCTGGCGCAGCGCGATGTCGTCGAGTCTCGACGCCGCTCGGCGTGAACTGACTGCAGCGCGGTCATCAGCCCGTCGCCCCCCGCGTCGACCCGCACGCTCACCCGGCGCGTGGCCTCGTCGATCTGCGCGTCACCGTGGTCGAGCCGTCCCGAGCAGCTCGGCGACGGAGGCGAGGTCACGATCGTGGCGGACGTGCACCTCGACGACGCTCGCCGCCGATCCGCGCTTGAGCTCGGTCGGGGTTCCCGTCGCAACCGCCCGGCCGTGGTCGATGATCACGACCTGGCTGGCGAGATGATCGGCCTCGTCGAGGTACTGAGTGGTCAGCAGCACGTCGGTCCCGGCCTCGCACCAGTCCCCGGATCGCGTCCCACAGCTCGATCCGGCTGCGCGGGTCAAGCCCGGTCGTCGGCTCGTCGAGCAGCAGCAGGCGCGGCGACCCGACCAGGCTGGCGCCGAGATCAAGCCGCCGGCGCATGCCGCCCGAGTACGTACGCGCGAGCCGATCCGCGGCCTCGACGCAGGCCGAGCTGCTCGAGCACCGCGGTGGCGCTCGCCTTGGCGGCGCGGCGGCCCTGCCCGAACAGGCTGGCGACCATCTCGAGGTTCTCGCGGCCGGTCATCGCCGGCTCGACGGCGGCGAACTGGCCGGCGAGCCCGATCGTCCGCCGAACCGCCGCCGGCTCCCGGCGCACGTCGTGGCCGGCGACCCGCAGCGTCCCCTCGTCGAGCGCGAGCAGCGTCGCCACCGCGCGCACGAAGGTCGTCTTGCCGGCGCCGTTGGGCCCGAGCACGGCCACGACCTGGCCGCGCGTCGGCGACCAGGTCCAGGCCGTCGAGGCGCCTGTGTCTTGCCGAAGCGCTTCGTGAGGCCTCGGGCCTCGATCGTGGGTGTCATCTACTGCTCCTCCGGGTTCTGGTTGTCGTTCTCGTCGATGAAGGCGGCGGCGATCTCGCGCAGCCACTCCTCACTCCAGGTGAGTCGGCCCGCGCGCAGGTCGTCGATCACGCCACGCACCCAGGCGAGCTCGGTGCTCCAGCATCGCCGTGCGGTACTCCTCCTCGAGCAGGAACAGCCGCGGTAGCCCGGGGGGCGCGGCGGTCAGCGCCTGCTCGGTTTCGTCCAGCGCCGCCGCGAGCTTCTCGGCCCGCAGCTCCAGCTCCGCCTGCGCCTCCTCGGGCGCCAGGCCGAACATGATCGACACCGCGGCGATGAACTCGGGGTACTCGCCCTCGGTGCTGGACAGCATCTCGCGCAGCCACTGACGCGCGACCTCGCGGCCGGACGTCGGTGATCGCGTAGACGGTGCGGTCGGGATAGCCCTCGACCCTGACCGTCTCGGCGACCTCGACCAGACCGTGGCGGACCAGCCGCTCGATCGCCTGATACAGGCTCGCGCGGGAGCGGACGTTGACGACCGATCCTTGCCCTGCGGCTTCGAACAGCTTCTGCATCCGGTAGACGTGCATCGGCTCCTCGATCAGCTGCCAGAGCACGATCAGGCCGAGCGAGGAGCGTTGGGGTGGCTTCTTGGGCGTTGACATGGCGAGCACCATACTAGTTATGTTCTAACTAGTCAAGTAGTTACTAAGGTGCCGTGCGAGCGTGGCCCGCGCAAGGCGTCGCCGTCACGGCGTGCCTGCGCCCGGTGCCCAGCTCGTGACACCATGGGGCCATGGTCGAGGCGCGGATCTCGGGGACGCTGGCGGCGGCGGTGACACCGCTGCGCGACGGAGGCGGGCGACTCGACGAGGACGCGTTCGCGCCGCTGCTCGATTTCTACGGCGCGAGCGGGCTCGACGGGCTGCTGGTGCTCGGCACGACCGGCGAGGGGATCCTGCTCGAGGATGGGGAGCGACGCCGCGCTGCGGAGTGGGCGGTCGCCGGCGCCGCCGGTTTGCCAGTGGTCGTGCACTGCGGCGCGCAGACCACGGTCCAAACGTGCGCGCTGGCCGCTCACGCCGCCGAGGTCGGCGCAGCGGCGGTCGCGGTGATCGCGCCACCGTATTTCGCCTTTGACGCCGCGGAACTGGTCGAGCATTTCGCGGCCGCGGCCATGGCGTGCGCGCCGCTGCCGTTCTACCTTTACGAGTATGCCGAGCGCAGCGGCTACGCGGTCCCGGTGGCGGTCGTCGAGGAGCTCCGCGAGCGCGCGGGCAACCTGGTCGGCATGAAGGTCTCGGACGCGCCTTTCGACCGCGTCGAGCCATATCTCGCCACCGGGCTGGACGTCTTCATCGGGGCCGAGAGCATCATCCCCAAAGGGATCGAGAACGGTGCGGTGGGTGCGGTGTCGGGTGTCGCTGCGGCGTTTCCAGAGGCGGTCTCGGCGCTGGTGGACGATCCGACGGCCGAGCGCGCCGCGCTCGTGGAGTCATTGCGCGCTGCGCTCTCAGAGCATCCGTTCCAGGCCTCCGTCAAAGCGGCACTCGGGTTCCGCGGCGTACCCGTGCGCCGGGACGTCCGCGCTCCGCTGTTACCGCTGACCAGCGAACAGAGCAAACGGCTCGAAGTCGAGCTCGAGCGCCTGCTCGGATTTCAACACGACGGTAGGTGGCCTCAAGAAGTAGCGTCCTCCAGGCTCAAATGCGACCCGGAGGTCGCGAGCAAATGACCGTCGCACGCCGTGCCGGCAGACATAACCGGCGTGGTTGACTTCCCGCGATGTCCAGCATGGCAGCGATGATCGACAGTACGCGTTCGCGTGCGGACCGTGGCCAGATCGCCGTGGCTCTCGCCGCGGTGGTGTGGTCGACCGCGGGCGTGCTCCAGCGCCAGCTGTCCTCGGTTTCGGTGGCCACGCAGGTAGCGGGACGGGCGCTATTCGCCGCGATCGCGGTGGCCGCGTATGTCGCGGTCGTCGAGCGTGGCCGAGTGGTCGAGGCCTGCCGTTCGATCGGTCGTGCGGGCGTGGGCTTTGCGGCCTGTGTAGCGGTCGCCTCGGGAGCGTTCATCGTCGCTTTGAATCATGCTTCGGTCGCCCAGGTGCTGTTCATCCAGGCAATCGCGCCGGTGCTGGCGGCGCGGTTGGGGCTGGTGCTGCTGGGCGAGCGAGTGAGCGCGCGCACCGCGGTTGCGATGACGGTTGCGTTGCTCGGGTGGGCGTCATGGTCGGCTCCCCGGGTGGTGGCAGCGCGCTCGGCGACGGGGTGTCGCTGTTGCTGTCGTTCGGCTTCGCCGGCGCGATCGTGATCGCTCGCCACCGCCGTCACGTATCGATGGCGCCGGCCTGTCGTTCTGGCCCAGTTGATGCTGCTCATCGGCGCAGCACCGATCGCGCTCGCCGGTGGCGTCACAGTTGCCGCCCCCGACGTGTTCTGGCTGGCGCTGTTCGGCGCCGGTCAGATCGGCCTGGGGATGATCCTGCTCACGGTCGGTGCCCGGCTCATTCCCGCCGCCCAGGTCGCGCTGATCAGCCTGCTGGAGGTCGTGCTGGGGCCGCTATGGGTGTGGCTCGCCGTCGGCGAGCGCCCAGACGTCGCGACCGTCGTCGGCGGCGCGATCGTCGCCGCGGCGGTCATCCTCCAGGCTCGCGACACGACCGCGCCGCAAGCCGTCCATGTGGCCGGGGGCGAAGCCTCCGAGGCGGAGCACCCGCCGCGCTGAGCCCCACCCGGTGGCTCGTGCGACCATCCATGCGCGGCCCGCTCGCAGAGCGTGATCACTCCGGCACTAGCCGCCGTAGCGCCGACCCTGAGGCGTGTAGAAATCGCAGCACCGAGAGCAGGCGCATCAGCTCATCGGTGGACAACCCGGCGGTGGCACGTCGCTCCCGGGCGCCGGCGAACGCGGCGTCGACGGCGTGGAGGGACGCGTCCAGCCGCGCGAGGCTCTCCTCGAAGCCGCCCCGATCGGAGGCGAAGACCCTGGTGGCTCCGCCGAACGCGTCGCCGGCGGCGCGAAGCTCGCCGCGCACAAGTGTGGGCGCCCGGTCGGCGCTCGACTCCTCGACGACCCCCGCGAGCGAGCGGACATGGCCGACGAGCGCCTCGACCGCGCCCACGCGTCGCTGAAGCGCCACCAGGCGAGAGCCGCGTCCGCCGGGCTCCCACGCCGCGTCGCGGAGCGCGACGATGTGCGCCGCGCTCGCGCGGTCCAGGTCCGCCAGCCGAGTCTCGAGCCCGCCGCCGGAGACTGCGTCAACGTAGCGAGCAGTGCCAAGCGCGCCATTTTGTCGGCTCTTTCCACGTCGTTGCGCAGGTCCGCGCGCAGCCGCAACGCTGCCCGATGAGGGAGCAGCACGCTCCCGACGGCGGCAGCGACGGCGCAGCCGAGCGGGACGTTCGCGCCGCGCTGGAGCGCGTCACCGATCGCGGTGCTGCCCGCCCGGCGGTGACGATCAGCGTCGTCGCCGCGCCGAGCCGGGCGCCTGCATCCAGCGATAGCGCCGGGAGGACTAGCAGTGCGACGAACACGGTCGCCCCAGACACGAGCGTTCCGCTGACCGGCAGCGCCAACGCCGCGATCCCGATCAGCAGCCCAACGACGGTGGCGGTGATCCGGGAGATCGCGGCCCCGAGGCTGGCACCCACGGTTCCGGCAGTCGCGACCACAGCCGAGATCGCGGCCCAGTAGGAATCGTGAAGGCCGATCCAGTTCGCGATCCAGATCGAGAGCGTCGCCGCAACCGCCGCCTTCGCCGCGAACTCGACCGAAGCCGCGTCAGCAGGCAGGCGGCACCCGACGACGACGCGCCGCGCACAGACGAAGCCCGGCGTACCTTGGGGCGCGACGCGGTCTCGTCGACCATCGGGACACAGTATTCGGGCAAACGGTGTCCCCAGTCTCAGGCGCGACGCGGTCGTACGGTGGTTCGAGTTCGGGTGGGTCATGACGACCGCCGTCATCAAGTCGGTCGCTGGAAACCTTCCGGTCGAGCTCAGCAGTTTTGTCGGGCGGAATCGGCAAGAGTCGCTTGGCGCTGCGCGCGGCGCGTAGGCTCGAGCGCAGCTTTCCGGATGGCGTGTGGATGGTCGAGCTGGCCGAGCTGGCGGACCCTCCGGGTGGCCTGGCGGCTTGCCCGTGCGGTCAGGGACAGCTCTGCCCGCTATCTGGGAACGTTGCGCACTTGGCGTTGAGGGTGTTGCCAACGCCCCCGAGGATCGACGCGTCGGTCCCGGTTGTGGCGTTGGCGTAGCCGCCGCTGACCGACGAGCCGAGGCCGTCGGCGGTGTTGCCCTCGCCGCCACTCATCGACTCAAGTCCGTTGGGAGCACAGGGCCCATTGAGCGGGCTGCCGAGGCCGGCAAGGTTCTCGCAGCCTCCGCTGATCGATGCGTAAAAGTCGGTGGCCAGGTTGTACTCCCCGCCGGTGATCGATGAACCCGAGCCGGCGGCGTTGTTGTGCGAGCCAAACACGGCCGACGCGGCCCCGCTCGGGTTGTTGTCGACGCCGCCCATGATCCCGCCCCAGGAGCTAAACGATTGGTGATAGCCGAGCACCAGGTTGTGCGAGCCGTTCTGAGCACCGGGCCCCTTCGTCAAACCGATGATCAAGTTACCCAGCCCATTGACCGGTCCGCTCGTAGAGCCCGAGCCGCTGACCACCTATCCGAAAGGACAAGCGGGTCATCCTGATCTGGCAGCAGCACTTCACGCACGGCGACCAGTTCGGCAAGGCGAGCTTCGGCGTCGACCTGGATCGCCGTCGCCTCGACGGTTGGTTCACTCAACGTCGCCACCAGTGACGATCTGTGCGGCCTTGACGTGTTGGCGCAGTGCGTGTCTGACCTCCGCGGCCACGCTGCGGTCGTTGCGGTGGGCAAGGTCCGTAAGCGGCTCGCGCAGCTCGCTCGGCAACTCGAGCGTTTGGCGCCAGTGGGGATGGGGGCCGGTTCGTGTCTCCATAGCATGAATTTTACAGTGGTGTAGCTTCGGAATCGAGGGCGCGCGCCTCTCGGCTGCTCACGTCTGTAAGGGTGGCCCTGTTGGCTTCCTTGGCCCCGTTGGCCTCCTTGCCTAGAGGGCCAAGAGGGCCAACAGTGCCAAGAGGGCCATAGGTATATGAATGGTCCTGTAGTCGCCACGTCCAACCGCTGACTCCCGCCGTCATCGCGGTCCTGCTCGCTGATGACGCCCGCCGTTAGCTTTGCTCGCTTCAGGGTGCGGTCGGCGATTCCGACCTCACGCGCCTGCCGTTGCGCGTCCTTCGCGGCCACAGGGCCAGCAGCAAGCAGCGCTCGCAGCCACTCCACAGCCTCATCACGAGCGCTTCTCGTCTCGTGGTCGGCGATCACGTCATCGGGCGAGACGTCTGGCGTCATCGCCACGGATAAGCGCTGGTGCGCGCATCCCGCCGGCTACGGCGATCTCACGAATCGTGAACGTGGCGCTGGTGGTCGACGCGCGTGCAAGGTTGCCCTTGACCCTCGTCAACGCCTTACGCTGCGCCGTGATCGCCTTCGGGGTCCGACGGGTCGGGCCCCCAGATCATCACGGAGCGGGCGAGTTGCGGCGACGCCTGGCTGTCGGCGATCCGGGCGAGTGGATCACCATCAGTTCGTCGGTTCAGATGCTGGACTAGGACAACGGCGATCCCGCGGTCCGCGGCAAGCTGACGCACGGGCTCGAGCGCGAGGCGGACGTCTTGCCCCTTCCAAGAGTTCACGCTCGACGGCAAGTAGGCCTGGATCGGATCGACCGTGATCAGCTTCACATCGCCGAGCTCGTCACATAGGTCATTCAGTCGGCCGGTGTCGAGCAGCACGTCGGGCGCGATCTCGACACGCTCCAGGCCGGCACCGACCGCCTCGAGCCGCGGCCGGATCGTGTCTGCCGGGTCGTCTTCGGCGCTGAGCATGATCACACCGCTTGGGGTGGTGAACGAAGCGAGCCAAGTCGTGAACAGAGATTTGGCCTGGCCCATTTGGCCGGCCACGACGGAGATCTTCCCGAGCGGTATGTACGGAGGCCACAGCCACTCGACGCGACGAGGTTCGACAGTGCTGGCCATCATGGCATCGCCTCGGGCTGACGGATCTCCCGGACATGCTGCAACGGCCATTTGTAGAGGCCGCCGCCGACATAGTGAGCCTGTTCGCCGCGGGTGAGCCGCCAGCGTCCCTCGGCGCACAAAAGGCCACCCTCTTGCCAGTGCTCGCGCGCCTCAAAGGCGCCCTCATGGCCGAGTATGAGGATGTCCGCCGCGCCGTTACAGATCAGTCACAAGCATCCCGTCTTTCCTCCGGCGGACGTCGTGGGACCTCGGCCCGGCTGCCCGCCGGGCCGTTTCGTCTGGACCCCGAGCAGCTGCTCGAGGCGATGACGGGGAACAAGTAGTCGCCGGCCGAGTCGGATCGTGGGCAACTCGCCGCGACGTGCGGCTTCGTAGGCGGTGCCTCGGCTCACGCCGAGTAGTCCTGCGGCCTGCTCGACCGTGTACGTCAGGGGTTCGGACCTCCGCCTCACCCGCCAGTCGCTCGAGGAGATCGACGTAGGCGAGGCGGGTGGTCCCCGCGGCGCACGTGCGCCCGACTCGTAGCGGGTGACCGCTGGGCGGCCAACGCCGAGCACAGCGGCGACCTCCCCTTGCGTCAGTCCAGCCCGCTCCCGCAGAAGCCGGCGCAGTGGTGGCGGAGGGAGCGAGCGGCGACGACGCGCCTCAGTGAGCAGGTGTTCGATCGCGGTTGCCATCTTCCAATAGCGTGGCACGCCATTGGTACTATTGTCCATCGGTGCCTCGGTTCTCGCGATAGATCCAATGGCGTGATACGCTCTTGCCTAATGACACCACAACGGCACCCGCGGTTCATCCGCCACCAAGACGGCCCGATGTGGGTCGTCCTGCCGCTTGATGACGAATGGGACAGTTACGTCCGTTTCGAGCCACAAGACGGGCATCCCGTCGTCGCCGAGCTACGCGTACTGCCACGCCTCGATACGCCTGGCGTGCCGGCGCACCGAGATGAGCACGCGGATCGGTGGATCAGCGCGACGCTCGGTTCGCCACCCGATGTCGTCACGCCCAGCGGTGGGCTGACTTCGCGGGCGCTGCGTGGTGTCCATCTCGGGCGGGCGATCGACCTGGCATACGCCCAACTCAAGACGTGGTTCGAGCGCGATGTACGGCATCCCGGCAGTGCGTTGCCGAGCGCGTTCACCGAAGCCGCAGCCAACGAACCGCGCAGGCCGGGCCGGAAGGGGCGTG
>CAWGBB010000002.1:0-592858 GCA_963820745.1 uncultured Solirubrobacteraceae bacterium | reverse complement strand
TCGAGGGGAGGCCCCGTCGCTTCGGCGCCGGCGAACACCTGCACGACGACGGTGGACTGATCGCCGGGCGCCGTGCCCGCGGACCCGCTGACAGCCAGCGAGCTCCCCTGGATCGTCGCTCCCGGCGCCGGGGATGAGATCGTGGGCGCCGGCGCGGTCGTGTCGATGAGGAACGTGACGGGTTCGCTCGGTAGTTCTTCGTGCTGGAGTTCTTCAGGTTCGCCGGCGATCCACCAGCGGGTGCCCGTGGCCTGGGCGGTGTACGTGCCGGCCGCGAGGGCTGCGGCCGGAGGGGTCGCCCAACTGCACGCGCCTTCGGCGTTCTGCGCCAGAGTCTGGAGCAGTTCGCCCGCGGTCGATTCGCCCGCGTACAGGCGCACTGTCGTTTCGCACCAGTTGAAGACTTCGAGCGGTCCTATTTCGCCGGAGATGACGGGGGTCGTGTTGTTCGTCTCCGAGCCGGGCGCCGGGCTCGTGATCCGCAGCTGGGGCGGTGCGGCGGCCGCTGGGGCGGCGCCGAGTGCTGCGATCAGCGCGACCGCCGCAGCGACGACCCTCCCTCTCGATGCGACCGTTCTCAGGAGGAGCACGGCACCGGCCTCGGTTCTCGTGCGTTCAGGCACGCGTCGGAGCGGATCGGCAGTTTGCCCTTCCGAATCCCGAACCGCGTGTACTTGCCGATCTCGCCGGCGGCGGCGATGCGGATTTCGAGCGCCACCCCGGCCGGGAACGAGCGCTGCGCCCCGGGGAACGTCAGCGACGGGGTGCCCGAGGACTTGGCCTTCGGGCGCGCCACGAGCTTCGAGAGCGCGTGCAGCGGGCAGCCCTTGCCGGTGCAGCTCACGGTCACGGTCGCGCCCGGCGGCGCTTCGATCCGCAGCAGCTTCACTCGCACGCGCGTCGCCGAGCGCGTGCTGACGATCCGCACGACCGGGAACGGGCGCATGAGCGGGAAGCTGACCGGAATCCGCTGGGAGACCGAGCCCGAGAGCCCCGCCGAGTCGATCACGCGGAGCGACACCGGGTGACTGCCCGGCGTGGCGAAGCTCGTGGTCTGCTTCTGGCCGCCGGAGGCGAACGCCGACCCGAGCAGGTTCCACGCGTAGCCGGTGATCGGGTTGGCGCTGTCGGCCGAGGTCGAGACGAGGGTGACCGTTTCGCCGACGTGCGGGTGCGACGGGAACCAGTTGAAGGCGGCAGTGGGACCGCTCGCGGGCGCGGCTGGGACCGCATCAACGAAGGAGCGGACGGTGCTGCCGACGTTCCCGGCCGCGTCCAGCTGGCTCGCGCGCACCGTGTAGGCGCCGGGCGCGATGCCGCCCAGAGACGCCGACCATATGCCGCCGCCCGCCCCGACTTTCACGGACTGGAGCGGTGACTGAGAGGGCGCGATCGACGAGCCGGCGAACAGCTCGACGGTCACCACGCCTTCATCGAATCCGGCGGTCCCCGCGGTGCCCTGCACGGCCAACCCGGACCCGACGACGGTCGCTCCCTGCGCGGGGGCCGTCATCGTGATCGCGGGCGCGACGGTGTCGATCGTGAACTTCTGCGCTTCGGTCGCGCCGAGCGCTTCGGTCGCGCTGCGCTCGGAGGCGATCGCCTCGTAGCGCCCGTCCGGGAGCGCCGTCGCGAGCGTCGCAGACCAGGCACCTCCGGCCGCCGAGCGGACTGTCCATTCGCCCTGCTCGGCGGCGCACGGGGTCGTCACCTTGCAGATCGCCACCGTGACCGGACTCGTCCCGGAAGCGGTTCCGCTGAAGGTCGGCGTGGGCGTGTCGATCTGAGGCCGCACCGCCGCGAGGAACACGCTCGGCGCGCTCGGGTCGACGAAGAACTTGAACGCCGCGGTCTTGCCGGTGGGGTTGCCGATCGAGCTCGCCTGGCTGGCGGTCGCGCTGTATTCGGCTTTCGCAGCGGGCAGCGTCACCGGCCCTGCGGTCCAGGCGCCCGCGACGACCGGCACCGTCACTTTGATCGGCGCTTTGCCGCCGAGGATTTCGAGCGTGACGGGCCCCGTGTCGGTCGCGGTTCCGGTGAAGGTGGGCGCGATGTTGTTAGAGGGTGTCGCGATCGGGTTGAGCGTCACGGTCGGGGGGTTGGTGTCGACCGTGAACGAGATCACGGTGCTCTTGCCTTCTTCGTTGCCGAGGCTGCTCGGTTGCGTCGCGAACGCTTCGTAGGCCGTGTGGCCTTTCGCGAGCGGGCTCGTCAATGCGCCGCTCGTCCATTTGCCGCTCGCCACGGTTGCCGTCGCCGTCGCCACGTCGGACGTCTTGCCGGCTTCGCGGATGTGGACCGTGACCGGTTCGACTTTCACCTCGGTGTCGACGACCGTGCCGCTGAACGTCGGGGTGACGCTGTTGATCCGTTCGGCGAGCGCCGTGAGTGTGACTTTCGGCGGGCTCGTGTTGACCGCGAAGGGGACCTTGCTGCTTTCGCCCATGGGGTTGCCGATGCTGCTCGGCTCGCGGGCAACGGCCGTGTAGCTCCCGGTGGGGAGCACGGGCGCCGCTCCCGCGGTGGTGAACGAGCCCGCCGTCACCGGGCCCGTCGCGGTCGCGACCGGGCTGCCGGTCGTGATGGAGCCCGCGTAGACGCTGACGGTGACCGTTTCGGTGTCTGACGCGGTGCCTTTGAACGTCGGGGTGGCGTTGTTCGACAGCGCCGCGACCGCTTCGAGTTTGACGGCCGGCGCGCTCGTGTCGATCACGAACGTTCTCGGTTCGCTCAGCCCGTCGGGGTTGGCGAGTTCGCTTTTCTGCCTGGCGATCGCCGTGTAGGTGCCGGGCGCCAGCCCCGGCGAGGCCGCCCCGGAGCTCCAGGTACCGCCGGTCCCGGTGGCGCTCGCGAGCGCGACGGGCGAGCCGGTCGCGGTCGTGCCTTTGAAGATTTCCACGTTCACGGGCGTGTGTTCGCTGGCGGTGCCGCCGAAAGCCGGGGTGGTGTCGTTGGAGCGGGCCGGCGGCGCGTTCAGCGTGACTTCAGGCGCGTTCGTGTTGACTTCGAAGGTGCGCGATTCGCTGACCCCGTCCGCGTTGCCGAGCGAGCTCTTCTGCACGGCCTGGGCGGTGTAGGTCCCGGTTTTCAGTTCCGCGGAGACCGGCCCCGAGCCCCACGTGCCGCCGGTCTCGGTCGCGGTCGCGGTCGCGACCGGCGTTCCCGACGCCGATGAGCCTTTGTAGACGCTGACACTGACCGTCGTGGTGTCGGTCGCGGTGCCGCTGAAAGACGGGGTCGTGTTGCTCGAACGCGCGGCCGGCGCGTTGAGTGTCACACGGGGCGCTTCCGTGTTGACCGTGAAGCTGATGTTTTCGCTCTCCCCCGGCGGGTTGCCGAGCGAGCTGCTCTGCATGGCGACGGCGGTGTAGCTGCCGGTGGTGAGGGCTTTGGAGAGGCTGCCGGATTTCCATTTTCCTCCCGACGGCGAGCCGCTCGCGGTCGCGACTTCGTGCTCGGCGCCGTCGAACACGTGCACAACGACGCTCGTCGTGTCGCTGGCCGTGCCGCTGAACGCCGGCGTCGTGACCTTCGAGGGGGTGGGTATCGCTTCCAGCGTCACCGTCGGCGAGCTGGTGTCGACGGTGAAGCCGATTTCGTTGCTCTTGCCGGTGCCCTTGCCGAACGAGCTCTCCTGTTCGGCAACGGCGGTGTAGTGCCCGCTCGCGAGCGCTTCGTTCGGCTGGCCGGAGGTCCAGGCGCCACCCGTCCCTGTCGCTTCGGCCCTCGCGACTTCAGTGCCGCCGGAGAAGATCGTGATCGTGACGTGCTTGGTGTCGCTCGCCGTGCCGCTGAACGCGGGCGTGGTGTCGTTCGAGAGGGAGGCGATCGCGTTGAGCGTCACTTTCGGCGCCGAGGCGATCACTTCGAACTGGATTCCGGAGCTTTCGCCGGTCCCGGTGCCGTGGGAGCTCGTTTGCGTCGCGACGGCTGTGTACCTGCCTTCGCCGAGCACGCTCGTCGCCCCCGAGCTCCACGCGCCCCCGGTGCCGCCCGCCGTCACCGAGGTCACTTCGCTCCCGCCTTTCAAGATGTGAACGGTGACCGTCGTCGCGTCGCTGGCGGTGCCGGTGAACGAGGGCGTCTGGTTCCCGCTCGGCGTTTCGATCGCGTTCAGCGTCACCTTCGGTGGCTTGGTGTCCACGGTGAACACCCGTTCTTCGCTGAACCCGGGCCCGTTGCCGAACGAGCTTTCCTGTTCGGCAACGGCCGTGTAGGTGCCGTCCGACAGCGCCGGACTCGCGCCGCCGGAGCTCCAGGCGCCCCCGGTGCCGCTCGCATGGGCTTCGGCCACCGGGCTGCCGCTCGCCGAGCCTCCTTTGAAGATCAAGACCGTGACTCCGCTCGTTTCGCTGCCGCTGCCGCTGAACGACGGCGTCGAGTCGCTCGTCGGCGAGGAGACAGCGTTCAACGTGACCGTCGGCTTCGCTGTGTGCACGGTGAACGTGCGTTCCTGGCTGACGCCCGGCCCGTTGCCGAACGAGCTTTCCTGTTCTGCCACGGCCGTGTAGGTGCCGTCCGCGAGCGCCGGGCTCGCGCCGGCGGAGCTCCAGCTTCCCCCTGTCCCCGTCGCGGTGGCTTTGGCCACCACCGTCCCGCCCACGTCACCGGCCGCGAACACGTACACGGTCACGGCCGTTTTTTCGCTCGCGCTGCCACTGAAGGACGGCGTTGAGTCGCTCGTCGGCGAGGAGACAGCGTTCAACGTGACCGTCGGCTTCGCTGTGTGCACGGTGAACGTGCGTTCCTGGCTGACGCCCGGCCCGTTGCCGAACGAGCTTTCCTGTTCTGCCACGGCCGTGTAGGTGCCGTCCGGGAGCGCCGGGCTCGCGCCGGCGGAGCTCCAGCTTCCCCCTGTCCCCGTCGCGGTGGCTTTGGCCACCACCGTCCCGCCCACGTCACCGGCCGCGAACACGTACACGGTCACGGCCGTTTTTTCGCTCGCGCTGCCACTGAAGGACGGCGTTGAGTCGCTCGTCGGCGAGGAGACAGCGTTCAACGTCACGACGGGTTTGGCCGTGTGGACCGTAAACGTCCGTTCTTCGCTGAACCCCGGCCCGTTGCCGAGCGAGCTTTCTTGTTCGGCCAGCGCCGTGTACGTGCCGTCCGGCAGAGACGGGCTCGCGCCGCCCGAGCTCCAGCTTCCTCCGGTCCCGCTCGCCGTGGCTTTCGCCACCACCGTCCCCCCCACGTCGCCGGCCGCGAACACGTACACCGTCACCAGCTTTTTTTCGCTCGCGGTGCCGCTGAAGGACGGCGTCGAGTCGCTCGTCGGCGAGGAGACCGGGTCCAGCTTGACGGTCGGCGGCAGGGTGTCGACCTGGAAGCTGACCGCGTCGCTCGAGCTCTTTTCTTCCGTGAGCACTTCCGTCTGTTCGGCGATCGCCGAGTAGGTGCCGTTTCCGAGTTCGCCGCCGAGCTGCACCGACCATTCGCCTTCTGAGTCCGGCGTGGCTTCGGCGGACTCGACGAACGACCCGCCGGAGAACACGTTGACGGTCACGGCGTCTTCGACGTCGGTTGTCGAGCCCGAGAAGACGGGACGCACGTGGTTGGTGACCGTGCCCGACAGAGGCGATTCGATCACCAGCAACGGGCTCGCCGAGGCCGGTGCGTCCGGCGCGGCCACGAAAACGAGCAGACCGAGCATCCCCGCGAGCAGGGCGCGCCTGAGCATTCTCCTAGGCCTCAACGGAGACCCCGCCATCCATATATCTCGTCTCCAAACCGGGCGCCCCGGTCGGCTGTGACACCCCTCCAGGTGCCCCTCTCGAGCCTCCGATGCAGCTTTGTTCCGCCGGAACAGATGATAGGGGGCGAGGGCGCCTACCGCAAAGGGGCGATGCGCTCCCGTGAGAGCACATGTCGGACGGCTCTAAGAAGCTCCTCGGCGGCGCCCGGCTCTAGTACGATCTGCACACGCGGTGCGCTCCGCCGTGGGGACGCGTTCAGGGAGGAGACGGATGGAGCTCAGGCACGGACGGTTGGCTGTGTGCGTGGCCTGCATGATCTCGTTGGCGGTGCCGGCGACGGGAGCTGCGCAAGAACGCGTCGGCACGCCGCAGGGGCACGCCGGCGAGGACACGGTTTCCCTCACCCCGAGCGCGGAAGCGCGTTTGACGCGCGAGACGAGGGCGAAGACGGCCATCGCTGCGGCGAGGGCCGCTGCGCTCACCCAGGGCGATCGATCGGAAGTCGGCGAATGGGGTCCCGTCGTCGAATGGCCGGTCGTCGCGGTGCACGCCACCGTGCTGCCGAGCGGGAAAGTGCTCGCATACGCCTCCGTGGGGACCAAAGCGACGGAGGCGTACGCAGAACAGACTCACACGGAAGCGACTGTCTGGGATCCGACGACCGGCAACCAGTCGGACGTCGAACTCCAGGACGGTTTCAACGTCTTCTGCAGCGGCCTGGCGCAGATGACGAACGGGAACCTCTTCATCGCCGGCGGCAACAAGAACCAAAAACTCGAAGGGATCGTCAAGACGCATGTCTTCGACTGGGAGAACGACACCTGGAGCCAGGGGGCGGACATGTCCCGCCAGCGCTGGTATCCGTCGGTCACGCCGATGGGCAACGGCGAAATGCTGATCACCGCCGGTGGGCCCCTGGTTCCCGAAGTGCGCGAAAACGACGGGGCGTTGCGCCAGCTGACGAACGCATCGCTCGCGCTGCCCCCTTATCCCTGGTTCGACGTCGCGCCCGACGGTCGCGCGTTCGACTCGGGCCCCGACCAGGCGAATGCGCTCGCTGGATCCGAGCGCCACCGGCTCGTGGCAGATCTGGAGCGACCGCGACTCGATCAACCGTACCTACGGCAGTCACGCGATGTACGACATCGGCAAGATCCTGGTCGCCGGCGGCGGGCCGTCAACCAAGACCGCGACCGTCATCGACCTCAACGGCCCGGCACCGACCGTGACGCCGACGGGCTCGATGGAATACGGGCGTCGCCAGCACAACCTGACCGTGCTCGCCGACGGCACCGTGCTGGCGACCGGAGGCAACTCCTCGGGCGCGGAACTCGTCGACCTCCATGCGAGCGTCTACCCGGCGGAGCTCTGGAATCCGGCGAGCGGGAAATGGCGGACGCTCGCGAGCATGCAGGTGACGCGCCAGTACCACTCGACCGCGCTGCTGCTCCCGGACGGACGGGTGCTGTCCGCCGGCGGCGGGATCTGCGGCATATGCGACGAAGTCGGTTACCTGAACAAGAACGCGGAGATCTTCAGCCCGCCCTACCTGTTCGCCAAAGACGGCTCCGGAGCGCTTGCGCCCCGCCCGACGGTCACCGCGGTGTCGAAGACGGTTGCGGAGGAAACCCACTTCAAGATCTTGACGCCGGACGCCGCGTCGATCAGCAAGGTCGCGCTGGTCAGGCTGGGCGCCGTGACCCACTCCAACAACATGGAGCAGCGCTACGTTCCCCTGCCGTTCTCGACCGGCAGCGGCATGCTCACCGCGACGGCGCCGGCGAGCGTCAACGTCGCACCGCCCGGCTACTACATGCTCTTCATCGTCAACTCCGCCGGCGTCCCGTCGGTGGCCCCGATCCTGCGCGTCGCTGCCCCCGGCACCGCGACGAACGAAGAACCCGCCGACGAAGGGTCCGGTCCCCTGCCCGGTCACGAAACCCTGGCCTCGCTCACCACCGCTCCGCCCAGCCCTGCCGGGCACGTGCTTCCGGTCAGCGGGAGCCACCACCCAGCCACGATGTCGGTCGTCCTGATCGGTCCGCGCCGTCTCGTCCTCCGGCTGACCAGGGCCGGAAAGGTCAGCATCGCCATCGCGAGACAAGGCCGCCACGCGAGGAAGACCGGCTGGAGCCTCGTCAGGAGGCTCTCGAGGACGGCACACGGGGCCGGGACGATCACGATCAAGCTGCCTGCCCTGAAACCCGGGGGTCTACCGGCTCGTCATCGCCGTCACAGGCGCGAGGACCATCACCCGAACGCTGACGATCCGCCCACGCTGAATCGCGCGGGCATCGACGCCGCATGTCCGAGAGATCGCCCGTGTTCATTGGGGTCTTCGGGCTCAGCGTGGACCGCGGGGTAGGAATTGGGGTGGCCCGACCCCGTCGCGAGCATCACGGGGCGGTCGAGGCCAGCACGGCCCTTGAAGGCAGCGCTTCGTTGTAAGTCGTCCAAACGAGCGTCGGCCGTCCGGTGAGCGGGCTGAACGCGAGCGCCTCGCCTTCGGTTCTCGAACCGAAGGCTCCGACCGTTTCGGGCACGCCGAACGAGCCGTCGGGGGAACCGAACGCGACGAACGGCCCGTTGCCCGTCAATGCGAGCGCCGGGCGTCCGGCCGGGCTCACGGCCAGCGCGCCGAGTGTGAAGGCCTGCCCGGCGGGGGTGGCCGCGCGGGCCGTACCGAAGCCGCTGTGCGTCGCCGTCGCCGTTTGCACCCGCAGATGGTCGCCCGCCCAGCTGTTCCAGGCTGCCAGCGCCCCGCCACCCATGAGCGCGAGCCGCACGGCGAACATTTCAGCGCCGACGCCACCTTCATATGGAATCGGCCAGGTCCCGCGCTCGAGCCCCAGGAGTCCAGCGGGAGAGCTCCCAGAGGCGCCTGACGGAGGGGGAGGGATTCGAACCCTCGATCGGAGGAAAAACCCCCCATAACGGTTTTCGAGACCGCCGCATTCAACCGCTCTGCCACCCCTCCTGGGGGACGGGCCACAAGGCTAGATGATCGGCCCGCCGCAGCGAAGGGGCGCTCAGCGGCGTGGAAACGCCGAGGCCTTGCGCGCCACCGCGCGCTTCGCCGCGGCTTTCGCCTTCGCGTCGGCCATCGCGGCCTTGTAGGCCGACATCAGGTTCGAGAGCGTCTCGTGGGAGGTCTCGCCGAACGAAGGCATGTCCAGCGGGTTGCCGGCGCCGTCGGCGCAGGATCCCGAGCTCGAGATGCGGCGCGTCGGAGATGCCCACCCGGCCGCAGCCGACGTCCGCGATCGGCTGGCCGGCGCTGACCTTGGTGCCGACCGGGACGAGCGCCGGGGCGGCGTGGCCGTAGTAGACGTAGCGGCCGGCGTCCGGTCCGCTTTCGACCAGCAGCACCGGGGCGTAGCGCCCGAAGCCTTCGAGTCCCTCGTGCACGATCGTTCCCGACGCGACCGCGAGCTCGACGAGCCGCGCGCCGCACTGGTTCGCGCTCCCACCGAGATCGACGCCCTGGTCGAGCGACCACCAGCCGTGGGGCGCGACGCGGGAGAGCGGATACAGCGGGAACACCCACCCTTTCGGGCCCATCGGGTACGGGCTGCCGCTGAAGACCGGCGCGCTCGGCGCCGCCGAGGCGCTCGGCGAGCTGCCGCCGGTGACGGGCGGCTCGACCGGCCCCGACGGCGGCGAGCTCACCGTGTTCGGCTGGGGCGCCGCGGTCCCGCCCGGGGCCGCGGCGCCGGACGCGTGAGCGGCCGCGAGCAGGGCCGCAGCGGCGATCACGGGAAAGATGACGATGCGCGCACGGGCGCGGCGCAGTCGGCGCATGTGCCTCTCTTGGTCGGCCTACGGGGTTAGCTGACGGGCTAGCGAGACTTCGCCTCCCGCGGATTACCGCGGAACTCGCCCCAACGACACGGGCCCCCCGCTCCCGGGCACAGCCCAGGATTAGGCGGCCGCAAGCCTAGCGCACCGCCCGGCCACACGCCGGCAGCCGGCGTTCAGCGCCGCGCCGCGAAGAACGTCCGCAGCAGCTCCGCGCAGTCCTCGGCGAGCAGCCCGCCGGCGACGACCGGCCGGTGGTTCAGGCGTGGCTCGCCGAGCACGTCCAGCACGCTCCCGCACGCTCCCGCCTTCGGATCGGTCGCGCCGTAGACCACCCGCGGCACGCGCGCGAGCACGAGCGCCCCGGCGCACATCGCGCACGGCTCGAGCGTCACGTAGAGCACGGCGTCGTGCACGCGCCAGGTGCCGTCGTGCCGCGCGGCCTCGCGCAGCGCCAGCACCTCGGCGTGCGCGGTCGGGTCCTGGCGCACCTCGCGCTCGTTGTGCGCCGCTGCGAGCACCTCGCCGTCGCGGACGACGACCGCGCCGATCGGCACGTCGTCGTGTTCAAGAGCTAGCTCCGCCTCGCGCAGCGCCAGGCGCATGAAGTAGTCCTCGCGTGGGAAGAAGCGGTCGGTCATTCCTCGTAGCCGGCGGCGCCAGGCTCGCCGGGGGGCCGGCACCATCATCATCATTACTCCAAACGCATGATCCGCCCGCTCCTCCCCCCTCTGGCAGCCGGCCCCCGCCGGCGACCGACTCCGCCGCTGCTCGCCGTCGTGGTCCTGCTGGCGCTCGGCGTGGTACTGGCGCTGCGGGCGCCCGCGAAGGCCGAGGCGGCCTCGTTCGCGCCCGGCCGCGTCGTCGTGCGCTTCGGCTCGCGCGGCGGAGCGGTCGCGACGGCAGCCACGGCCGGCCCGCAGACGAGCGAACACACCGCCGTCGTGCCGGTGCGACGCGGAGAAACCGTGGCGCACGCGATCGCGCGGCTGCGGCGCCGCAGCGACGTGCTGTGGGCCGTCCCCGACTACGTGGCCCACACCTCCGGCACGTTCGTGCCCGACGACGTCGGCGCCGGCTCGACAGCCGGCGGCTGGCAGGAACTGCAGTGGAACCTCTCGGGGCCGTTCGGCATCGGCGCGCCGGAAGCGTGGGCCAACCTCATCGCCGACGGCGCGCCGGGCGGGCGCGGAGTGACGGTCGCGGTGCTCGACACCGGCGTCGCCTACGCCGACCGCGGCCGCTTCGAGCGCTCGCCCGACTTCGGCCGGTTCCAGTTCGTCAAGGGATACGACTTCGTCGACCACGACCCCTACCCGAACGATCGCAACGGCCACGGGACCTTCGTCGCCGGCGTGATCGGCGAGGAGACCAACAACCACGTCGGCCTCACCGGCATCGCCTATGGCGCCCGGATCATGCCGGTGCGCGTGCTCGACACCGAGGGCGAAGGGGAAGCCTCGACGATCGCGCAGGGCGTCCGTTTCGCGGTCCGCCACGGCGCCCAGGTGATCAACCTCAGCCTGGAGTTCTCTCCCGGCGTGACCGCCTCCGACATCCCCGAGCTGATCGACGCGCTGCGCTACGCGCACCGCCACAACGTGCTCGTCGTGGCGGCAGCCGGCAACGAGGGGCACGCCGCGATCGCCTACCCGGCGCGCGCTCCGGACGTGATGTCCGTAGGCGCGACGACCGAGCGCGGGTGCCTCGCGGCCTACTCCAACGACGGCTCGGGGCTCACGCTCGTGGCGCCCGGCGGCGGGCCCGACGCGGCCCTTTCGGGCGACCCCAACTGCAACCCCGAAGCGCCGGGGCGAGACATCTTCCAGGTCACGTTCACGGGCGGCTCGGTCAAGCAGTTCGGCATTCCCGGCGGCTACGAAGGCACCTCGATGGCGACTCCGCATGTCGCTGCGGTCGCCGCGCTCGTGATCGCAAGCGGCGTGCTCGGGCGACATCCGACGCCCGCAGCAGATCTCCGCGCGCCTGCGCGCGACCGCGCGCAAGCTCGGCGGGGGCGGCGACGAACGGCTGTACGGGGCTGGGCTTCTCAACGCGGCGGCGGCGACCGCGCCGGGCGGCCCCGGCGCGGCTAAAGCCCCGTAGCCGCGGATGCCGATCACTCCTCCGATGAACGAAGAGGCTGCCGAGCGCTGCGACATCGCCGTCGTCGGAGGCGGCATCCTCGGCCTCGCGGTCGCCCGCGAGCTGATCGCGCGCCGGCCGGGGAGCTCGGTCTGCGTGCTCGAGCGCGAGCACGAGCTGGGCACGCACCAGACGGGCCACAACTCGGGCGTGATCCACGCCGGGGTCTACTACGTGCCCGGCTCCCTGAAGGCCCAGCTCTGTGTCGCCGGGGCGCGCGAGATGTACGAGTACTGCGAGCGCAAGGGGATCGCGAGCGAGCGCTGCGGCAAGGTGATCGTGGCGACCGACCGCTCCGAGCTCGAGCGTCTCGACGAGCTCGAGCGCCGCGGCCGGGCCAACGGCGTGCCGGGGCTGCGGCGGATCGACGCCGATCAGATCGCCGAGCTGGAGCCACACGCCCGCGGCATCGACGGCCTGCACTCGCCCGGAACGGGGATCGCGGACTTCCCGGCGGTGGCCCGCTCCTACGCCGGCGACCTGGCCGAGGCCGGAGGGAGCATCGCCACGGGCTGCGAGGTGCGCGGCATCACCGTCAACGGGCGCGCGCTGCGGCTCGAGCACAGCCACGGGGTGACCGAGGCCGCCAACGCCGTCTTCTGCGCGGGCGCGTGGGCCGATCGGCTCGCGGTCGCGGCCGGCGCGGACCCGGACCCTCGGATCGTTCCCTTCCGGGGCGCGTACCTGCGGCTGCGCGCCGACCGCCGGCATCTGGTGCGCTCGCTGATCTACCCGGTGCCCGACCCCTCTCTCCCCTTCCTCGGCGTCCACCTGACCAAGCACATCGACGGCGAGGTGCTGGTCGGGCCGACCGCGCTGATGGCGGGGGCGCGTGACGCATACCGGCTGGGGCGCGTGCGGGGGCGCGACGTGCTCGACACGCTCGCATGGCCCGGCACCTGGCGGATGCTCTCGCGCTGGTGGCGCACCGGCGTCACGGAGCTTCGCCACGCCGCGCTGCGCTCCGCCTTCGTCCGCGCCGCGGCGCGCTACGTACCCGAGCTCGAGCCGAGCGACGTCGAGCCCTCGTTCGCCGGCGTCCGCGCCCAGGCGCTCGCTCGCGACGGCAAGCTCGTCGACGACTTCGTCTTCTCGCACACCGCGCGGGCGCTGCACGTGCGCAACGCGCCGTCGCCCGCCGCGACCTCGTCGCTCGCGATCGCGCGGTACGTGGCCGACGAGGCCGAGCGCGCGTTCGGCTAGGAAGCCGCCGAGGCGGCGATCAGGCGCGCCACCGCATCGGGCACGCCGTCCTGCGCGGTGGGAAAGCGCGGCTCCCAGCCCAGCTCCTGCTTGATCCGCGCGTTGGATGTGCGCGCCGAGCGCACGACGGCGTCGACCGCGTTCGACCCGGCGACGAGCCGCGCAACCGGTGCCGGGATCCGCCGCGGGCGTCCCACTCCCAGCTCGGAGGCGGTCAGCGCCATGAAGTCGTAGAAGGTGATCGGCTCATCGTCGGCGACGTGGTAGGTGCGCCCCCTCGCGGCGTCCTCGGAGATCGCCAGCAGGATCGCGGAGGCGACGTCTTCGACGTGCACGACGTCCCACAGGTTCTTGCCGCTGCCGATCACCGCGAAGCGACCGGGCTGGCGCAGCCGCGGCACCAGCTCCTCGCCGTACCAGCCGCCGGGGCCGTAGACGTGCGACGGGCGGATCACGACCGCGGGCAGGCCGCTCTCCAGCACCATCCGCTCGCACTCCTGCTTGGAGCGCCCGTAGGGCGTCTCCACCGGCAGCGTGCTCTCCTCCGTGAGCAGCGCTCCGCGGGGATCGCCCGTGACCACCGTCGAGGAGAACACGAAGCGAGGGCCATCGGCGAGCGCGAGGCAGGCGTCGAGCAGCCGCCGGGTGCCGCCGACGTTCACCTCCGTCACCTTCGAGCCGTCGCGCTGTGAGGCGATCTCGGCCGCCAGGTGCACCACGCAGTCGGGCCGCGCGAGCGCGAGCGCGTCGATGAGGCCACCGCCGGCGTCGAGCTTGCCTGCGATCGGGCCGGTCCCCGGCGGCTCCGAGCCCGGCCGGCGCACCAGCGCCGACACCTCGTGGCCCTGCTCGAGCGCCCGCCTGCACACCACCCCGCCGATGAACCCGCTCGCGCCTGTGACAAGGACCCGCATGCGGGCCAGCCTAACCGTCCGCCGCGGCCTCGATCACTCCCGCCAGCTGCTCGCGGAAGTGCTCGCGCGAGAAGCGCGTGGCGTTCTCGCGGATCGCGCGCTCGTCGAGCGTCATGCCCTCGAAGCGCTCGATCGAGGCGGCGAGGCCCTGCTCGTCCTGCGCTCCGAACAGCGCCCCGGTCACGCCGTCGGTCACGGTCTCCACCGCGCCGCCGACCCCGTACGCGACCACCGGCACTCCGGCCGCCTGGGCCTCGACCGGCACGATCCCGAAGTCCTCCTCGCCCGGGAACAGCAGCGCCCGCGCCCCCGCCAGCAACTCGTCGCGCTCGCCGTCCGGGACCTTGCCCAGGAACTCGATCCCCTGGGCGCCGGCCGCGCGCGCGCGCACCGCCCCGAGCGCGCGCCCGTCGCCCGCCACACGCAGCGGCCGGCCGAGCGATGCGCATGCGCCGACGGCGAGATCGACGCGCTTGTAGGGGACCACGCGGCCGAACGCGAGGTAGTAGTCGCGGGGCTCGCGGCGGAGCCCGAGGTAGTGCTCGACGTGTACGGGCGGGTGCACGATCTCGCTCTCGCGGCCGTAGTAGCGCCGGATCCGCTCGGCGACGTGCGCCGAGTTGGCGACGAACACGTCCACCCCCGCCGCCCCGGCGAGATCCCGGCGCCGCAGCCAGGAGAGCAGCGGCGGCAGGAGCATGCGCGTCGCGCGGCCGACTTCCTCTTCGGCCATGAACCCCTCCTCCCACGCGTAGCGCATCGGCGTGTGGCAGTAGCACACGTGCAGCGTGCCCGGCGGCTTGCGGACGTTCTTCGCGCAGGCGTGGCTGCTCGAGAGGATCAGGTCGAAGTCGTGGAGATCGAAGGAGCGGAAGGCGCTGTTCATCAGCGGCAGCAGCTTCGGGTAGTGGCGCCGGGCGCCGGGCAGCCGGCTCAGCCACGAGGCGTGGACCGGTCGCGAGGTGATCTGCTCCGGCCACGGCTCGGGGTCGTACACCGAGGTGAAGATCTCAGCGTGGGGGAACATCTCGAGCAGCTCGAGCACGACCTGCTCGGAGCCGCCCGGAACCGTGAGCCAGTCGTGGACGACGGCCACGCGCGGGAAGCGCTGCCGCAGGCGCTCCGGCAGCGGCGCTGCGGCCGGCTCAGGCGCTTCTTGCACCACCCCGACACTACAAGGCGCGGGTGCGGGCGCCCCGCGGCCTGTGATCATGGCGAGCCGATGGAGCTGCCGGCAGCCCTGCAGGGGCGCGACATCGTCTGCGTCGGCTTCGCCGACTGGGACACGGAGCTGTGGACCAACCAGCACCACCTCATGTCCCGCCTCGCGCGCGGCAATCGTGTGCTGTTCGTCGAGTCGCTCGGCCTGCGCCGGCCCCAGCTCGCGGGGCGCGACCTGAAGCGGATCGCGCGCCGCCTGCGCACCGGGCTTCAGGGGCCGCGTCGCCGTGACGGGCTGGATGTGCTCTCGCCGCTGGTGCTCCCGCTGCACGGCAACGCCGCCGCGGAGGCGCTCAACGCACGCCTGCTGCCCGCGCTCGTGAGCCGCGCGGCCCGCAAGATCGGGATGCAGCGGCCGTGGCTGTGGTCCTACGTGCCGCAGGCCGAGCTGCTCTTGGATTCGCTGCAGCCCTCCTTCGTCGTCTACCACTGCGTCGACGACATCTCCGCGCACGAGCGCATCGACACCGCGAGCTTCCGCGCCGCCGAGGAGCGCTTCGCACGCCGTGCCGATCTCGTGCTCGCGAGCGCCCCCGAGCTCGTGCGGCGCATGCGCGGACTCTCCGACCACGTGCTGGACGCCCCGAACGTCGCGGACACCGAGCTGTTCGCGAACGCCCTGCGCGAGGGCCCGGTGGACTCCGAGCTGGAGGCGCTGCCCGCGCCACGGCTCGTCTTCACCGGCGCGATCTCGGCCGTCAAGCTCGACATCGCCCTGCTCGTCGGGCTGGCCCGCGCGCGCCCCGACTGGTCGATCGCGCTGGTCGGCCCCGTCGGCCTCGGCGACCCGACCACCGACGTCTCGGCGCTCGCAGCCGAGCCGAACGTGCACCTGCTGGGGCCGCGCCCGTACGAGGCGCTGCCGGAAGTGCTCCGCGGCGCCGACGCGGGCCTGATCCCCTACGTGCGGAGCAGCCTGACCGACAGCATCTTCCCGATGAAGGTCTACGAGTACCTCGCCGCGGGGCTGCCTGTGGTGGCGACGCCGCTGCCGGCGATCGCGGAGGTCGAGGAGGTGCGCACCGCGCCGGACGCCGCCGGCTTCCGCGCGGCGCTGGAACGCGAGCTCGGCGAGGACACGCCCGAGCGCCGCGCCGCGCGCTCGGCGGCCGCCGCCTCGCACTCCTGGGACGAGCGCCTGCAGGAGATCGCACGCGCGGTGCAGCCCCTCCTATGAGCGATCTGCTCGTCACCACGCACACGCCGGTGCTGCGCTCGGGGCAGACGATGCGCACCTACGGGATCGCGCGGGCGCTGGCCGCCGGCGGCGGTGGGCTCACGCTGCTCTACGCGCGCTTCGAGGGCGACGAGCCCGACGCGGCGTTTCGCGCGATCCCCGGCATCGCGCTGAAGGAGGTGGTGCCCTCGCGCGGGCCGGCGCGCGCCCTCGCCCACGCCCGAGCCCGGCTCGCGGGCACGCCCGCCGGCTTCGCACGCGGGGTCTCCCCCGAGCTCGCGGCCGAAGCGACACGTCTGGCGCCCGGGCACGGGCGCGTGATCGCCGACGGCCCGACCGCGGCCGCCGCCCTGCGCGGCCTCGCGCGGCGCCGGCCCGTCGTCTACAACGCGCACAACCTCGAGTCCGGCTTTCGCGGCGAGCTCGGCGTCGGACGGCTCGATGCGGCTGATGCGCGCGTTCGAGCGCGGGCTGCTGCGAGGCGCGGAGGAGTCCTGGATGGTCAGCGAGGCCGAGCTGGCGGCAGCCGCCGAGCTCTGTCCCGGCGCCCGCCTGCGCTACGTGCCGAACGTCGTCGACGTGGCCGCGATCGGGCCCGTCGACCCCCGGGCGGGCGGACAGCGCGCCGTGTTCGTCGCGAACTTCGCCTATCCGCCCAACAGCAACGGGCTCGCGTTCCTGCTCGACCGCGTGATGCCGCTCGTGTGGGAGCGCCTCCCCGCCGCGCGGCTGCGTCTCGTCGGCCCGAACCTCGAGCTGCCGCCCGGGGGCGACGAGCGCATCGAGGCGGTCGGCTTCGTCGAGGACCTTCGCAGCGCCTACGAGGGCGCGCGCTGCGCGCTCGTGCCCCTGCTCCAGGGCGGCGGCACACCGCTGAAGTTCGTCGAGGCGCTGGCCTACGGCCTGCCCGTGCTGGCGACGCCCCGCGCCGCGTCGGGCCTCGCCGTCACGGACGGGCGCGACTGCGTGCTGGCCGAAGGCGAGACCGAGTTCGCTGCCGCGCTCGTGAACCTCCTCGGCAGCGGCGCGCCCGAGATCGGAGCGCGCGGGCGCGAGCTGGCGAGCGAGCGCTACTCGATCGAGGCCCTCACGCGGCTGCTGGCCGCCTAGGGCTCAGGCCGCGACCGCGACCGCGCCCTCGGGCTCTCGCTCGGGGTCGCTCTCCTCGGCAGGCGGCAGGGAGGTGAGCAGCGCGAGCAGCCCGATCTGCGCGGCGAAGACGATCGAGAAGCGAAGTTCCGCGCCGGTGAAGGTCGCGGTCGTCTCGGCGACCAGCAGCCCCGCCACCGCGCACAGCGAGGCCAGACCGAAGACCCTGAAGATGGTCTCGGTTCGCTCTCGCCACACGCGCCACGCGAGCCGCGCCGTGGCGAGCAGCAGCGCGAGGTAAGCGAGAAGGCCGAGGATCCCCATCTTCATCCACCACCACAGCGCCGCGAAGTGGACGTACTCGCGCGCCTCTTCGTGTTCGACCGGCAGCGGGCGCTTCGTCGCTTCCCAGGGCACGAGGATCCCGAGCCCCGTGATCGGTTTCTTTTCGAGCTGGGCAAGGACGTTCGCGCGCTCGTCGAGCCGGTAGCGGTCTTCGACGTTGTTGGCGAGGCTGCTCGGCGAGAGCGACGCGGCGCGCTTGACGATCGGAGACTGCGAGGACTGGAAGTTGATCGAGCCGAGCAGCCAGATCCCCGCGGCGACGAACAGCGCCGTCGGGACCAGCAGCCGCCGCCCGACCGGCGAGAGCGCGAGCAGCACGACCAGCAGCAGGCCGAGCGCCGCGGCGATCCAGAAGGAGCGCCGGTAGGAGAGGAGCAGCGAGGCGATCAGCAGCGGGGTGCCGAGGAGCATCCACAGCGGCGGGCGCAGCCGCGCGAGGATCGCCGCGACGATGCCCAGCAGCGCCACCATGACCACCCAGTTGGCGGTGGGTTCGTAGTAGGTGAGGCTGGAGCTGCCCTCGATCGCGGGGCCCTTGTGCCCGGCGATCTCGATCACCCCGAGAAGCCCCTTCAGCACCGCCAGCGCGAAGAACCCGCCGATCAGCTGCCGCATCCGGGAGGCGTCCACTCTCAGGTTGGCGACGGCGATCGGCAGGACGAGCAGGTAGGCGAGCAGGTTCTCGGCCAGCAGCAAGGACTTCAGCCCCGAGCCGCCCGATTTGCCGACCGCGATCCCGCTCACCATGCCCAGCACGAGCAGGATGTCCGGGAAGATCAGCTCGCGTGGGTAATCGCAGCGGACGGCGGTCGCGGATCATCTCGAGCGCCACGGAGGCGACGGCGAGGATCACGAGCGCGTCGACCGGCGTGATGCGCTTGTAGAACGGGTCGTAGATGTGCTGCGTGAAGGTGAGCAGCCCGAACGTGGGTCCCTCGAACAGGATCGGCACGACGACGGCGATGCCGACCGCGAGCAGCGGTCGCATCAGCACGATCACCACCAGCGTCAGCGCCAGCGGTGCCATCAGCGCGAGGGTCGGGCTCACCTTGCGGTGGGCGATCAGGATGATCAGCGCCGTCGCGACGCTCGCGAGGACCGCCGTCAGCGCTTCGCGGCCGTCGACAGAGCGCAGGTGCAGACGCCAGGGCACGGCGCTCTGGGCCTAGACGGGTTCGCGGTCTTTCGCCGAGCCGCGGGCGCGGCGCCGCTGCAGGCTGTCGCCGTTGACGTCGACCGTGCCCGCGTTCTCGCCGTAGGCGGAGTAGGAGTAGCGGCCGCCGTCGCGCATGCCCGTGATCACGAGGCCGACGGGCTCGACCATGTGCCGGTCGAGGATGCCGCGGGCGCGGCGGACCTCGTCGCGCGTCGTTTTGTTGAGCCGCGAGACCAGCAGGGTGGCCTGGACCGCCGAGCTGTTGAGCAGGATCTGAGCGTCTGCGACGGGGTTCAGCGGGGGCGCGTCGATGATCACCATCGTCTCCCCGCCCTGGCCGAGTTCGGTGATGATCTCGCCGATCACCGGGCTCGCGAGAAGCTCCGCCGGGTTGTGCGGCAGCGGCCCGGAGGGGAGCACCGACATATTGGGAAGCTCCGGCAGCGGCTCGACCAGCAGGTCGGCGGGGGCCTCCCCACGCAGCAGCGCGGTCGTGAGACCGCGGCGCGGGTCGAGGCCGAAGTGGCGCGTGAAGGTCGGCATGCGCAGGTCGAGCTCGAGCAGCACGACGCGGCGTTTGGTGAGCGCGATCACCTGGGCGAGATCGACGGACACCGTCGTCTTGCCCTCGCCCGGCACCGCGCTGGTCACCAGCAGCGTGTCCATCGCACGCGTCACCGCGGCGAATTCGAGCGCGCTGCGCAGGATCCTGTAGGGCTCGAGCAGCTCCCCGCGTTCGTCGGCCCGTGGCGGGCCCATCGAGGACTGCGGCACGACGGTCAGCGCCGACAGGCGGTACTCGCGTTCGAACTCGTCGACGGTCTTGATGCGGCGGTCGAGCGACTCGAGCAGGAAGAGCACCGTGAAGGCGAGCGCGACCCCGACCAGCAGGCCGATGATGATCGCCGTCGAGAGGTGCATGCCCGACGGCGCGCCGGGCGGCGTGGCGCGGCCGATGATGTCGGCGCCCGAGCCGACGACCGCGCGCGCCTGCGTGAGGCGCTGGATCTGCGATTCCAGCGAGGCGGCGTCGGGTGTGCCCGGCGTCGTCGTCGCCAGCTGCTGCTGCAGCTGGCGTTTGGCGGCGTCGATCGTGCTCAGCTGGGAGTTCGCCTTGAAGGTGATGTACTGGTTCGCGAACGCGTTGGCGATGCGCGCGGCCTCGCGCGGGTCGCCGGCGGAGGCCGTGATGTTCAGCACGTCGGCGTTCGGCGCCGCTTCGATGCCGACCATCCCGAGCAGTTCGTCGACGCCGAGCGTGTTGCCCAGCTGTGTGCGCACCGACTGTCCGACTTCGGGCGAGTGCGCGATCGTGACCTGCGTGTCGGCTTCGCGTTGCGGTTCGACGCAGTTGGCGGAGCCGACCTGGAGCGCGCTTTCGGTGATCGTCGAGCAGTGGAAGGCGACGTTCGCGGTCGCCTTGTAGGAGGGGGTGGCCCGCTTCTGCTGGACCACGGAGACGATCGTGCACACCAGCACGATTCCGAGTGCCACCGGCCAGCGGCGTCGCAGGACCTCGAGCGCGGTCGAGACGGAGTTGCTTTCCCCCAGCGGCTCGAAGCGGTTGTCGGCTCTCATCGCCTGTTCTCGGTGACGGGGTGCACGGGGTAGCCGCTCGGGATGCGCGGGTCCGCTGCAGGCCACAGTTCTCACGACACCACTCCTATCGTCGCTCGCCGCTCCCTTCTTGAGGCCCGGCGGGCGGGGTGCTCGGTGACCACGGATGCTACCTACCCGCGACGTTCCTCACCGCATGCAAGCGTGCGGCTCGCGCGACGGTGGGAGAAACCCGAGCCGCCCCGCACGGGGCTTCTCGCCGCTCACACGAGCGCCGCGCGGGCGTCGAGCACGAAGCGTTCCTGCTCGGCGAGGTAGGGCCCGATGCGGAACTCCTCGGCGCGCGCCCGCGCCCGCTCGACCCTGGCGGCGGTGGCCTCGGATTCGCCGAGCACCCGTTCGAGCGCCACCGCCGCGCCGGCGAAGTCGCCGCGCTCGAAGAGCAGCGAATGCTCGCCGTCGCGCAGCCCCTCGCCGATGCCGCCGATGTCCGAGGCGACGACCGGCACGCGCGCGAGCGCCGCCTCGATCGCGACGAGCCCGAACGGCTCCTCCCACGTCGACGGCAGGATCAGCGCATGCGCGCCTGCCAGCGCCGCCGCCGTCTGCTCCGGGCCGAGTTGCCCACGCCACGTGACGGCGCCGTCGAGACCGCGACGGTTGATGAGCGCCCGCATCTCGGCCGCGTAGTCAGGCTCCTCCTCGGGCCCGATCACGACCAGCCGCGCGCCGGGGTGGCGCCCCGCACGCAGGATCGCCAGCGCCTCGATCGCCACGCCGAGCCCCTTGAAGCGGTTCACGCGCCCGACGAAGACGATCTCCGGCACCGGCGCCGGCGCCCGCTGAACGCGCTCGAACAGGTCCCCGTGGGGGGGCACCGGATGCTGCACGCGCTCGAGGACCGGCTCGAGGAACGCGGGCGTGGGCACGCTGCGCTCGAGCGCGTGCGAGTTCCACGAGAGCGCGGCGCGCAGCGGCGCGCGCGGGTTCAACCGCAGCTGCGGCAGCCGGTTCAGCGCGCGACAGCCTGCCGCCCACGCCATGCGCCCGGGCCCGCGTTTCGCCGGGAGCAGCTCGCGCATGAACTGGTCGCGTGTGAACAGGCCGTCGAACCAGTGCTCGCACACGCGGAACGCCATCGGCACGCCGCTGTCGGCGAGCAGCCGCAACCCCGCCTGGGGCATGTTCGCGCAGTTCCACGCGTATACGAGCTCCGGCCCCCAGGCGCGCAGGCGCCGCGTGACCTCGGTCGAGCGAAGCGCCGCCGGCGGCGCCCGGCGCGCGCCGGTCGCGTCGCCGCTCAGGAGGTCCAGCTCGCGCAGCACACCGGGTTGCATGGACAGGCTGCCGCGGCGCGGCCTCGTGGTCAGCACCTGCACCTCGTGGTCGCGCCGCAGGTGCTCGGTGACCGCGCTGCACTCCGCCTCGTAGCCGCCCGAGGTCACGGGCGGGAACAGGTTCGAGACGATCAGGATCCGCATCGGCGGGGGCACACGCTATCCGGCGTTCGGACGTGCGCCGCTCAGGCGGCCGGCTGCCGGCGCCGCAGCACGACGAGGATGTCGTCGATCGACATGCCACCCAGCGCGAGCAGGAGCGCCGGGTAGCTGACGCACGCGAGCGCGACCAGCACGCCGAGCCCGGCGCCCAGCTCTTTTGCGATCACCAGCTCCGCCGGCCAGGAGCAGGGCGCACACGGTCGTGCGCAGGATGCGCCCGTAGCTGATCTCGCGCAGGGACACGCTCTCGGCCACGAGCCTGATCTCGAGCGCCGCCACCAGGGCCTCGGTCGCGAGCGTCATCCAGGCGGCGGCGTGGAAGCCGAACGTGGGTACGAGCGCGACGTTGCCGGCGACGTTGAAGACCAGCGCCGCCAGGCAGATCTTCACCAGGCGTCCCTGCTTGCCCGTGACCAGCACGATGTTGTCGAACAGGTAGCCGAAGGAGATCAGCACGAAGGCGCCGCCGAGAATCGGCAGGATCGGCGCCGCTTCGATGAATTCCTCGCCGAAGATCAGCCGCACGACCGGTTCGGAGCAGACGGCGGCGAAGGCGAGGGCGCCGAAGGACCCCACGCAGAGCAGCTCGAGCGTGTTGCGCACGGCTCGCAGCAGCCGCTCGCGGTCGCTCGGCCAGGCGGCGGCGATGACCGGCGCCATCGTGGTCAGGATCGAGCCGGGCACGAAGTGCGAGGAGTCCAGCAGCACGTAGATCGATCCGTACAGCCCCGCCTCCTTGGCGCCCCTGAGCGAGAACACGAGCACCTGGTCGATGCGCGCGTAGGCCATCACGAGCAGCCCCGTTATGCCGACCGGCACCGCGCGCTGTATGAGCGGGAGCGCGTAGCGCCTGGTCGGGCGCGGCCAGCCGCCGACGAGTTTTCGCGCGGCGATCACGTTCACGAACGTCCCGCACAGGTTCGTGACGACCATCGCGATCGAGAGCGCGATCATGCCGCCGCCCTTCAGGTAGATGACCACCACCGCCGCCCCCCACAGCACGCTGCGCAGGGTCAGGACGACCATCGGGATGCGGTTGTCGACCCGCAGCCTGAACATCAGCGCGATCGCGCTGACGCCACCGAACGGCATCGCCAGGACCAGGATCACCCCGGCGATCAGCATTTCCTGGCTCTCGTGCAGGAGCACGACCGCCGCCAGCGCGGCGAGCGTGATCGGTCCGAGCAGGACGATCCGCACCATCATCACCGAGCCGAGCCAGTCGAACTCGCGGTCGGGGTCGCGCGCCGCTTCCCGGATCGCGATTTCTTCGATCCCGAAGGTCGAGAAGAACGCGATCAGCCCGATCACGATGAAGGTCGTCGACCACTGGCCGTAGTGGGCCTTGCCGAGCGTGCGCACGAGCAACGCGGTGACGAACGCGCCCAGCGCGAGGTTGGCGACGCGCACGACGACCTGCATCAGAATGTCGGAGGCCGCGCGCTGGCGCGTTACGTCGCGAGCTATGGTCGGCATCTGCTCGACATTCTCGACCGAGGAAGGGTCACGATACCCACCATCGGCGACTCACGCGGCGATTTGTAGCGCCGGTGGCGGGCGGCGGCGGTCGCTCAAGCGCCCTCGGGGCCATGCCGATAGCGGCTGTAGCATCGGAGGAGCCGTCGCGGCGGCTCCGACGCTCGAGCACGCCCGCGCCAGGGCACTCGCACACACGACACGAGAGGACCAGGACGACGTGGCTAAGACCTTGATCACCGGCGGAAGCGGCTACATCGGCTCCCTCCTTGCGAACGAGCTGCTCGAGAACGGCCACGAGGTGAGGGTGCTCGACTCGCTGCTCCACGGGCAGGAGGACATCGCCAGCGAGCAGGAGCAGAAGGGCATCGAGGTCGTTCGTGGCGACATCCGCGACGCGGACGCCCGCGCCCGCGCCCTCGACGGCGCCGACGCGGTCGTCCACCTGGCGGCGATCGTCGGCGACCCCGCCTGCGCGCGCGACCCGCAGGAGTCCGACGAAGTCAACGTGCAGGCCACCGAGTCGCTCGTCGCCGACGCCAAAGCGGCCGGCGTGCAGCGGCTCGTGTTCGCCTCGACGTGCTCGAACTACGGCCGCATGGCCGACCCGACCGTGCCGATCACCGAGGAGGGCGAGCTGCGCCCGGTCTCGCTCTACGCGGAGCAGAAGGTCGGCATGGAGAAGCTGATCCTGGGCGGCGGCGGCAACGGCATGTCGCCGACCTGCCTGCGCTTCGCAACCGTCTACGGCGTCGGGCGGCGCATGCGCTTCGACCTGACCGTCAACGAGTTCACCCGCGAACTGTGGGCCGACAAGGAGCTGGAAGTGTTCGGCGAGCAGTTCTGGCGCCCCTACATCCACGTCCGCGACGCGGGCCGCGCCGTGCGCACGGTGCTCGAAGCGCCCGTGGAGAAGGTCGGGAGCAACGTCTTCAACGCCGGCCGCTCGGGCGAGAACTACCGCAAGCTCGACATCGTCGAGGAGATCGGCAGGCAGACCGACAAGGGCACGGTCACCTTCGTCAAGAAGGACGAGGACCCGCGCGACTACAAGGTCAGCTTCGACAAGATCAAGGCCGAGCTCGGCTTCGAGACGCTGATGACGGTGCCCGACGGGATCGCCGAGATCATGGCCGCGCTCGACGAGGGCCGCTTCGGCGATCCGTACGACTCGCGTTACAAGAACATCCCGTAGGCGCGACGCCGTGGCCTCGACGGAGACCTTCCCGGAGCTCCCGCTCTTCGATCTGCAGCTCCAGCCGCAGGACCTCGAGGCGGTCGCGGAGACGCTGCGCTCGGGCTGGCTGACGCTCGGACCCCGCACCGCAGAGTTCGAGCGCGTGTTCGCCGAGCACCTCGGCGCCAAGCACGCGATCGCGGTCTCGAGCTGCACGGCCGCGCTCCACCTCGCCTACCTCGCCGCGGGCGTCGGCCCCGGCGACGAGGTGATCGTGCCCTCGTTCACCTTCGCGGCGACCGCGACGGCGGCGATCTACTGCGGCGCGGACCCCGTGTTCGCCGAGATCGTCTCGCGCGAGGTACCGAGCCTCGATCCCGAGGACGTCGAGCGGCGCATCACGCCCCGCACGAAGGCGGTCTGCATCGTCCACTACGCGGGCTACGCCGCCGCCGCCGACCGCATGAAGGAGCTGTGCGAGGAGCACGGCATCGCGCTGATCGAGGACGTGGCGCACGCTCCGAGCGCGACGCTGCACGACCGCAAGCTCGGCACCTGGGGACTGGCCGGGGCGTTCAGCTTCTTCTCCAACAAGGTGCTCTCGGTCGGTGAGGGCGGGCTGCTGTGCACCGACAGCGACGAGGTCGCGGAATCGGTTCGCTCGCACCGCTCGCACTGCATGACCAGCGGCACGTGGGACCGCCACAGCGGCCGCACGGACACCTACGACGTGGTCGGGCTCGGCTACAACTACCGGCTCGACGAGCCGCGCTCAGCGCTGCTGCTCTCGCGCATGGGCCGCCTGGAGGCGGAAATCGAGCGCCGCCGGGAGCTGACGCTGCGCTACCGCTCGCTGCTCGCCGGCATCGACGAGATCATCGTCCCGTTCACGGACGAGGAGGTCCACACCTCCTCCGCCTACGTGATCCCGATCATGCTGGAGGAGGACGGCCGCCAGGGCGAGGTCTCGAGCAAGCTGCGCGAGCGCGGCATCCAGACCAGCATCTTCTATCCCTCGATCCACCGCTTCTCGGCCTATCAGGAGCGCTACCCGGGGGTCTCGCTCCCGATCACCGAGCTCGCCTCGCGGACCGAGCTGACGCTCCCCTTCTACCCACACATGAGCCACGACGATCAGGACCGCGTCGTCACCGCGCTCGCCGAGGCGGTGAAGCGATGACCGACTGGCGCGTGCCGCTGACGGACATCGCCGTTCCCGAGCAGGACGTGCAGGCCGTGCTCGACTGCCTCGCGTCCGGCTGGCTGACGATGGGCCCGCGCATCGCCGCCTTCGAGCAGGCGCTCGGCGAGTACGTCGGTACCGAGCACGCGGTCACGGTCTCCTCCGGGACTGCAGCCCTGCACCTCGCGTGCCTCGCGGCCGGGCTCGGTCCCGGCGACGAGGTGATCGTCCCGGCCTTCACCTTCGTCGCGAGTGCCGCGGCGGTCCGCTACGTCGGCGCGACGCCGGTCCTCTGCGACGTCCTCTCGCCGCATGAGTTCGTGCTCGACCCGGCGGACGTCGCGCAGCGCCTCACGCCGCGGACGAAGGCCGTGATCGCCGTCCACTTCTGCGGGTACCCGGCTGCGCTCGCCGAGCTGCGAGCCCTGTGCGACGAGCACGGCCTCGTGCTGATCGAGGACTGCGCGCAGGCGATCGGCGCCACCGTGGACGCGGGCGGCCGCCACGTCGGGACCGTCGGCGATCTCGGCGCCTTCAGCTTCTTCTCCAAGAAGCAGCTCTGCGTCGGCGAGGGCGGCATGGTCAGCTCGCCCTCGGCCGCGCACGCCGAGCGCGTGCGCCTGCTGCGCTCGCACGCCCTCACCAGCAGCACCTGGGACCGTCACCGCGGCCACGACCCGGCCTACGACATCGTCGACATCGGCTTCAACTACCGCATGGACGAGCCGCGCGCGGCGCTCGGGCTGAGCCGGCTGGAGCGCCTCCCTGACTCGCTGCGGGCGCGCCGCGAGACCGTCCGCGACTACCGGCAGCGGCTGGCCGGGATCGACGGGCTCGAGCTCTGCTTCGACGAGGAGGCGGTCGAGCGCTCCTCGCATTTCGCCTTCCCGGTGCTGCTCTCCGACCGCGAGCGGCGCGACCGCTTCCGCGACCAGCTCAAAGACGCCGGCGTCCAGACGACCTGGTACCCCGCGCTGCACAGCTTCACCGACTACGGCCCCTACGCCCCGGCCGACGGCCTGCCGGCGGCCACCGAGGTCGCGGCCAGGCACTGCGCGCTGCCGCTCAGCTCGAGCACCACGACCGATGAGGTCGAGATCGTGGTCGAGGCGGTACGCAGCGCGCTCGCTGCTTGAGCACCTTCGCCTCGCGAGAGCCCGGACCGTCTAGCCAGACGCCTCGCCCGGGATCAACCGGTCCCGCACGGACTCGAACTCCTCCTGCGCCTGCTCGTAGTCGTCGTGGCGCCCGATGTCGAGCCAGTAGTCGTCGCTCAGCCAGGAGCGCACGATGTCGCCGTCTGCGATCAGCCGCAGGATCAGGTCGGGGAAGTCGAGCCGCTCGCCCGCCACGATGTGCTTCAGGGCCCGCGGCGCGAAGCAGTAGACGCCCATCGAGGCGACGTAGTCGATCTCGGGCTTCTCGTCGTAGCCCGTCAGGCGCGTGGGGTCGCCGTCGTCGCCGAAGCGCAGGACGCCGAGCGAGACCTGGATGTGGCGCTTCTTGGTGGCGATCGTGGCGGCGGCATCGCTCCCGGCGTGGCGGTCCAGCAGCGCGCCGTAGTCGATGTCGGTGAGCACGTCGCCGTTCATCACCAGCACGTCGTCCTCGCCGAGCCCGTCGATCAGGGCCAGCGCACCCACGGTGCCGAGGGGTTCGCGCTCGCGGAAGTAGTCGATCTTGACGCCGTAGTTCTCGCCGTCGCGGAAGAACGCCTCGATCAGCTCGGCCAGGTAGCCGGTCGCCATCGTGATGTGCTCGAAGCCGTGGGCCTTCAGCTGGCGGACGACGATGTCGAGAACGGGCCGGTCGCCGATCGGCATCAGCGGCTTCGGCAGCACGGTCGTGTAGGGGCGAAGGCGCGTTCCCTCGCCGCCGGCCAGGATCACGGCCCGCCTCATCTGGCTCGACTCCAAGGCGCCGGGGGCCGCATCACGGTGTGGATACGGCGCGTCCGCCCAGCCTCCTGCCTGCGCCTGCTGGTCCTCATGGGATCACGTCCTCGTAGACCTCGGCCGTGCGCCGCGCGATCGCCGGCCAGGCGTAGCGCTCGTCGGCAAGCGCGTGCCCCCGCTCGCCGCGGCGCAGCGCCTCGGCCGGGCCTGCGGCGGACGCTGCGATCAGCGCCTCGGCGAGAGCCGCCGGCGTGGGCTCGGTGCAGACCCAGCCGGTCTCGCCGTCGACGACCGCCTCCAGCATTCCGCCGGAGGGGTAGATGATCACGGGCCGGGAGAAGCCGTAGGCGAGCAGCAGCACGCCGCTCTGGCTCGCCTCGCGGTAAGGCAGCGCGACCGTGTCGGCGGCGGCGAACAGCTCCGCCACCTCGTCCATGTCGAGGAAGCCCTCGCGGACGACGGCGCGATCGCCGAGCGCAGCCAGCTCGGCGCGCACGGCTGAGAGCCCCCCGAGGTCCTCGCCGCCGACGAGCAGGTGGGTGGACTGGGCGCGCCCGAGCGCCTCGACGAGGTCGTCGAGCCCCTTGTCCGGGCGCAGCTGCCCGAACATCAGCGTGACCGCCGCGCCTGCCGGCAGGCCCAGCGCCTCGCGCGCGCGCTCGCGGTCGGCGGCGCGGCCGCTCGATGCCAGCCCGCCGTACTCCCCGTGCGGGATCACGACCGCGCGGCCCGCGAAGTCCTCCGGGAGCCCGTCGAGGTCGGCCTGGGTGTGAACGATCGTGCGGTCGGTCAGGCGCGCGGTCAGCCTGCGGGCGAGGTGCCGAGCCCCGCGCGAGGTGGTGGCGCGGTCGAACATGCCGTGTGTGGTCTGGACGACAGGCCGCCCGCTCAGACGCAGCGCGAGCAGTGCCGGCACGCCGATCTGCGGCGTCTCCCAGCCCTGCGTGTGGACCACGTCGGCGCGCGAGGCGAGCCACGCGAGCCGCGGCAGCGCGGCCAGGAAGCGCATGCCGTTGGCGACGCGGCCGAGCCCGTGCTCGCGAAGCTCGCGGCCCAGGCGCGAATCGCCGCGCGTGTAGTGGAAGACGCCCTCGATCGCGACGCCGTCGATCGCCCCGTACCGGTGGTCGGCGGCCGTTGCCAGCGTCACCTGCCAGCCCTCGGCGGCGAGGGCGCCGACGAGCTCGCCCGTGTAGTCGGCGACCCCGCCGCGGCCGCCCTGCTCGATCATCAGCAGGCGCCGGCCGCTCCCGGGGCTCATGCCGGGGCGGGCTCCCGGCCGGCGATCGCCGCCGCCAGCAGCTCCTCGATCCGCGCCGCCACCACAGGCGCCGCGTAGGTGCGCTCGGCGTAGGCGCGGGCGGCGGCGCCGTCGCGGGCGACCCGCCCGGGCTCGTCGAGGTAGCGGGCGATCAGGGGACGTAGCGACTCCGGCTCGTTCTCGGGCGAGGCGATCGCGCCGAACTCCGGGCGGATCATGTCCGCGACGCCCTCGGCGCCGGTCGACAGGCACGGACGCGAGGCGAGCATGCCGAGGATCACCGCGCGGGGCGCGCCCTCGGTCGGGCTGGGGCAGAACACCGACACGTCGAAGGCCGAGAGCACCTCGGGCACCTCGGATCCGGGCGTCGGGATGATGTGCGCGCGGTCGTCGAGAGGCGCGGCCAGCTCGCGCAGCTCCGGCTCGGTGTCGCCGCTGCCCGCCAGGATCAGGTGCACGCGCTCGTCTTCGAGCTCGCGCACGGCCCGCACGACGACGTCGTTGCGCTTCTTGAAGTGGAACCGCGAGATGCAGCCGACGACGAACGCGTCCGCGGGGATGCCGAGCTCGCTCGCGTACCCGCGCGCGGCCCTCGTCGCTGTAGCGGATCTCCTCGGCGCGCATCACGTTCGGCACCACGACGATCTTGTGCTCCGGCACGCCCACGTCGGCGACCGAGCGCTTGGTCCCCTCGGAGATCGCCATCACGAGGGGCACGTCCTGCGCGGCCTTCAGGTAGCGGCGGCGCGGCAGGCCGCGCCGAAGCGGGAACGGCACCGGGCCCCACTCCGCCCAGACGACCGTGCGACGGAGCTCCGGCGGCAGGTGCGGGACGAGGAGCTGCTCCTTCTTGTAGTGGACCATCAGCACGTCGTAGGGCGCCTCGGCGCGCAGCGCGTCGCGCAGCCGGCGCACGAGCAGCGGCCAGCGCAGCGCGAGGCCCGGCCAGCTGCCGGTGGAGAGCTTCGGGCCGATCGAGATCGGCGCGACGCGGACGCCCGTGTCGCGTGCCATCGAGGCGTAGTCGGTCAGCATCACGGTCTCGTGGCCGCGCTGGCGCAGGGCCTCGAGCATCTCCACCGCCGCGAACTCGGCGCCGCCCGGGGAGTCGGTCGTCATCACGCTTACGATCTTCACGCTTGGATTATCTCGGCGCGCGAGGCCGTCGGCTTTACGCCCTGAAAGGCGCATTTCGCCGGTTCCGGGAGCTACTGTCACACTGAGCGGCTGCCGATGCTCTCCAGATTGCTGCCATGCGCGCGCTGATCGTCGACCAGGGCCGGGACCGCGCGTCGCTCGCGGCGGCGCGGATGCTGCACGCCGACGGCTGGGAGGTCGGGACCGGCGCGTTCGAGCGCAGCACGGTCTCGCGCTCGGCCGCGACCGGCATGCACCACCACGTCGAGGAGGCCGAGGTCGACGAGGACCGCTTCATCGCCGACATCGCCGAGGCCGTGCGCGTCGGCGGCTACGAGGTCGTGTTCTGCTCCTACGACGTCGGCCTGCTCGTGCTGTCCCGCCGCCGCGCAGAGATCGCGCCCGCGATCGTCCCCTACGCCGCGCACGAGGTCGTCGAGCACTCTTTCGACAAGCTCGCCTTCACCCGCGCCGCCGCGGCCGTCGGCCTGGCCGTCCCGCGGACGGTCGAGGCCAGCGACGAGGCGCTGTCGGCCTGGCAGGGACCTCTCGTCGTCAAGGCGCGCATCCACGTGCCGACGCGCTACGAAACCCGGCGCTTCGCCGATGCGGTGAAGGCTCGGGGCTTCGTCGAGCAGCTGCGCGCCGAAGGCGGCGAGCCGCTCCTGCAGGAGCTCGTGGGCGGCACGCTCGGGGCGGTGGTGGTCGTCGTCGACCGCCAGGGCAATGTGGTGGCCGAGGTCCAGCAGCGCTGCGACCGCTTCTGGCCCGCGGAGGCCGGCGTGACGGCCCGCGCCCGCACGGTCCAGCCCGACCCGCAGCTCTCCGCGAAGGTCGGCGAGCTGGTCCGCTCGATCGGCTGGTTCGGACTCGCCGAGTGCGAGTACCTGCTCGACGACGACGGCGTGCCCCGTTTCACCGAGCTCAACGGGCGCTTCTACGGCGGCATGGCGCTCGCGGCGCGCGCCGGCGTCAATGTCGCCGCGACCTGGGCCCGCCTTGCCACCGACCGCCCCGTCCCGCCCGTGCCGGACCAGAAGATCGGCGTCTGCTTCCAGTGGCTGAACCGCGACCTGGCCGCGTCACGGCACGCGGAAGGCGTGAAGGGGATGGCGAAGGCGCTGGCGCTGGCGCCTCGCAGCGCGCACAGCATGGTCGCCCGCGGCGACTACGGCCCGCTCGTGCGCGTGTACCTGCCCGAGATGGCGCGCCGCGCCGCGTCCCGAGTCGGCATCGGACGGCGCGGTGGGTGAGCAGGCGGACCTCGAGCGCAACCTGAGGCTCCACCTCGGCGCGGCCGCGCCGCCGCCGAGCGAGCTGCCGCGGGAGGTGCGCCGCGCGCTGACGACCCGACGCGTCCCGCCGGCGCCCGTGCGCGCCGCCCAGCGGATCGCGGTCAAGCTCGGGCGCCTGGAATGGGAGCAGGCGTGGCTCGAGCCGCTGATGAGCGCCCGCAAGGCCGTGCTCGGCGACGCCGCCCCCGGCCCCCCGCGCTTCCTGGTGCGCGTGGACGAGTACCCCTACTACACCTCCTATGACCGCCCCCAGGACCTCGACATGTCCGCCCGCTTCCACGAGGTGATGGCGGGCGCCGGGCTCACCCACCTGATGGCGGTCGTCCCGCAGCTGACGCACGACCCGCTCACGCCCGGCTCGCGGGGCGGCCGCGACCTGGGAGCGGGCGAGATCGCCCAGCTCGAACGAATGCGCAGCGACCGCGTCACGTTCGCCCAGCACGGCACCACCCATCGCACCCGTCACGCGAGCCCGCGCCGGCGCTCGGAGCTGTGCGGGCTGGACGTGGCGGCCACCGGAGCGCTGCTTGACGAGGGCAACCGGCGCCTGCTGGCGGCGGGCGTCGGCGAGACGCGGGTGTTCGTGCCGCCGTTCAACCGCTTCGACGCCTCCCAGTACCAGCCGCTCTCCGAGCGCTTCAGGGTCGTCTGCGGAGGCCCGGAGAGCGTGGCGCTGATGGGGTTCCACGGCGGGCCGCTGTGGCGCGGGGAGGCGGTGTACCTGCCCTGCTACGCGCCGCTGTACGCGGACGCGCGGACGATCCTGCCCGTCGCCGAGCGCTTGATCGAGCAGGGCGCCGGGTACATGGGTGCCGATCGTGCTGCACACCTCCTGGGAGCAAGACGACGACTTCGGCTCACTGCGCCGCCTGGCAGAGCGCATCGCCCCGTTCGCCGCGAGCTGGGAGAGTCTGCTCGCTGACGTCGACAGCAGCGCGCGTAGTTGATGCTTCTTTGAGAGATGGAGATGGAGATCGTCGACACGCTGGACGGCGCGGAGTCGCTTCGTGGCGTCTGGGACGGCTTGGCGGTGAAGGCAGGCCTGCCGCTCTGCGCGCCGGGCTGGATGCTCAGCTGGTGGCGGCGCATGGCTCCGCCCGAGGGCGAGCTGCGCATCCTGGCGCTGCGAGAGGGCGATGAGCTCGTGGCGCTCGCGCCCTGGTTCGCGGACCGCGGCGAAGGCGGACGGCACGACCTGCGCTTCCTCGGCGCCGAATTCTCCGACCGCGTCGACGTGCTGTGCACGGCCGGGCGCGAGCGCGAAGCCGCAGCGGCGCTGCGCAAGGGGATCCTCTCGCTCGGGCCCGGATCTCGTCTCGTTCGAGGCGGTACCCGAGAGCTCGCACTGGACGCGTGAGCTGAGCGGCATGCGGCTCGCGCGCTATGAGAACTCGGTGATCGTCGCGCCGACGGTGGCGCTGCCCGCCGACGGCGAGGGGTTCGACGGCTGGATGGCCTCCCGCTCGAGCAACTTCCGCAGCCAGATGCGCCGCATGCGCCGGCGCGTCGCGGAACGCGGCGGCACCATCCGCCAGATCGTCGACGAGCGCGAGACGGGACCGGCGCTCGATGCGCTGCTGTCAATGCACGCCGCCCGCTGGGAGGGCCGCGAGCACTCGCAGCTGACCCGACCCGGCGTGCGCGAGTGGCTGGGCGAGGCGGCCGCGTCGCTGGGACCGGATCGGCTGCGGCTGTGGGCGGTCGAGATCGAAGGCGAGCTCGTCTCGGTGCAGCTGTTCCAGGCCGCCGGCGGCGAGATCAAGTACTGGAACGGCGGCTGGGCCGAGCAGCACGCCGACGTCAAGCCGACGATGCTGACGATCCTCGCCGCGATCGAGGACGGGATCGCCCGCGGCGAGCGCCGCCTCGACCTGGGCGCCGGCACGCACGCCTACAAGATGCGCTTCGCCGACGGGGAAGACCCGCTCTCGTGGGGCGGGCTGATCCTGCGCAACCGGCGCTGGCCGCGCACGCGCGCGGAGCTGGCCCCGCGCGTCCTGCGCTTCCGCGCAAAGCGGCATCGCGCGCTCGCTGCCGGACCCCGTGTCGCGGCGCATCGAAGACGCCGCGCGCGCCCGGCGCGCCTCCCGCGCGAGCTAGGTCGTGCGGATGATCAGCACCGAGCAGGGTGCGTGGTGCGAGACCTTGTTGGGCACCGAGCCGAGCAGGAAGCGCTTGGCGCCCGTCATGCCCTTGTTGCCGACGACGATCAGGTCGGCGTCCTGCTCCTCGGCGACGTCGAGGATCGCGTCGGCCGGGTCGCCCTGCCGCGCGTAGATCCTGACCTCCACGCCGGCCTCGCGCGCGACCTTCGCGGCCACCTCGAGCGTCGCGTCGACATCCTCGCGGGGGTTGATCGTCCACTGCAGGTCCTCGGGCGCCTCCCGGCGTTCCTCGCTCAGCCGTTGCGAGGAGACGGGCTCGTACGCGCTGACCAGCTCGACCTTCGCGCCGACGTCGCGGGCGAGGTCGACGGCCTGGCGGACCGCCTGGGTCGCGGTGTCGGAGCCGTCGGTGCCAACCACGATCGATTTGAACATCCTGACCTCCTAGCCGCGTCGCCTCGCCGTGCTTTCCAGCCGCGGCGCGATCATATCCGGAGGGCCAGCGCCGAAGTCATCGACGAGCCGGCGGCTCGGCGAGCGCGACGCTCATTCGCCGCCGAGAGCGGCGACCACCGCCGAAGGGCTGCACCAGAAGACGGAGGCGTAGCTGGCGCCGTGCGCGAGGTGGATGCTGCTCGCCGTCACCATCACCATCTTCGGGATCCGCTCAGGCCCGAGGGAGGTGGCGAGCAGTCGGCTGCCGGTGCGGAGCGTCGCGACGACGCGGAGCCGGTCTCTGCGCAGCGTCCGCGAGAGCTTCAGCTTGCACGTGTAGGTGCGTTCCGCGGGTGTCGCGGTGACGCACGAGCCGAGGAGGTGCCGGCCCCGGTAGACGCTCAGCCGGACGCGGCCCGCGATCCCCACGCGGGTGTTCATCTCGAGGTCCGGGCCGACCAGCATCGCCTCGGGCCGGCTCAGCAGCGCGCGCTCCTTCACGACGGTCTGACCCTTGACCCCGCCTTCCGGCGTCGTGCCGGTGGTCGTGACGAGCGGCAGGCCGGGCGCCGGTTGCCGGGGGGGTGTCGCTGTGACTTCGATGTCCTGGCTCGCCGTGACCGCCTTGTCGTCGGCGAGCCGCGCGGTGACGGTGATGGTGCCCGGCTGCGAGGGAGCCGTGAGCGACGCCGTCTCGCCCATCAGACCTTCGCCCTTCACGCTTGCACCGCCTGTCGCGCTCCATTCGATCGCCCCGGCGTCGTTCTTCGAGGCAGCCGTGAGCGTGCCGCTCGTACCCGCCACAAGCGAGCTGGGGAAGCTCGTTATCTGCACGCTGGGGTCGGGAGGATTGGCCCCGACTTCGATCGTCACGGTCGCGCTCTGCGGGTCGGCGGGGAACGGGTTGCCTTCTTCCCGCGCCTGGAAGGTGAACGAGTCCGAGCCGCTGTAGCCTGCCGCGGGTGTGTAGGTGCGGTGGCTGCCGCTGCCCGTCAGGGTGCCGTGCGACGGTCCGCTGACGATTTCGTATCTCGGCGCCGCTTTCGGTCCGAAAGCGTGCGATTCGAGGGTGACGGGCGTGGCCGTCTGGAACGCGGTCGCCGAGCTCTGCGGCAGCGCGACGTAGCCGGAGATCCTCACCGGCGTGTAGGAGGGCGGGTTCGCGCCGGGTTCTTCGATCACGAAGCCGAGCGGGTTGACGTCGTCGCGGACCTGGTATTCGCCCGGCTGGACGTTCGAGATGTCGACCCACTGGAGCGCCAGGTCGGAGTCGTATTTGTCCCGCCAGCCCGCCGAGATGCCCTCCCATACTTCGGTGGTCTGCGGTTCCCATTCTTTGCAGAATTTGCGCCCGGTCGAGTCGGCGTACACGGGGGTCGACGGGCCGATCGAGGATTCGACGTGCTGGCTGTCGTCGAGGCAGAAGCCGACCTTCTGGGCGGGCGCGACTTCGGCCGTCTTGCCCGCGTCCCACAGCGAGTACCGCGCGATTTCCTGCAGATGCCAGTGGTTGTGGCCGTCGGCACTCGAGTAGATCAGCTTGCCGGTGCTCGGTTCTTCGACATGGGCGCGGTTGAAGTTCGTTTCTTCTGTGTTGGTGGTGAACAGCCGCTGGTCGGTTGTCATCGGCGGGTTCGCGAGTTCGGCTTCCTGTTCCCCCGAGAGCGCTTCGCGGTGTTCGATCCGGTGTTCGATCGCTTCCATCTTCGGTTGTTCGATCTGCGGGGCGGTGCGCGAGCCGCGGAAGTCGACGGCGCCCGGGCCCTTGTTGTGGATGTAGCCGTTGAAGCGCAGCAGCAGGTGGGTGACGAGGTGATGCGATCCGGCCGGTTCTTCGAAGCCGAACTGTTCGACCTTGAAGCCGTCCACCGGGTCGGCGACCAGGTTGGGCCGGATCGTGCCGGGCGCGGCGCCGTGCGCCGGGCCGATCGAGGCGAGCACCACAGCCGCCAGGACCGCGAGCCCGAGAAGGTGGCGTGCTCTGCGCGTGAATGTCGTCCGTGACATCAGTCAGCATCAAGGTACCTCGCAGGCTAGGGCAACGAGGCGATCGCCCCGGGCCCGCCGGTACGCAGCGCCGGGCTGCAGATGTAGGAGAACATCGTGCTCATCCCGCCGCCCGCGAGCCTCGGCAGCCGCGCCATCAGCTTCATCATCGGCAGCGCCACGCCGGCGACGCTGCGGGAGCCGAGCACGCGATGACCGCTGCGCAGGACCGCGCTCACACGGATCTGCGCATGGGGCGAGGCACCGTGCAGCGAGAGCCGGCAGGTCACGCCCACACCCGCCGGAGTCACGCTCGAGCAACCGCCGAGCAACCTGCGCCCCGCATGGGCGGCGATCGTCGCCACCCCGGCGCGCCCGGCCGCCGTGGTGATCACGAGCTCCCGGTTGAAGATCATCGCCGACATCGCGCCGAGCCCCTGCCCCGCGCCGCCCAGGCCGGTCGTGCTCACGTTCGTGGCGGTGGGTGCGGCGGCGTGCGCCGGCGCCGGGTCGACCACGACGTGCAACGACTGGCCGCGCGCATCCGGTGCGGCCGCGTCGATCGTGACCATCGTCGGCGCATCCACGCGCGGCGCGACGAAGAGACCGCCCCGCGTCGACCTCGCCGGCGCTGGAGCTCCAGCTCACCGGGCCGGCGGCGTCCGCCGTGACGGCGCTCAGCTGGACCGCGGTGCCTGAGGTCACGACCTGCGGCGCGCCCGCGACGGCGACGCGGCCGGCCGGCGCAGCGGCACGCCTCGCGAGCGCCGGCGACGCAGCCGTCGTGCCGTTGGCCTGGAAGCCGACGGGGCCCTGGTTGAACGTCGCCCACGAGGTCTCGGCGGTCGCTTTCGTCAGCCCCGCGGCCATCGTCTCCACGTTGCCGGTCCCCGCGCTGACGCCCTTCGAGACGTTGTAGTGCAGGAAGCCCGAGCCGAGCGGCAAAGCGACCAGCCAGTACTTCGTCCCCGCCGTGACCGGCACCGACAGGCCCGTCGCCTTGATCCAGAGCTCACCGCCGGCGCACCCGACGACCGTGGCGCTGCCCAGCACCACGCCCGGCACGCCCCCGTTTTCAGCGAACACCGCGAGCACCACACCCGTCACACCGGTGTTCGCGGTCGCGTTCGTGCGGAACAGCAGTTCTTCGACGGTACCCGTCGACTTGGCCGTGAACTGGAACGCTTCCTCGCGACCCGCACCGGTCTGATCCGAGACCGAGTAGCTCGCCGTCGCGTCCCCGACCAGCAGCCCCTTGCTCCCGGCCGCAGGCGTGATTTCGATCGTCTTTTCAGCTTTCGCGCCTTTGCTCGTCGTCGCCGTCACCGTCGCCGTCCCACCCGCCGGGACTTCAGAGGGAGCCGTGAACCGGCCTTCGCTCGTCACCGACCCCGCGCTCGCCCCCCACGTCACCACCGGCGAGTCGTTCACGACTTTCGCCGTCAACTGCACACTCGAGCCCGCCTGCATGCTCGCCGGCGCCCCTTCGATCGAGACCGCCGGCGGCGGCGCCGTGATTTCGATCGTCCGTTCGGCTTTCGCGCCTTTGCTCGTCGTCGCAGTGATCGTGACTTTGCCGCCTGCGGGCACTTCCGCGGGCGCCGTGTAACGGCCTTCGCTCGTGATCGTCCCCGCGCTCGCTCCCCACGTCACGGTCGGCGAGTCGTTCGTCACTTTCGCCGTCAGCTGGACCGACGAGCCCGTGGTCATGCTCGCCGGCGCCCCTTCGATCGCCACGCTCGCCTGTGCTTCGCCGGCGGTGCCGTTGGCCTGGAAGCCGACGGGGCCCTGGTTGAACGTCGCCCACGAGGTCTCGGCCGTCGCTTTCGTCAGCCCCGCGGCCATCGTCTCCACGTTGCCGGTCCCCGCGCTGACGCCCTTCGAGACGTTGTAGTGCAGGAAGCCCGAGCCGAGCGGCAAAGCGATCAGCCAGTACTTCGTCCCCGCGGTGACCGGCACCGACAGGCCCGTCGCCTTGATCCACGAGCTCACCGCCGGCGCACCCGAGACCGTCGCGCTGCCCAGCACCACGCCCGGCACGCCCCCGTTTTCAGCGAACACCGCGAGCACCACACCCGTCACACCGGTGTTCGCGGTCGCGTTCGTGCGGAACAGCAGTTCTTCGACGGTACCCGTCGACTTGGCCGTGAACTGGAACGCTTCCTCGCGACCCGCGCCGGTCTGATCCGAGACCGAGTAGCTCGCCGTCGCGTCCCCGACCAGCAGCCCCTTGCTCCCGGCCGCAGGCGTGATTTCGATCGTCTTTTCAGCTTTCGCGCCTTTGCTCGTCGTCGCCGTCACCGTCGCCGTCCCACCCGCCGGGACTTCAGAGGGAGCCGTGAACCGCCCTTCGCTCGTCACCGACCCCGCGCTCGCCCCCCACGTCACCACCGGCGAGTCGTTCACGACTTTCGCCGTCAACTGCACACTCGAGCCCGCCTGCATGCTCGCCGGCGCCCCTTCGATCGAGACCGCCGGCTGGGTCGAGGACGCGACTTCGATCGAGACCGTCGCGACGGCCGGGTTTTCGGGGAATTTGCTCGAGGGGTCCGCGGCCGAGAAGGTGAACGTGTCCACACCGGTGAAGCCCGCGGTCGGCGTGTAGGTGACCTTGCCTTCGCTGTTGATCGCGCCGAGGGCGCCGTGGGCCGGGCCGGAGACGATCTTGTAGGTCGGTTTGCTCGTGTCTTTGAACGCTTTGGAGGTCAGCGTCACGGTCTTCGCCACGCCGGCGGGCGTTTCGGTCGTCTGCGCCAGCGCGTCGAACCCGGGCACGACGGTCGCGGTGTTCGAGTAGACGGGGACGTTTTCGCCGCCGGTTTCTTTGACGAAACCGAGCCGGTTGACGTCCTCGCGGAGCCAGTATTCGCCGGGCAGGACGTTGGAGAGGTCGACCCACTGGAAGGCGAGCGAGGAGTCGTAGACGTCGCGCCAGCCGACCGAGATACCCTCGAAGAGGCTCGTCGCGTTGGGGCGGTAGCGCTGGCAGAATTCGCGGAAGGGAGCGACGTTGTCGGAGTAGACGGGGCTCGAGGGCCCGATCGACGTTTCGACGTGCTGGCTGTCGTCCAGGCAGAAGCCCACCTTCTGGGCGGGCGCCACTTCGGCCGTCTTGCTCGCGTTCCACAGCGAGTAGGAGGCGATTTTCTGGAGATGCCAGTGGTGGTGTCCGTCGCCCGCGGAGTAGACGAGTTCGCCGCTGCTCGTTTCGTCGACGTGGGCCCGTTCGATGTTTTTTTCTTCCGCGTTCGTCGTGAACAGGCGCTGGAACGTTTTCATCGGCGGCGTCGCGAGTTCTTCTTCGACTTTCTGCGGCAGCGGTTCTTCTTTTTCGCGCGCTCTTTCGACTTCTTCGGTCGTTTTCTGGCTGACTTTCGGCGCTTCCCGCGAGCCGCGGAAGTCGACCGCGCCCGGGCCCTTGTTGTGGATGTAGCCGTTGAAGCGCAGGAGCAGACGCGGCGTTCCCGTCGAGGTGTCCGTCGCGATCGACTGGGTGTCCGGCGGGTCGGCGACGAGGTTCGGCAGCAGCGTCGCGCCCGAGGCCCCGGAGACGCGCGCGCACGCGCCGAGGGCGAGCAGCAGCAACGCCGCCACGGCGACGGCTCGCACCCTGGCCATCGGGCGCTGCGAGACCTTCATCTCCATCCTGATTCCACCCCTCGTCAATGGCACGGTCTCCGTGCTGCGCCTTCGTCCGCGAGCGTACCAGCCGCCCGAACCGGCGGGAACAGGCCGGAAGGATCTTTAGGGTCTGAACCCGGACGATGATCGATCTGCACTGCCACCTGCTGCCGGGCATCGACGACGGCCCGCGCGACATCGACGGCACCGAGACGATGCTGGCGGCGGCGGCGGCCGCCGGGATCGAGACGATCGTCGCCACCCCCCATGTGAGCTCGCGCTACCGCAACGACGCGACCACGATCGCGGACGCGGCGGCGCAGCTCCCGGCCGGCCGGGACGGCGCCGGTCGAGGTGCTGCTCGGCGCCGAGGTCGCCGCCACGCGCATCGCCGAGCTCGACCGCGAGGAGCTGGGAGGGCTGTGTCTGGGCGACGGGCCCTGGATGCTGCTCGAGCCCCCGTTCACCTCGGTGCTCACCGGCGTCGATGCAGCGGTCGACGAGCTGCATTCGCTCGGCTACCGCGTGCTCCTGGCCCATCCCGAGCGCTGCCAGGGGTTCCGCCGCGACCCGTCGCTGCTCGAAGGGATGATCGACCGCGGCGCGCTCGGGTCGGTGACATCCGGCTCGCTGGTCGGCCGCTTCGGCGGCGAGGCCAAGCGCATGGCGCTCGCGATGCTCGACGCCGGCCTGGCCCACAACGTGGCCTCCGACGCGCACGACCCCGTGCAGCGGCCGCCGTCGATCGCCGCGGAGCTCGAGGCGAGCGGCTGGGGAGAGCTGCAGGAGTGGCTCACGCTCGGCGTGCCGGCGGCGATCCTCGCCGGCGAGGAGATCCCCCGGCGCCCCCAGGTGACGGTGCAGAGACGCCGCCGGCGGCTGCCGTGGCGGCGCGGCTGAACCTCAGGCCAGCTTCGTGATCGCGATGATCATCCCGATCACGACGAACACGACGATCGCGACCTGCGTCCAGATCCAGTGCTGAGGCATGCTCCAGCCAGCCTAGCTGGACACCTCACGCGGGCCGGTCTGCGCCTGCGAGAGCCGTCGGGACCTTCGCCTCGCCTTTAGGCCCGCCATTATCGTGTCGGGTATGCATCGAGCTTCCCGCAGGCTCGCCGCGCTGCTCGCGGTGGCAGCGCTGGCGATCCCCGCGGCAAGCGCCCATGCCGCCGGCGGGCCGCTCGGCGGCGTCAACATCCCAGGCCTCAGCCACCTCTCCACTCCCTCCGACATCGACCACGCGATCGCGACCGCCTCACGGCTGCACGCGCGCGTCGTGCGGGTGGACTTCGGGTGGTCGCTGCTCGAGCCGAACGGACCTTCGCTCGACCCCCAGGCGCTGGCGCGGGCCGACCGGCTCGTCGAAGACGCCTCGCGCGCCGGCATCAAGGTCGTGGCAACGGTCGCCAGCACGCCCTGCTGGGCTTCCTCGGCGCCGGCGGCGATCCTCAAAGGCTGCGCCTCGGGCCGCACCGCCAACGGCGCCGGCGCCTGGCCGCCGCGCGACCCCTCCACCTACGCCGCCGTTCCTCACGGCGCTGGTGCAGCGCTACGGCACCAAGCTCACCGCGATCGAGGTCTGGAACGAGCCCGACCAGTCCAACGAAGACTATTTCGCGGGACCCGACAAGGCCCAGAACTACGCGCGCGTCCTGCGCGCCGCCTACGGAGCGGTGAAGGCCGCCAACCCCGGCGTGCTGGTGCTCGGAGGCTCGCTCGTGGGCTCCAACGGCGTGTTCCTGCGGGCCCTCTACGCCGCGGGCATCAAGGGCTATTACGACGGCCTCTCGGTCCACTACTACCACCTCACGCTGGCCTCGGTGCGGGCGATCCGCGAAGTCCAGGTCGCCAACGGCGACACCAAGCCGCTGTGGCTCGACGAGTTCGGCTGGACCAGCTGCTGGCCGCACCGGAAGATCGAGCAGGAACAGGCCTGCGTGACGCGGGCGGTCCAGGCGACGAACCTGCGCGACTCGATCCGCGAGATGGCGCGCGCCCCCTACCTGGCGGCGGCGATGGTCTACAAGCTCCAGGACTCCCGCAACGAAGACTTCGGCGCCCTCACCACGACGGGCGGGGCGAAGCCGTCGTTCCGGGCGCTCAGCGAAGCATTCGACCGGCCCTTCGGTCCCTACGGGGGCGTCAAGCTCAGCCTGCGGCGCAGCGGCCGCCGCGTGATCGCCAGCGGCAGCGCGCCGGTCGGTGACTTCATGCAGCTGGAAGCCTTCCAGGGGCGCACGCTGCGCTATCGCGCGCTCTTCACCCAGGACCGCTTCAACCGCTTCTCGATCACGCTGCCGGCGGCGCTCGGCACCAGCGGTCTGCGCGTGCGGGTGCTCCAGTACTGGTCGGGCCTCTCGCGCGCCGCGTCGCGGCACACCTGACCGACCCCTCTCTCTCTCTAATCCGTTTCTACTCCGCGTTGCGGAAGAGCGCAACGAGGGTCAGCGCGAGGATCTTCAGGTCGAGCCCGAGCGACCAGTGGGCGATGTAGTAGTTGTCCCACTCGACCCGCTCGGCAAGCGAGGTCTGGCCACGCAGCCCGTGCACCTGGGCCCATCCGGTGATCCCCGACTTCACGCGGTGGCGGTCGCCGTAGCGGATGATGTCGTTGCGGAACAGTTCGACGAACTCGGGACGCTCCGGCCGCGGCCCGACGAGGCTCATGTCGCCGCGCAGCACGTTGAACAGCTGCGGCAGCTCGTCCACGGAGGAGCCGCGCAGGAACCTGCCGACCGCGGTGCGCCGGTCTTCGCCCTCGACGCCGCCCGGTGCGACGTCGCCCGCCAGCAGGAAGTCGAGCGCGCTGCTGTCGGCCTCGGGCGCGTCCTCGCTCCGATCCGGCTCGCGCATCGAGCGGAACTTGTAGAAGTCGAACACCCTGCCGTCGCGGCCGACGCGGCGCTGCTTGAACAGCATGGGGCCCGGGCTCGAGAGCTTCACCGCGAGCGCCGCCAGCGCGATCAAGGGTGAGAGGAGGATCAGCATCAGCAGCGCGAGCACGCGATCGAGCGCGTGCTTGACGGCGAACTGCATGCCCTTCGGGTCGACGGCCGTGAACGAGAGCAGCGGCAGCCCGCCGACCGTGTCGTAGCCGACGCGGTCGTTGATCAGGTCGAACATGCGCGGCACCACCGCGACGTCGACCCCCAGTTCCTGGCAACGAGGGATCAGCCGGCTCACGCGCGCGTCGGCGACCGAGGAGAAGGCGACGATCAGGTACTTCACGCCGGTCCGTTCGACCGCCTCCTCGAGGTCGTCGATGGTGCCGAGGACGGGCACCTCGCGGCCACCCACCTCGGCGACCGAGCGCGGGTCCTCGTCGAGGAAGCCGACGGGCGCGAGGCCGTACTCCGGGTGGTTCTCCAGCCGGCGCGCGACCTGCGCGCCCACGACGCCCGCGCCCATGATCAGCACGGGCTTGCCGATCAGCCGCTTGGCGCGCGCGCGGCGCTGCGCCAGGGCCAGCGCGGTCCGGCCGAGCCCGACGCCGACGAGCGCGTAGAACCAGGCCCGTGCCCACATGCCCTGTTCGGGCACCTGGTGGTTGAGCGCCAGCCCGAGGACCGCGACCATCATCGCGGCCACCGAGACGCCGCTGATGACGGGCACGATGCCGTCGAGCACCTGGGTGCGCAGCTTGCTGCGGTAGAGGCCGCGTAGGTAGAAGAGCAGCACCACCAGGAACGGCATCAGCAGCAGCGGCGCGCGCAGCCCGTCGGCGTGGACGACGCTGCCGAAGCCGCCGAGGGCGATCGCGAGCGCCAGCCAGACCATCACGAAGTCGATGATCGGCCGCACGACGCCCCAGCCGGCGCCTTCGAGCGCCCACTGCAGCGGGCCGTGGAAATCGCCGCTGTGCAGCGTCTTCGGGGTCGGGGCGTCGTGCGCCAGCTCGCTTCTCAGCGAGATGGTGCTCGATGTCGTCTGCTGTGTTACTCGCGCGCGGTCCATTGACTACGGGATCGATCCCTTCACTGACTACTCGGGTCCTGCGTCTCTTCCCTTTAGCCGCTCTCTGTCGCTTCAGGAGCACCCCGCGTCGCGCCGCCGCCCCGTGTGAGCAACACCGTCACGAGAGCTGTCAGCGCCAAGATCACCAGCACCAGCACGACATAGACGACATCGCTGCCGCTCAGCCCGAGCGCCGGGGCGCTCGCAGAGGTCGTGGTTGGTGCCGGGAGGGCCCGTGCGACGCCCCCTGCGGCCCCGCCGCCGGTGCCCGGCGTCGTCCCCTGGTGCGTGGTGCTTCCACTCCCGTTCCCGCCGGCGCGGGCCCTGGTCACATGCGCCGGTGTGGCTTCGATCGAAACGGACTGCGGCGAGGACGCTTCCCCGCCGCTCGCGGCGCCGGCGTTGCCGCCGCTGCCGCTCCCGCCCCCGCTGCCGCCGATCAGTGTCGATCCGAGGATCGCCTGGTTGCCCTGTCCGGGGCCGCCGTACCCGCTCAGCAGCGTGCTCGACGCGGAAGCTGCCGGCGCGAGTGCGCCGAGCATCCCGAGCGCGAGCAGCGCGAGCGTAGTCGTCAAGCGATGGTTTGCCATCTGTCCCTACCGTGGGTTCCCTTCTTCGGCCGGGGCAAAAACGCCCTCTGTCCATGCCACTCGACCGGGTTTCGCCTCACTCGGTTGGTAGTCAAACGGGCCCCCCACCCGAGCTTCAGCGATTCGACGAGATGGGCGTATACGCTAGCGAAGCGGATACGGCCTGTCGAGGCAGATTTCGGATGTTCGAGACTTCGAGGCGAACGTAAATCGTAACGGTGGCCCCCTCCGTAACAGCTAGTACGAACGGATGAGGATCAACCGAACTGCTGCGCCTGCAGCAGGATCACGCGATTCAGCCGCTGCACATCGACGCGGCGGCCTTTGCGCGCGAGTTCGAGCGCCCGCAGCGTGAGCGGATCGCGCGGGTTCAGCGCGGCAGCACGAGAGAGCAGCGCGAGCGCCGCCGCCTGCCGTCCTTGCGTCGAGGCGATCGCGCCCCGCTCGAGCGTCGCGTAGGCGTCGTCCGACGAGCGCCCGAGCGCCCGGGCGAATTCGCGGTCGCCGCGGGCGAGTTCGTTGCGTCGCAGCGCGATCGAGCCCGCCAGGAGGTAGGGCTGCGCGCTCAGCGGGTCCAGCCCGGCGGCGTCTTCCAGGCGCGAGTAGGCGGTCCCGGGCGCGCGCTGCCAGATGTGCGCCGCCTGCTGGACCTCGAGCCCGCTGAGCCACGGCCCGGCGAGCGCCAGCGCAGCGACGATCGCGACCGCGGTGCCCCCGAGGGCAACCGCGATCAGCGCCGGGCGCGGAAGACCGCCGCTCCTACCGCTCGCGGTCTCCCCGGGCCGGCCCGCGTGCCCCTCGGGCCGGCCTGCGGGCGCCTCGCCGCCGCCCCGGGGCGCGAGCCCGCATGCGAGGCCGAGCATCGCGAACGCCGGCGCCCCAAGCCCGGCGAACTCCCAGAACCAGTCGACCGAGCCGTGGATCGCCCAGTAGCCGAAGCCTGCGAGCGCGGCAGCGGCGACGCCCGCGCCGAGCCCCTCGCGCGAGCGCGCGGCGGCCATCGAAGCGATCAGCGCCGCGACCACACCCACGATCGCGAGGATCGCCCCGACGATGCCAGTCTGCGCGAGGGTGCGCAGCTCCACGCTGTGCGGGTAGCGCGGCGTCTCGCTGCTGCGCCCGTGGCGCAGGTACTGCTGCTGGAAGTTGTCGGCACCGATCCCGCCGACCGGATGCGCGGTGAACTCGTCGAGCGAGACGCGGTAGAAGTCGTAGCGGTTGCTGCCGAGGCCGCTCACCAGGCGGTCGCCGCCGCCGATGCTGCCGTATCCGCCCTTGAAGCTGTGCCAGGCGTGTTCGACCCGCGTCACGGGGTTCCCGGCCGCGACGAGGCCCCCCGCGACGACGGCGACGAGCACGACGACCGCCGCGGCGGCGGTGAGGCGGTGCGCGAGCCCGGGTGGCCCCGGCGCCCGGCCCGGACGGTGCGCCTCCAGCGCGGCGCCGGCGCCGACTGCGAGCGCCACCACGAGCGCCGCCAGCAGCGTCGCGGTGGTCGCCGAGTGGACGTTCGAGGCCACGGCTTCGCCCTGGTGCAGGTGGTTGCCCACCCGCAGCGCGGCGGGGGCCGCGGCGGCGACGCCCGCAGCGATCGGGACGAGCAGCGCGAACGTCCGCGTGCGGGCTGGCAGCAGAGCGAAGACGAGAACGGCGGTGACCGGCGTCGCGTAGAGCGAGCCGCGGCTCTGGCTGAGCAACGCGACCTCGGCCAGCACCACCGCCGACCCCGCAAGCAGGCCGCGCAGCGCCCAGGGCAGCTCGCGCTGGCGCGCGAGCAGCACCGCCGGCCAGAAGGCCATCAGCCACTCTGCCGCGTTGGCGTTCGGATAGCCGCTCGGGAAGTTGAGCCGACCGCCGGGGATCGCCTGCGAGAGCGTCGCGGCCGAGGCGCCGTCGAGATGGAGCAGTACGTAGAGCGCGAGCCCGGCGAGACAGAGGGTCCACACCACGAGCAGCGCCGCCGCCGTGACGCCACGCTGCGGCCACCACGCGAACAGGACGAAGACGAGCAGATAGAGCAACGTCCGGTCGGCCCCTTCGAGCGCGTCGCCCTGCGACGCGGCCCAGGCGATCGAGAGATAGCTGAACGCCGTGTAGGCGGCCAGCGCGCCGAGCGCGATCAGCACGGTCGCCGGTGGTCGCGTGCGCGAGCGGCGCATCGCGAGCGCTGCGATCGCGAGCAGCGCGAGCACCACCAGCCCGCCCGCGGCCCAGCGCGTGACGGGATAGCCCGCCTGGTCGGTCGCCCAGACCACGAACAGGGCGATCGCCGCGAGGCAGGGGACCGTGGCGGGAGCCGCACGCAGCGGCGCCGTGAGCCGGGCGCTCATCCGGGCAACGATAATCACAGGGGTGGAGGACTCCGAGAGCCTCGTCGGCTTCTACGAGCGCGCCTATTCGCACGAAGGGCCCGAGGCGGCCGAGTACGCGCGCTGGCGGGCGCTGAGCGCCGTCGCCAAGGCCGACCACGTGACCCGTCTGTGTGCGCGCGCCGGCTTCTCCCCGGCCTCCACGCTGGACGTCGGGTGCGGCGACGGCGCGCTGCTGGCGGAGCTGAGCCGGCGGAGCTTCGGGGGCACGCTGGCCGGGATGGAGATCTCCGAGCCGGCCGCCGAGATCGCGCGCCGGGCGCTGCCGGCCGCCGCGATCGGCATCTTCGACGGCACGACGCTGCCGCTCGCCGAGGGCGCCTTCGAGCTGGGGATCCTCTCGCACGTGCTCGAGCACGTGCCCGACCCCCCGGCGCTCCTGGCCGAGACCGCGAGGGTCTGCCCGACCGTGGTGCTCGAGGTGCCGCTCGAGGACAACGTCTCAGCGCGCCGCCCGGCCAAGCGTGCGCAGGCCGAGGAGATCGGCCACCTCCAGCGGCTGTCCCGCGAGGACGCCCGTGGCATCGCGGCCGAGGCCGGGCTGACGGTCGTCGCAGAGCTCCAGGACGCGCTCCCGCTCGAGGTGCACCGCTTCTACGCGGACGGCCGCGCGAAGCGGGCCGCGGCCGGCGCGAAGTGGGCCGTCCGTGCCGGGCTGGATCTGCTGGTGCCGTCCGTCGCGCGGCGGACGTTCACCGTCCACTACGCGGCGCTGTGCCGCTGAGCCGGGCGCGTCACCGCCGAGAGCAGAAGCCCGAGCACGCTCCCCATCAGCTCGTCCGGCACCGCGTCGGGGTCGGCGAGCTTCTGGCGCGCGATGCCGTCGGCGAGCGCGTCGATCACGATCGCGAGGTGCTCCGCGGGGATCGTCAGCTCGAGGTCGAAGTCGCGCGCGCCCTCGGCGATCAGGCCGGTGAGCAGGCTGCGCGTCTCCGCGAAGCAGGCTGCGACGTGGGCACGCATACCGGCGTCTCTGACGCCGTAGGCCCAGAACTCGGTGAACAGGAGCAGCGTCTCGGACTCGCGCTCGATCATCGCCATCCACTGCCTGGCGCCGCCGGCCGCGCGCTCGGAGATCGAGGCCTGCTCGCGCACCGCGGCGGCGATTTCCTCACCGTGCTTTGCGACCTCGTGCGCCATCAACTCCAGGAACAGGGCCTCCTTGCCGTCGAAGTTGGAATAGAGCGCGCCGGTCGAGAACCCGGCCTCGGACGCGATCTCCTCGACCGAGGCGCCGTGGAACCCGCTGCGCGCGAACACGCTGCGGGCCGCGTCGAGCAGGCGCTCGCGCGTGTTGGCGCGGCGCTGCTCGCGTGTCATGCGGGTGCCCGGCTCGGCCATGCCCACATCGTAATTGACAGAGCAAACGCTATTTCGATAACGTTCGTTATCCCAACGTCCGGAGGAGACGCATGGCAAGCGCGACCGCTCCCACCCCAGACCTCGGCTCCCTGCCGACCGATGCGATCTCCTATGAGGACCTCTACGCACGCTGGGAGCGGGGCAACTGGTGCGCGAGCGAGCTGGACTTCACCGAGGACGCACGCCAGTGGCGCGAGGACTTCAGCGAGTTCGAGCGCCAAGCGGCGTTGTGGAACTACTGCCTGTTCTTCTGGGGCGAGGACGCCGTCGCCGACAACCTCTCCCCCTACATCGACGCTGCCCCGCTGGAGGAGCAGAAGTACTTCCTGACCACCCAGCAGGTCGACGAGGCCCGGCACGCGGTCTTCTTCAAGCGCTTCATGCAGGAGGTCTGCGGCATCGGCGACGGCTCCGTGGCCGGCGGCCTGCAGGCGATCCGCCCCCAGCTCACCCCCGGCTTCCGCAAGATCTTCGACCGTCTCGACACGATGGCCGACGAGCTGCGCGCCGACCGTTCGCCGGCCAAGCTCGCCGCGGCGGTGACGCTCTACCACGTCGTCATCGAGGCCTCGCTGGCCCAGCCCGGCCAGCACTTCATCACCAGCTACCTGGAGCGCCGCGACCAGCTGCCGGCCTTCCGCGAGGGGATGGAGAACATCGCCGCCGACGAGCAGCGGCACATCGGCTTCGGCGTGAAGCTCCTCGCCGACCTGAACCGCGAAGACCCCGTCGGCGTCCCCAAGGCCGTCGCCGAGCTCCTGCGCGACGTCACCCGCTACACCGCCCAGGTGCTGATGCCGCCGGGCTGGGACGAGCGCTACATCACCACCTTCGGATCCTCCTTCGACGAGGTCGGCGTCGAGGGCGTGACCTCCATGACGACGAAGCTGCGCTCCGCCGGGCTGCCGGTCGAGTCGCTCCCGGGCCCGCCGCTGCTGCCCCCGGGCCTCACGATGCTGGAGCTCTCACAGCGCGGCCGCGCGCTCGCGAAAGCGAACGTGCTCGGCGTCCGTCAAGGTCCAACCAGCAGGGACCCCGAGGTTGTGGCGCTGATGTTCGACACCGTCCGGCGGACCGTCAACCCGCAGCACGGCCTGCGCCGCCCCGCGATCTTCCAGTGGGAGTTCACCGATCCCGACATCGCCACGTGGCACCTGCGCGTGGACAACGGCTCGAGCAGCGTGGCCGAGGGCGAGGCCGAGAACCCCGACCTGCGCCTGCGCATCGCCTGGCAGGACTGGGCGGACATCGTCGGGCAGCGGCTGAACCCGCTGAAGGCGGTCGCCACCGGCCGGCTGCGCCCGCGGGGGAACCCGCTCGCGCTGCACAAGCTGACGAAGGTCTTCCCGCAGAGCTAGTCAGCCGGATCCGGTCGCTTCGAGCGCGTCCTCGCGGCGCCAGAAGTGGATCTCGACGTTCCGCTGCACCGCGGGCGCAGCCTGGAGCCTTCTAGCCGGGCGCGAACTCGCGTTCCGCGCCGCGCCCGCGTTCGTCGCCCGTTCCTCGCCCGTCGCCCGCGGCGGCCGCGGCGGCGCGCGCGACCCTTGCCGGTGCCCGGGCCGAGACCGGCGGCTGCTCGGGGGTGAACTCGCGTTGGGGAGCTGCCGTCGGCGCCTGCCGGAGACGCTTCGCCGCCTCACCGGCCGAGCGCCGAGCGCGCGGCGGCGGCGCTACGGCTCGATCTGTGGCGGGAGGGTCGTGGCAGGACGCCGCGCCGGCGCCGCGCCATGGCCGCGATGGTGGCCGAGCCGAGCGCGCCAGCGTCACGCACCCGGCGCCCACGCCGAGCGCGAGCAGGCATCCCGCCGCGAGCTTCGCCGCGAGCCCTGAGCCGCCCAGCGCCCAGCCGCCTCCGGCGGCGCCGCTTCCGGCCGCCGCGGATGCGCCCAGCGGCGCCGGCGCCGCGGCGCCGTGACCGCCCGCCACCAGCGCCGCAAGCCCCGCCTTGCCGGCGCCCGGAAGGGTCAGGACAGGCGGCAGAGCGACCGCGAGGCCGCGCAGCGAGGCGACGTGGCGCCGGCAGGCGGGACAGCCGCGCAGGTGCGCGACGGCGATCCGGTGGCGCTCGCCGGCGGGATCGAGCACGCCGAAGGCGACCGCGCGCATCAGGGACTCCTGCTCGCGGCAGAACTCGCCCGCGCTGATCGTCTGCACGAGCGCGCCGATCTTCTGCGACACCCCGGCGCGCCCCGCGCCGCGCCCCTCCATCAGCTTGCGCATCCGCGTCTCGCTGATGCCCATCTGGCGGGCGGCCTCCGCGCGGGAGTAGCCGTGCAGATAGCAGAGCGCCGCCGCTTCGCGCTCGCGCAGGTCCAGGCGCCGGCGCATCCCCTCGAGCAGCTGGCGCAGCCGCGCTCGATCGTCGAGCACGGCGTCCACGTCCGGTTCGACTCCGGCCGCCGGGTCGAGCTCCGGACTCGGTGCGACGGCGCAGCCGCAGCTCCTCGATCGCGCGCCGGTAGGTCACGAGGGCCAGCCAGGCCGCCGGGTTGGCCACCTGCTCTCCCCGCACGGCCTCGCCGTAGAGACCCTGCCACGCGGTGGCGTAGCAGGCGTCGAGGTCGGCGGCGTCGAGCGTGGCGCCGCGGGCTCGCAGCCGGGCGCGGACGATCGCGAGCACCCGGGCGCGCAGTGCGTGGAAGTCGCGCTCGAGCATTCGTTCGGCGCGGTAGAGGCGGAGTGCGGCGGGAGACATCGGGCCCGAGGGTACGGCCCGGCCCGCCGCGCGAGGGCGGACCGACTGACGCCCCCGGGCGTTTCTGCGCAGATGCGGGGCAAACACGCCTCAAACGTGGCGCGCGCTGTCTCCGACTGGATCGATCAGGCGTCCAGAGCGCCGTTGGCGCCGTCGCCGTCGCGCCCGAACATCCGGCGGCGCAGGGCGTCAGACGCCGTCCGGGAGGCAGCTATCTTCACCGAATCCCGCCCGAGCCAGTCTCCATGTCATCCGCCGCCGCGCCCGCGCCCCCGGAGCGGGCGTCGGTGCTCGGCGTGCCGCTCGCCGTCAGCGACTACGAGGAGGTCGTCGACTGGATGGAGCGCACGATCGCCGCCGGCGGTCGCGCCGACCTGACCGCCGCCGCCGTCAACCTCGTGATGAGCGCGCGCGAGGAGCCCGAGACCGCCGCGGCGGTCCGCGACGCGACGCTTGCCGTCCCCGACGGCCAGCCGCTCGTGTGGGCGCTGCGAGCCCTCGGGCACAGGCGCGCGACGCGCGTCTACGGGCCCGACCTGATGGCCGCGTTCTGTGCCCGCGCCGCCGAGCGCGGGATCCCCATCTACCTGTACGGCGGGCGCACGCCCGAGGCGCTCGCGCTGCTGCAAGCGCGCCTGCGCGAGCGCTTTCCCGGCCTCGACATCGCGGGTGGCTACTCGCCGCCGTTCCGCGCGCTGACCGCCGCCGAGGAGGACGAGATCGTCGCGCGCATCGACGCCTCCGGCGCGGCCGTGGTCTGGGTCGGCACCGGCCAGCCCAAGCAGGAGAAGTGGATGCACCGGATGCGCCCGCGCCTGGCCGCGCCGCTGCTCGTCGGCGTCGGCGCGGCGTTCGACTTCCACGCCGGGCTCGTGCCGCAGGCGCCGTCCTGGATGCAGCGCTCCGGGCTCGAGTGGGCCTACCGGCTCTCGCGCGAGCCGCGTCGTCTGTGGCGACGCTACGCGCGCTACAACCCGCGCTTCGTCGTGGCGTTCGGCGCGCAGTACTCGCGCCACCTGCTGGCACGTGCCCGGGCGGCGCTCAGCCGGACCGCGCCGCCCTGATCCGCTCCTTCCAGGACTCCGGGAGCCGCTTGCGCACCTGCGCGCGGGCGAGATCGGGGGCCAGCGTGGCCCAGGACAACGGGAGGCTCGCCGTCGCCGGGAGCAGCGCCGTCCACGCGACCGGCTCGCTCTCGTTCGCGATCCGCAGCTTGTTCTGCTGGGTGCCGACGCCGAGATCGAAGCGCTCACAGCCCTTGTCGAACGACGAGCGCAGCACGTGCAGCAGCGCGATCTTCGCCGGCGCGAGGCGCGCCTGCCGCTGGTCCCAGCCGACGTTGACGCCGATGGCTTCCGTGCCGGCGCTCATGTGCAGATCGACGCAGATCGCCTCGCCGCCGAGCTCCAGCACGCAGAGCCCGGCACGCCCGCTCGCGAGCGTTCCCGAGCACACGTCCTCGAGCCACGGCGTCAACCGCGGGCCGAGGTCCGCAAGGCGCGACCACCCGCGCCCCTCCCAGCGGGCGCTGTGCAGGCGCGCGAACGCCTCAGCGTCGGCGTGCAGGGTCGCTGCCTCGCTCCAGCGGCTCGTCCCCCCTGCCTCCTCGAACAGGCGCTCGGAGCGGCGCAGGTCCCTGCGGAGTTTCGAGCTCAGGGTCGCCAGCCAGTCCTCATAGGAGGGCTCGCGCAGGTGGATCACCGGCACGCCTTCCACCCGCAGCGTCCTCACGAGCGGGCGCCGGCCGCCCGGCCACGCCGCCCGCAGCGCGGCCACCCACGGTGTCCGGACCTGCATCGGCCCGAAGCGCAGGCGCCCTGCGCGCGGCTCACCGGCGCCGAGCGCGTGCCCGACGGCGACCGCCAGGTCGCGCTCGTGCCCGGGCAGCGCGAGCGGCCGCGTGCAGACCCCGAAGTCATCCGTCATCAAGCGGTACTCGGCGACCCCGAGGCGCTGCGAGGCCAGGTAGAGCGGGGCGACGCCGACCAGCCTCGGACCGTCGCGCACCACGACCACGCGCGCCTGCACGTCCGGCGCGGCGACGTGCCGCCACCACGCCAGAACCCAGGCGGGGGCCGCGACCGGGTTCGATGCGGCCACGGCGAGCTCCTCCCACTCGGGCGCCAGCGCCTCGGCCGCGCGCAGGTCGGAGATCAGCTCAGCGCCGGACACTGGCGGAGACGGTAGTCGCTCCAGGCGCCGTGGCGGGATCGCGCGCGAAGTCATGCCCGAGGGCGAGGAGCGCAGCCGACACGTCGTCCTCTTCGAGCCTCGAAGGCCCGAACGCGATCGCGTACAGATGCAAGATCCCCCCTGAACTCCCCTCTAGCCCTCTCGCACCGGTCTCCCACGCGTGCTTCTTGCCCGGTAGCGCGTGCGGAAAACCCCGCGCCGCGCATTTCGCGCGTCACAGGATACCCGCCGGCCGGCGCGCGCAGCAGGCCATACGCGCACGCCTGCACCGCTAACCTCAGCCTCGACATGAGCGCCCCGCAGAGCACCGCCGAGGTGGCCGTCGTCGGGCTCGGACGGGTCGGTCTTCCCCTGGCCCTGTCGCTCGCCGATCGCGGCCTGTCGGTGATCGGCGTCGACAACGACCCGGCGCGGGTGCGCGCCGTCCGCGAAGGCCACATGCCGTTCGAGGAGCCCGGTGCGCAGGAGGCCCTCGACCGGGCGCGCGCGACCGGCTCGCTGTCCCTCACCGAACAGGTCGCCGACGCCGCCGCCGCACGGCAGATCGTGATCACGCTCGGGACGCCGTCGTTCTCGCACATAGAGATCGACATGCGCGACATCCGGGCCGCGCTCGATGACCTGCTCGGCGTGCTGAGGAAGGGCCACTCGCTGATCCTCCGCTCGACGATCGCGCCCGGCACGACCGACTTCGTCGCCGGCTACCTGGCCAAGCACCGCGGCTTCGACGTGGGCGAGGAGGTGTTCGTCGCGCACGCGCCCGAGCGCATCGCGGCCGGGCGCTTCTTTGCCGAGATCGACACGCTGCCGTGCATCATCGGCGGTGTCGGGCCGCGCTCCGGCGAGGTCGCCGCCGAGCTGTTCGGCCTCTTCGCCGCCCCGATCGTGCAGACGACGCCGGTGCAGGCTGAGCTCGCGAAGATCTGGACGAACATCCTGCGTTACACGAACTTCGCGCTGCCGAACCTGCTGATGATGGACTGCGAGCGCTACGCCGCCAACGTGTTCGAGGTGATCGACCTGATCAACCGCGACTACCCGCGCGGCGGCATCGCGCAACCCGGCTTCACCGCCGGCACGTGCCTGCGCAAGGACTTCGCGTTCTCGGAGGAGCGCTCGGCGGCCCCGGGCATGCTGCTGGCGGTCTCACGCGTCAACGAGTCCGTGCCGCTCTTCCTGGTCGAAGGCATCAAGCGCCGGCTCGGCCCGCTCGCCGGACGCCGCGTGGCCGTGCTCGGGCTGGCGTTCAAGGCCGACACCGACGACGAGCGCGACTCGCTCGCACACAAGCTGATCCGGCTGCTGGAGCGCGAGCTGGCCGACGTCACGGTCCACGACCACCACGTGCCGACGCCCACCGCATCGCTCGAGGAGGCGCTGGCGGGCGCCGACGCCGTCGTGGTCGCGGCCAACCACTCCGAGTTCCGCGAGCCCTCGACGCTCGCAGCGATCGCCGAGCGAGCCGCGCCGAACTGCCTCGTCGTCGACCCCTGGGACTGCTGGGGCGCCGCGCAGGTGTTCGGCTACGCGAGCGAGCTCGCGCAGCTCGCGGCCGCCGTGCCGGAGGGCCCGGCGGGATGAGCCGCGTGCTCGTCACGGGCGGCGCCGGGACGATCGGCGCCGCGGTCGTCAGGCGCCTGCTCTCGGACCCGGCCTACGAGGTGCGGGTCTCGGACCAGCGGCTCGCTCCCCAGTGGATGCGAGAGGGCTGCGAGGTCCACACCGGCGACCTGCGCGACCTCGAGCAGGCCCGGGCCGCGACGCGCGGCTGCTCGCAGGTCATCCACCTCGCCGCGATCGTCGGCGGCATCGCCAACTTCCACAAACTCCCCCATACCCTCACCGAGGTCAACAACGCGCTCTACAACGCGGTGGTGCGCGCGGCACTCGACGCCGAGGTCGAGCGGTTCGTGTACGTCTCCTCGTCGATGGTCTTCGAGCGGGCCGAGGAGTACCCCACGACAGAGGCGTACCTGCCTCGCTGCCCGGTGCCGTTGTCGGCCTACGGGTTCTCCAAGCTCGACGGGCGAGGTCTACTGCCGCGCCGCGCACGAGGAGCACGGTCTGCCGTTCACGATCTGCCGGCCCTTCAACGCCTACGGGCCGGGCGAGGTGCCCGACGCCGAGCCCGGCATCGCGCACGCCGTGCCCGACCTGATCGAGAAGGTGCTCTCCGGTCAGCGCCCGCTGCAGATCTTCGGCTCCGGCGAGCAGACGCGCACGCTCACCCACGTCGACGACATCGCCGACGGGATCGTCACCGCGATGGGATCTCCGGCGGGGCTGAACGAGGACTTCAACATCTCGGCCTCGCGCGAGATGACGGTCGCGGAGATCGCGCGCGTGATCTGGGAGGCGTGTGGCGAGGACCCGGAGCAGTTCGAGCTCGAGCACCTGCCGACGTTCACGGTCGACGTCCAGCGCCGCTGGCCCTCGGTGGAGAAGGCGCGCGAGCTGCTCGGCTGGCAGTCGCGTATCAGCGTCGAGGAGGGCATCGCGGACACGGTCCGCTGGCTGCGCAAGCTGCGCGCCGCGCGGGGCGAGGGCGTGCCCGCGAAGGCACCCCGCCGCAGCGGGAAGGCGCGCAAGGCGAGATCGCAGAACGGGCGCGCGCGCGTCGCCGACGGCGGCCCGACGGTCAGCCGTCAGGTGGGCGACGGCCGATAGGCTGCGCCCGCCGTGCCCCAGCGCAAAGCCCTCATCACCGGCGTCACCGGCCAGGACGGCTCATACCTCGCCGAGCTGCTGCTCGAGAAGGACTACGACGTCCACGCGATGGTCCGGCGCGCCTCGACCGAGAAGTTCGAGCGCATCGAGCACCTGCGCGACCGCCTGACCCTGCACCAGGGCGACCTGCTCGACCAGAGCTCGCTCGTCGACGCGCTCCGCGCCGGCGAGCCGGACGAGATCTACAACCTCGCCGCGATGTCGTTCGTCGCGGTCTCCTGGATCCAGCCCACCCTGACCGCCGAGTTCACCGGCGTCGGCGTCACGCGCATGCTGGAGGCGATGCGTGAAGCGTGCCCTGAGGCGCGCTTCTACCAGGCCTCGTCCAGCGAGATGTTCGGCAAGGTCCGCGAGGTGCCCCAGAACGAGAGCACGCCCTTCTATCCCCGCTCGCCCTACGGCGTCGCCAAGGCGTACGGGCACTTCATCACCGTCAACTACCGGGAGTCCTACGGGCTGCACGCGACCTCCGGGATCCTCTTCAACCACGAGAGCGAGCGCCGCGGGCTGGAGTTCGTGACCCGCAAGATCACCTGGCACGCCGCCGCGATCAAGATGGGGATCGTCAAAGAGCTGCGCCTCGGCAACCTCGACGCCGAACGCGACTGGGGCTACGCGAAGGACTACGTGGAAGCGATGTGGCTGATGCTCCAGCGAGACAACGCCGAGGACTACGTGATCTCGACCGGCGAGGCCCACTCGGTGCGCGAGTGCTGCGAGATCGCGTTCGACGAGGCCGGTCTCGGCGAGTTCGAGCAGTACGTGACGATCGATCCCGCGTTCGTGCGGCCCGCCGAGGTCGACCACCTCATCGGCGACGCCTCCAAGGCCGAGCGCGACCTGGGCTGGAAGCCGCAGACGAGCTTCGAGGAGCTCATCAGGTTGATGACGCGCGCCGACATCGACCTGCTCGCTGGCTAGCCTGCGCAGGGCGTGGCGGTTCCCCTCTTCGACACCTCCGGTCCGCTCGAGCCGCTTCACGACGAGCTGCGCGCCGCCGTGACGCGCGTGCTCGACAGCGAGCGCTACATCCTCGGGCCGGAGGTCACCGCGTTCGAGCGGGAGTTCGCGGACTACTGCGGAGTCGCGAACGCGGTCGGCGTCGCCAACGGCACCGAGGCGATCACGGTCGCGCTGCGCGCGCTCGGCGTCGGCCCGGGCGATGAGGTCGTCGTCCCCTCCTTCACCTTCTACGCCTCAGCCGAGGCGATCCCCGCGACGGGGGCGGCGCCGGTGTTCTGCGACATCGACCCCGACACGTACTGCGTCACCGCCGAGACGGTGAAGGCGGCGCTGACGCCCAAGACCAAGGCCGTGATCGCCGTGCACCTGTTCGGCAACGTGGCGCCGATCGCGGAGATCGAAGCGCTGGGCGTGCCCGTCCTCGAGGACGCGGCTCAGGCCGCCGGCTCGACCTCCCCGGCGGGCCGTCCGGGCGCGCTCGGCGCGATCGCGACCTTCTCCTTCTTCCCGTCCAAGAACCTCGGCGCCTTCGGCGACGGCGGCGCCATCACCACCGGCGACGGCGAGCTCGCCGAGCGCGTGCGAGTCCTCCGCTTCCACGGCTCGCGCGACAAGGTCACCTACGAGGAGATCGGCTACAACTCCCGGCTCGACGAGCTCCAGGCGGCGATCCTGCGCGTCCAGCTCCCCCACCTCGACGGCTTCGCGGACGGCCGCCGCCAAGCCGGTCGCCACTACGAGGACGCCGGCCTCGGCGAGCTCGTCAAACTGCCGGTCCCCGTCTTCGCTTCCTCACCGGCATGGCACCTGTACGTGATCGGCGACGCCCAGGTCGAGAAAGCGGAAGCGTCGTTGCGCTCCGCGGGCGTCGAGTGCAAGCCCTACTACCGCACGCCCGTTCACCGCCAGGAGGCGATGCGCCGGTGGGGCGACGGCGTCGATCTGCCCGCCACCGAGTACGCGTCGCAGACGCATCTGGCCATCCCGATGAGCCCGTTGCTCACGCGGGCGCAGGCGGACGAGGTCGTGGCGGCGCTGCGGTCGGGGTAGCCCCTGGCGCTGCGAACGCTTGACCTGGGTCAGGCAGACGGGTGGGGAACCTCTGTCCGCGTTGGCAAGCCGCTCCGCCCGCTCCTTTATCCCAACCAGCATCCTGCGCTCCATCACGAGCGACGCCGGCTCCATCGGGAGCATCCCGAGCCTCTCCTTCAGCCCCGGCAGCCGAAAGCGGTTGCGACTGATCAGCCTCGTGCGGCCCCCGTCCTCGCGCAGGTTGAACAGCCACACCCAGTTGCCGTCGGTCGATCGCCACGCGAGCACGTGCGGCGGCTCGACGCGCTCCAGGCGCATGCGATTCGCGCCGAACCCGATCTGATCGCCGATCCGCGGGTGCTGGAAGTCGGCGAGGACGTGGTCGGCGCTGTGCATGTTCAGTCCCATGAGGTTCTCGACCCAGTCGTAGGTGTAGGCGCCACCGCGCGGCGCCGGACCCATCTGCGCGATCCACGGCCAGACGTCCGACGGCGGGGCCTCGATCCAGATCGCCCGCGTTGCCTGACCGTCCGGCACAGGGAGGAGCTCGTCGCCGGGCAGCGCGGCAGCGCCCTCCTCAGCCGTCGCGCCCCAGGTGAGGATCTCCTCGCGCAGCAGGCCGGCGTAGACACCGGCGGCGACCGCTCCGAGCACGAAGGTGCGAAACCGCACCCCTTGTTTCTACCGCCAGCGCTCCAAGAGGTCCTCGTCGGGAACCTCGCGCACCACGCGCGCCGGCACACCCATCACGACCGCGCGCGCAGGCACGTCCTTCGTGACGACGGCGCCGGCGGCCACGAACGCCTCCTCGCCGACCTCGACGCCCGGCGTGAGCACGACCCCCGCGCCGACGCGGCACGCCCGCCGCAGCACGGCCCCCTGGGGTCCCACGCCACGCGCGTGACGGCTCATCGTGTCGTCGTTGCTCGTCACCGCTCCCGGCCCGACGAACACGTCGTCCTCGACGACGCTGCCGGCCGACAGGTACACGTTCGTCTGGATGCGCACCCGGGTGCCGATCCGCACGTCGTTGTCGACCACGCTGCCACGGCCGACGACGGTGCCGGCGCCGATGCTGGCGCGCTCGCGCACGAACGTCTGGTCGCCGACGATCGCCCCGGCGCCGACCCGCGCGCCGGCGAGGACGATCGCTCCCGCCCCGACCGTCACGCCCGCCTCGAGCTCCAAGCCTTCGGCCGTCCCGGCGGCTGCGGAGTGGGGCGCGAGCTTCGGCGCGCGGCCGAGCACCGCGTGGTCACCGATCGAGCATTCCGTCCCGATCACGGTGCCGGGGTGGACGACGACGTAAGCGCCGAACTCGACGCCCTCGCCCACGCTCACCCCAGGGGAGAGCAGGGGCCGGTGCATCTCGATGCCCCCTCCTGCGGGGTCGCTCACAGCTTCACGAGGCCGATCTTGCGCGACAAGGGGGCCAGTGTAGGGGCTGGCCGAGACGTGCAGGTGCCCCGCTATCGCCCCCCGGCAACGGCCTCCAGCGATCGCAGGTCCGCGCGCACCATGCGCTCGATCAGGGCCTCGAAGGAGACCTCCGGCTCCCAGCCCAGCTCGCGCCGGGCCTTGGCGGGGTCGCCCACGTTCGGCGTCTGCTCGGGCGCACGCATCAGCTCCTCGTCCACGGTGACGTAGCGCTCGGCGTCGAGATCGACGCAGGCGAAGGCCGTGCGCGCCAGCTCGGCGACCGTGCGGCCGACCCCGCTCGCGAGCACGTAGTCGCCGCCCCGCGGCTGCTGCAGCATCAGCCATGCGCCGCGCACGATGTCGCCGGCGAACGACCAGTCCCTGACGGCATCCAGCGAGCCAAGCGTGAGGCCGGTCTCGAGCCCGAGCGCGATCGCGGCGGCACCGCGCGTGATGCGGCGGGTCACGAACTGCTCCGGGCGCCGCTCGGACTCGTGGTTGTAGAGGATCGCCGAGCTCGCATGCAGGCCGTCGTGCTCGCGGAGCGCCCCGACGAGCTGGTGCGCGGCGAGCTTGGCGATCGCGTACGGCGTCGTCGGGCGGCACGGGGTCAGCTCGTTCTGGGGGCTCTGCGGCACGTCGCCGAACATCGCTCCCGAACCGGACACGAACACCCGCGCCGGCGCGTCGAGGTCCCGCACGGCCTGCAGCACAACTGCCGTCGCGCTCGCGATCGCCACGGTCGCGTTCGCGGGGTCTTCCCAGGAGGCGGGGACGAACGACGGCGCAGCCAGGTGGTAGATCTCCTGCGGCCGCGAAGCCTCGATCGCCAGGCGCAGCGAGGCCGGGTCGAGCAGCTCGCCCTCGACGAGCTCGAGCTGCTCGCGCAGGTGCTCGCTGGCGCCCAGCGAGCCGCCGCCCGTGTGCTGCATCCCCGTGACCTCGTAGCCCTTCTCCAGCAGCAGCTCGGCCAGGAAGGAGCCGTCCTGGCCCGAGATGCCCGTGATCAACGCGCGGTCCGGCATCCGGCCAGCTTAGGGAGGATCACCCGGTACGTCTGACTCACCCGCCTCGTCGTAGATCGCTGCGAGACGAGCGGCGACCGCGTCGGGCGCGCACAGCTCCGCGACGCGGCTCCGACCCCGTGCGCCGAGCTCGCGGTCACCGGCCAGGTGCCCGATCGCCTCTGCCATCGCGACGGCATCGCCGGGCGGCACGAGCGCCGTCTCGTCGAGCAGCTCCGGCAGCGCCCCGATGCGGCTCGCCGCCACAGGCAGCCCCGCCGCCATCGCCTCCGCGGCCGCGATCCCGAAGGTCTCGGCCGAGCGCGAGGGAACGAGTGCGATCGCGGCGCCGGCTCTCAGCGCCGCCAGCCGCGCGCGCTCCACGCGGCCTTCGAAGCGCACCTCGCCACCCTCCGCGAGCGCCCGCAGGCGCCCCAGCTCGGGCCCCTCGCCGGCGACCACGAGCGGCGTGCCGGCGAGCCGGCAGGCTTCGATCGCGACGTCCACACCCTTCTCGGGCGCGAGCCGCGAGACGACGAGCGCGTGGCCGCGGCCAACGGGCCCTGCGCCCACGGGCTCCAGCGGCACCGGCGGGGCGAGCACCCGCACGCGCCCGGCGGGCAGAGGCGCGCCCAGGTCGAGGAGCCGCCGCTCCGCGAAGCGGCTCGGCACGACCACCACGTCCGCCAGCTCGGCGGTGCGCCGCTGCCAGAGGGCGAGCGAGGACGCATAGGCCACGGCCTCCGCGCGGTTGCCACGGCAGTTGTGCGCGATCCCGGGGAGGGTGTTGCGCGCGTGACAGCGCGTGCAATCCCGGCCGTCGGTGAAGCACACGCCGACCGCGCACACGAGACGGTACTGGTGCAGATGCAGAACGACGCGCGCTCCGGCCGAGCGCGCCGCCGCGAGCGACCGCCAGCCGAACGCCGGGAGCAGGTTGTGAGCGTGCACGACGCGCGCGCCGGTGCGGCGCACCGCCGCCGCCACCTCCTGCTCGTCCAAGCCGCCCCGCAACAGACCCCGCGCCGCCCGTCCGGCTCCGAGCGAGGATGAGTCGCGCGCGAGCAGCTCCGCGTCCTCCCCCAGCTGCTCGCGCACGAGCGCGAGGAGATCCTCGACGACCCGCTCCTCCCCGCCCGTCGTGCGGTAGCGGTTGTGCAGGAACAGGACCATCGCGCAACTCAAACCTAGACTCTCTGCCTGTCATGGACGCCCCGGTCTCAATCGTGATCCCCACGCGCGAGCGCCTGCCCTACCTCGACATCGCCCTCGGCTCGCTGCGCGCCGAAGCCGAGCGCGAGCGCGCGGAGGTGCTCGTAGTCGACGACGCAGCCACCCCCTCGGCCGAGGCGCGAGCGCTCGCAGAGCGCCACGGCGCCCGCTACGTCGTCAACGAGGGGCGCGGCCTGAACGCCGCTCGCAACACCGGCCTCGCCAGCAGCTCGGGCGCGCTCGTCGCCTTCCTCGACGATGACGTGCGCGTCTGCGACGGCTGGCTCGCGGCGCTCCTGCTCGCCGCGGCCGAGCATCCGCACGACCGACATCTTCGCCGGGCGCATCATCGCCGCCCTCGAGGGCCCGGCGCCGCACAGCTGCGGGCGCGAGCAGCCGCCGGTGACGACGCTCGACCTCGGCGAGCAGGACGCCCAGGCCCGCTTCGCCTGGGGCGCGAACATGGCCGCCCGTCGCTCGGCGTTCGCGCGCCTCGGCACGTTCGACGTCACGCTCGGCGGCGCCGGCGACGAGCAGGAGTGGCAGGAACGGGACGGTGCGGGCAGCGTGCTGTACGTCGCTGCGGCGCGGGTGGAGCACCGCCGCGCCGGTGCCGACGCGCGCCTGCGCTCGCTCTGCCGCGCCGCCTACGCACGCGGCCGCGCGGCGCGGCGCTTCGACGCGCGGCGCGGGCACGCGCCATCGCGGATCCGTGAGCTGACCACCCTCGCCGGCTGCGCAGGCCACGTGCTCCGGCGCCGCTGCGCGGCGGGGCTGACGATGGTCGCGCACAGCAGCGGGCGGCTGCGCGAGGCGCTCGCTCGGGGCGGGCAGCATCCCCGCCGGGCGACGAAGCCCGCGGCGCAGACCGGCACCGAGCCCACGTTCCTCTCGGGCGCCAGCGGCACGGTCGGCGGGCTCGACGGGGTGCGCCGGCGAGCCGTGGACGAGCTGCTCCTCGCGGGCGAGGTCCTGTCGGCCCGCACGCTGCGACTCGACCGCGCCGCTCGCCACGCGCCGCCGCGCCGCCGGGTGCTCGCGCTGAGCGTCCAGCGCCCCGAGCGGGCGCGCCTGGCCGCGGCGATCGCGGCCGAGCTGGACCGCACTCGTCACGAGGTCGAGCTCCACACGGCCGCGGCGGGGAGCGCCGGCAAGTTCGAGAACCTCAACCGCCTGCTGGCCGCGCATCCGGCGCAGGGGCACGACTGGCTGCTCGTGATCGACGACGACGTCGAGCTTCCGCGCGGGTTCCTCGATCGCTTCCTGTTCCTGTGCGAGCGGTTCTCGCTGACGCTCGCCCAGCCGGCGCACCGCCTGCACTCCCACGCCGCCTGGGAGGTCACCCGGCGGCGGCCCGGCAGCGTGGTCCGGGAGACCAGCTTCGTCGAGATCGGGCCCGTGACCGCCTTCGCGGCGCCCAGCTTCGACGTGCTGCTCCCGTTCCCGGACCTGCGCATGGGCTGGGGTCTCGACATGCACTGGGCGGCCCTCGCGCGCGAGCGCGGGTGGCGCTGCGGCGTCGTCGACGCCGTGGCGGTGCGCCACCGCCAGGCAGCCGCTGCCACCTCCTACCCGCGTGAGGAGGCGATCGCCGAGGGCGCCTCGTTCCTCGAGAGCCGCCCGCACATCACCGCGGCCGAGGCGCAGCGCACGCTCGCGACGCACACACGCTGGTGAGCGAGCGCAGCGAGATCCCGGTGCGCGTGGCGGTGGTCGCCGAGTTCTACCCCAGCGAGCGCGACCCCGTGATGGGCATCTGGGCACACCGCCAGGCGCTGGCGGCGCGCGCCGCTGGGGCCGAGGTGCGCGTGCTCGTGTTGCATCGGCTGGTGCCGCCGCGGGCCACGCTCGCACAGGGCCCGACCGCCGCTGCGCGCGCGCTGCGCGGGCTCGTGGGCGAGCCGCGCCGCCAGGTCCGCGACGGCCTCACCATCGAGTACGTGCCCTACGTCTCGCCGCCGCGCGACCGTGGCTACCCGCGCTGGGGAGCGTGGGCGGCGCCCGCCCTCGCCGCCGCCCTGCGGCGGCTGCGACGCGCATACCCGTATTCGCTCGTCCACGCCCACAACGCCGTACCCGCAGCCGACGCGGTGCGGCGCGCGCGCATCGGCGTGCCGATGGTGGTCTCGGTGCACGGCGGCGACGTCCTCTACACCGCCGGCCGGGGCCGCGCGGGCGCCGCGGCCGTCGCTCGCGGCCTCGGCGCCGGGCGGCTCGTGCTCGCCAACAGCCACGGGATCGCCGAGCTGTGCGACCGCCACGGCGCGCGCGAGACCGAGGTCGTCCACCTCGGCGCGGAGATGCCGCCCGCGCAGCTGCGCCGCAGTCCCGCCGGAGAGCAGAGCCTCGTCACGATCGCGCACCTCGTCCCCCGCAAGCGCCACGGCGACGTGCTGCGAGCGCTCGCGGTGCTTGGCGCGCGTTACCCGCGGCTGCGCTATCGCGTGATCGGCGACGGCCCGGAGCGCACCGCCCTGGAAGGCCTGGCCGCGAGGCTCGAGGTCGCCGATCGCGTCGAGTTCGTCGGGCAGCTGCCGCCCGCGGAGGCGGTCGAGCTGGCGCGGCGCTGCACGCTGTTCGTGATGCCCTCGACCGACGAGGCGTTCGGCGTCGCCTACATCGAGGCGATGGCGGGCGGCGTACCGGCGATCGGCTGCCGTGGCGAGCCGGGGCCGGAGGAGATCGCAGCCGCGGGCGACGGGCTCGTGCTCGTGCCTCCCGGCGACATCGAGCGTCTCACGCAGCGCATCGACGAGCTGCTGTCCGACCCGCACCGCCTGCGCGAGGCGGGCCAGCGCGCTCGAGCCACCGTCGCCGGGCACTTCACCTGGGAGCGCTGCGGTCGCCAGACCGTCGCGGCGTACCGGCGGGCGCTCGCTTGAAGCCGTTGCTGTTCGTCACGGGCAGCGTGCCCGCCTACCGCGTCGGCGCGCTGCGCGCGCTCCACGAGCGCGAGGAGATCGAGGTGGCGCTGTTCGGCGGGAACGTCCTTCACGGCGGGCCCGGCCAGCCCGCCGAGCTGCCCTTCCCGGTTCGCACAGCGGGGTCGCGCGAGCTCCTCTCGCTCGCGTCGGCTTCGCGCCACCGCGCCGTCGTCTGCTCGACCGCCGGCCGCACCGAGCTGCTCGCGGCTTGGGCGGGAGCCCGCCGGGCGCGGCTGCCGGTGATCCTGTGGGCCTCGCTGTGGGCTCATCCGCTCACCGCGGCCCACGCCCTCAGCTACCTGCCGCTGCGCCGGCTCTACGCGTCCGCCGACGCCGTGGTCACCTACGGGCCGCACGTCAGCGCCTACGTCCGCGCACGCGGCGCCCACAACGTGCACGTCGCGCCGCAATCGGTCGACAACGAGTTCTGGCGCGGGCAGGCCGCGGCCCTGCAGCTTCCCGGCCCACCCGAGCAGGCACGCTTCCTGTTCGTCGGCCGCGACGCCCCGGAGAAGGGCCTCTCGGTGCTCGCCGACGCGTGGCAGCGCGCCCGGCCCGACGGGGCGGCGCTCCTCCTCGCAGGCGGCGCGAAGGCGCCGCCCGGGGCACTCGGGCTGGGGGCGCTCGACCCCGAGCAGCTGCGCGATGCGTACGCAGCCTGTCAGGTGCTCGTCGTCCCCTCTGTCGCCACCCGGCGGTTTCGGGAGCCCTGGGGCCTGGTAGTGAACGAGGCGATGAACCGGAAGCTGGCGGTGATCGCCTCCGACGCGGTGGGAGCCGCCGCTGGGGGGCTCGTACGCGACGGGGAGAACGGGCTGATCGTCGATGCGGGCGACGCTGCGGCACTCGCGGGCGCGATCAGGCGTTTGGCGGCAGATCCGCAGCTTCGCGACCGCATGGGTGTTACTGGCTGCGAGGACGTCCGGGCGTACTCCCACGAGGCCTGGGCCGAGGGTTTCTCGGCCGCTCTGGCGACGTTGGGGCTCGCCCGGAGCCGTTGATAGCTTCCGAAGATCGAGCTATGCGAATCGCCTGCCAGCCAAGACGTCTCGCGCTCAGCGCCTGCGCCCTGCTCGCCGCGCTGCTGATGGCGGCTGCGCCCGCCCGCGCCGAAGACGTCGGTCACAAGATCATCAGGCTCTGCGCCGAAGGGAAGTCGCTGTCCGGCTACCCGCCGAGCGCGTACGCCAAGGCGTTGAAAGAGATCAGCCCGACGACCGAAGAGTATTCGGAATGCGGCCAGCTGATCCGCCAGGCGCAGGGCGCAGCGGCCTCCGGACACGGCGGCGCAAGCGGCGGCGGGCGTGCCCACGGGCGTGGTCCAGGCGAGCCCGGCTGAGCAGCAGGCGATCGCCTCTGCGGCGCGCTCGGGCTCAGAGCCCGTCGAGGTCAGCGGGCAGCCGATCCATCCCGGCGTCGTGCACGCCGACGTAGCCAGCGCGCTGAGCACGCTGCCGACGCCCTTGCTGGTGTTGCTCGCCTTCGTTCTCGCCTGCGCCGCGGCCTTCGCCGGCAACGCCGCCCGCAAGCGGATCCGCGGTGAGCGCTCCGACTGAGTCCCCGCCGGGCCCGGCGGGGATCGGATCGACGCCGGCGCTCGGTGTGGCGCCGCCGCTGGAGCCGCCCCCGCGGCCCGGCCGGCGTTCCCCCGCGGGCTCGGGCCGGATCCTCGGCCAGGGGATGTGGATCGGCACGCTCGGCGTGGCGGCGGTGCTGTGCCTGCTCGCGTTCTACGCGCAGGGGGGCCTGAAACTCGACACGCTCACCAACGTCGAGCTCGGTCTCACGCTCGCCGCGGCGGTCCTGCTCGCGGCCGCGGCGTTGATCGCGCCGGCGCGCCGCCCGGCCTACGGGGCCTGGCCGGCGCTGCTGCTGCTCGCGTTCTCGCTGCTGAGCGCGGTCTCGATCGTCTGGTCGGTGCAGCCGGACGGCAGCTGGCGAGACGCCGGGCGGCTGCTCTGCTACGCGGCCGTGTTCGCCGCCGCCGTGGTGCTCGCGCGGCTGCTGCCGCGCCGCTGGCCGGTACTGCTGGGCGGGATCACGCTCGCCTCCGTCGTGATCTGCGGCTACGCCCTGCTCACCAAGAGCCTGCCGAACCACTTCACCGAGGCGAACCTGTTCGCACGACTCTACGAACCGTACGGCTACTGGAACGCGCTCGGGCTGACGGCGGCCGCAGGCGCGATCGGGTGCCTGTGGCTGGGGGCGCGGCGCGCGGGGCATGCCGTGCTCAACGCGCTCGCCTACCCGGCCATGGGCGTGCTGCTGCTGACGCTGCTGCTGGCCTACTCGCGCGGGGCGCTGGGGGCGCTGGCGATCGCGGCGGCGCTGTGGTTCTGCATCGTGCCGCTGCGCCTGCGCGGTGCGGCCGTGCTGATCTCCGGCGCGGTGTGTGCCGGCGCGATCGCGGCCTGGGACTTCAAGGATCACGCGCTCAGCTCGGAAAAGATCCCGATCGCGGAAGCCACCTCGGCCGGTCACGAGCTGGGCGCGCTCGTGATCGCGATGGTCGTTCTGCTCACCGGTGTCGGCGTCGCTGTCACGTTCCTCACCGGCCGTCGTGCCCCTTCGCCGCTGCTGCGCAGGCGCGCGGGCATGGCCCTGGCGTGCCTGATGGGCGTGCTCGTGATCGCGTTCGCGGGCGCGCTGGCGGCCAGCCACCGCGGCTTCACGGGCACGATCTCGCACGCGTTGCACTCGCTCACCGACACGCACGCGAAAGTCCCCAACACGCCGGGGCGACTGACGGCGATCGCGAGCGTGCGCGCGCAGTACTGGGACGAGGCGCTGAAGGTGTTCAAGGCGCACCCCGCGCTCGGGTCCGGCGCGGCGGGCTACGAAGTCGCGCGGCTGCGCTACCGGACCGGGCCGCTACCGGTCAAACACGCCCACGGCTTCATCGTCCAGACGCTCGCCGACCTCGGCATCGTCGGTCTTCTCCTGGCACTCGCGCTGCTCGGGACCTGGATGGCCGCGGCGGGGCGCCCGACGCACCCCTTCAACCGTCGCTGGCGCAGCTGGAGGGAGATACGCGCGGGCGCTGCGCCCGGCGTGGCTGGCCCTGCCGTCCGGAGCGGAGCGGCGCTACTCGCCGGAGCGGATCGGCCTGCTGACGATGCTGAGCATGGTCGTCCTGTTCGGCATCCACTCGGCGGTGGACTGGACCTGGTACGTGCCGGGCAACGCGATCGCGGCGCTGGCCTGCGCGGGCTGGCTCGCCGGGCGCGGCCCGTTGCGGGGGCGGGACGGCCGGCGGCGCCGTCGCCGCCACGGGGCCCGCGGCCGCGGCGAACGGCCGCACGCCGCGGCAACAGGGCCGGCTCCGTGACGCGATCGGCCGGCCGAGCGCGACGCGGATCGCGATCGCCGCGGCGGTGCTCGCCGGCGGGCTGCTGATCGCGTGGACGCAGTGGCAGCCGCAGCGCTCCGAAGAAGCGCGCGAAACCGCTCTGGCTCAGCTCGCGAGGAACCCGCGCGCCGCCACCGCTGCTGCCGAGAGCGCGGTCTCGCACGACCCGCTGTCGGTCGAAGCGCTGTTCGCCCTCGCCGACGTGCAGGCCGCGAGGAGGCACCCGCTCCAGGCGCGCGCGACGCTGGAGAAAGCCGTGCGGCTGCAGCCGTCGAACCCGCGCACCTGGCTCGCGCTGGGGCGCCTGGACCTGCCGACCGATCCGGCTGCCGCGGTGCAGGAGATGCGCGCGGGGATCTACCTCGACCCCGCCTCGATCTCGCCGGAAGCTCTGACGACCGGTCACCCCGAAGCGGTCCAGACCTACAACGACTACGTGCAGGCGCTGCGCGCGGTGGCGCAGCGCGAAACGGTGCTCAGAACCGCGCACGCACGGCACGCGCGAGCAAGAGCCGTCGCGCGCCGCGCCCGGCGGGCCGCACGGAGAGCTGCTCGAAACCGAACGAGGCGATGAGCGCCCGCAGCGTCGCGCGGCTGTAGTGGCGCAGGTGATCGTCGAGCGGATCGAAGCGCGCGGCGAACGAGTTCGGTGCGACAGCGGCGGCAAGCAGCTGTGAGGGGCCGAGCGACGGCGTCGTGAGCACCAGCCGGCCGCCGGAGCGCAGCACGCGCCGCAGCTCTGAGAGCCAGCGCGCCGTGTCGGCCACGTGCTCGATCACCTCACCCGCCCAAACGACGTCGAAGCTCGCGTCGGCGATGTCCCACTCGCCTTCGCCGTCGATCAGCTGCGTGCGTAGGTCCGGGTGGGCGGCGCGCGCACGGCGCAACGGCTCCTCGGCGACATCCACGGCCAGCACGTCCGCGCCCGCGCGCACGAGCTCGGCGGCGAAGGCCCCCTCGCCGCAGCCCAGATCGAGCACGCGCGCGCCCGGGGCGACCGCCTCCAGCAGGAAGCGCAGCCGCAGCTGGAAATCGGCCGGCTCGAGCCCGGGCGGCACCGAGCGCCAGAGCTCTTCGTGGTAGGCACGCGACGGCATCGGATAAACGGCTGGAGCTAGCGGGAACGATGTGGCCCTCAGAGCTGCAGATCCGCTCTCAAAGCTATCTAGCCCCGCTTGCAGCGATTATGTTGGCGCTGTGAGGGTGTTGGAGAATGGGGAGAGGGTCCGAGGCGTCCGGGAGCGATGAAGGTCGCGCTCGACAGCCGGCCTTCCGGCGATCGCGACGGCGTCGGCCGCTACTCCCGCTGCATCCTGCGGGCCCTGCGTGAGACAGCGGCCGCCAGCGACGAGGTCCTCGACACGAAGCGCCCTTCGCGGGCGCTCCGCTCACGCGAGACCGACGTCTTCCACACCCCCTGGATCGACGGCGCGATGCTGCACAGCCCGTGCCCGATGGTGGTCACGGTGCACGACCTCCACGTCCAGAAGCGGCGCAGCGAGCACCTGCGCACGAGCCTGCGCCAGCGTCTGCGTCCGCTCGCCTTGCAGCGCGCGGCGTGCGTGATCGTGCCGACCGAGGCCGTCGCCGCGGACGCGGTCGACCACCTGCGGCTCGACCCGGGGCGGGTGAGCGTGATCGGCGAGGCCGCCGACGGCTCGATGTACCCGCGCGCCGAGGAGGAGGTCGACGCCGCGCGCGCCCGCCACGGGCTTCCAGAGCGCTATCTGATGTGGGTCGGCGGCCTCCAGCACCCCGATCCCAGCAGCCACATCGCCGAGCTGGCTGCCGCGCCGCGCGAGCTGCCGCTCGTGCTGGTCGGACCGACGCGTCCCTGGGCGCACGAGCTGCCCGGCGTGATCCTCACCGGCGAGATCGACGACGGCGAGCTCGCCGCTCTCTACACGGGTGCCAGCGCGCTCCTGGTCTCGTGCGAGCAGGCAGGCTTCGGGCTTCCCGCCGTCGAGGCGCTCGCGTGCGGCACTCCCGTCGCCGCTGCCGAGGGTCCGGCCTCGCGCGAGGTGCTCGGCGACCGTGCGACCTTCGTGCCGGCCGGAGACATGCGCGCGCTCGCTCGACGCCGCCCAGCGCCTGCAGCGCCCGGCACCGGCGCCGCCGCGCTGGAGCTGGCAGGACGCCGCGCGCGCGACCTGGGAGGTATACGCGCGCGCCGCCGCCGAGTCGACCGGCGAACGCTCGGCCCCGCGGGGGCCGCTGCGCGGCGGGCTCGAAGCTCCCTAGTAGGCCCCGCGCCGGGAGATCACGGCCGGGATCGTCTTCAGCAGGATCGTCAGGTCGAGCGCCAGCGACCAGTGCTCGAGGTAGAGGAAGTCGAGGTGCACGAGGTCGTCGAAGTCGAGCTCGGAGCGGCCTGAGACCTGCCACAGGCCGGTGATGCCGGGCAGGACGAGGTAGCGCTTGCGGTGCCAGTCCTCGAGCATCGTGTAGTCGCGTTCGGGCAGCGGCCGCGGGCCGACGAGCGACATCTCGCCGCGCAGCACGTTGATCAGCTGCGGCAGCTCGTCCAGCGAGAAGCGCCTCAGGAAGCGCCCGACCGGGGTGAGGCGGGGGTCGTCGCGGATCTTGAACAGCGCCCCTGAGGCCTCGTTGAGCTCTTCGAGGTCGGCCTGGCGCTCCTCCGCGTCGGTGTGCATGGTGCGGAACTTCAGGCACGCGAACGGGCGCTGTCCGATCCCGCGCCGCATCGAGCGGAACAGGATCGGTCCGCGCGAGGTCAGCACGACCGCGAGCGTCAGCGCCAGCAGCAGCGGGCTGAGCACGATCAGCAGCAACGTCGCCCCAACGATGTCGAACGTCCGCTTGAGCGCGAAGTCGATGCCCTCGAAGGCCGGCGGACCGAGTTCGAACAGCGGCACCGACTGCCCCGGCACGAACTCGGCGCGGTGGATCAGGATCTCCATCGTCGAGGGCGCGAGGCGCACCCTGATGCCGCGGCGGTGGCACTGGTCCACGAGCTCGACGGCCTCCTCCTGGGGGAAGTCGGGGTCGGCGATGATCACCTCGTCGACGCGAGCCGAGGAGAGCACGTTCTCGAGATCCGAGAGCGTGCCGAGGGAACGCAGGCCGTTGTCCGGGAGCGGGGTCGGCGAGAGGAAGCCCACGACCTCGATCTGCGAGTGCGGGGCGTCGGCGAGCGCGTGGGCGACGTCGGCGATCTGCCGGCCCCGCCCGACGAGCACGGCGCGGCGCTGGAACCCGGCCGCACGCAGCGCCATCGCCGTGACGCGGTCGTAGAGCGCGCGGAACGCCGACACGTAGAAGATCGCGAACACCAGCGAGCCGTAGAACAGGTAGTAGCTGGAGAAGTGTTCGCCGTTGACGAGCGCGAACACGAGCGCGACCAGCGCGACCTCGAACAGCGAGCCGACGATGCGCGTCATGCCCGGGCGCAGGGCGCGCTCCGAGTACAACCCCGCGTTCGCGAACAGCAGGACCGTCAGCAGGAAGCAGAACGGCAGGAACTGTTCGGTGCCGTGCAGGTCGTGCGCGGCGTCGACGCTGCCGTGCACCGCTTCCTTGAGCAGCAGCGCCGTGAAGATCGCCAGCGAGACGCCGGCGAAGTCGAGCGCCAGCAGGCTCGCGACCCGCGCCGCGCGGCGCAGCGTCGAGAAACGCAGCACGAAGGAGAGCGCGGTCGGGCGCCTCGCGCGTACATCGCGGTCCGTCGCCGCGCTCGGCGCCGGCCGGTTGGCGACGATCGGCGCCGGGCGGCGAGGCCGCTGGGGCGCCGAGGGACCCTTGCTGTGCGGAGGGGAGGGGCTCGACGTTCCCGGCAAACGTGTTCCCATCTCGCCACTCACAACACCCTCCGGGGTTCGACGGAGCGGTGCCGTCCAGCAGCCTGGACGCGGACCGCGCCGCAGCGCCGGGCGATCAGCGAGACCCTCCTCCGACCAGCACCTCGACGCCCGAGTCCTCGATCGTCCGCCTCAATCCCTCGCGCAGCGGCACCTCGGGCGACCATTCGAGCAGCCTCTGCGCCAGGCCGATGTTGGGGCGGCGCTGCTTGGGATCGTCGACGGGAAGCGCCTCGTACACGATCTCCGACCCCGAACCCGTAAGCTCGCGAACCGTCTCGGCGAGTTCCAGCAACGTGAACTCATCCGGATTGCCGATGTTCACCGGGTCATGGTAACCGGACTCGGCGAGCGCGATGATGCCGCGGATCAGGTCGGTGACGTAGCAGAAGGAGCGGGTCTGGCTGCCGTCGCCGAACACCGTGATCGGGCGGCTGGCGAGCGCCTGGCGCAGGAACGTCGGGATCGCGCGCCCGTCGTGCGGGCGCATGCGGCTGCCGTACGTGTTGAAGATCCGCACGATCGCGGTGTCCACGCCCTGCTGGCGGTGGTAGGCCATCGTCAAGGCCTCGGCGTAGCGCTTCGCCTCGTCGTAGACCCCGCGCGGGCCGATCGGGTTGACGTGTCCCCAGTACTCCTCGGACTGCGGATGCTCGAGCGGGTCGCCGTAGACCTCGCTGGTCGAAGCGATCAGGAAGCGGGCGCGCTTGGCCTTGGCGAGACCGAGCGTGTGGTGCGTGCCGTAGGAGCCGACCTTGAGCGTGTGCAGCGGCAGGCGCAGGTAGTCGATCGGCGAGGCCGGCGAGGCCAGGTGGTAGACGAAGTCGACCGGCTCATCGACGAAGTAGGGGTCGATGATGTCGATGTTCAGATGGATGAAGCGCTCCGGGTCGCGGATGTGCTCGATGTTCGCGAGGGACCCCGTCTCGAGGTTGTCCACGCAGATCACGCGGTGACCGCGCGCGAGCAGCTCGTCGCAGAGGTGAGATCCCAGGAACCCCGCCCCACCCGTAACCAGACAGGTCGCCATCACGGCGGAGGATACCCGCGCTGCGCCCGACAGACGCGTCCGGCCAGCGGAATTGCGAGGCCGCCTCGACGCCGGCCCGGCCGCTCTGAGGTCCGCCTGCTCCATATCATCCGTGCTCATGGCCACCGAGCCGACGACCACGCCGCGAAGCGACGAGGACCCCGCCGACACCGTCTCGGTTGCGCCCATCGTCGGTCCCGACGACCCGCGCCGGTTCACCGATTCCGGCATCGAGATCGGCGAGCTCTACACCGAGGAGGACCTGCCCGGGGAGCTGGATCTCGGCGAGCCCGGCTCCTTCCCCTACACGCGCGGCGTGCACCGCGAGATGTACCGCAAGCAGACCTGGACGATGCGCCAGTACGCCGGCTACGCGTCGGCCAAGGAGTCCAACGAACGCTACCGGTACCTGATCTCCAAGGGCTCGACCGGCCTGTCGATGGCATTCGACCTGCCGACGCAGCTCGGCCTCGACTCCGACAACCCGCGCTGCCTGGGCGAGGTCGGCCGCACGGGCGTCGCGATCGACACGATCGACGACATGCGGACCGCGTTCGACGGCATCCCGCTCGACGAGGTGTCCACCTCGATGACGATCAACGCACCGGCGGCGTGCCTGCTGCTCCTCTACGAGCTGGTCGGCGAGGAGCAGGGCGTGCCGAGCGAGAAGCTCCGCGGCACCACGCAGAACGACGTGCTCAAGGAGTACATCGCGCGCGGCAACTACATCTACCCGCCCGAGCCCACGATGCGGCTGACGACCGACCTGTTCCAGTACTGCAACGAGCGCGTCCCCAAGTGGAACACGATCTCGATCTCGGGCTACCACTTCCGCGAGAAGGGCTGCTCGGCCGTGCAGGAGGTCGCCTTCACGCTCTCCTCCGGGATCGCCTACGTGCAGGCGGCGATCGACAAGGGCCTCGACGTCGACGACTTCGCGCCGCGGCTCGCGTTCTTCTTCAACGGCCACAACAACGTCTTCCAGGAGGTCGCGAAGTTCCGCGCCGCGCGGCGGATGTGGGCGCACATCATGACCGAGCGCTTCGGGGCCAAGAGCCCGAAGTCGACGATGCTCCGGTTCCACACCCAGACCGGCGGCGTGACGCTCACCGCGCAGCAGCCGGAGAACAACATCGTGCGCGTCGCCCTGCAGGGCTTCGCCGCCGTCTGCGGCGGCACGCAGTCGCTGCACACGAACGGCTTCGACGAGGCGCTGGCGCTGCCGACGGAGCGCGCGGCCAAAATCGCGCTGCGCACCCAGCAGATCCTCGCCAACGAGTCGGGCGCCGCCGACACCGTCGACCCGTTCGCCGGCTCCTACTTCGTCGAGGCGCTGACCGACGAGATCGAAGACCGCGCGAACAAGCTGATCGCGAAGGTCGACTCGCTCGGCGGCTCGGTCAACGCGATCCAGTTCATCACCGGCGAGATCGACGAGTCCGCTTGGGGGTACCAGGAGCGCTACCGCATCAAACAGGACATCGTCGTCGGCGTGAACGCCTACGAGGAGGACGAAATCGAAGTGCCCGAGCTGCTGCGCGTCGACCCGGAGTCCGAGCGCGAGCAGGTCGACCGGTTGACGCGGTTCAAGGCCGAGCGCGACCAGGACCTGGCTGACAAGCGGCTGGAGGAGCTGCGCGAGACCGCACGCGGCAGCGAGAACCTCCTCCCCTCCATCCGTCAGGCGCTGAAGGACCGCTGCTCGCTGGGCGAGGTGTGCGGCGCGATGCAGGACGTCTTCGGCAAGTACGCGCCGACGTTCTGAGCGCCTCGCGCGCATGATCCTCGGCGCGTCCGCCTACGAGCTCGTCCTCGCGCTTCACATCATCGCGGTCGTGATCGCGTTCGGCTGGACGTTCGTGCTGCCGGTCGCCTTCGCGGTGGCGAGCAAGGCCGATCCGCGCACCCTGCCGGTGCTGCACCGCATCGAATACACGAGCGAGCGGCTCCTGCTCAACCCGGCGCTGACGGTGATCGTCGGCGCGGGCATCTTCATGGCGATCGACGGCGACCTGTTCGGGCAGTTCTTCGTGCAGTGGGGGATCGGGGCGGCGATCGTGATCGGCGACCTTGCCGGCTCGGTGCTGATCCCGGCCGCCAAACGCGCCGAGGCGGCGGCTGAGCGCGATCTCGAGGGCTTCGCCGGCGGCGAGTTCCAGCCGAGCGAGGAATACCGGCCGAGCCGCGCAAGCTGCACGCGGTCATCGGCTCTGCACCGCCGCTGCTCGCGCTCGCGACGATCGCGATCATGGTCGTCAAGCCCTGAAAGGCGCAGGAGAACGCCGCGGCGCCACGTAGATTGCGCGCATGGTCATCGCCGTCACCTTCTACACGTTCGTCCTCGCCCTCCACATCGCCTCGATCGTGATCGCGTTCGGGGTGACGTTCGCGTATCCGGTCATGTACGCGGTCGGGATCAAACGCGAGCCCCGGGCGATGCCCGGCTTCCACCGCATCCAGGACTACGTCGGGAAGTTCGTGATCTCGCCGTTCCTCGGCCTGGCGCTGCTCTGCGGCATCTACCTGGCGAGCAAGCTCAAAGTCTGGAGCGACTTCTACGTGCAGTGGGGCTTCGCGGTGATCATCGTGCTGGGCGGCCTCGGCGGCGCGTTCTTCGCCCCGCGCGAGCGCAAACTCGGCGAGCTCGCCGACCGCGACGTGGCCGCGGCCGGCGACGGCGAGGTGCGCTGGAGCGCCGAGTACCTCGCGCTGCGGCGCCAGGTGGAGATCGTCGGCTACGTCTCGGCCGTTCTGATCCTGCTGACGATCTACTTCATGACCGCGCAGACGGGCGCCTGAGCGCCCGCCGCGGGGCGGCGCGGGACGGTCACCCCGCTTACCGGGTCCCGGCGAAAGTACGAGCCGCGGAATCGATCATCTAGTCTGGCGACGCCGTTGCTGAGTACAGAGCTGATCACCGACGAGGGGGACCTCGGCGACCTGTACGCCGCATGGGACGCCCTCGCGGTCCTGAACTCAGCGCCGATGGCGGCGCCGGCCTGGACCCTCGCCTGGCTGCGCCATCTGTCCCCGCGCGGGCGCCTGCTCCGCATCATCGCCGTACGCGACGGCGACGGGCTGGTCGGGATCGTCCCGCTGATCGCCAAGGAGGATCGCGGCACCATCGCCTACACGACGCTCGGCGAGCGCATGCTGTGGAGGGTCACGCCGCTCTCCCAGCCCGGTCGCGCGTGGGAAGTGGCCGAGGCGGCATGGAAGGTGCTGCTCGAAGCCGACCCCGCGCCGGACATCGTCCGCTTCCGCAGCTCCTCGCTCGGCGACTGGTACGCGCCGTGGCACCTGGCGGCCGCCGAGCTGCCGTGGCGGGAGCGGCCGGTGATCTCCCACGGCGACCTCAACCCCTGCCCGTTCACTGCGACCGAAGGCGATTTCGACGCCTGGTTCGCCGGGCGCAGCTCCAACTTCCGCGGCGAGATGCGCCGGGCACGCAGGAAGCTGGAGCAGGCCGGTGGCACGATCCGCACGAGCTCCCCGGAGACGATCGAGGCCGACCTGCACACCTACGTGCGCCTGCACCTGGCCCGGTGGGAGGACAGGGGCAGCGGGTTCGAGCAGTACGGCCAGGCACTGCCGCGGATGCTCGTGGACGTTGCCCGGGAGCTGCCGGCGGAGCGCCTGGTCCTGCACATGGTCGAGCTGGACGGCGAGCCGGCCGGCGCGCAGCTGTTCACGCAGGGGGGCGAGGTGCTGAGCTTCCACAACAGCGGCTGGAACCCCGAGCACGCGAAGCTGAAGCCGGGCCTCGTCGGAATGCTCCACACGGTCGAGCAGGCGTTCGGCGGCAGCGTCGGACGGCTCGACTACGGGCCCGGCGACTACTCCTACAAGCTGCGCTTCGCGACCGGCATGGAACCGGTCGTGCGGAGCACCTTCCTGTTCCCGGGGCCCCGCCTCGCGAGGGCGGCTGCGAGCCGCCTCGCAGCCCGCGCCCGGCGCGGGTCCTAGGGCGCCGTCGTCGTCCCCCGCGACGGGAGCCTGAACCCCCGCTGGGAGAGCTCGAGCATCACCGGATCGCCCGCGTTGCGCCGGCGCTCGATGAAGCGCGCCGCCAGCAGCGGCGAGATGACCGCGATTCCGGCCTTCGCGCGCGTCGCGCCGTCGAACCCGGACCCGGTCATCAGCCGCAGCGACAGGCGCCGTGCGTCCGCGGTGCCCTCCTCTACGGCGCGGCGTGCTTCCTCGCGTGCCAGCCCGCGGCGGCGCATCGTCCAGCAGCGAGGAGGCGAGGCGCCGCTCTGAGTCGCTCAGCGGGAACGAGTCGAGGGCCTTCTCGGTCAGCCGTACCTGGTCGGAGAAGTGCGCGACGCGGTTGCTCGACGAGCGGCTGCCCGCGGTCAGCCGCCAGCGGTAGAGCGGCTCGTGGACGAACGCCACGACGGCCCCTCCCAGCACCAGCCGAAGCCAGCAGTCCCAGTCCTCGATCGCCCTCAGGCTCTCGTCCCAACCGCCCGCGTCGAGCACCAGCGAGCGCCTCACGGCCGGCCACAGGACGGTGCAGGTGCGCAGCATCCCTTCGCGCTGGTCCGTTTCCGGGTACGGATCGATCTCGGAGAGCTCGCAGAGCGGGCCGCCCTCGTACTCGATGATCGCGTCGGTGCCGATCATGTCCACGTCCGGGCGCTTCCTCAGCACGGCCGAGATCGCCTCCAGGCGGCGCGGTTCGAAGACATCGTCGACGTCGAGCTGGACGACGTAGTCGCCGGTCGCGGCGCGGGCGGCCGCGTTCAGCGCCGAGCCGGTGCCCCCGTTCTCCTTGCGCACGATCTTCACGTGCTCGCGGAGCTCGCCGAGCCCGGAGTCGATGTCGTCGGGCGAGCCGTCGTCGCAGATCACGATCTCGTGCGGCGGCACCGTCTGCGCGAGGGCGGAGCGCACGGCGTCCGCGACCACATCTTCACCCTTGTAATAGGTGATCATCACGCTGAGCCGTGGCGGCTCGCCGGCGACCGTTGCATCCCGCTCCGGCACCGTCACATCCCAGCCCGCGAGCTGCTGGCGGCTCATCCTCTTCAGATCTCGCTCACGCTGAGGCGCTCGATGCGAGGACCCTAGCGAAGGACCGGTACCCTGACGAGCGATGAGCGACGGATATCGAGTGGCGGTGGTCGGGGCGACCGGGCAGGTCGGCACGTTGATGCTGAGGCTGCTCCGCGAGCGGCAGTTCCCGGCCGCGGAGATCGTGCCGTTCGCCTCCGAGCGCTCGGTCGGCCGCGAGCTCGACGGCGGGCTCGTGGTGCGCGGCCTCGACGACGAGTCCATCGCGGGTTTCGACCTCGCGCTCTTCTCGGCGGGCGGTGCCACCTCCGGCGAGTGGGCGCCGCGCTTCGCGGCGGCGGGCGCGACCGTGATCGACAACTCCTCGCGCTGGCGCATGAACGACGACGTCCCGCTCGTCGTCAGCGAGGTGAACCCGACGGCGCTCGAGGGGCACCGGGGGATCATCGCCAACCCGAACTGCTCGACCATGCAGATGGTCGTCGCGCTGAAGCCGCTCCACGACGCTGCCGGCATCGAGCGTCTCGTGATCAGCACCTACCAGGCCGTCTCGGGCACGGGCCGGGCGGCCGTCGACGAGCTGATCGACCAGTCGCACTCGCTGCTCCACGAGCAGGACATCCAGGCGCCGAGCACCTACGCCCACCAGATCGCCTTCAACGCGCTCCCCCAGGCCGGCGGCTTCGCACCCGGCGACGACCACACCGACGAGGAGCGAAAGCTGATCAACGAGACCCGCAAGATCCTCGGGGACGAGCAGATCGCGATCAGCGCGACCTGCGTCCGCGTGCCCGTCGTCACCGGCCACTCCGAGGCGGTCAACGTGCAGACGGCGCGTCCGCTCTCCCCCGAGGACGCCCGCGAGCTGCTGCGCTCGGCGCCCGGCATAGTCGTCCTCGACGACCCCGGCGCGGCCGTCTACCCGATGCCGATCGACGCCGCCGAACGCGACGAGGTCTTCGTCGGGCGGATCAGGCGCGACCCCGGCCACGAGCGCGCGCTCGACCTCTGGGTCGTCGCCGACAACCTCCGCAAGGGCGCCGCGACGAACGCGGTGCAGATCGCGGAGGTGCTCCACGAGCGCGGTCTCGTGAGGGCCTCGGCGCCCGCCGTCTGACGCCCCTGGGCGCGTCTTCGGCCGCCAGAGCGCCTGCATCATCCGCTTCCGGGAGGAGTAGGCGGCGATCGCTCGAAAGGGGGGGCGTGATCAGATCAGAGGTGCAGAGAACGCTCGTCAAGTCGCCGCCCGAGCTGTGGAGCGAGGTGAGCGACCCCGAGTCGCTGGCGCGCCACCTCGGCGAGCTGGGCGACATCAGGATCACGCGCTCCGAGCCGGAGAACCTCGTCGAATGGGAGGCCGAGGGCACGACCGGCACGGTCGAGATCAAGGCATCCGGCTGGGGCACGCGCGTCACCCTCACCGTCGCGCGGGAGCTTCCAGACGCGGGGCAGGCCGCGCCCGGGGCCGCGGTCGCGATCGAGGACGTGGCCGAGGAGGCTGCGGCAGCGACCGCCCTCGTTGCCGACCAACCCGCGGAGCCGATCGAGCTCGATGCCGACGAGCCCGCCGGAGGCGTCCATCACGACGAGCCGGCCGAGGCCGTCGAGCCCGCACAGGATGCCCTCGCGGAGGCCGTGCCGGACGCGGCCTCCGAGGAGGAGGCGGACGAGATCGCCGCGAGCGCGTACGAGATCGAGGCCGACGCCGGCGCCGTGACGGAGCCGGCGGCCCCGGAAACCGACACGGCCCAGCCACCGAAGCCCGCACCGGCGACCGAGGCGGCCCGGCGCGCGGCCGGCTGGCCGAGCGCCGCGTACGAGCCCGCGGAGCGGCCGGCGGAACCGCCTGAGGAGCTGCCCGCCTGGAGCGCCGAGGCCGACGAAGTGGACCTCGAGGAGCCCGTGCCGCCCGTCGCCCCCGAGCCGCGTCCGGGGTTCTTCGCCCGGCTGTTCCGGCGCCGGCGCCGCACCGAGCGCGAGATGACAGCTGTGCCGCAGCTCCCCGACGCGGAAGCCGAAGCCGGCGAAACGCAGGAGAACGCGCCCGCGCCCTTCGCGGCAGTGGAGGCTCCTGTGGCCGGCGTCCAGGCCGAGGACCCCATCGGCGCGGAGCCGCTCGCCGACGAGGCCGACGAGGAGCCGCTCGACGAGGAGCCGCCTCTTGGAGGAACCCGCGGAGGAGCCCCTCGAGGCGAGGATCCCCCGGCCGCAGCGCACGAGGAGCAGCCGGAAGCCCCGGCTGAGACCCTCGAGGCGGAGATCGAGACCCCCGTGGCCGCGACCGCGCCGGCGGACAGCGAGGCCGAGACGACAGGGGTGACGTCGGGCGGCGACGAGGCCGAGTCCGATACGGCTGCGGCAGACCTCTCAGCTGAGCTGGCTGGCGGCCGAGGAGATCGCCGCCGAGCAGGTCGAGGCGATGCTCACGGCCGCACTGGATCGGCTCGGCTCGGCGCATCACCGCCCGTTCTCGCGTTCCTGAGGTCAAAATGGCAGCTGTGAGGACCGGCCTCCGGCGCACGCCGTTGGTCGGAGCCTTGATCGGCTCCGAGCCCGTCCAGCACGTCGTGTCGACCGTGCGGGCAGCCCGCGCCGTGCGCGAGACCTCCCGCTTCACGGCCTCCCAGCTGCTCACCTCGCGCACGGCGTCCTACGAGCTGCGCAGCTCCGGGCTGACGGTCCACCTGCGCCACCGCACACGCGACGTCGACATCTTCAAAGAGATCTTCGGCACGGGCTACGCGTACAACAGCTACGACCCGCCGCCGCGGGTCGAGGCGCTGCTCGCGGCACCTCCGACCCGGTCGTGCTCGATCTCGGCGGCAACATCGGCCTGTTCGGCGCCTACGTGCTGGGGCGCTGGCCGCGCGCCCGGGTGACGAGCTTCGAGCCGGATCCGACCAACCTGCCGCTGATCCGACGCACGATCGCCGCGAACCGGCTGGACGAGCGCTGGCGCCTGGAGCCGGTGGCGGTGTCCAACGCAGCGGGCGAGCTGCCCTTCGTCTCAGGGCTCTTCGCGGAGTCCCAGCTGGCCGGTGTCGAGCGCACGGACGAGCGCCCGGCAGAGTCGGCGCGCCTGGAGAGCGGGCACACGGTGAACGTGCCGGTCGCCGACCTCTTCGCCCAGGATCACCGGGCCGAGCTGATGAAGATGGACATCGAGGGGGGCGAGTGGCCGATCCTGACCGACCCGCGCCTGGCCCGGCTGGGCGCGCGGGCGATCGTGCTCGAGTGGCACGCGGACGGAGCCCCCGAGCCCGACGCCCACGCGGCGGCGCTGCGCCTGCTCGCGGCCGCGGGCTACGTCGAGGTGCACGAGACCGAGGACCTCGGTCACCGTGGCGTCTTCTGGGCCTGGCGCCCCGAGACGCTAGCCGCCGGCCGGGCGCGCCAGCGCCCAGACCGAGACGGGGAGCTGCGGCTCGTTCTCGAGGCTCTGACCCGCCAGCCTCGGAACCCAGCTGTCGAAGTTGGCGATCGCCACCTCGCGGTTGCCCCAGCTCCGCACCCAAACCGGCTCGAGTCCCTGCGAGCGGAGCAGGATCGCCAGACCGTCAGGCGTGAAGCGCCAGTAGTCGCCGGGCCAGTCGTGCAGGCGCACGAGGAACGGCGTCGAGACGTAGACGTGACCGTCGTCCCGGCACAGGCGCCGCAACGTCCGCACCGCGGTGAGGGGATCGGGAACGTGCTCGAGCACCTGCTCGCAGATCACGAGGTCGAACGGGCCCGGCAGCACCTCCGGCGGCCGGCACAGATCGAACTCGGGGAAGTCCAGCTGGGTGTGGCTGGCCCACGGGGTGGCGGTCCAGAGATCGCCGCTCACCTCGGCGACGTGCAGCGACGGAGGATCGAGCTGCTCGAAGGCGGCGCGCGTGTCGGGGAGCATCACCGCTCGCAGCCACTGGCCCTCGGCGGTCTCGGGCTCGCCCTTGATCAGCGCGGCGCGGAGACGTGCCGGCAGGACGGGCCCGAGCCGGGCCGGCAGCCAGACAGTGAGGCGCCAGCGCAGATGGCTGCGCACGCGCCAGCGCAGCGGTCGTGGGCGCTCACGCTCTGCCACGGGCGGCAGTGTAGAGAGGCCGCAGCGGAGCCGGCCCGGCCTGGAGCCCCGCTGCGGATAACATCTCGCGCCGATGTCCAGCAGCTCACACGACCGCCAGGCCGACGCCGCCCTGCTGGCGACTTCGCGCAGCGGCCATCGCAAAACGCCGCGGCAGAAGGCCCCGGAGACCTACGACGAGAAGCTCGACCAGCTCCACGAGCTGCGCGAGGCGGCTCTGCACTCGGCGCCGGAGGCCGAGGAGAAGCAGCACGCGCGCGGCAAGTACACGGCGCGCGAGCGGATCGAGAAGCTGCTCGACCCCGGCTCCTTCCAGGAGCTCGACACGTTCGTGCGCCACCGCACCTACGACTTCGACATGCAGAAGAACCGGCCCTGGGGCGACGCGGTCGTCACCGGCCACGGCACGATCGACGGCCGCACCGTCTGCGTCTTCAGCCAGGACTTCACCGTCTTCGGCGGCTCGCTCGGCGAGGTGATGGGCGAGAAGATGGTCAAGATCATGGACCTGGCGGCCAAGATCGGCTGCCCCGTGATCGGCATCAACGACTCGGGCGGCGCGCGCATCCAGGAGGGCGTCGTCTCGCTGGGCGCCTACGGCGACGTGTTCGTGCGCAACGTGCGCTGCTCCGGCGTGATCCCGCAGATCTCCCTGATCATGGGCCCGTGCGCCGGCGGCGCCGTCTACTCGCCCGCGATCACCGACTTCATCTTCATGGTGAAGGAGACCTCGCACATGTTCATCACCGGCCCCGACGTGATCAAGACGGTCACCGGCGAGGAGGTCGGCTTCGAGGAGCTCGGCGGCGCGATGTCGCACAACAGCAAGTCCGGCGTCGCCCACTTCGCCTCCGAGGACGAGGACGCCTGCCTCGAAGACTGCCGCTACCTGGTCAGCTTCCTGCCGCAGAACAACATGACGACCACGCCCAGGGTCTCGCCGACCGACGACCCGCAGCGCATGGACCCCGAGCTCGACCACGTCGTCCCGGACAACCCGAACAAGCCGTATGACATGCGCGACGTCGTCCGCCACATCGTCGACGACGGCGAGTTCTTCGAGGTGCACGAGCACCACGCCAAGAACATCATCTGCGGGTTCTCCCGCCTCGACGGCTTCGCGATCGGCGTCGTCGGCAACCAGCCCAACCAGCTCGCGGGCGTGCTCGACATCGACGCCTCCGCGAAGGCCGCGCGCTTCGTGCGCACCTGCGACGCCTTCAACATCCCGCTGCTCACGTTCGTCGACGTCCCTGGCTTCCTCCCGGGCACGAGCCAGGAGTGGGGCGGGATCATCCGCCACGGCGCCAAGCTCCTCTACGCCTTCACCGAGGCGACGGTCCCCAAGCTGACCGTGATCACGCGCAAGGCCTACGGCGGCGCCTACGACGTCATGGCCTCCAAGCACATGCTGGCCGACTTCAACTTCGCCTGGCCCACCTCCGAGGTGGCCGTGATGGGGCCCGAGGGCGCGGTCAACATCATCTACCGCCGCGACATCGCGGGAAGTCCGACGCCCGAGGAGCGCCGCGCGAAGCTGATGGAGGACTACAAGGCGCGGTTCGCCAACCCCTACACCGCGGCCGAGCGCGGCTACATCGATGACGTGATCGTGCCCCACGAGACGCGACCGAAGCTGATCACGGCGCTGCACACGCTGCAGACCAAGCGCGAAGCCGGGCCCAAGCGCAAGCACGGGAACATCCCGCTGTAGGTTCCCAAGAGGGTCGGCCGGCGCTCGGTGCCGGCTTCCCGGCCCGCCGGGCGCCGCGCCTGGCGACGCGGAAGGTCGGCCGGCGCTCGATCGCGGCCCCCTCGAACAGCCGCCGAGCCGGCACCTCGCGCCGCCTGCGCATCGGTCAGAATCCGAACGCTGGTCAAATCTCGAGACCGGGGGCACTTGCCGGATGAGAGCCTGAGATGGATCGCGAGCGGCGTGATGCTTGCGATCGTCTGCGGCCTGGCGACGGCGGCGGTAGCCGCGCCGGCCTCCTCGCCCAGGGCGCCGCTGCGGAGGCGAAGAAGAATCCCAGGAAGGGCACAAGCCGGCGGTCGTCCACTGCAAGCCGGGTCAGGCGCGGCTGCACGTCGGCAAGCGGACGATCTGCGTCACGAGCTCCCTCCCGGTCACGCACATCACCCCGCAGGCGGCGATCGTCTCGACGGCGCTGACCCTCGACCTCGGGCACGCCCGCGACCGCCGCGGTCGCCACGCACCTCAGCTCGCGAAGCTGCTCCGGCGGCGCGGTCCCGCACGCAGACGAACCTCGAACAGAGGATCGCGGCCGGTCTCGCGAAGGGCCAGGCGCTGGTGCTCGCCGGCGCCCTCGGACGAAGCATCGCGCGCACCGCCGCCGTTCCCTCGCGGCCCGGCGGCCGAGCTCCGGCGTGCTCGAGGCTCGAACAGGCGCGCAAGGAGCGAAGACTTCCCCGGCAGAAAAGGCCAGCAAGGAAATCGCCGAAGTCGAAAGCGCACGAGCTTCAGACCGGCGAAATCGAGCCAAGTCGACCTCGAAAGCGGCGCGATGAAGCTCGGCATCGACACCAAAGCCAAAGGAGTCGGCATCGAGGCGACTCGCGCAGCCTGCGGCGAGGACGGCCTGGAAATCGACAGATGCCCCACCGCCAAGGGCAAGGTCGAAGGCAAGGACACGCGAAATGGAAGCCACCTTCAAGGTCAGCGAAGGCGCGAAGCTGGTGCTCGCGAAGGGCTTGCCGCTTCAAGGGCGAAACGACGGTCAAAGCGCAGACCGGCGACGACGGGAAGCTCGACGACTACGACATCAAGCACATCTACAGCCTCGTCGGGTCCTTCGGCGGGTCGAAGACCGCGTTCGGACCGATGACGGTCGACACGACCTACATCGGCGAAGCGCACATCGACATGCGCTCCGGCAGCCAGCAGGCGCCGCCCGCCGTCGTCGACGTGATGACCATCGATGGCGGGAGTGGACCCGGCCGAACGGATCGAAGTCGAGATCGAACTCGCCCGCAAGTCCCAGGACCAGGGCGACAAGGAGTTCGCCGGCGAGGTCGACAAGGTGACCGCGAAGCAGCGCAGCCGGGAAGTCGGCTGGCTGAAGCCGAACACCTGCGCCTCGATGCACTTCGAACCGGCTTCGGAAACGCTGAAGCTGAAGAAGGGTCAGACCGGGACCTTCAAGAGCCGCATCGAAGCGAGCAAGGGCGGCGCCCCTCCGGCGGCGACTGGACCCTCGGCGCCCAGCAGAACGCGACGTTCACGCCGGGCGGCGCCCAGGCGAACCCGCTCTCGACCTCCTACGACGTCACGAACGCCGGCAAGGGCCTGCTCGTCTCCGCGACGGTCAAGGCGACCTCGAAGGCGGGCGTCGCCGAAGGGACCTGGAAGCAGAAGACCGAATCCCTCATCCAGACGATCATCGGCACCTTCTCCGGCACCGACGACACGGGAAGGGGAACTTCTGAAATGGACCGGGAGCGCCACCTTCGTGCGCATTCCCGAAAGCCCCGACGGCACCTCGATCCTGGAGACGACGGCGAGCGAGGTCACGGTCACGGTCGCCGGCCTCGCGCCGGACGGATGCGAAGTGGCCGGCGTAAGAGTCAGGTTCCGATCTTCGAGAAATCGGTGTTCAGCGTCCTCGGGGAAGCGACGCCTGGGCGATCGATCGTCTACCACATCGACGCGCCGTTCGGCTTTCCCGGACCGGTCGACGTCGTCTTCTCCGGCTGTCCGCCGAAAGAGCGAAGGCGACGGGATGCCCGGGACGGTGAGCCTGCCCGGCGAGGCGCTGTCCTGACCGGTGATGCCTCCACGAGGGGCCGGGCGCGCTGGTCAAGACCTCGAGCGACGGTGTCACGTTCGACGGCAGCGCCACGGCGACCGCCGAACCCGAGGAAGAACTCAGCTGGAGCTGGTCGTTCACGGGCACGACCTGAGGCCCGCGCACCTTGCGCCGCCACGCGGCGCGGCTGCGTCACAATGCACGCGATGCCCAACCGCCGCCCCCAGTTCCAGCTGATCGCCCCGTCCGCCTCGCCCGAGGAGGCAGCGGCCGTCGTCGCGGCGCTCGAACGCTTCATGCGGGCGACCGTGCCGGCCTCATGCGCCCGCCGTCGAGGAGCTCGACGGCTGGCTCCGCGCGGCGCTGGTCGAGGGTGTCTCCAGAGAGTCCGAGACAGATCTCCCGGACCCCTGGATAAACACCTGAAAGCCGCTAGGATTTAGCCCCTAAGTCTCGTCCACCGCCCCCGGAACCCAACCAGCCCGGGCCCGAGCCCGGACCAGGAGGTCTGCAAACCGATGGAGCCAGTGTCTGTCCCCGCCGCACGTGGAACGCTCGAGGATCCCGAGGTTCTCCAGAACGTCCCGGGGCACGTGATCCCGATCCTCCAGCGGGAGTACGACGACTTCAGGACCGAGGCGACGAAATTCCTCGACGGCCAGACCGAGGAAGACCAGTTCATCAAGTTCCGCCTCAAGCAGGGCGTATACGGCCAGCGCCAGCCCGACGTCCAGATGATCCGCGTGAAGCTCCCGTTCGGCGGCGTGACACCCGAGCAGATGGACTCCTTCGCCAGCGTCGATCGAGAAGTACGTGCCGCTGCGCAAGGGCCACATCACCACCCGGCAGAACATCCAGATGCACCACATCCCCCTCCCCGAAGTCGAGGCGCTGATGCGCGAGATCGGCGAGACCGGCCTCTCCAGCCGGGAGGGATGCGGGAACACGATGCGAAACGTGACGGGCGACCCGTGGGCCGGCGTCGCCGCAGACGAGCTGTTCGACCTGACCCCCTACGCCGGCGCGTACGTGCGCTACTTCGTACGCCACTTCACGACACAGGCCATGCCGCGGAAGGTCAAGACATCCTTCGACGCTTCCGAGCAGGGCCGCGCGATCAGCGAAATCCACGACGTCGCCTTCCGCGCCCGCGTCAAGGACGTCGACGGCCGCGAGGTTCGTGGCGTCGAGATGCTCGTCGGCGGCGGCACCTCGATCATGCCCCGCCAGGCGCCCGTCCTCTACGAGTTCCTCGAGCTGGACAACGGCGAGTACCTGAAGGTCACCGAGGCCGTGATGCGGATCTTCGACCGCCAGGAGTGGCTGCGGGTCAACCGCGCCCGGGCGCGCATCAAGGTGTTCGTCGACAAGTACGGCATCGAGGAGCTTCGCAACCAGGTCGAGGAGGAGCTGAAGGGCGACTGGGTCGCCGAACGGGACTTCTCGATCGAGCACCGCCTGTTCGTCGACGACGAGCGCGAGAGCGCGCCCGCGCCGCCCGCCAGCTTCGGCTCGCCGAACGGTGACGTCTCCGAGTTCGAGCGCTGGCGCTCCACGAACGTCCAGTCGCAGAAGCAGGACGGCTACGTGACCGTCGAGGCCAAAGTCACGCGCGGCGATCTCACGCCCGAGCAGTTCCGCGGGCTGGCGAGCATCATGCGCGAGTTCTCGGGCGGCTACGCGCGCACGACCGTCCAGCAGAACTTCGTCCTGCGCTGGGTGCGCGAGGAGTCCGTCTACGACGTGTGGCGCGCGCTCTCGGAGCTCGGCCTCGGCGAGCCCGGCTCGCGGGAGGTCGTGGACGTCGTCTCCTGCCCCGGGACGGACTCGTGCAAGCTCGGGATCACGAGCTCGATGGGCCTCAACCAGGCCGTGCAGGAACGCGTCGAAGAGATGGGGATCGAGGACGAGCTCACGCGGCAGATCCACATCAAGATGAGCGGCTGCCCGAACGGCTGCTCGCAGCACCACGTCGCCGACATCGGCTTCTACGGAGCCTCGATCAAAGTCGGCGGGCACCAGATCCCCGCGTACATCCCCCACGTGGGCGGCGTCTACGAAGGCGGCCCCGTCGAGTTCGGCCAGCGCCTGAAGCTCCGCCTGCCCGCTAAGCGGGTACCGGAGGCGGTGGAGCGCTGGATCCGTCACTATGAGGCGGACCGTGAGGAGGGAGAGACGTGGGGCGCTTACGCCCAGCGTGTCGGGACTGGCGCGCTGGAGGAGCAGGTAAAGGAGCTGTCGATGCCGGTCGACTTCTCCCTCGAGACGATGAACACGTTCATCGACTGGAACCGCGACGTGCCGTTCGAAGTGATCCGCGGCGAGGGTGAGTGCGCGGTATGAGCAAAGGGGTCGGCCGGCGCTACGAGCCGGCCTCCACCACGTAGCGATGACTGGGCCAGGAAACGACGAGACGAGGCCGGAGAACATGCCATCAACACAGAGCAGCGCATCAACGACGCTCGACCCGGCGCTGAGCCTCACGCACACGCTGCGCGAGGCGGCCCGCCACGGCAGCGGTGCCGTGCTCCTGTGCTCCTTCCAGAAGGAGGAGTCGGTGTTGATCGACGAGCTCCTGCGCCTGGACCAGGGGACCGGCTCGGCCGTCCGCATCGTCACGATCGACACCGGCGTTCTCTTCGAGGAGACGATGCAGACCTGGCGCGCCTTCGAGCAGCGCTACGGCGTGGAGATCGAGGTCTTCGACGCGTCGAGCCCGGACAAGCCGTGGAGCGGGCCGGAGCACTGCTGCTCGGTCGCCAAGGTCGCCGCGCTGGAGAGCGCGCTACAGGGCGCCGAGGGCTGGATCACCGGGATCCGCCGCGAGCAGGGGCCGACGCGCGCCGAGACCCTCCCGATCGAACGCGACGACAAGCGCAACCTGTGGAAGTACAACCCGCTCGCCCACTGGACCGACAAGGACCTGTGGCGTCGGATCCACGAGCGTGACCTGCCGTACAACCCGCTGCACGACCAGGGCTACGAGTCGATCGGCTGCGCGCCGTGCACCCAGCCCGGCGCCGGTCGCGAGGGCCGCTGGGCGGGCACCGACAAGACCGAGTGCGGTCTGCACGTAGAGATAGTCGAGCCGTGACCCGGCAAGGGAGGCACTCTGATGTCGGTCGCGACCCGTCCCCAGCTCAGCCACCTGCGGGCGCTGGAGTCCGAGGCGATTCACGTGATGCGCGAGGTCGCCGCCGAATTCGAGCGGCCCGTGCTGCTGTTCAGCGGCGGCAAGGACTCGATCGTGCTGCTGCGGCTCGCGGAGAAGGCGTTCCGTCCTGCTCCGTTCCCGTTCCCGCTGATGCACGTGGACACCGGCCACAACTTCGCCGAGGTGATCGAGTTCCGCGACAAGCGCGTCGCCGAGCTCGGGGAGCGGCTGATCGTCGCGAGCGTCCAGGAGTCGATCGACAAGGGCCGCGTGGTCGAGGAGACCGGCCCCCGCGCCTCGCGCAACCGGCTGCAGACAGTGACGCTGCTCGACGCGATCTCCGAGCACGGCTTCGACGCGGCCTTCGGCGGTGCGCGCCGCGACGAGGAGCGGGCGCGGGCCAAGGAGCGGATCATGTCCTTCCGCGACAGCTTCGGCCAGTGGGACCCCAAGGACCAGCGCCCGGAGCTCTGGAACCTCTACAACGGGCGCATCCACAAGGGCGAGCACGTGCGCGTGTTCCCGCTCTCGAACTGGACCGAGCTCGACGTGTGGGAGTACATCGACGCCGAGGGGCTCGAGATCCCCTCGATCTACTTCTCCCACCGCCGCGAGGTCTTCAAGCGCGACGGGATGCTCTACGCGATGAGCCCGTTCACCGAGCTGATCGAGGGCGAGGAGGTCTTCGAGGAGACCGTCCGCTACCGCACCGTCGGCGACATGAGCTGCACCGGCGGCGTGCGCTCGACGGCCTCCACGCTGGAGGAGGTCGTGCTCGAGATCGCCGCCACCACGGTCACCGAGCGTGGCGAGACCCGCGCGGACGACCGGGTCTCGGAGGCCGCGATGGAGGACCGCAAGAAGGCCGGGTACTTCTAGTGCCCGCGGGCGTCTGCTTCCACGGCGTGAGCGCTCGCGACCCTCGAGGCTGGCTCGGGCGCTAGCCGAGCTTCCCGCCCGTGACGCTCGACCTCCTCCGCTTCACGACGGCCGGCTCGGTCGACGACGGCAAGAGCACCCTGATCGGGCGCCTGCTGCTACGACTCCAAGCAGGTCTTCGAGGACCAGCTCGCGCAGGTCGCGCAAGCCTCCGAGCGCCGCGGCGGCCTCGGCACCCTCGACCTCGCGCTGCTCACCGACGGCCTGCGTGCAGAGCGCGAGCAGGGCATCACGATCGACGTCGCCTACCGCTACTTCGCCACGGCCAAGCGCCGTTTCATCATCGCCGACTGCCCCGGCCACCAGCAGTACACGCGCAACATGGTCACGGGTGCCTCCACCGCCGACGTGTCGGTCGTGCTGATCGACGCCCGCAGGGGCGTGCTCGAGCAGTCCAAGCGTCATGCCTTCATCAGCGCGCTGCTCGGGATCCCCGAGATGGTCGTCGCGATCAACAAGATGGACCTCGTAGAGCACTCCCAGGAGCGCTACGAGGAGCTCGTCGCCGACTTCGAGACCTACGCCGCCAGGTTGCCGGGGGTCGGCGGCGTCACCTACATCCCGATGTCAGCTCTCGACGGCGACAACGTCGTGCCGCCGCTCGGAGGCGATGTCCTGGTACGAGGGGCCGGTCCTGCTGGAGCACCTGGAGCAGGTCGAGGTCGCCTACGACCATCCCGGCGCCAAGCCCGCGCGCTTCCCCGTCCAATGGGTGATCCGCCCCTCCAACGGCAACTCCTCGGACTACCGCGGCTACGCCGGGCAGCTCGCCAGCGGTGCCCTGCGCCGAGGCGACGAGGTGGCGATCGTCCCGAGCGGCGGGCGCACCCGCATCGCCGCGATCGACACCTTCGAGGGCGAGCTCGACGAAGCCACCGCCCCGATGTCGCTCACGCTGCGCCTCGAGGACGAGCTCGACGTCTCCCGCGGCGAGCTGATCTGCCACCCCGACGAGGTGCCTGAGGTCGCCCAGCTGTTCGAGGCCGACCTCTGCTGGATGAACGCGGATCTGATGCGCCCCGGCGCGCGCTACGCCCTCAAGCACACGTCCAGGTCGGTGATGGCGATCGTCGACGGGATCGAGGACATGCTCGACACGCACACCCTCCAGCGGATCGACGCTCCCACCGAGCTGGGGCTGAACGACATCGCGCGCGTGCGTCTGCGCACGAGCGCGCCCGTTGCCTTCGACCCCTACAGCCGCAACCGCCGCACGGGCAGCTTCATCCTCATCGACGAGGCCACCAACGCCACCGTCGCCGCCGGGATGATCGCTCAGCCGGCCCTCGTCTGAGGCCCGGCCCGAAGCGCCCGGGCCCACCGGCACGGAGCGCCGGCCGACCCCATCCACTCCCTCCGATTAAGCTTCCGCCCCCGATGTTCGAGAAGGTACTCATTGCCAACCGCGGCGAGATCGCGATCCGGATCGCGCGCGCCCTGGACGAGATGGGCATCGCGAGCGTGGCCGTCTACTCCGAGCTCGACCGTGACGCCCCCCACGTCGCCCGTGCCGGCGAGGCGTTCAACCTCGGTGACGGCCCGGCTGCCGAGAACTACCTCAACATCGAGAAGATCCTCGACGCCGCGGCCCGCTCTGGCGCGCAGGCGATCCACCCGGGCTACGGCTTCCTGGCCGAGAACGCGCCGTTCGCGCAGGCCTGCGCGGACGCGGGGATCGTGTTCATCGGCCCGCCCGCGAGCGCGATCGAGGCGATGGGCTCCAAGACCCGGGCCCGCGAGCTGATGCAGGCAGCCGGCGTTCCGATCGTGCCGGGCACGACCGAGCCGGTCGCGACCGTCGCCGACGCGCTGCGCATCGCCAAGGACGAGATCGGCTTCCCGGTCGCGGTCAAGGCGGCGGGTGGCGGCGGCGGCAAGGGCTTCCGCGTCGCCCTCACCGAAGACGAGCTGGAGGGCGCATTCGAGGGCTCGAGCCGCGAAGGCGAGAAGTTCTTCTCCGACGCGACCGTCTACCTCGAGCGATACCTGCACGACCCTCGCCACGTCGAGGTCCAGGTGCTCGCCGATCGCTTCGGCAACGTGATCCACCTCGGCGAGCGCGACTGCTCGATCCAGCGTCGCCACCAGAAGGTGATCGAGGAGTCGCCGGCGCCGGAATGGGTCGTCGACCCGCAGATCCGCGAGCGCATCGGCAAGATCGGCGTGGACGCCGCCAAGGCGGTCGATTACGTCGGCGCCGGCACCATCGAGGGCCTGTTCGCCACGCACGCGGACGAACCAGGGGAGCCCGAGTACTTCTTCCTCGAGATGAACACGCGCGTGCAGGTCGAGCACTGCGTGACCGAGATGACGACGGGCATCGACATCGTCAAGGAGGGGATCCGCGCCGCTGCAGGCGAGGAACTGTCCGTACGCGCAGGACGACGTCGAACTGCGGGGTCACGCGATCGAGTGCCGCATCAACGCCGAGGACGCCTCCAAGAACTTCGCGCCGGCGCCCGGCAAGATCGGCCGCTACCGGGAGCCATCGGGCCCCGGCGTGCGGGTGGACTCGGGCGTGGCGGAAAACGGCGAAGTCTCCCCCATGTACGACCCGATGGTGGCGAAGCTGATCGTCTGGGACGCCGACCGTGAGCAGGCCACGCAGCGCATGCTCCGCGCGCTCGACGAATACGAGATCGAGGGCCTGAAGACGCTGATCCCGTTCCACAAGGCGCTGCTCGCGACCGACGACTGGAAACGAGGCAGCACCTGCAAGGACCTGCTGGAGGACAAGGCCTGGCTGAAGACCCTCGCCTTCCCGAAGGACGCGAAGCCGGCCGACGCCGAGGAGACGGAGAAGGTCGAGCAGACCTACGAGGTCGAGGTCTCCGGCAAGCGCTTCGACGTGCGCGTGGTCGGACCGCCGTTCGCCGGCGGCGGCATCGCCGCGTCGAACGGCACGGTGGGCGGGCCATCATCCGGCAGGTCCCCGAAGCGCGCCGAGCGCAAGTCCGCCGCGAGCGGCGGGCCGGACACGCTGGAGGCGCCCCTGCAGGGGAACATGTGGAAGGTGCTGGTCAAAGAGGGCGACGTCGTCACCGAGGGTCAGCTCCTCTGCATCATCGAGGCGATGAAGATGGAGAACGAGATCACCGCCCACAAGGCGGGCAAGATCGTGGCGCTCCCGATCGAGGAGGGCGCGCCGATCCAGGCGGGCGCCCCGATCGCGACGATCGTCAGCGAAGAGGGCTAGGCCCCGAGCAGCTCCGCGTTGCGCGCGTGGATCGTGCGCATCTCACGCGATCGCCGCCCCTCCGGCAGCTCCGCGCCCGCCCCGTGCTCGGAGAGCGCGCGCAGATACGCGACGTCCTCCTCGAGCACGCGCATCGCCGTCTCGGACTCGAGGACGGGACCGTGGCCCGGCACCACCTGCTCGGCCGCCGCGACGAGCGGGCGCAGCCGCTCCAGGGTCGAGAGGTACTCAGCGACGTCGCCGCCCTCGCCCAGCATCGGGATCTCGATCTTCGAGAGGTAGTCACCCACGACGAGCACGCGGGCCCAGGGGACGAGGATCGCCATGCCGTCGGGCGTGTGCCCGCCGGTCGGATGCAGCTCGAGCCGGCCCGAGCCGACCTCCAGGTCGCCCGGCACGGGCAGCGCCTGGGGCGCTCCCAGCGCCAGCGGGCGCTCGCGCTCCAGGTAGAGCTCTTCGTCGAACGCGCGCAGCTCGCGCTGCGCCGCTCCGGGCTCGGCCTGCAGGCGCCGCCCGCTGCTCTCGGCGATCCCGAGCGACGCCCCGGGGAAGGCGAGCGGGCCGAGCACGTGATCCCAGTCGGCGTGCGTCGCGAGCAGGCCGCTCGGCGCGGGGAAGCCGGCCTGGCCGACCAGCGACGGCAGCATCTCGAGCTCTTCCGGCAGCACTGGAGAGTCGATCACGAACGTCTCGGCCCCCACGCCGCCCGGCTCGATCACGTTCAGTGGTCCCGTCGGCGCGGCCGCGGCCGGGCCACGCACGATCACGCAGTTGACCTGCAGCAGCGCGCTGGTCACGACGACCACGTCTGGGTGCAGGGCGCGCGCCCGCACCGGCTCAGCTGACGCCGAGGAGCTTCGCGGCCTCTTTGAGGTTCGGAACCTCGGCGGTGGGCTTTTTGGCCGAGGGCTCGAGCGTCTCTTTGTTGCGGTTCACCCAGATCACGGGCACCCGCTGTTTGAGGCACGGCACGACGTCATGGTGGTAGCTGGCGGCGACGTGGACCCAGCCGCGCTTGCCGCCGATGCGCCGGGCGCACTCCGTGAAGTGCGGCGGCTCGGGCTTGTAGGAGCGGACCTGCTGCGCGGTGACGACGAGGTCGAAGTCGATCGGGATGTGCCGGCGCGTCTGACCGAGCAGCTTGTCGTCGACGTTCGAGAGCAGGCCCAGTTTGTATTTCTTGGAGAGCTTCTGGAGCTGCGTGTTGGTCTCCTTGAACGGAGCCCAGCGCTGCACCGAGTCCGGCAGGAAGCCGGAGCGCGAGGGCTCCAGCGGCCATTCGAGCCGTTTGGCGATCTCCAGCGCCGTGCGGCGCAGCACCTCGGCGTAGAGCTCGTAGGAGCCGCTCTCGATCTCGCGCTCGATTTCGTGGAACATCGGGATCAGCGTCGCGCGGTCGAGCTCGATGCCGTCCTTGTCGGCCTCCTTGGAGAAAGCTTCGAAGATCCCGGTCTCCCAGTCGATGAGGGTGCCGTACACGTCGAAGGTGACGAATGTGACGTTCTTGGGGATGGGGGGCATCGCGCGGGCATTATGCCGCGCCGGCCGTCCGGGGCGCTGCCCGGGCCATCGCGCCGCCAGCGATCTTGCGTTAGAGTCCCGCGCCGCAAATGGACCTGCTGGAGTACCAAGGCAAGGAGCTGTTCGCCCGGCACGGGCTGCGGGTCTCCTCCGGGAAGGCGGTTGACTCCGTCGACGCGGCCGTCGCCGCCGCAGCCGAGATCGGCTACCCGGTCGTCGTCAAGGCGCAGGTCCTGATCGGCGGGCGCGGCAAGGCCGGCGGCGTCAAGCTCGCCGCCGACGAGGCCGAGGTGCGCGAGCACGCCGGCAACATCCTCGGCATGGACATCAAGGGCCACACCGTCCACACCGTCTGGATCGAGCACGCTTCCGACATCGCCTCCGAGTACTACGCGTCGGTGCTGCTCGACCGCTCCGCGAAGAAGCCCCTGGTGATGTTCAGCGTCGAGGGCGGCGTCGACATCGAAGAGGTCGCCGAGCAGACGCCCGAGAAGCTCATCCGCCGCCTCCTCGACCCGCTGGAAGGGATCTCGCGCGAGCAGGCGCTGCAGATCGCCCGCGACGGCGGCGTCGACGACGACGTCGTGGAGGGCGTCGCCGACGCGCTCGTCGCCCTCTATGAGGTGTGGCTGCAAGAGGACGCGACGCTGACGGAGATCAACCCTCTGATCGTCACCCCCGACCGCGAGGTGCGCGCGCTCGACGCGAAGGTCTCGCTCGACGGCAACGCGCTCTACCGCCACCCCGAGAACCAGTCGCTCTCCGACAGCGAGAACGAAGACCCGCTGGAGCGCCGCGCCAAAGAGGAGGGCGTCCAGTACGTCAAGCTCGACGGCGACATCGGCATCCTCGGCAACGGCGCCGGCCTCGTCATGTCCACGCTCGACGTCGTCGCCCGCGCGGGCGGCAAGCCGGCCAACTTCCTGGACGCGGGCGGGGGCTCCAACGCCGAGAAGATCCGCGGCGCAGTCGAGCTGATCCTCGCCAACGACGCGGTCAATGCGGTGCTCTTCAACATCTTCGGCGGCATCACGCGCTGCGACGAAGTCGCGGAAGGGCTGATCGCCGCCTTCGGCCAGCTCGACGAGCACGGCAAAGCGATCCCGTTCGTCGTGCGCCTCGACGGCACGAACGACGAGCTGGGCCGCAAGCTGCTCCGGGAGGCCGCCCTCCCCAACGTCTACCCGGCCGCGACCATGGACGAGGCCGCCGAGAAGGTCGTCGCACTGGCCTCCGGGCGCGCCGTCGAGGCGGCCGTCTGATGTCGGTCCTCGTCGACGAGAGCACGCGTCTCTGCGTGGCCGGGATCACCGGCCGCGAGGGCAGCTTCCATACGCTCAACAACCGCCGCTACGGCACCAACGTCGTCGGCGGCGTCACGCCGGGCAAGGGCGGCCAGGACGTCGAGGGCATCCCCGTCTTCGACAGCTGGGAGCAGGCCGCCGCCGAGTCGCAGCCGAACACGGCGATGATCTTCGTCCCGCCCCGCTTCGCCGCCGACGCGATCCTCGAAGCGGCCGCGGCCGGCGTCGAGCTCGTGATCACGATCACCGAGGGGATCCCCGCCCACGACGAGCTGCGCGTCTACAACACGCTGAAGCGCGACTTTCCGGGCACGCGCCTGGTGGGCCCGAACTGTCCCGGGATCCTGTCCCCGGGCAAGGCCAACGTCGGCATCATCCCGGCCTCCTTCTTCAAACAGGGCAACGTCGGCGTCGTCTCGCGCTCGGGCACGCTGACCTACCAGATCGGCAACGAGATCGCCCAGGCCGGCTTCGGCTGCAGCTCGATCGTCGGGATCGGCGGCGACCCGGTGCCGGGCTCCTCGTTCGTCGACATCCTCGAGCTGTTCGAGGGCGACAGCGACACCGAGCTCGTCGTGCTCTCGGGTGAGATCGGCGGCTCCGCCGAGGAGGAGGCCGCGGACTACATCGCCGAGCACATGACGAAGCCCGTGGTCGCGTACATCGCCGGCTTCACGGCGCCCGCCGGGAAGCAGATGGGCCACGCGGGAGCGATGGTCTCCGGCTCCTCCGGAACCGCGGCGGCGAAGGCGGAGGCGCTCGAAGGCAAGGGCGTCCGGGTGGGCCGCACCCCGACCGAAACCGCCGCGATCGCCGTCGAGGTGCTCGGCGGCGCCCCGGTCTCGGCCGCCTGAGCTCCGCGCGCGCAGGGCGGGCACAAGGCCTCGCTCCAGACACCGCGCCCTGTCATCGGGGCCGGCATGAGCTTCGGCCTGTTCTCCGCTCGCACAGCGGCCGGATACGCTTGACCGCATGGACGACCGGGAGCTGGCACAGGCGCTCCAGCAGCTCGAGCGAAAGCTGGGAGAGCTGGAGGGCGCGCTGAAAGCCATCTCCGGCCCTGCGGCCGCCGATCCCACCCCGACCGCCGCCACGGCCGCCGCGGAGCCTGAGCAGCCGAGCTACGGGCGCATCGTCGACGAGTCGCTCGAAGCGCCCGAGGAGCGCCGGCGCCCGCCCAGCCCCCAGCCCCCGCCGCGTCCGGAGCAGCCGCCGGTGCGCGCCCCCCGCATGGCCACCACGCCGCCGCCGGCCCCCTCCGGAGCCCGTCTTGGTGTCCGGCGCGCGAGCGCGCCTGCGCCGGCCCGTACGCCTCCCCCGGGGGGGCGGGCACCCTCCGCCACGCCCGCTGACGGCACCGGCCGCCCGCGCCCGCCCGCCGCCGCGACGCCGGCCCGCCCCGGTCCGGGCCCGGCCGAGCTGCTGCGCTTCCGCGAACGGCTCGAGCGAGCGGGGCGCGAGCTGACCCACGAGTACGACGAGCTGCTCGGGCGCCTAAGCTACGCCGCTATGCCAACCACCTCCGGACCCACCATCTCGTTCGCCCGCGGCGTTCCCTCGCTCGACATCATCGACGTCGACGGGCTCAAGGAAGCCGCCGTGCGCGCCTTCGAGAGCGACCCCGAAGGGACCACCGCCTACGGCACCGCCATCGGCTACCCGCGCCTGCGGGCGTGGATCGCCGACAAGCACGGCGTCGAGCCTGAGCGAGTGATGGTGACCAACGGCTCCCTGCAGGCCGACGCCTTCCTCTTCGACCACCTCGTCCACGCCGGCGACGAGGTCGTCGTCGAGAGCCCCACCTACGACCGCACGCTCCTGGGGCTGCGGGAACGGGGAGCCCAGCTGCACCCCGTGGCCCTCGACGCCGACGGCATCGACACGGCGGCGCTCGCCCGCCTCCTCGACGGTGGCGTGCGGCCGACGCTCGCCCACGTGATCCCCAACTTCCAGAACCCGGCCGGGTACACGCTCTCGCTGGAGAAGCGCCGGGAGGTGGCCGACCTCGCGGCGCGTCACGGCTTCGTCGTGCTGGAGGACGACCCGTACGCCGAGCTTCGCTTCCAGGGCGAGCCGCTGCCCACGATGCTCTCGATGAACCCCGACCAGGTCGTGTACGCCTCCTCGTTCACCAAGACCGTCGCCCCGGGCGTCCGCGTCGGCTACCTCGTCGGCCCCACGGCCCTGATCGCCGAACTCGTGAAACGTGCGACCAACACCTACATCTCACCGAACATGGTCTCCGAGTCCCTCGTCTACGAGTACTGCGCCTCGGGTGCGATCGACCGCTCGATCGAAACGGTCAAGCGGGCGCTTGCCGAACGCGCGCAGACGCTGGCCGACGCGCTGCGCCGCGAGCTGCCCGAGGCCGAGTTCGTGCCGCCACAGGGGGGCTACTTCATGTGGGTCACGCTGCCGGAGGGCACCGACGTGCACAGGCTGTTCGACGCCGCCGCCGAGCGGGGCGTGGCGTTCGTGAAGGGCACCGACTTCCTGCTCGAGGGCGGCGAGAACACCCTGCGCCTCGCCTACTCGGGGGTCACCCCGGAGCAGATCGAGGCCGGCGTGGCGCGGCTCGCCGAGGCGTACCGCTCGCTGTAGTCATACCGCTCGACGGGAGGCGTCAGCGCCCGTAGCGCTGCTCGCCCAGGACGAGCTGCTCCGGCAGCGCGGTACGCGGCGGCGGCGATGGATCGGCGATCACGGACACGGTCTCGGCGACGCTCGGCGTCACGGCGCAGATCGCGCCGTCGGCCGTGCGCAGCACCACCTTGACGTCGTCGCGCTCGGCGACGGTCCCCTTCAGGCCCGGCTCGAGGCCGGAGGCCTTCAGGTAGCGGAGAAGATCCTCGGCCTCGTTCTCGAAGCGGAGCACCTGCACCTCCGCGCCGACCTCGACGTCGGCGAGCGGGACGCCGGCGAGACGCTGTCCGGCCGCGATCGGATGTCCGTGCGGGCAGGTCTTCGCGTCGCCGATCGCCGCGAGCATGCGTTCCTCGAGCACCGGCGACATCGCGTGCTCCAGGCGCTCGGCCTCCTCGTGGACCTCGTCCCACGGCACGCCCAGCACGTCGGTCAGGAAGCGCTCGATCAGGCGGTGGCGGCGCACGATGTCCTCTGCATGGCGCTGGCCGCTGTCGGTGAAGGAGATCGCGCGGTCAGCGGCGCGCGTGATGTAGCCGTCGCGCTCGAGCCGGCCGACCATCTCGTGCACCGTCGGCGCCGACAGCTGCATCGCCCGCGCGACGTTCGCGCCGGTCATCGGCAGCCCTGCCTCGTGCAGCCAGAAGAGGATCTGCAGGTACTCCTCCTCGGCGACGGTGGCCGTCTCGGCGGTCATGCCCCGATGCTACCTGCCCGGGCCGGAGCGCCCTCAGGTGCGCAGCTGCTCGTAGCTGCACTCGCGGGCGGGCTTGTCCTCGCGCCAGCGCCTCAGCTTCGCGCCGTGGCGGATCCGCCCCGCCGAGACGTGGTCGAAGTCGATCTCGACGACGAGCTCGGGCCGCAGGCCGATCCACTCGAGGTCGCGGCCCGCGCTCCAGCGGCTCGGGATCGCCCGAGCCCCGCTCCCCGGTCTCGTACGGCTTCAGGAAGCCGACGAGCCGCTTCTTCTCCTTCGCGCTGAGCCCTGAGCAGTGCCCCACCACACGGAGGTCGTCGCCGTCGTAGAGGCCGAGGATCAGCGCCCCCACCGTGCCCTCGGCCTTGCCGGGGCGCCAGCCCACCACGACGGCGTCGATCGTCCTCACACGCTTGACCTTCACCATCCCTTTGCGCTCGCCCGGCCGGTACGGCGCGTCGCGCTCCTTGGCGATCGCGCCCTCGGCGCCCTGCAGCCACACGCCGGCCTCGGCGGCGCTCGCGACCGTCGGCATCAGCTCGACCGGCGCCTCGGCGAAGCCCTTTCCGGAGACGAGCTTCTCGAGCGCCGCACGGCGCTCGCGGAACGGGAGGTCGAGGAGGGACTCGTCGTCGCGGGCCAGCAGATCGAACGCGACATAGACCGCGGGCGTCTCCCCGGCGAGACGTTCGATGCGCGACTCAGCGGGATGGATGCGCTGGCCGAGCGCGTCGAAGTCCTCGTGCCCGTCCGCGTCGCGCACCACGATCTCGCCGTCCAGCACGTAGCGGCCCGCAGGGAAGCTCAGCTCGGGGAAGTAGCGCCCGAGCGGGCGTCCGTTGCGCGACTGCAGGTATGCGTCGGCGCCGTCCACGAAGGCGAGGCAGCGGAAGCCGTCGAGCTTGATCTCGTAGCAGTACTCCTCGCCCTCGGGCAGCTGCTTGCGCGACAGTGCGAGCTGCGGCGCCAGCGGGGGCTCGAGCGGAAGGCTCACGAACCGCCCCCGCGCGCTTTCGACTTCGCTTTCGCGCCTTTCGCGCGGCTCGGCTGCACTCGCTTGGGCTCACCTTTCTGCTTGCGGAAGTGCGGCGGCCAGGGCGCGTCGCCGAGCCCCTCCCGCTCGTCGCGCGCAGCGAGGTCGAGCAGCCCGTCGAGGCTGCCGGGATGCTCGTCGATGCCCGCCAACGGATCGCCGCGTTCCCGCAGGCGCGCCGGCACGGTCTTCATCGTGAGCTCGCCCGGCTCGACGTCGGCGACCTCGTCCCAGGCCAGTCCGCACGAGACGCGGGCGTCCGCGACGGCCCGAACGGAGTAGGCGGAGGCGACGGTGCGGTCGCGCGCGTTCTGGTTGTAGTCGATGAAGACGCCTTCGCGTTCCTCCTTCCACCACTTGCTCGTAGCCCGTCCGGGCATGCGCCGTTCCACCTCGCGCGCGAGCGCGAGTGCCGCGCGGCGGACTTCTTCGAACCCTTGCTCGGGCACCACGCGCACGTAGATGTGGATGCCCCGCGAGCCGGAGGTCTTGGGGAAGCCGAGCAGGCCGTGCTCGGTCAGCACCTCGTGCGCACCCAGTGCGACCTCGCGGACCTCCGAGAAGGGGACGCCCGGACAGGGGTCGAGATCCACGCGCAGCTCATCCGGCTTGTCGAGGTCGGCGCGCCGCACGGGCCAGGGATTCCAGTCGATCACGCCGAGGTTGACGCCCCAGACGAGATGGGCCGCGTCGTTGGGCACCAGCTCGCGGGCATGGCGGCCGCTCGGGAACGTGACCGTCGCCGTCTCGAGCCAATCGGGAGCGCTGTCGGGCACCCGCTTCTGGAAGAATGGCTCCCCCTCCACCCCGTCGACCCAGCGCTTCATCACCGTCGGGCGCTCCCGCAGCCCGCGCACCACGGCCTCCTCGCACTCGATGTAGTAGTTGACGAGGTCGAGCTTCGTGAGCTCGACGGCCGGGAAGTAGAGCTTGCCCGGGTTGCTGACGCGCACTTCGCGGCCGCTGACGTCGATCATCTCGTGCTCGGAGGCGGGCGCCATTTGCTGGAAGGATGCCCGATCGTGACCGCGGGCACCGGCATCCGCCACCACGCACTCCTCGCCTGCGAGCCGTTCTCGGCCCGCCTGGACGCGGTCGCGGTCGCGAGCGCGCTGGCCGCGGGCCTGACGGCGGCGGGGGCGCCGGACCCGGATGCCGTCGAGCTGCCGGGGCGTGCGGATGACCGGGAGGCGGCCGCGCTGCTCGAGCGCGCCGGCTTCCACGCCAGGATGCTCGCCTCACGCGCGCGTCCTCATCGCCGTGCCGGCGCTCGCGGAGAGCACGCTCGAAGGTAGCGCCGCCTTCGAGGTCGCGACGCTCGCCCGCCAGTCGGGCGTCCCCTGCTACGCCGTCGCCGCCTCGGTGGAGCTGAACGAGTTCGACCTCCGCATCCTCGACCTGCAACTCGTGCTCCGCGCCCGCGGCGCCGCGACGCTCGCGCGGGCGGGCGAACGCCTTGCCGAGGTCCTCTGAGCTTGCTGGGGCGCTCGTGGCGCTCGCACGCGACCCGACAACGCCGTCTAGACGTTGGAGAGCCAAGCCAGGCAAGGACGCAGCGAGCGAAATGTGCACAGCACATGAGCGAGCGAGGACGCCGCCTGGCGCCGGCTATCGGACGTCTAGACCTGGCAGACGGGGCACCAGAACGTGACCCGGTTGTTCTCCCACTGCCCCCGCTGGCGGACCCGCGCGCCGCAGCGCGGGCACGACCGTCCGGCCTGCCGGTAGACGGCATGCGGCCGCACATGGTTGCCGTCGCGCGCGGAGCGCGTCATCTCCTCGCGGGCGAAGGCGACCGCTTCGAGCACCTGGGCGTCGGCGACGGTCGCCGTCTCGCGCCAGGGGTCGAGCCGCGCGGCCCAGCAGCACTCGGCCTTCCACATGTTGCCGATGCCCGCGAGCGTCCGCTGGTTGAGCAGAGCGTCTCCGATCGGGCGCGTCGGGTCGTCTTCGCGCAGCCGCGTCAGGAACAGCCGCTCGTCGAAGGTCTCGCCGATCACGTCGGGGCCGAGGCCGGCGAGCCGCGGGTCGGTCCGCGCGCGGGTGTCGCTCATCAGCTCGAGCACGGGGCCGTCGTACTCGACGGCTTCCCAGCCGCCGCCGGCGAGCACGAGCCACGCGTGGCGCATCGAGCGCCCCTGCCCGGAGCCTTCGCGCCGCACCGCCCACGAGCCGCTCATGCGCAGGTGTGAGTGGAGCGTCAGGCCGCCCTCGAAGCGCAGGAACAGGTGCTTGCCGTGGGCGTCGACAGCGCCGAGCGTGCGCCCGGCCAGCTTCTCGGCCCAGCGGTCGTGGCGATGGCGGGGCTGCGGCATCGCGATCCGCTCAGGCGCACGCCCCGCGAACGCCGCGCGGATGCGGTCGGCCGCGCGGTGGATCGTGTCGCCCTCGGGCATCCCCTACGAGCGTAGAGGCGTGCCCGCGTGGGGCGCGGAGGCGCCCGGGCGCGCTCTCGCTGCGAGCTCGCGCGCGACGCGCTCGACCACGCGCGTCGCCTCGGCGACGGTGCCGTAGTCGAGGTTCTCGGGCACATCGCTGAGCAGGTGGTAGTTCGCGGGGGCGCGCCAGTCGGTGATGGAGACGAGCGTCGTCGTGGGGTAGCCGGCGCGGCTCGGGATCACGGAGTCGGTGGAAGAGCGCGCAGTGAATCCGCGCTCGAGGTCGATCCCCAGCTGGACGGCGGCGTCGGCCACGAGGTCGCTCAGCCACGGCCCTGTGTAGCGCTCCATCCAGAACGGCCCCTCCCCCTCGACCAGGATCAGGTGGGGCGAGCCGACCGTGTCGAGGTTCACGAAGGTCGTGCGCTCGGGCGGCAGGGCGTCGCGGTGGCGCGCGACGAACGCGCGGATGCCGTCCTGCAGCGTCTCCTCTGCGCCGCACGAGACGAGCAGCACCCGCAGCCCCGCGAGCCGCTCGGCTGCGAGCAGCTCCGCGAGCGCGACGACCGCGGCCACGCCCGAGAGGTTGTCGTTGGCGCCCGCCACCGTCGGGCTGCGCCACATGTCGGCGATCAGCGCGGTTCCCGCCGCGCCGACGGCCAGGCCCGCGGCGGCGGGAGCACGGCGCCTGCTCAGCGCGCTGAGGAGCGCACCCACGGGCGCGGCCAGCCCGACCCACCACTGCGGCAGCGAGCGTTTGGCGCGCCCCATCCGCTCCGGGTTGTGTTCCCACGCCGCCTTGAGCAGCGTCTGGTCGAAGACGAGGCCGGTCTGCGGCGCGTCGTGGTGGACGATCACGACGAGCGTGTCGATCGCCTCCTGATCGCCCGCGCGCGCGACGACGTTGGCGGTTCGCCGGCGGCGGCGGACCAGCCGCCGCAGCACCCGCGGGCCGTTCTGGGCCTCGTCCAGCAGCCCCAGGACCGATGCCAGGGCGAGGGAGAGGCCGAGCGCGCGGCGTCCGCGCGCGGCCGCGGCGGCCCCGAGCGTGCCGAGCAGCGCCAGGCCCGTGGAGGTCGGCGGGAACGTCCCCCACGAGGGCTCATCCTCGATGGAGACCGACACGCCCTCGACCGCGGCGAGGCGGGCGGCGAGCCACTCGGCGGCTTCGCGCTCGCCGGCCGAGCACGGCCTGCGTTCGAGCGGCGCGAGCGTCTCCACGACCTCGCGCAGGACCCCCGTGATCGCGTCGTCGTCCCTCACAGGAAGCATTGTCCCTCGCCGCGGTAGGTGGGTGCCTCCTCGACCACGCGCTCCCCCTCGAGCAGGTAAAGGCTGGAGAAGCGCTCGCACAGCTCGCCGGCCTTGGCGTGGCGGAAGTAGACGCGGGAGCCGATCGCGAGCCTGTCGGCGGCAGCGCCCAGCAGCGGCGTCTGCACCTCGCCCGCACCCTCCTGGCGATCGAGCCGCAGGCCCGCGGGCAGGTAGGGGCGCGGCAGCCTGGCCGCGTCGGCGGACCCCGAGGCCAGGTAGCCGCCCCCCAGCGCGGTCACCACGCCACGGCCCGGGCGACGCACGACGGGCAGAGCGAACATCGCCGCCGGCCGCGGGCTGAAGGAGCGGTAGGCGTCGAACAGCGTGGGCCCGTAGAGCCCTGAGCCGCCCGCAACCTCTGAGACGGCGGGCTCGGACGCGGTGCCCTCGATGCTGCCCGTGCCGCCGCCGTTGACGAACCGCAGCGGCGGCGCCTGCACGGCTGCGAGCGTCTCGGCGACAGCCGCGACGATCGCCGCGCGCCGCGGCGCGAGCTCCCGCGCAGAGCGCGCCTGCATCGCACGGATCGCCCGGCCGCGCAGCGGGTTGCCCGGCGGATCGTCGCCGACGCCGGCGATCTGGGCCTCGTAGGCCATGATCCCGACCAGCGCCAGCCGCTCGCGCGCCAGCACCTCGCGGGCGAGAGCGGCGGCCTGCGCGGGCGTGCGCACGGGGGAGCGGCGCGCGCCGACGCGCACCCGTCCACCGGCGGCGCGCCAACCGGCGTCGACGTCCAGGCAGACGGCCACGGTGCCGCCCGGCGCGTTCTCCAGCGCGCGGTCGATCAGATCGAGGCCCTCGACCGAGTCGACCATCACCGCGACGTCGGCGCCGCCCTCGTCGAGCGAGCGAAGCGCCCCCGCGTCCGCCGTCGGGTACGCGACGAGGAGGTCTTCGACGCCCACAGAGGCAAGCCACAGGGCCTCAGGCAGGGTGTAGGCCATCGTGCCCCGGAACCCGTCCCGGGCGAGCACGCGCTCCTGGAGGGCGCGGCAGCGGACCGACTTGCTGGCGAGGCGGATCGGCTTGCCCCCCGCGCGGCGTTCCATGTCGGCGGCGTTCGCGTCGAGCGCATCGAGGTCGACGAGCGCGAAGGGCGGCGTCAGCTCGGCGGTCGCCCGCTCGAGCCGCTCGTAGGCGTCGCGCGGGAGCGGTGGCGCAACGGTCGGCGAGCTCATCGCACCGTGAGGGCCGGGACCGCGCCGAGCACCCGCTCGGTCCAGTCGTTGGCGAACACGCCGTCCGGATCCAGCCGCGCGCGCACCCGCTGGAACGCGTCCCAGTCCGGGTACCGCGAGCGCAGCGTGGCGGCTGTCTGGAAATGCCGCTTGCCCCAGTGCGGGCGCCCTTCGAAGCCGTCCATCAACGCCTCGACGGCGCGGAAGTAGGGCTCCCACTCCATCCCCTCGAACATGTGCACGGCCACGAAGCCGCTGTCGCGGCCGGCGGCGGTGCTGAGCATCGCATCGTCCCGGGCCACCGTCCGGACCTCGATCGGGAACGGCACGCGAAAGCGCTCGCGCGAGATCAGCTCGAGGATCGCCGCCACGGCTTCGGCCGTACGCTCGCGCGGCACCGCGTACTCCATCTCGGTGAAGCGGACCAGGCGCGGGCTGGCGAAGATCGAGGCCGAGCGTTCGACGCGGACCGAGCGGCCGGCCAGCCGTGTGACGAGGCGGTTGAGCTGCGGGATCCGACCCGGGAAGCGGCGCCCCAGGCGACAGAGCGCGCCGAAGGCGTGATTGGTCAGCAGCACGTCGTTGACGTAGGCGTTCGCGCGCCCGCGCGGGCGCGCGGGCTCGCCGGTGCGGTTGTTGGTGCGCGTGAGCGCGACGTCGGCGTGCGGGAAGACGAAGAACTCGAAGTGGTCGTTGGCCAGAGCGCGCTCCTCGAAGCCGGCGAGGACGTCGGCCAGCGGCGCGGGCTCGTCGACCCCGCGCAGCGTGAAGGCCGGCACGCAGCGCAGCGTGACCTCGGCGATCGCGCCGAGCGACCCGAGGCCGACGCGGGCGGCGCGGAACACCTCCGGCTCGTGCTGCTCGGAGCACACGAGCGTCGAGCCGTCCGCGAGAGCCAACGTCAGCTCGGTCACCTGCGAGGAGATGTTGCGCAGCCGCGCACCGGTGCCGTGCGTGGCCGTCGAGATCGCACCGGCGATGCTCTGCACGTCGATGTCGCCGAGGTTCTCCATCGCGAGCCCGTGACGGTGCGAGCTGCTCGCTGAGCTCGCCGATCGTGATGCCCGCCTGCACCTTGACGAGCCCCGACGCAGGGTCGACGTCGAGCAGCCGCGTCATCCGGTGCATCCCGATCATCGCGCCGTCGGTCAGCGCGATGTCGCTGAACGAGTGCCCGGCGCCGGCCACGCGCACGCGCATCCCCCGCTCGGCGGCGGCGCCGACCGCCTCGGCGAGCTCTCCGGCGCTTCCCGGCGCGGGGCGTCGCGCGGGCGAGCAGCTCTGGTCGCCGGCCCAGTTCCGCCAGCCGCCGGAGGCGACGTTTCGATCAGTAGGCTCGGGCATAGTGGACGAGTCCGAGCCTACTGCCAGCCAGGCCGCTCGGCCAGCGGGAACGCTCAGGGCCCGGCCCGGCCCCCGCCGCGCGACGGTCGTAGGGGCCGGCTCGTTCGGCACCGCGCTTGCGTTGCTGCTCGATCGCGGGGGTCTCCGCACGACGCTGCAGACGCGCAGCAGCCGGCAGGCGCAGGCGCTCGAGAGCGAGCGGGAGAACGCGGCCTACCTGCCGGGCGTCCCGCTGCCCGCGGGGCTTCGCATCGAGACGGCGTCGGCGGGGGCGGCGCGCGCCGACTACGTGTTCCTGGCCGTGCCCTCGTGTGCGCTGGGTGAGGCGGTCGACTCGCTCGTCGCGGTCGGCCTCGGCGCGCGGACGGCGCTCGTCTCCGTCGCGAAGGGGCTCGTCCCGCCCGCGGGGACGCTCCCGACACTGCTTTTGAATGAGCGCTTCGGCTCCCACCGCGTCGCCTGCCTCGGCGGGCCCGCCCACGCGCGGGAGATGGTTCGCGACGGCGCGGCGCTGGTCGCCGCCTCGCTCGACGAGGAGCTCGCGCGCTCGCTGTCGCAGATGTTCAATCGCGCGGGGGTCGTCTGCGAGCAATCCAACGACCCTGTCGGCGTCGAGCTGGCGGGAGCCGCGAAGAACGCAGCCGCGCTCGCCGCCGGCGCCACCGAAGCGCAGGGCCTGAACGCGGCCGGTGCCGCCGCCGGGCACATCTTCGCCGAGGTGTGGCGCTACGCCGAGGCGCTCGGCGGGCGGCCCGAGTCGATGATCGGCCTGGCGGGCGCGGGCGACCTGGTGGCGACGGCGCTGGCCCGCGAAAGCCGCAACCGCCGCGCCGGCGAGCTGCTCGCCGCCGGCGTCTCCGCAGCCGAGATCCCGCAGCGCATCGGGCAGGCGGTGGAGGCCCTGGAGACGGTTCCCCTGCTGGCACGGACGCTCGAGCGGGCCGGCGTGCAGGCGCCGGTGACCGGCGCGCTCGGGCGGCTCGTCGCGGGCGAGCTGCCGTTGCAGGACTGGGTCGCGCTCGTCAGGACGACCGTGCCCCCGCCCGCGCTCTGGCGCCGGCGTCCGCGGCCGGGGTTCTGGCGGCGCCTCTGGCGATGGCTCACGCGCGGCTAGCCGACAGCAGTCGCGTCTCGTAGTCGAGCTCGATCACGCCGCCGCGCGCTGCGATCAGGTCCCGCAACGCGTCGAGCAGCCGCTCGCGCGCGGGCGCGTCCATCGCGGCGTGGTCGCTGTGCGTGCGCAGGTTCTCGAGCCACTGCTCGGCGGTGTACTCGCGCGACCACACGAAGCTCGTGAGGCTCGGCTCCTGGTAGCGCCCGGACCGTTCGAGCCCCGCGGCCGCCATCTCCCCGCGCTCGTCCCGGGCTCCCAGGAGCACCGCGTAGCCGTCGCATCCCGGCGCGAGCCGCGCGTAGAGGTCGTCGAGCTCGGCCCCGAGATCCGGCGCGGGCGAGCCCAGGTTCCAGAAGATCGCGACCTCGCCGTCCGGCGTGAGCGCGTCGGCGGCGCGATGCGCGCCGAGCTCGGGATCGACCCAGTGCCAGGCCTGCGCGCTGATCGCCAGCTCGAAGCGGCGCCCGCGCGGATCCCACTCCTCGAAGCGCGCCTGCTCGACTTCCAGACCCGTGCTGCGCGCGAAGGCCGCCATCCGCGGATCGGGCTCGACGCCGAGAACGTCACAGCCCCGCTCGCGAAGCAGGCGCGCCGCGATCCCGGTCCCGCACCCGACGTCGAGCACGCGCGCGGGCCCACGAGCGAGGAGCCGTTCGACGAGTTTGGATGGATAGGAGGGACGGGCACGGTCATACAGCTCCGCCTCGGCCCCGAAGGACTCCGCGCGCGAGCGGTCGCGGTGCAGGCTCAGCGCGCGCCCTCGTCCATCAGCGTCGTGATGACCGCCTCGTAGACGCCGGGGCCGTTCCCCGCCTCGGCCACCCGTACGTTTGCCATCCCGGCTATCGCGTCGCGGATCGAGGGGTCGCGGGCGACGGCGTTGGCCACGAGCCAGAACGTGCCCACGTGGGCGGCGCACGCGAGGTCCTCGCGCGAGTCCCCGACCGCGAACGTCTCCTCGGGGGCGTAGCCGCGGATGCGCATGTGCAGGGCGACGGCGGCGGCCTTCGAGGCGCCCTTCGGCACGAGGTGGTAACCCCGCACGTGCGGCAGCGCGGCCAGATCGGGCGAGCGGCGGTTGACGACGCCGTTGTCGACGAGGCGGAGGGTGTCGTGGCCGTTCGCGGCGAGCAGCTCATCGGCGTCGAAGGCGTCGACGAGGCCGCGGAACAGGTGCGAGACCTCGCGGTTCAGGTGCCAGGGCTCGTGGTACTCCAGGCGGCCGCGGTAGTGGTCGAGCAGCAGCGCGGGTGCGCCCGTCTGCTCGATCTGCTCGGCGACCGTCAGCTCCCCGGGCACCATCCCGCCCGTCAGCCAGTGCTCCTCCTCGTCGAGCACGAGGCAGGCACCGGCCTCGTAGATGTAGGCGCTCTGGCCGAACAGGCGCGCGTCCTCTTTGACCTGCGCCTGCCGCCGCCCGGACATCAGCACGATCTCGACCTCCGCGCGCAGGCAGGCCTGGAGCGCACGCACCCCTTCGATCGTGACGTTGCCCTCGCCGTCGTGCAGCAGCGAGGCGCCTCGTCCGAGAAGCGTGCCGTCGAGGTCCAGGTACAGGCAGCGCACGCCGCCGGGCGGGCGGGCCTCTGTCACACGCGCTCCGCCAGCGACGCGAGCGCCGGGCGCTCCACCGGCCCCTCCGCCGTGCCCTGCAGGCGCCCTTCGGCCGCCACCCGGCCAGCCAGTGTGGCGAGCACCGTGCGTGCCATAGGCTCGAGCTCCGCCAGCGCCTTGTGCGGGTTGCGGTGCTCCTCGAGGTCCACCTGCGCGAGCCCGGCGAGCCCGACCGCGCGCCAAGCGTCGATCAGCATCGCGATCTCGACGCCGTACCCCGTCGCGAAGGGCAGCGCTTCGAGCAGTTCGCGGCTCGCTGCGACCTCGCCCGCAAGCGGCTGGCGCACGCCCGCCAGCTCCGGGTAGAAGACCGCGAGCGCCGGCCGCGCGAGGAGGTGGTTGACGCGCCCGCCGCCGTCGGGGGCGCCGCCCAGCGGCCTGCGGTAGAAGCCCTTGACGAGCTGCAGGCCGGGCTCGCACACGAGCGCGCCGATCAGCCCGCAGGCGAAGTGCGCCGAGAAGCCTTCGGTGTCGGCGTCCAGGAAGCAGACGAGCTCCCCCTCACACGCACCGAGCGCCCGCCACATCGCGTCGCCCTTGCCGAGCACCGGGCCGTAGGACGGCATCAGCTCGCCCTCCTGGACCACGCTCGCGCCGGCCTCCGCGGCGATCGCAGCGGTGCCGTCGGGCGAGGCCGCATCGACCACGAGGATCTCGTCGAGCACACCCTGCGCGCGCAGCGGCACCAGCGCCGAGACCACGTCCCCGACGGTCGCCGCACATTCGCGAGCGGGCAGGCAGACGGTGATGCTGCGGCGCCGCTCGGCGACGATCCGCTCGGGCGGGTACGCAGAATGGTGGAAGCTGCGGACTTCCTCGCCGGGGCCGGTTCCCATCGTCTCTACTATCTCAAGTCCTTGCCGGCCGACCCGAGAGAACAGCCCTGGAGCGCCCTGCTCGACGCGGGACGCGCAGACGGCCGGCTGGTCCGCGAGGCGCGCGAAGGACCCGGCGCGGCAACCCCGGTGGACCCGCCCGCCGGTCTCCACCCGGCGCTCGCCGCCGCGCTCGGCCGGGCCGGCATCTCCTCCCTCTACAGCCACCAGGCCGAAGCGATCGAAGCGGCGATGGCGCGCCCGACGATCGTCACCACCGGTACCGCCTCGGGCAAGTCGCTGTGCTTCAACGTGCCGACGCTGCAGGCGCTGCTGCACCAGCCCTCGGCGCGCGCGATCTACCTCTACCCGACGAAGGCGCTGGCGCAGGACCAGGCGCGGGCGCTGGCCGCCTTCGGCCTCTCCAAGCAGGTGCGCCCGGCGATCTACGACGGCGACACGCCGCGCGAGACGCGCGCGGGGATCCGCCGCCGGGCGAACATCGTGCTGACCAACCCCGACATGCTGCACGTCGGGATCCTGCCCAACCACGCCGCCTGGGCCGACTGCCTCGCCCGCCTGCAGGCCGTCGTCGTCGACGAGGCGCACGTATACCGCGGCGTCTTCGGCTCGCACGTAGCCAACGTGCTGCGCCGGCTGCTTCGCATCGCGGCGATGTACGGCTCCGAGCCGCGCGTGATGATGGCCTCGGCGACGATCGCCAACCCGGTCGAGCTGGCGGAGCGCCTGACGGGGCTGCAGGACTTCGCCCTGGTGGAGCGCGACGGCTCGCCCGCGCCGGAGCGCAAGATCGCGATCTGGAACCCGCCGCTCACCGACGAGGCGCTCGGGCAGCGGCGCTCGGCCCTCGGCGAGGCGGCCGAGCTGCTGGCGGGGCTAGTGCGCGAGGGCGCGCGGATGATCTGCTTCATGAAGTCCCGCAAGGGCGTCGAGGTGCTCAGCCGGCTCGTGCACGACGACCTCGCGGCCGAGAACCCCGAGCTGGCGGAGCTCGTGGCTCCCTACCGCGCGGGCTACACCCCCCAGCAGCGCCGCGAGCTCGAGCGGCGGCTGATGAACGGGGAGCTGCGAGCCGTGATCACGACCGATGCGCTCGAGCTCGGCATCGACATCGGCGAGCTCGACGGCGCGCTCGTCGTCACCTTCCCCGGCACCGTCGCCTCGCTGCGCCAGATGTGGGGGCGCGCGGGCCGGCGAGGGCGCGGCCTCGCGGTGTACCTGGCGGGGGAGGACGCGCTGGACCAGTTCTTCTGCCGGCATCCCGACGAGTTCCTCGACCGGCCCGTCGAGGCGGCGATCCTCGACCACGAGTCGCCGTTGATCTACCGCCAGCACCTGCTGTGCGCGGCGCACGAGGCGCCCTTGTCGCGCCAGGACGGCGAGTTCCTCGGGCCGCGCTGGGAGGCGACGGCGGAGCTGCTCGAGAGCGCGGGCGAGCTGCGCCGGCGCGACGGCGTCGCCGGCACGAGCTACGTGCCCCGGCGGCCCGGCACCTACCCGGCGGCGGCGGTCTCGCTGCGCTCGGCGTCGCCCGAGACGCTTCGCGATCGTCGAGGTCTCCTCGGGGGAGCTGCTCGGCACGACCGAGGCCGCGCGCGCCCACTCGACGGTCCACGAGGGCGCGGTCTACATGCACCTGGGGCGCTCGTACGAGGTCCGCGAGCTGGATCTCGAGCGGCGCCGGGCGCTCGTCTCTCCTTTCACAGGCGATTGGTACACCCAGCCCAAGCGCGTGACCGACACTGAGATCGTGCGCCTGCTGGACCGCCGCGAGACGCTCGGCGTGCAGTTGTCGTTCGGCGAGATCGGCGTCACCGAGACGGTGCTCGCCTACCAGCGCCGGCGCCTGTCCGACCACTCCCAGCTCGACCTCGCGGCGCTCGACCTGCCGCCGACGAGCTTCCAGACGCAGGCGCTCTGGTTCGAGCTCGACGCGGCGGATCTGGCCGAGCGTGTCTCGATGGAGCAGCTGCTCGGCTCGCTGCACGCCACCGAGCACGCGCAGATCGCGGTGCTGCCGCTGATCGCGATGTGCGACCGCTGGGACATCGGCGGGCTGTCGACGAACGTGCACCCGCAGACGGGCGTGCCGACGATCTTCATCTACGACGGCCACCCCGGCGGGATCGGCATCGCGCGGACGGCCTTCGCGCGGTTCGAGGAGCTGTGCGAGGACGCGCGGCGTCTGATCGCCGGCTGCGGCTGCAAGAGCGGCTGCCCCTCCTGCGTCCAGTCGCCGAAGTGCGGCAACCTCAACGAGCCGCTCTCGAAGGCCGGGGCGCTGCTCGTGCTCGAGGGGCTGCTCGAAGCCGCCGGAGCCGACGCTGCACGGGAGACGGCGGCGGCGCCGCTCTGATCGCCTCTTGCGCGAGTTAGTGCAGGAGAAGCGGACGCGCCGGGAGAAACCCAGGCCCGTGGCCGGCTTCCGCCAGACCGTGTTCGCTCACATCGCAAAGCCGGTGCTCGCCACCCTGATCGCGTCCGTCGCGCTCGCCGCCGCGTCGGCGGCCTCGGCCGAAGCGCCGCCGCGCCAGTCGCTGATCTTCGAAGGTCCCGGCGGCCGCACGCCGCTGACGCGCTGGGTGATGAAGCGCGACCCGGCCGACACAGGACGAGGCCACGGCTGGGTCCGCGGCGGCTTCTCGGGCGCCGCGGTCGAAGTGCCCAACGTGGTCAACGCAACGCCGTACAGCGGCCGCGCGGGCGCCAGGAACTACCTGGGCTCCGTCGCCTGGTACCGCACGAGCTTCCAGGCGCCCGCCGCCGGGCTCTACCAGCTCGCCTTCACCTCCGCGAACTACAAGGCCGAAGTGTTCCTCGACGGCAGGCCACTCGGCACCCACCGCGGCTCCTACCTCCCGTTCTCGTTCCAGGCGAACCTGGCAGCGGGGGCGCACGCGCTGGTCGTCCGCGTCGACTGGCGCCACCCCCAGCAACAGGCCGAAGAAGGCTTCCACCGCACGTGGTTCAACTGGGGCGGGCTCGACGGCGAGGTCGACATCCGCCCGATCGGCGCGAGCGACCTGCAGGCGCCCACGATCGCGAGCACGCTCTCCGGCACCACCGCGAACGTCAAGGTCGCCGTGCAGGTCCACAACTACGGCCCGGCGCGGACCGTCAAACCGGAAGGCTCGCTCGTGCGCCCCGGGCAGACGATCGCGCTGAGCTTCCCCGCCGTGGCGCTGGGCGCGGGCGCGACCACGACCGCGACCGCAACGGCGGCCGTCGCCCAGCCCGCGCTGTGGTCGCCCGGCTCCCCCAACCTCTACGAACTCGAGCTCGCGGTACCGGGCGAGAGCTCCTACGCGGCCCGTGTGGGGCTGCGCCAGGTCACCTGGCACGGGCAGGAACTGTTCATCAACGGCCAGCGGCTGAAGCTCCACGGCGCCACCGTCCAGGAGGACGTGCCGGGGCACGGCGACGCGCTGAGCCCCGCCGACCAGGACGGCATCGTCGCCGACCTGAAGGCGATCGGCGCCAACGCCGTTCGCGCGCAGCATCCGCTGGACCCGGCGCTGCTCGAACGGCTCGACGCCGCCGGGATTCTCGTGTGGCAGGGCGTCGGCCCGGTCGAAGGCGCGGGCATGTGGTACTCGAACTCCCCCCGGCTCGATGCGGAAGCCGAGCAGCAGGTGCGCACGACCGCGACTGCCGCCGCGCTCCACCCTTCGATCTTCGCGTGGAACCTCGTCGACGAGGTCGCCGGCAACGGCCGCAACGCCGCCGAGGTGAGCTACGTGCGCGAATCGACGCGCTGGCTGCACGCCCACGACCCCGGCCGGATGGTCGCGGTCGACATCTGGGGCCGGCACCCGCCGACGCGTGCGGGCGCGATCTACTCGGAAGTCGATGCGGTCGCCGAGACCGACTACACCGGCTGGTACGAACACCCGCACGACACCCCGGCCCAGCTCGCCGCGCGAATGCGCGCGCGCCTTCAGAGCATGCAGAAGACGTTCCCGTCGAAGGTGCTCGTGATCAGCGAGTTCGGCGCCGAATCGAACACGCTCAACAAGCCGGGCACGCCCGGCAGCTACGGTTTCCAGGCAGCGCTGCTGGAGGGCCACATCCAGGTCTACGCCGCCGACCCGGCGCTGACGGCGATGTTCGTGTGGGTGCTGCGCGACTACCCGCTGACGCCGACCTTCAGCGGCGGCTCGATCCACCGCGTCATCAAGCACCTGAAGCTGATCGAAGGGCTCAACCAGAAGGGGCTGTTCACCTACTCCGGGAAGGCCAAGCCCGCGGCGGTCACCGTCGCGAAGCTGTACGAGGCATTGCCCGTCAACTGACCTCAGGGCGCGCGGACGCCGCCTAGCCTTTGTTCCCCGCCGCGATCCTCCGCAGGTCGATCGTTTCGTCATACAGCTTCGCGTCGACCCCCTTCGCGAGCGCGACCTCGCGGAGCGGGCGCCCCGACGCCGTCGCCTCTTTGACGATCTCCGTCGCGCGGTCGTAGCCGATCGCGCCGTTCAGCGCGGTGGCGACCGCGAGCGTGGCGCCCGCCGAGGCGGCGGTGCCGGCGCGGTTGGGCTCGATGCCGTCGACGCACTTCTCGGCGAAGACGACCGCGGTCGAGCTCAGCAGCTTCTCCGACTGCAGGAGGTTGCGCGCGATCAGCGGGATGCGCACGTTGAGCTCGAACTGGCCCTGCATGCCGCCGACCGTGATCGCCGTGTCGTTGCCGATCACCTGCGCGGAGACCTGCAGCACCACCTCGGGGATCACCGGGTTCACCTTGCCCGGCATGATCGAGGAGCCCTTCTGCAGCTCCGGCAGGAACAGCTCGCCGATGCCGGCGCGCGGGCCCGAGCCCATCAGCGCGAGGTCGCCCGCGATCTTCGTGAGCGAGACCGCGATCACCTTCAGCGCGCCGGACAGCTCGACGAGCGCGTCGCGGTTGGCCTGCGCCTCGAACGGGTCGAGCGGGGCCGAGATCTGCTTCAGGCCCGACTCCTTCCGCAGCCGGGCGCGGACCTTCTCGGCGAACTTCGGGTCGGTGTTCAGGCCGGTGCCGGTGGCGGTGCCGCCGAGCGGGACCTGCCCGACGTGGACGAGCGCCGCTTCGACCCGCTCGATCCCCAGCATGATCTGGGCCGCGTAGCCGGCGAACTCCTGGCCGAGCGTGACGGGCACCGCGTCCATCAGGTGCGTGCGCCCCGACTTGACGATGTTCCGGAAGCTTCTCGCCTTGCGCGCGAACGAGCGTTCGAGCTGCTTGAGCGCCGGCAGCAGCTCGTTCTGCGCGACGTCCAGCGCGGCGAGGTGCACCGCCGAGGGGAAGACGTCGTTGGAGGACTGGCCGTAGTTGACGTGGTCGTTCGCGTGGACGCCCGCGAGCTTCGCGATCACCTCGTTGGCGTTCATGTTCGTCGAGGTGCCCGAGCCGGTCTGGAAGACGTCGATCGGGAACTGGGCGTCGTGCTTGCCGGCGGCGATCTCGTTGCCCGCGCGCTCGATTGCGCGCGCCTTGCCCTTCGGCAGCAGGCCGAGTTCGCCGTTGACGGCGGCTGCGGCGCCCTTCAGGCGGCCCAGCCAGCGAATGACCTCGACGGGGACGGTCTCCCCGGAGATCGGGAAGTTCTCGACGGCCTTGCTCGTCTCCGCGCCCCACAGCTGCTTTTCGTTCGGCATCTTCGCTCTTTCTGTTAGGCCCACCCGCCCGCGCCTCGAACCCTATCCACAGAACGCGTACAGCTCGCGCGCCAGCCCGACCGGATCGTCGTAGGCCATCAGGAAGCCCGTGCTGGCCAGCACGCGCAGCTGCCCGTTGGGCAGCAGCTCGAGCGCCTCTTCGGCCGCCGAGAGCGGGTGCATGCGATCGCTGTCGGCCCACAGCAGCAGCACCGGCATGTCCAGCCGCGGGTAGAGGTCGAGCAGCTGGCGCTGCGCGCCGCGCGGCCAGTTGTGCGCGGCACGCGCCCAGGAGCGCGCGAGGCTCGAGTTCCCCGGCACGTCGGCGAACGCCTGACGGAACAGGTCGGCCGCGGCCGGGTTCCCGCGCGCGCTCAGGCGCACGCCACGCTGCGGGCGGAAGGCGGCCGAGGCGGCGTAGGAGAGCATCACGTCCAGGCCCGGCACGGTCGCGGCCTGTGCGGTGATCTGGACGGCCGCGCGCATGCCACCGCGCGCGGGCGGCACGTGCAGCCGGTTGGGCATCAGCACCAGCCGCGACGGCGCGATCCAGCCGAGCTCGACCGCGCGCAGCAGGATCTCGGCGCCGGCGTCGTGGCCCGCCAGCTGCGGCCGCGGCCCGAGCACCTCCGCGGAGAAGCCGGCCATCACCTCGGCGAACCAGTCGAGCGTGTAGGGGTGACGCGGGCGCTGCTCGGAGTCGCCGTGCAGGGGCAGGTCCGGGAGCACGACACGGAAGCGGCCGGCGAGCCCCTCGACCACCGGTTCCCACTCCTTGTGGGAGAGCAGGCCAGAGTGCAGCAGCGCGAGCGGCGGCCCCGCCCCGGCCTCGCGATAGGCGACGCGGGCACCGTCGCGGTGGTGGTAGAGGCGCAGCCGCATCGGCCCCATCGTAGGCGCGCGCGGGCGCGCCGCGAGGCTCAGAAGCGCAGGGTGGCGGCGATGCCGCCGAGGGGCCCGAGCTCGGGGCGTTCGTGCAGCGCCAGCACGGCTGCGTCCTCCTCGACGGCTGCCCGCACGGCGTCGTCCACGATCTGCTCGCGGCGCTCCAAAGGCGTGCCGTCGACGGGGCACTTCTCGCCTTCGAGCCCCATGTAGCCGCAGCTCGGGCAGCGCACTCCGGGCGAGGACAGCCCGTCGTCGAAGAGCAGCGCCGCCACGCGCCGTTCATACAGCGCGTCGAGCACGTCTGTGAGCCCGGCGGCCGCCCGGCGGTCGCCGTCGCGAGCCAGGTGCTCACGCAGTTCGGCGAGCACCCGGTCCTCGTGCTGGGTGCGCTCCTGTTCGAGCACCGGCGCGAGCGCCTGCTCCACCTCGGTGACGGCCGACGTCCGGGACGTCCAGCGTGAGCCGCTCCTCGTGCAGCAGCTGACGCACCGACGGATGCAGCGCGCCGGTCAGCTCGCCCCACTGGAACTCCGGGCATCCGATCAGCAGCTGGTCGTAGGGCTCGAAGCGCAGTGTTTCTTTGAGCACGTCCGCGACGTGCTTGAAGTGCTCTGCGACCTCGTGGTCCTGGTGGCGCTGGAAGCGCGCCTGCGACCACCCGCCCACCTCGGTGCGCCCGCGCACGTCGTCCTTCACGGTCAACGCTTCCCGCAGCCCTTCGTGCGTGGTGCGCATGAAACGCGCGATGCGCTCGTCGACGAGGGCGACCACGATGCTGGGAGCCGGCGACGCCTCGGCGAGCGGCGCGATCAGGGCGGTGTCGCCGATCGCGTAGCGGCTCGGCAGCGGCCGGTCCAGGCGGAGGAGCTCCTCGAGCTCCAGCGGTCGCGAGAGGAAGAGAGCCGCCGAGCGCGCGCCGTGCGCCCACTCCGCGTCGTCGGGCTGCAGGATCTCGCGCGCGCTCTCGATCGCCGCGCGCAGCGCCATCAGCTCGTCGTGCGGGCGCTCCTCGCTCTCGACCTCGCGATGTGCGGCGTCGAGCACCGAGTCGATCTCCGACTGCCGCGCACGGGGCGTGGCGAAGCGATCGGGGTCGAGGTCCAGGTACAGGCTGAGGACCGTGCTCTCCTTGTCGCGCACCCCAGCCAGCCGGCGCAGGCGGGCGTCGTCGAGGTCGTTGGCGATTGCCATCAGCCCGTCAGCCGCCCCAGCTTGCGACGATCACCCGATGAGTGTCCCACCGCTGGCGCCGGGCCGTCGGCTCCCCGCGACCGCCTTTGCCGGGCCGCACCCGGGCGAGAGCGCCGCGCACCTAGAATTGCGCCGCCGTGAGCGCTGAGAGCCCCCTCATCCCCGACCGCGAGGTGGATCCGCGTCGCGAGCTGCCGGAGATGGAGCTCGACGTGCTCGAGCGCTGGCGCGAGCGCGACGTCTTCGCCGCCTCGCTGGCTGCGCGCGCGGACGCCCCGAGTTGGGGCTTCTACGAGGGCCCACCAACCGCAAACGGGCCGCCCGGCTCTCATCATGTCCTCTCGCGCGTCTTCAAGGACATCTACCCCCGCTTTCAGACCATGCGGGGCTACCGCGTCGAGCGCAAGGGCGGCTGGGACTGCCACGGGCTGCCGGTCGAGATCGCCGTCGAACGGCAGCTCGGCATCAAATCCAAGGCCGAGATCGAGGAGTACGGGATCGAGCGCTTCAACGAGCGCTGCCGCGAATCGGTGTTCACGTTCCTCGCCGACTGGGACCGGCTGACCGAACGGATCGGCTTCTGGCTCGACCTCGAGCACGCCTACCGCACGCTCGACGAGAGCTACATCGAGTCGGTGTGGTGGGCGCTGAAGGAGATCCACAGTCGGGACCTGCTCTACGAGGGCCGCAAGGTCGTCCCGTACTGCCCACGCTGCGAGACCACGCTGTCCTCGCACGAGGTCGCGCTCGGCTATCGCGACGTCGTCGACCCGAGCGTGTACTTGAAGCTGAAGGTGAGCGGCGGCGACGAGCGCTTGCTGGTGTGGACGACGACGCCGTGGACGCTGCCGGGCAACGTCGCGCTCGCGGTTGCGCCGTCGGCGACGTACGCGACGGTGCGCGCGGGCGGCGAGCTGCTGGTGCTCGCCGAGGAGCGCGTGGGCGCCGTACTGGGCGAGGATGCGAAAGTCGAGGAACGCCTGACCGGATCGGAACTGGTGGGGCGCTTCGACAGCTACGAGGGCCCGATCTTCGACGTCCCGCCACGCGATCGGTACCCCCTCCTGACGGACGACTTCGTGACCACCGAGGACGGCACCGGGATCGTCCACCTCGCGCCCGCGTTCGGCGAAGACGACTACCGGGTCGCAGCCGAGCACGAGCTCTTCGACCCGGCGCGGCCCGAGACGCTGCTCAACCCGGTCCGCCCCGACGGCACCTTCGACGAGCGGGTCAAGGGCTGGGGCGGCACGTCCTTCGCCGGTCGCTACGTCAAGGACGAAGCGCTCACCCAGGAGCTGATCGAAGACCTCGACGCGCACGGCGTGCTGCTGCGGGCTGAGGAGTACGAGCACTCGTACCCGCACTGCTGGCGCTCGGACGACGCGCTCATCTACTACGCGAAACCGTCCTGGTACATCGCGACCTCGCAGCTTCGCGAGCAGCTGCTGAGCGCGAACGAGACGGTCGCCTGGTACCCGCCGCGCGTCAAGGAGGGCCGCTTCGGCGACTGGCTGCGCAACAACGTCGACTGGGCGCTCTCGCGCGAGCGCTACTGGGGCACGCCGCTGCCGGTGTGGCGCTGCGCCAACGGCCACGTCCACGTCGTCGGCTCCTTCGGCGAGCTCGCCGAGCGCTCCGGCGCGGAGCTCGCAGACCACCACCGGCCGTTCGTGGACGACGTCACCTTCGGATGCACGGAGGCCGGCTGCACCGAGCCGATGCGCCGCGTGCCGGAGGTCATCGACGTGTGGTTCGACTCGGGCTCGATGCCCTTCGCGCAGTACCACTTCCCGTTCGAGAACGAGGAGCACTTCGAGGCCTCCTTCCCCGCGGACTTCATCTGCGAGGCCCAGGACCAGACGCGCGGCTGGTTCTACTCGCTGCTGGCGATCGCGACCCTGCTCGGCCGCCCCGCGCCCTACCGCAACGTCGTCTGCCTGGGGCTGATCCTCGACGAGCACGGTCAGAAGATGTCGAAGTCGCGCGGCAACGCCGTCGAGCCCTGGGACGTGCTGGACCGCTTCGGCGCGGATGCGTTCCGCTGGTACTTCTTCACCTCCAAGCAGCCGTGGGACGGCTATCGCTTCTCGGTCGAGACGATCGGCGAGGGCGTGCGGCTGTTCCTCAAGCAGCTGTGGTCGACCTACTACTTCTACGCGCTGTATGCACGCGCGGCAGAGGAGGCCCTGGCCGGCACCGCCGCAGAAGGCGAGGCAGCGACCGACCTGGACCGCTGGGCGCTCTCCCGCACCGCCTCCACCGCCCAGCTCGTCGCCGAGCGCCTCGACGCCTACGACGTGACGAGCGCGGGGCGCGCGATCGCCGAGCTCGTCGACGAGCTGTCGAACTGGTACGTGCGGCGCTCGCGGCGGCGCTTCTGGGAAGGCGAGCCGGCCGCGTTCCAGACGCTGCGCACGTGCCTGCTCGCGGTCGCCAAGATGCTCGCGCCGCTGTGCCCCTTCATCGCAGATGAGATCTACGACAACCTCGATGGCGAGCGTCAGAGCGTGCACCTGTGTGGTTTCCCCGAGCCGGAGGAGATCGGCCCGCGCGACGTGGAGCTCGAAGCGGCGATGGCGCTCGCGCGCGAGACGGTGAGGCTCGGCCTGGGCGCGCGCGGCAAGGCGAAGATCAAGGTGCGACAGCCGCTTGGCGAGGCGGTCGTGGTCGCCGCCGGGCGCGAGCGCGAGGCGATCGAACGGCTCACCGAGGTCGTCCGCGAGGAGCTGAACGTCGCCCGGATCCGGTTCGTGGCGGCCGCGGACGAGCTCGGCAGCTATGAGATCAAGGCCAACTACCGCACGCTCGGGCCGCTGTTCGGCAAGGACATGCCGCTGGCGGCGGACGCGATCGCCGCGCTGGACCCGGCGCGCGTGGCCGAAGCGCTGCGCGACGGCGAGCAGATCGGCATCTCGATCTCCGGCCGCGACCATTCGCTGACGTCCGAGGACCTGCTCCTGACGCTGCGCCCGCCGGAGGGGTACGCCGTCGAGCGCGAGGGCTCGCACGCAGTCGCGCTGGACCTGGAGATCGACGAGGACCTGCGCCAGGAGGGGCGCGGCCGCGAGGTCGTCCACGCGGTGCAGAACGCGCGCAAGAACGCCGGCCTCGCCGTGGAGGACCGGATCGAGCTGGACCTCGACGGCGACCCGGTGCTGCTCGAGGCGGCGCGCGCGCAGCGCGAGTACCTGTCAGAAGAGACGCTGGCGGTGGCGGCGCGCATCGGCGCGGAGGACGGCGCAGGATCGCCGAGCTACAGCGAGACGGCGACGATCGAAGGCTTCGCCCTGACCATCGGGATCAGGCGCTCCTAGCCGGCCGGGGAAGCGCGCGCCCCGGCCGCCGCCTACGGCCAGGGGTAGTACGCGACGGCGCGGTAGGACATGCCGTTCGCGCTGATGCGCTCCTTCGCGGTCCCCGTGACTTCGACCCCCTTCACGAAGAAGAAGTAGTCAGAGCCGACGTTTTTCCTCACCGTCTGGCGGGGAATCGCGTTCGTGAGCGGCGCCCCGGTGGTGCTCGTGCAACGCCATACGTCGCGGCCGCCCGTGGTTTCTGTGCCCGGGAAGCGAGTCGATGTCTGGTGTTCCCCGGCGCAGGTGACCGGGCCGTACAAAGGATCCGTGTAGCTCGCCGTATACGGCACGCTCGTCAGGCCGGGCGGCGCCGCGAGCGAGGCCGCCGTGCAGGTGCCGGACAGCGCGAGTATGGCCAGCAGCGCCGCCCCCATCGGTCCGCGTCTCATGTTCCCCTCCCCGTGTCGCGGTCACACCGACCGCACCGTCGTCGAAGCGGCCAGCCATTTCGCTGGCGGCCAGTCTACGCCGCGCACGCGGGGCACCAGTGTCGGTGTTCGGACAACCTACGAGGCGCCGGAGCTCGCGCACTGCGCCCAAACGAAGGGCGGCGCATGCGCCGCCCCCGTTCAGACAGACGGGACCGTCCTAAGCCGGTGCGAGGACCGGCTCGAGCTCCTGCTCGAGCTTCTTCTTCGGGTAGGCGCCGATGATGGTCTTCGCCGCCTCGCCGTTCTTGAAGAGGATCATCGTCGGGATCGAGAGGACCTGGAAGCGGGCCGCCGTCTGTGGGTTCTCGTCGATGTCGAGCTTGACGATCTTCAGGTCCTCGCGCTCGGACTGGATCTCTTCCAGCACCGGGGCCACGACACGGCAGGGACCGCACCAGGGAGCCCAGAAATCGACGAGCACGGGCTTGTCGGCCTCGAGCACCTCGGCGTCGAAGTTGTTGTCGGTGATCTCGGGAAGGTCGCCTGCCATCTCTCGTCCTCTCGTCGCTCGGTGGTCCATACCCACTATACAAAATGAAGGAGGGTGTCCCGGCCTACCCCTTCGGCGGCAACGACCGCGCGTAGTCCGCGCCGACCGCAACCCAGCGATCCAGGTCGCGCTTCGTCTCCACGCCCTCCGGCGCCACGCGCAGCCACCCGTCCATCTCGCGCCCGCGCATCTCGAAGCGCGAGGCGTGCGGCTCGGCGATGAACGCCTCTGTCGCGGCCGGGTCGCAGCGGAGCAAGAGGCCGCCCTGGCCGCTCGCGCTGACCGCCATGTTGCCGCCGATCAGGAACGCCAGGCCGCCGAACATCTTCTTCTCGACGACGCCGTCCTCCGCGCTGAGCGCCTCGCGGATGCCGTTGGCGAGATCCTCGTCGTAGGCCATCGCGGCGGATTATCGCGCGCCGCTCAGCGCACGGTCACTATCCACCCTTCCGTCTGCCTGACGATCGGCGGTTGGATGTGCGTCAGCGCCGTGAACAGGTGCGGCGAGACGTAGACCTCGACGAACGCGGCGGCAACCAGCACCGGGACCGCGATCAACACGGTCACGAGCGTGGCCGCGAGCAGCTGGTCCCACTCGCCGTGGCGGCTGGCGATGATCCACGCCGCGAGCGGCAGGAACAACGCCACCAGCTCGGGGATCGCGTGGGGCAGCACGCCGAGGAGCAGCACGGCGGGCGAGACGCGCAGGAAGTTGGAGATGCCGGCCAGCGTGTGGCCGATCAGGTAGGCCTGGGCGCTGAGCGAGAACGTGGTCGCGCACACCACGAAGCCGATCGCGATCCGGCCGCCGTGCTCGTGCAGCCAGCGCGAGACGCCGTGATGGTGCTCTGCCTGCAGCGGCAGCGACGCGCCCGCGATGAAGCCCGCCACGCACGCCATCGCGTGCAGCGCGAGCACGAGGAAGTTGTTGCGCAGCACGTGGACGACGTCGCCGTCGTCGCCGACCGCGAAGGGCGGCTGCAGCTGGATCACCCGCGAGTAGCCGCTGTCGAGCGTCGCGATCAGCCACACGGCTGCCAGCAGTCCCGCGGCCGCGAGCGCGGATCCGGCCACCCAGCGCCCGACCACCGCTTTCGGACGCCGCTGCCAGTCCTCGAGCGTCGCGCGTGTGTGCTTGACGCCGTGGGCGAAGGCGTACGCCGATGAATCCATCTCTCATATGTGCATCGGCCGGCGGCCGGGCAAACTGAAGAGGTCAGCCGAAGCGCAGCATCGGCACGAGCCACATCGCCTCGGCGGCGATCCGCCAGTGCATCTTGCTCTGGCCGTGCTCGCGGTCGCGGAAGGTGATCGGCACCTCCACGACGCGGAAGCCGTTCTGCACCGTGCGGTAGGTCAGCTCGACCTGGAACGCGTAGCCGCGCGAGCGCACGGTCTCGAAATCGATCGCTTCGAGCACCTCGGCCCGGAAGCACTTGAAGCCGCCCGTGAGGTCGCGGATCTTCAGCCCCAGCACGATCCGCGCGTAGGTGGAGCCGCCCTCGCTGATCAGCCGCCGCACCAGCCCCCAATCGCTGACCCCGCCGCCGGGCACGTAGCGCGAGCCGAGGGCGAGGTCGGCGTCGGTGCGCGCCGCCTCGAGCAGCCTGGCCAGGTCGGCGGGGTCGTGCGAGAAGTCCGAGTCCATCTCCATCACGAAGCCCGCGCCCTCGCCGAGCGCGCGCTCGAAGCCCGCGAGGTAGGCGGGCCCGATGCCGCCCTTCTCGGTGCGGTGAAGGACGCGCGCCCACTCGTGGCGCTCGGCCATCGCATCGGCGATCCGTCCCGTGCCGTCAGGGGAGCCGTCGTCCACGACGAGGATCCGGAAGCCCTCGGGGGCCGCCGCAGCCAGCACCTCGGCGGCCGCGCCCATGATCTTCTCGATGTTGTCGGCCTCGTTGTAGGTCGGCAGGACCAGCCAGGGCTCGCCGGGCATGGCTGCGTACCCTAGAGCGTCGTGGAGACCGCAGCGCCGGAGCCGGCCGGGCGTTCGAGCGGCACCGGCCGCGTCCTCGCCCTAGGCTGATCTGGTGCCGAGCGCCAAGGCCACCAAAGCCCCCGAGCCACCGCGGTCCGCTCCGACCAACGCCGAGGTCGCCGACGCGCTCGGCGAGCTGGGCGACCTCTACGAGCTCGACGGCGCGATCGTGCACCGGGTCGCCGCCTACCGAACCGCCGCCAAGGCCGTGCGCGACGCCTCGGCCTCGGTCGCCTCGCTCGCGCTGCAGGGCCGCGCGACGGAGCTGCCGGGGATCGGCAACACGCTGCAGGAGAAGATCGTGGCGCTCACAGAGACCGGCTCGATCCCTGCGGCCGAGAAGCTCCGCGCCAAGTTCCCCGCAGGGCTCGTGGCGCTGACGCGGCTGCCCGGCCTCGGCCCGAAGCGGGCGCGGCTCCTGTACTCCGAGCTCGGCATCGACTCGCTGGACGCGCTGCGCGAGGCGGCCGAAGGCGAGCGGCTTCGCACCGTCAAAGGACTGGGACCGAAGTTCGAGCAGAGCGTGCTCGGCGCGCTCGAGCAGGCGGCAGCGCAGCCGCCCGCGCGCTCGGGGCGGGTGCTGCTGCCGAAAGCGCGGGAGATCGGCGACGCGATCGTGGCGGGCCTCACGCGCGAGCCTGCCCCCGACCTGCACGTCGAGCTCGCCGGGTCGATCCGCCGCTGCGCGGACTCCGTCAAGGACATCGACATCGTCGCCGTCACCTCCGACCCCGAAGCGCTCGTCGCGAGACTCGAAGCGCTGGAGGAGATCGAGAGCGTCAGCTCGTCCAGCGGCGCGGGCGCCCGCGCGCGGACGCACGCCGGCGTCGGGGTCGACCTGAGGATGGGCAGGCCCGAGCAGCTCGGGAGCCTCCTCCAGCACTTCACCGGCTCCGGCGCCCACAACGCCGCGCTGCGCGAGGCCGCCGTGCGGCGCGGGCTGCACGTCTCCGAGTACGGGATCCTCGACGACAGCGATGGGGGTGAGCCGGTCCCATGTGCGACCGAGCCGGAGGTCTACGAGCGCCTCGGCCTCGCCTACATCGAGCCCGAGCTGCGCGAGGACCGGGGCGAGCTGGAGGCGGCTGCGAAGGCCGGCGGCCTGCCGAAGCTGATCGAGCTCGGCGACATCCGCGGCGACCTGCACAGCCACACGATCGCCTCCGACGGGCGCTACACGATCGAGGAGATGGGCGCCGCGGCCCGCGAGCGCGGCTATGAGTACCTCGCGATCACCGACCATTCGGCCAGCCACGGCTTCGGCGACGCCGTCTCGCCCGATCAGCTGGAGCGCCAGATCGAGCTGATCGCCGAGGCGAACGAGCGATTGAACAAGGCCCACCCACCCATCGAGCTGCTCGCCGGCAGCGAGGTGAACATCCTCCCCGACGGGTCGCTCGACTACGAGGACGAGCTGCTCGCGCGGCTGGACTGGGTGATCGCGAGCGTGCACACCTCCTTCGGGATCGGCGAGCAGGCGATGACCGAGCGGATGATCGCCGCGATCGAGCACCCGCTCGTGCGGGCGATCGGGCACCCGACGGGCCGCAAGATCGAGGGCCGCGCCCCCTACGCGATCGACCTGGAGGCGGTGTTCGCCGCGGCCGCGCGCACCGGGACGATGCTCGAGATCAACGGCAACCCCGACCGCCGCGATCTCTCGGACGTGCACGCGCGCGCGGCCGCACAGGCCGGCGTCACGCTCCTGATCGACTCGGACGCGCACCGCGTCGATACGCTCGCGAACATGCGCTGGGGCATCGCCACCGCGCGGCGCGCCTGGCTCACCGCGGAGCAGGTCGCCAACACGCGCCCCTGGTCAGCGCTGAGACGCGCCTGACAGCCGCGGCAGGAGCTGCTCGGCGAGCTGCCGCTGAACCGCCTCGGCGCGCATCGGCGCGAGCTCGCCCAGCGCCCGCGCGGCGTAGGCCGCGGCGTCCGGATGGACGAGCGCCGCCGCCAGCGCGGCAGCGAGGTCGGCGTCGACGAGCCGCGCGTCCAGGCGCCGCGCGATCGGCAGCGCCGCGTACGGGCCCGGAGCCGGCGTCGTGACCAGCAGGCAGCCGTCGGCGAGCGCCTCGAGCTGCGCCTGCCCGTAGTCCTCGCGGCGCGGCGCGGTCACGAACACGCGTGCGCGGCGCAGCAGGGCGCGGTACTCCGCGCGCGGCAGCGCGCCCGCGTCGCGCACGCCGGGCTCGTGCTCGAGCGCGATCCCGGCTGCGCGCAGCTGTGCGGGGTCGGCGCCGGCCACGACCAGCTCGGCGCCCTCGCCTGCGAGGTGCCGGGTGCGCCGCCACGCCGCCAGCACGCGATCGAGGCCCTTCTTGCGCGGGTTCGCCGCGTAGGTGAGTGCGGCGATGTCGCGCGTCTGCGGCGGCGCGCCGGAGGGCTCGACGGGGAGCGGCACGATCAGCGTGCGAGGGGAGGCGGCGGCGCCGGCCTCGTCGAGCGCCCCGCGCGGTGAGCGGCAGGAGCAGCGGCGCGCCGGCGAGGCGCCGGCGCTCGACGGGGCGCTGCCAGAGGCCGTGGCGCCCGGGCCGGTTGCCGGCGGCGGGCGCGTCGAAGCGGATCGCGCCCGGGCGCGGCCACAGCAGGGCGGCCGTGGTGGTCGAGTAGAGGACTGCGCGTGCGGGGTCCCGCGCGAGCGCCCTGCTTGCCGCGTCGCGCGCGGCGCGGGCCCAGAGCAGGTCGGTCAGGGCGAGGGTGCGTACCTCGCGGGGTCGCCTCGCCACCGCGAGCTCGACCCGCGCGCCGGCGCGCTGGAGCCCGGCCGCGAGCTCCTCGTCGGCCTCGCGCAGGCCGGTCGTCGAGGCGAGCGAGACGATCAGCACGCCGCCTCCGCCGGAGGCGGCCATGCTAGGTCACGGCCCCGTTCACGTTCTCCGCGCGGCTCGCTTTGAACCCGGGCGTGCGCAGCAGCGACATCGGGCGCAGCGGCGAGGTCCGCTGCACGTAGAAGCTCGCGCCGTCGCGCTCCTCGATCGCGGCCACCGCCGCATCCTGGCGTCGCCACGCGAGCGCCCAGATGATCGCGAAGCCCGCCGCGATGCCCGGGATCTGGGGCGCGAGGAACGCGAGGCCTCCGGCGAGCAGCGTGAACACGAGCAGCGGCCACAGCCGGTTCAGAAGGATCGCGCTCGGGTGCTGCTCGGGCAGCGTGGTGCTCGCCTTGGCGGTGGCGAGCAGCCTGGCGATCGGCGGGCTGGTTGCGTTGCGCCGCCCGAGCCGCTGCCCGGCCACCGTGGCGATCAGCCACCAGCCGGCGGAGATGAGCACGAGCGTCTGATCGGAGGACGACGCGCCGGCTAGCACCGTCACGATCGCCAGCGCGGTGGCCGCGCCGGCGCTCAGCAGCACCGTGGTCCTGAGGAAGTCGACGAACCGCACGCGCTACAGCAGCGCCTCGAGCAGCCCCCGGACGCCTCCGGGTCCATCCACGGTGAGGTCCGCCTCCCGGGCGAGCTCGGGGGGCGCTTCGTCGGAGGCGACGGCCACGCACAGCGCGACCCCCAGCTCTCCCTCCTCGGCGAGGCCTCGCAGCCCGCGGAACGCGTCGAGATCGGTGGTGTCGTCGCCGACGTACATCGCCGCGGCGAGGTCCTCGCCGCGGATGAGCGCGGCGATGCCGAGGCCCTTGTCGAAGGCGACGGGCGGACGCACCTCGAGCACCTTGCGCCCCCAGTGAACGGCGAACCCCTGGTTCTCTGCTTCCTCGGCGATCTCCCGCACGGCCTGTTCGGCAGCCTCCTCGTCGGGGGCGCCGCGCCAGTGGAAGGCCGCGATGGCGCCCTTGTCCTCGCTGCGCACGCGCAGCCGCTGGCGCTCGGCGTTGTTCGCCCGTACCGCGAAGTCCCGCACGCGGCCCTGTCCACGCCTCCAGCTCGGGGTCGACCTCCGGCCGCGTCGAACCGGGGCGAAGCAGCTCGCCGCCGTGGTTGCCGACGTAGGCGATCGTCCCGATCGCGACGATCTGTCGCGCGGTCGCCGCGCGGCGCCCGCTGATGCAGCCCACCACCCTGTAGCGGCGCGAGACCTCGATCAGCACCGCGCGCGTGGCCTCGGGCACGTGCGCGTCGTCGGCGTGCCGGACGATCGGCGCGAGCGTCCCGTCGATGTCCAGCAGGATCGCCGCGCGATCGGGCTCGGAGCGGATCGGCCCGAGCGCCTCAACGAGCGTTGCGGCTGGCGACACGCGTCTAGTATGCCGCGCATGGTGGCCGGGCCGTCCGCTGGTGCGAATCCTGGCTCGCCACCCCACGCCCGCCTGCTCCCGCTCGCCGTGATCGGCACCCTGGCAGGCCTCTTCAGCGGCCTCTTCGGCGTGGGCGGGGGAACGGTGATAGTGCCGCTGCTGATCGCTCTGGCTCGGCTACGAAGAGCGCATGGCGACCGCGACCTCGCTCGCCGCGATCGCGATGATCGCCGCGTTCGCGGCGGCGGTCGGCGGCCTGTACGGGAACGTGCGCGTGGGCGACGCCGCCCTGGTCGGCGTGCCGGCGATCGCCGGCGTGCTGCTCGGCTCGTGGCTCGCGCAGCGCATCCCCGGCCGCGCGATCGCGCTCATGTTCGCGGCCGTGCTCGTCGCCAGCGCGGTGGAGCTGGTGCTGCGGTGATCGGCGCGATCCTCCTCGGCCTCGCCGGCGGCGTGATCGCCGGCCTGCTCGGCGTCGGCGGCGGCGTGCTGTTCGTGCCCGGGCTGGTCTTCTTCGTCGGCCTCGATCAGCACCACGCGGAGGCGACCTCGCTGCTGGCGATCGTTCCCGTCGCGATCGTCGGGACGTTGCGCAACGACCGCTACGGGAACGTCTGCCGCCGCGACGCGCTGGTCATCGGCCTGCTGTCGATCGCCGGCGCCGCCGCCGGCGTGGCGCTCGCGAACCTGCTCTCCGGCGCAGCGCTCCGTGACGCCTTCGCGGTGCTGATGGTGCTGGTCGCCGCGCAGCTCGTGCGCCGCACGCTGACCGCGCCCCGGGGCGAGCCCGCGGACGCCGCAGCCCGATCGTCCTCCCATGCTTCTCGCTCCGGTGGCGGATGACCTAGACTGATCGGTGATGGGACTCGACAACCCACTTCACATCGCCTTCCTGGTTGTGATCCTGCTGCTGATCTTCGGCGCGAAGCGCCTTCCCGAGATCGGCCGCTCGCTTGGCTCCGGCATGAGGGAGTTCAAGGACTCCATCAGCGGCGAGACCAAAGGGCAGGCCACTCTCAACGAAGGCCCGCCCGCCCCCGCACAGCAGCCGGCGCAGCCGGCGGCGCCCGCGCAGCAGCCCGCGCAGGCTCCCGCCGAGCCGACGCACCAGGCCTAGGCGACGCCCCGCCGGGCGGCGCGTCCGCTCAGTGGATGATCGGGCCGGTTTCGACGGCTTCGAAAGCCGATCCCGGCACCTGCTTGAGCGTGTTCAGGCTGGCTTCGTCCCAGCCCGGTGACGGCGCGCCCGTGATGTACCAGGGCGAGCCGTTGTCGGCGACGATCAGGCCGTAGCGCTTCAGCGCCTGGAGGATCACCAGTGCCTGGCCGCTGTAGCCCGAGACCGGGTAGCTCGCCTTCAGGCGCAGCCGCAGCCCCATCGGCGGCAGCGAGGGATCGCTGCTGGTCGAGGCGAAGTGCGTCGCCGGGTGGATGTAGCCCCGCTGAGAGCGTGGCACGGTCACCCGCAGGGCGTGTTCGATCGCGCCTTCGCTGACCTCCTGGTAGCGCGCGAGCAGCGGGAAGATGGGCAGCCCGGCCGCGTCCGCGGAGGTCCAGCCTTCCGGGCGCAGCGCGTTCGAGCGCAGGTTGAAGACTGCTCCCGACAACGCCTTCCAGCCTTCGCCGTGACGCGAGGCTTTGTAGAGCTCGTAGAGCATGCACGAGCCTTCCTGCACGACGAGCACGTGCTTGTCGCCCTTGCCGCGCTTGCCGCCGCCCTCGATCGCCGCGTCGGGCGGGATCGGGTACGGGCCCGGGTCCGATTCGCTCTTGTAGGCGGTGAACTTGATCGGCACCTTCGGCTGCCCGGAGCCGACGACCTCGTAAGGGATGCCATAGCCCGGGTTGTTGCCGAAGTCGGGGTGCAGGTGCGCTTCGGGCCCGATGCTTTCGACGTACGCCTGCGACTCGGGCTCGCGGGCAAGTCAGCGACTTCCTGGTTGATCGGGTTGTCGGCCGGGAAGACCGGGCATCCGCCCGCCGCCGCCGTCCGCAGCGTGTGGCGATGGTGCGAGCGATGGGTCCGCGCGGATGCGCCGACGGCGAGCGACGCGGCCACGAAGGCGGCTAGCAGCACCGGCGGCGAGGGCAGCACGATGCGCATCGGCTGCGGCGTCCTCTCACCGCGCCCACTCTAGCTTGCGCGGTCCGCTGCGCCCGCGCACCCTGGACGAAGCTACGGGGCGTCCTGCAGGACGGCCGGGCGCGCCTCCTCGAGGAGCGAGGCACCGCAGTGCCAGCAGAAGGCCGCCCCGCGGCTGTGGACTGCACCGCAGGAGCGGCACTGGCCGTGGATGCCCGGCCTCGGCGCCCGCGAGCAGCCGCTGCACCTCGTCGAGCTCGGCGTCGGCCTGCTGCAGCTCGGCCGCTTTGCGGGCGAGCACGTCGAGCCGGTAGTGATCGCGGATCGCCATCTCGTAGGCGAGCCCGCCCAGATCCCACGTGAGCTCGGCGACGCGCTCGGCGAGCTCACGGCGGCGGCGGCGGAGATCCCCATCGAGCCCGGCACCCCGGAGCCCAGCGGGCTCTTGCGGGCGCCCGGTCGCGGCGAGTCCCCCGACGGGCAGGAGCACGCCGGTCGTCGCCGTGTCTTCAGAGCCGCGGACTGGGCGCCGTTCGGTGAGGCGTCTCCGGCCATCAGCCGGTTTCGATCGGTTCGGCGCCGAGCGCGTTGATTTCTTCCTGGTGCTTCTTGCCGGTGCTCTGCGTGAGTTTGTTGATCTTCGCTTTGCTCACCGGTTTCGGCTTCGCCGGCGGCGCCTTTTCCTTCGCCGTTTCGTGCTTGCCGGTTTCTTCGTCTTTCTTGTCTTCGCCGGCGGAGCCTTGCTCGGCGCCGTCGAGATCCGCCGCCCGAGGTGCTGGAGGCTTCTTTCGTCGCCCCGGCAGCGGCGGCGCCGGCTCCCCGGAGCCGAGGAGGCCCCGCCTGAGGTGCTCGGCGCTTCGTTCGCCGCGCTCGTCCCGCCGCTGCCGGCGGCGGTGGCGGCGCCGAGCGCTCCGAGGCCTTCGACTTTGATCGTCTGGTTGGCCGGTGTCTTGCTCTGGCTGACCCAGTGGCCGACCAGCAGGCCCGTGAGCAGGCACAGCACGAGCACCGCCGCGAGCCCGATCAGCCCCGTGTTGCGCCGCGCCCATCCGGCAGCGCCGTTCTCCTGGACCGGCACGTATCCGGAGGGGGTGAGCTCGTAGCCGCCGGGTGCCCACGCGGCGGGGAGCGTCCCGGCCGGCGCCGGCGGTGGGAGCGCGGGCCCGAGCGCATCGAGGAAGGCGAGGCGGACGGGCGAGACCGGCTTGCCGCAGCTCAGGCAGTAGCGCTGGTCGGCGACCAGCTCTACGTTGCAGTTCGCGCAGTTGCTCTCGGGCTGCGGCTGGTCGCTGGGGACGGGTACGAGGCTCATCGCTGGCCCCCGGTCAGCCGAACGCGCCGCTGACGTAGTCGCGCGTGCGCGCCGCGCGCGGTTCGTCGAAGACCTGTGCGGTGCTGCCGTACTCGATCAGGTCGCCGAGGTACATGAACGCCACCTTGTCGGCGATGCGGTGGGCCTGCGCGAGGTTGTGCGTGACGACGACCACCGCGAGGTCGCGCCGCAGCTCGCCGATCAGCTTCTCGATCGTGTTCGTCGAGATCGGGTCCAGCGCGCTGCAGGGCTCGTCCATCAAGAGGACCTCGGGACGCGGCGCGATCGCGCGCGCGATGCAGAGCCGCTGCTGCTGGCCGCCCGAGAGCCGCAGCGCCGGCGCGTCCAGGTTGTCGCGAACCTCGTCGTAGAGGCCGGCGCGCCGCAGCGCGTCGACGACGAGGGGCTCGAGCTCACGCCGCCGCGGCTTCTTGCGCGACTGTTCGCGCAGGGCGAAGGCGACGTTGTCGAAGATCGACATCGGGAACGGGTTCGGCTGCTGGAAGACCATCGCCACGCGCGAGCGCAGGGTCGTGTCGGGCAGCTCGTGGATGTCCTCGCCGTCGAGCAGGATGCGCCCCGCGCGAGCCGCGCTGGGGGTCAGCTCGGTGAGGCGGTTGAGCGTGCGCAGCAGCGTGGTCTTGCCGCAGCCCGAGGGGCCGATCAGGGCCAGCACCTCGCCCTGGTTGATCGCGAGCGAGACCGACTTGACCGCAGGCTTGGCGCCGTAGTTGATGCTCACGTCCTCGAGGCGCAGCCGTTCGGGGCCCGCAGCCGAGACCTCCCGGATCGAGGCGCGCTCGCTGGGTGGCGACGCGGGCGTCGGGGCGCGGTCGAGGACGATCGTGCGGACCGGCGGGACGGCGGCGTGGCCGGACACGGGGGCGGGAGCGGGCGCGACCGGGTCGGGCGCGGCCCCGCCGCGCTCGAACGCGGCATGCGCCGTCTCTGCTGTCTGGCCGTAGTCGTCGTGGCGACTTTCGTCTTGCCCAGCGCGTACGCGGCCTCCCGCATGTGGACGGGCACGCCTTGGAGCCCGTCGCGGGTGGCCGTGTAGATCGCCGGCACGGCGATCAGCGACATCATCGCGCCCGCAGCGATGAACGAGCGGCCGTACACCCCTCCACCCTGAGCGGTGAAAGAGAACGGCGCGAACAGGCTGAGCTGGAAGATCGTCAGTCCGAACAGCGCGATCAGGATGTCGGGGGTACCGGCGACGATCTCGATGCTCGACTCGACGAAGCGCGCCAGCCAGGACGGGCGCCCGTACTCGACGATCCAGACGGCAGCGGAAACCGCGAGGGGCGTCGCCAGTGCGACGCCGATCAGCGTGAGGAGGGCCGTGCCGAGAATCGGGTCGAGGAACCCGCCCGTGCCCGCCTGCGACGTGCCGACCTGCGGGCGGCTGAGCAGCAGGCTCGGGCGCAGGTACTGGATCCCGCGCACGCCGAAGTAGACGACGATCGCTGCCGCGATCAGGCACAGCAGGATGCCCGCGCCCCACGCCATCGCCAGCGCCAGGCGGTCGCTCCAGCGCCAGCTGAGCGGCGAAGAGCGCCGTCCGCGGCCCTGGACCGCCGGCTCGCGCGCGGCGGCCTCCCAATGCTGCAGCGTGCTCATGTGCGCACCTGGTACTTGCGCAACGGCAGCTTGATCAGATAGCCGCAGACCGAGAGGACGAGCCCAGAGAACAGCATCAGCAGCGCGAACGCGTACAGCGCCGATTTCAGCGCTGGCGCCCCGATGCCGTCGTTGAAGTCGACGATCGTCGAGGCGAGCGTGCGCAGCGGCTCGAAGAAGAAGGTGATGCCGTCGCTGGGCCGCGGGGCCCAGTCGGTCCCGCCGGCGACCATGAAGATCATCACCGCCTCCCCGAGCGCTCGCGCGGTAGCCAGGACGGCGGCCGCGACGATCGCCGGGCGGGCGGCGCGCACGGTCACCGCGAGGATCGCGCGCACCGGGTTGACGCCGAGGGCGACGGCGCCCTCGCGCCAGGAGTTCGGCACCGCCGTCAGCGCCTCGCACGTCAGGGCGACCATGATCGGCGTGATCATCACCGTCAGGATCACGATCGCCACGCCGAGCCCCGCCCCGGTGAGCTGCACCGTGTTGGCCAGCGATTCCTTTTCCGCCGGGCTGATCAGGTGGTTGCCGACGAAGGGCACGAGCACGAGGATCCCGATCAGGCCGTAGACGACCGATGGAACCGACGCGAGCAGGCGGACCACTGGGATGACGACACGCCGCAGCCGGCAGGCGCGAGCTCGACGATGAAGATCGACGAGGAGACGGCGATCACGAGGCCCAGGAGGACCGCCGGGATCGTCGTTATCAAGGTGCCCCAGATCAGCGGCCATGCGCGCAGGTAATAGGCCGACGCGGGCGGATGCGGGCCTGCGTTCTGCATCGTTTCGGCTTGTTCCTTGAACGGCTTGCCCGAGCCGAGCCAAGAGAGGCCGTTGTGTTCGAAGATCGGCAGCGCCTGTTTGGCGACGAACACCACCATCGCGACGACGATCACCCCGATGAACAGCGACACCGCGCCGAGCGTGAGCTCGGCGCGGCGGTCGCTCCATGGGGCTCTCAGTCGCTCGAGCACCGGTCGGCTCAGCTGATCGGAACCCACTGCGTCGAGATGATCTTCTGGGCCGCGGCCGATTTCTCGATCCAGCCGATGAACGGCCGAGGCGGCGCCGGTCGCCTTTCCTTTGGTCACCTCGTAGAAGCGGGCGGTACCGGAGTACGGCGCCCGATTTCACCGTCGCCGGCGCTGCACGCCGTGCCGTTCAGGCCGACCGCGTGCACAGTGCCTTTGTCCGACTGGTAGTTCGAGACGAAGCCGATCGAGTTCGGGTCGTTTTCCACCTGCTGGCGCATCAGACCCTCCGAGGGCTGTTCGGAGGCCAGCGAGGAGACCTTCTTGCCTTCCAGCAGGATCGTCTGGAAGTTCGTCAGCACGCCCGCGACCGAGGTGCGGCTGATCAAGTCGATCGTTCCCGAGGCGGTCGCTCCGGGAACGCCGCTCCACGCGCGCGTCTTACCGGTGAAGATCGACACCGCCTGCGCGGTCGTCAGGTTCGCCAGCGGGTTCGCTTTGTTGGTGATGACGCAGATCCCGTAGCGGGCGATCGGGTAGAAGACCAGGCCCGACGGGTCGGCCGAGACCGGGTCGCGCGAGACGTTGCCGATCGTCACCCGCCCCGCTGCGACGTCGTTGATGCCGATCTGGGCACCGCCCTGCGTGATCTTGAACTTCACTTTGTGCGGGTGCACTTTGTTGTACTTCGCCGCGAGCAGCGTGACGAGCGGGTAAGAGGCGGTGGCACCACTCATGGTGATCGTGGTCAGCGCCGAGGCTGCCGCAGGCGCCGCGACCCCGACCACCCCGGCCACCAGCACGGCGGCGGTGATACGGCGGATGCGTTTCATCTGAAAAGGACTCCCTCTGGTTCGAGTCGGTGACAAGGGTTTGACAACTACGCCGGCGGAACATACCATAATCTCCATCAAATCGATCCAGATACCCTACTTTGTGTGGAACACGGAGAGATGGCCGACCCGAGCGACACCCAGACACCCCCCAACGAGCGACGAGGAGCACCGTGCCGGCCGCGTCCTCTCCAGGCGCTGGGCGGCCGCGCTCGCGGCCGCGACGCTCGGCATCGGCGTGGCGCTCGGCGCCGCGATCGGTCCGGCGCCGGCGCCATCGCTCGCGGGCGACGTCGCTCAGCGGCTGCCGCTCCTGCTTGCCGGGCTGAGCTCGCGGAACGCGGGCACGACCACGCCGGCGCCGGCGCCCGGCCGCGAGCGCGCCGGCGCCCGCGGCCGAACCCGCGGCGGCCGCCACCACCGCGGCGCCCGCGGCGGCGAGCACGCCCGCGAGCGCTCCCGCGGCTGAGGAAACGGCCCCGGCGGCGGAAACGCCGGCGAGCGCCGCCCCGAGCAAGGGCGAGCTGCCCGCGATCACGAACGTCTGGCTGATCCAGCTCGCGGGCAGCGGCTTCGGCGCGGCCGCCTCACAGCCCGCGGCGGCTCCCTACATCTCCTCACAGCTCCTCCCCGCGGCAACGCTGCTCGGCGGCTGGACGGCGCTGCAGGCGAGCGCGTTCGCGAGCGAGGCCGCCCTCGCCGAACCGCCGCCCGCCGGGTCCACGCCGCCGATCCTGCACTCGATCGTCCAGCCACCGTGCCCCGAAGGCCCGGCCGGCGCCGGCTGCGCGGCCGAAACGCCCGGGCAGCTGACGGCGGCCGACCAGTTCCTGCAAGCGACGCTCGCGACGATCACCGGGACCCCCGCCTACAAGGAACACGGCCTCGTCGTCGTCACCTTCGCGACCGTCGGGATCGCGACGCAGTCCGAACTGCCGGCCGGCGCCTCGACCTCGCAGCTCACCTCTGTCCCGCCCGCGGGCGCCGCGCTGCTCTCTCCCTTCGCGAAGCCGGGCTCCCGCTCGAGCGTCGCCTTCAACCCGACTTCACCCAGGCAGAGCCTCGAACAGCTCCTGCACTGAGGACGAAGAGCCAGCACCAAACAAACGAACGGAGATCCCGTTGCACCAGACACACACAGCCCACCCCAAGGCACGCCTGTGGCTGCTCGCGATCGTGGGCTGCTTTGCCCTCCTGCTCGCCGGCCTCGCGGCGCCGGCCATCGGGCACGCCGAAGAATCGAATCCCAACAACTACAACTGCATCGGCAGCCTCGCGAAGGGCACTCCCGAAGAAGGGAGCGAAGAACAGGAGGTCGCGTACAGCTTCTACTGCAACGGCCCCGTCACCGGTTATCAGCTGCAGACGCAGGTGGCGATCGGGGGCTCTCCGAACCCGCCGACGGTGAGCACGCTGGAAGCGGGAGGGAAAGTCGGTCCGCAGCTCAAGGACGTGTTCTCCTGCGGCGGCGAACTTCCCGGCTACGCGGTGAACTGCATCGGTGGGACGAAGGCCGGCTATGAGCTCGTCACAGGCCAGTTCTCGATCGAAAAGAAGCTCTGCGCCGAGCCCCGCGTGGACGCGCTGCTCACGGTCGTGTACGCGTACCTGGAAAAAGGCGTGGTCACGCAGGCGATCTCCGGGCCGTTCGACCTGGGCCGCCCGAAAGGCTGCCCGCCCGACTCCTTCTCCGGCGGCACGCGGCTGAACCCGAAGGCGCCGGCCGTGAGCCACAAGAAGTCGGCCAAGAAGAAGAAGCACAAGAAGGCGAGCGCCAAGAAAGCCGCGCACAAGGCGGCGAGCCACCGCTAGCCGCACACGCTGAAGGACGCGCAGCCGCCGGGGGCTGCGCGTCCTTTCGGCGCCGCCCGAGGCGGCGCGTACCCGAGCGAGGGCGCCTAGGCTTGGGCTGTGAGCGCTCCACGGAAGCCCCGAGTCGCCGGCTTTGCGCGCACGCTCGCCGCGGGTGGCGTCCTCTCCTACCTGCTGCTGTGCTGCGCGGCGTGCGGCGCAACGTCCGAGCGGGCGCGCAGCGCGACCACGGCGGCGGGCCCGCAGCAGTCATGCCCCGAAGCAGTTGCCGCGACGCTCGGCGGCATCGCGGCGCGGATCTACCACCAGGCCGCGACCGGCCGCAACGTCGGCCAGGCGGTCCACCGGGTGACGAGCTCGACCGCCCTGATCGCCGCCGCGCGCGCCGGCGACGCAGCGGGCACGCGCGCCGCGCTGCACTCGCTCCTGCTCGGCCAGATCGCGCGGATCGAGGTCCTGCGCGGCGGTCACGTGCTGGCGGCTGCGGGCTCGGGCGCCGCCGTCGCGCCGGTCGGCCGGCACGCTGCCGGGCAGCCGGCGGAGCGCGCTACGTCCTCTCGGTGCAGTCGGACCGGACCTACACGCAGGTCACGCAACCAGGTCACCGGCGCCGAGGTGCTGCTGCTCTCCGGCTCGCGCGTCCTGTGGCGGGCACGATCCCGTGCCGGCGATCGCTCCGCGTGCCCGCCAGCGGCCGCGTCACGATCGGCTCCGCGCTCCTACCAGGTCGACCTCGCTGCCCGGCAGCGCCTACCCGTCCGGGCCATCGAGGATCGCGCTGCTCGTCCCGGCGAGCGAGCTCACGTGTCCGGCGAACCCGGCGCTGACGCGCTCGGCCGTGCTCGGCCGCGTCGGCGAACGGATCTACGAAGCGGAGGAGAAGAGCCCGATCGTCGGCGCCACCGTCCACCGGATGGAGCAGACCGCCGCGTTCAAGTCAGCCGTGGCCCGCCACGACGCGGCGGCCACGCGCGCAGCGATCCTCGGCTTCTTCGCCGCGCACATCCACGTCGTGCGCGTGCGGGTCGAAGTGGGCGGCAAGCTGCTCGTCGACGTCGGCGGCCCCTACGCGCTGGCCCCGGTCCACGGCACGCTGCGCAGCGGCGGGCGCACGATCGGCACCTTCACCACCGCGATCCAGGACGACGCGGGCTATCTCAAGCTCGCGCGGCTGTTCACCGGCGCCGAGGTGCTGATGCGCGTCGGCTCGAAGCAGGTGATGGGCACGCTCGATCCGGGTCCGTCGCAGCTGCCCGACGACGGCACGGTCTCCTACCGCGGCCACACCTACAGCGCGCACTCGTTCAACGCGACGGCGTTCCCGTCCGGGACGCTGCGCATCTCGCTTCTGTACTAGGTGGCTCGGCCGGCGCTCCTTGCCGGCCTCGGAGGTGGCTCGGCCGGCGCTCCTTGCCGGCCTCGGAGGTGGCTCGGCCGGCGCTCCTTGCCGGCCTCGGGATCAGAGCAGGCTGGTCGTCATGCGTTCGACCTCGGCGATCGAGGTCGCGCCTTCACGGACCTTCTGCATGCCGTCGTCGCGCAGGCGCTGCATCCCTTCCTCGAGCGCGACCGCGACCATGTCGTCGACGGAGGCGTGCTCGAGGATCAGCGTCCGGATCCGTTCGCTGACGGTCATCACCTCGTAGAGGCCGACGCGCCCGCGGTAGCCGCTGCCCGAGCAGCGCGAGCAGCCGACGGGCTCGTAGGGTTCGGCGCCGGCGAGCCCGTACTCCTCCAGCACCGAATCGGGGACGTTCTGCGGCTCCTTGCAGTGCTGGCACAGCGCCCGCACGAGACGCTGGGCCACGATGCAGTCGACCGCCGAGGAGACCAGGAACGGCTCGATCCCCATGTCGATCAGGCGGCCGAGCGCGCTGGGGGCGTCGCGGGTGTGGAGCGTCGAGAGGACGAGGTGCCCGGTCAGGGCGGCCTCCACCGCGATGTGCGCGGTCTCGCGGTCGCGGATCTCGCCGACCATGATCACGTCGGGGTCCGCGCGGAGCATCGAGCGCAGCCCGACGTCGAAGGTGACGCCCGCCTTGGGGGCGATCTGCATCTGCTTGACGCCCGCGATGCGCTGCTCGACCGGGTCCTCGATCGTCAGCACGCTGCGCTCGCCGTCGTTGACGACGTGCAGCGCGGCGTAGAGCGTCGTCGACTTGCCCGAGCCCGTGGGACCGGTGACGAGCACGGCGCCGTTCGGACGCTGGATCGCGGCCCGGAAGCGCTCGAGCTCGGCGTCCTGCATGCCCAGCGACTCGAGCCCGTCGACGACGACGCTCTTGTCGAGGATGCGCATCACGCAGCCCTCGCCGTAGACGAGCGGCAGCGTCACGACGCGGATGTCGACGCGGCGGCCGTCGACGGTGAGCGCGAAGCGGCCGTCCTGTGGCACGCGGCGCTCGGAGATGTCGAGCTCGGCAAGGATCTTGATGCGCGAGACGACGCCGGCGGCCATCTTGCGCTTGACGGTCGCGGCGGGAGCGAGCACGCCGTCGACGCGGAACAGGACGCGCGTGTCGCCCTCCTCCGGGTTGACGTGGATGTCGGAGGCGCCCTGCTGGATCGCCTGCGCGACGATCGAGTGCACGAGCTTGATGATCGGCGCGTCGCTGTCGGCCTCGTCCACGAGCACGCTGGCAGAGGACTCCTCGCCCTCCTCGGCCTCCTCGCCGTCGGCCAGGTCCTCGATCGATTCGTCCATGCGCGAGAGGCGCTGGAGCAGCAGGTTCAGGTCCTCGACCGAGGCGGCGGCGGGACGGATCCGGCGGCCGGTCATCATGCCGATGTCGTCGATCGTCAGGACGTTGGTCGGGTTGGCCATCGCGAGCACGAGCGCGCCGTCCTCGGCGTAGCCCACCGGGACCGCCTGGTAGCGCTTGGCGGCCTCGACGCTGATCAGGTTGACCGCGCCCATGTCGAGGTCGTAGACGGAGAGGTCGACGAAATCGAGGCCGAAGCGCTCGGCCACCACGCGGGCGAGCTGGTCGTGGCGCAGGACGCCCCGTTCGACGAGCACGAGCCCGGTCGGACGGCCCTGCGCGCGCGCCGCGGTCACGGCCTCCTCGACGCTCTCGCCGTCGGCGAAACCGAGGTCCACGACGACCTCCCCGATCATGCGCGTCGAGCGGCCGGGGTTCTTCGGCGGGTAGAGGCCCGCGTCGCCACGGCTCGGCGGCCGCGGATCGTTGCGGCGATCGCCGCCCGGAGGCGTCCCGCCGGCGCCCTCGTCCTGCGGATGCTGTGCGTCCTCGGGCGCGTCCGGCGCCGAAGGAATGGTTGAGGAGGCGATATCGCCCATCTCTCTACATATCGGCACCTCGCGAGCCCGTCTTGACAGCGGGACGCGTCAGCGAGGTGACCTGGCAAGACCGTGCTCCACCGCACCCTTGACGCTCGCGTCGAGCGCGTTCAGGCGGTAGAGCGCGAGCGCCTCGGCCGAAGCGAACCGTGCGCCGGGAGCGTGCTCGGCGCCGTGGTGGCACAGCACGCAGTGCTCGAGCTCCAGGCGTTGCTCCGCTCCCAGGCCTGCCGGCGCGTGCGCGCCGATCAGGCGCAGCCCCAGCTCGAGGTGGCCGAGCAGCTCGCCCTCGCGGGTCCTCGAGATCTCCGCGCCGTAGGAGAACTCGCGGGTCTTGCCGATGTCGTGGACGAGCGCCGCGGCGATCAGCAGGTCGCGATCGAGCCGCGGATGCATCGTGCACAGCTCGACGGCCATCGTCGCGACGGCGACCGTGTGCTCGAGCAGCCCGCCGAGAAAGGCGTGATGCGCGCCGCCGGGACGCCCGCCCTGCCCCGCCGCAGGGAGCGTGCAGGGCGCGCGGCGCAGCTCGGCGCGGAGGGTGCGATCGGCCAGCAGCGCGTCGAGCAGCGCACGCAGGCCCGGGTCGTACACCTCGCGGGCGAGATGCTCGAGAAAGCCTTCGAGCTCATCGAGGTCGCGGTAGCTGCTGGGCAGGAACCGCGCCGGGTCGGCCTCGCCGTCCTCGGCGCGGGCGATCTGCTCGATCTCGATCTGCAGCTGGTCGCGGAAGCGCGCGACGCGACCCGCCACGCGCACCAGCTCGCCGCGCTCGAAGCGACCCGCGAGCAGGTCGGCATCACGGAACGCGCGCGCCGCGATCGAGCCCGTGCTGTCGCGCAGCTCGACGTTCAGATACGGGCTGCCGCCGCGGCTCAGCAGGCGTTCCTTGCGCGTGCACGCGAACACCCCGTCCACCTGCTCGGCGGCGCGCAGCGTCGCGACCGTCTGCGCGGGCGCGGTCCGATCGGAGGTGGCGGCGGCGATCGGCGCATGATGTACGGTGATCCGGATGCAACCGCTGATCTGGGACAGGCGGCCGGACGGCCTCAGGGCCCCCGCCATGGTGTGCGCCTTTCAGGGCTGGAACGACGCCGGAGACGCCGCCTCGAGCGCCGTTTCGTTCCTTTCCGGATCGCTGGGCGCGAAGCGCTTCGCGCGCATCGACTCGGAGGATTTCTACGACTTCCAGGCCAACCGCCCGACGATCAAGCTCGACGGCCGCGAACGCCGGGAGATCACCTGGCCGAGCGTCGAGATCTTCGAAGCGACCGCCCCGCGCGCACCGCGCGATCTCGTGCTCGTGCAGGGCGTCGAGCCGTCGATGCGCTGGCGCTCGTTCAGCGCGCACCTGGTCGACCTCGCCGAGGCCCTCGGCGTGCAGGTCGTGGTGTCGCTCGGCGCGCTGCTCGGCGACGTGCCGCACACGCGCCCCGTGGCGATGACCGGTCACGCGTCAGATCCGGCGCTGCTCGAGCGGCTGGGCCTGTCCATCGTCGGTGTACGAGGGGCCGACGGGCATCGTCGGCGTCCTGCACGCCGCCTGCGCCGACGCCGGCCTGCCGGCGGCGAGCCTGTGGGCGGCGGTCCCGCACTACGTCGCCGCCGCGACCAACCCGAAGGCCGCGCTTGCGCTGCTGCGGCGCATGGAAGTCCTCGTCGGCGTGTCGGTCGACGTCTCGGAGCTGGAGTCCGCGGCGGGCGACTACGAGCGGCAGGTGGGGCTCGCCGTGCAGAGCGATCCGGACATCCAAGCGTTCGTCGAGCGGCTCGAGCAGGCCGCGGAGACCGACGAGCAGGAGTCCCCGGCCGACGTGCCCTCGGGCGACGCGATCGCTCGGGAATTCCAGCGGTTCCTCAGGCAGCGCGGGCCGGAGCGTTAGTACGGCCGCCGGCGCTGGGCCGTCCGGCGCCCCGAGAGCGCCTAGATCTTTCCGACGATCGCCATCCCGACCCCGACGGTCGCGCCCTTCAGCAGTTCCTCCTGCGCGAGGTCCTGCGCGTCGTCTTCGCCGGACGCTTTCTTCTTCGCGCGCCGGGGGAGCCGGGCGGGGCGCCGTCGACGACGACGATGAGCCGCCAGTCCCCCTTCGATCGCTTCGAACTCGTTGGTGGTGCAGTCACCCGTCGGCGGGTTTTTGCACGAGTCGGTTTCGCCCGCCCACGTCGCGAGGACGGTCTTGCTCGCCACCACGGGCGCGCCGTTGGAGAGGACGTTCTGCGCGCTCCTCTTCTTGGCGTAGGCGACACGGCGCTGGAGCCCGTGACGTGGGCGAGGCACTACGGAGACGACGTGCTGCGGCACCGCCAGTGTGAGGTTGGTCATCGCCCCATTTGGCCGTGTAAAGCGTGCGCGTATAGCTCCCGAGGGGCGTGTGGACGGTTTTCGCGTGGACGTGCCCTTCTTTGCAGGACCCTTCGAGTTCGAGTGTGCCGCCCGCGCCGCTGGCGCTTATCCACGCGCAGAGGTGCACGGCCGGAACGACCTTGTGCCCTTTTTTCGGCGCCGATTTCGCGAGCCCGGCCGCCGGCGCCCCCAGCGCCACCGCCGCCAGAACGCAAGTCGCGCCGACCAGACTCTTTATCATCGGGACCCCCTTCTCGCTCGCCGGAAGCTCGCCCGCGAGTCTACTCCCGCCCGCACGGCGACTCGACGATCAGGCCGCGGCCACGGGACAGACGATGCGGTAGTCGCACATCGAGCACGCGGCCTGCGAGGGCGTCGGCTCGAAGTCCTGCGCGAGGATGCCCTCGCCGGCCGCCATCACGATCTCCTGCACCGCATCCGGGTCGCGGCCCTCGCAGGGCACCGGGACGATCTCGTCGTCGAGCACGTAGTAGTAGGCCTGTCGCGAGGAGTCGAGCTGCCAGTCCTCACGCGCGGCGAGCGCGTACAGCGAGAGCTGCACGTCGTCGCGTAGATCCTCCGGAGCCTTCGGGCGCGAGGTCTTGTAGTCGATCAGCTCGTAGCCGGCGCCGTTCTCGGGATCTCCCGGCAGGCGATCGACACGGTCGACCCGCCCGCGCAGGTGGTGAGGACCGAGACGGAAGGAGAACGGCCGCTCGAACCAAACGGGCTGGGAGGCGCTCTCGCTGAGACGCTCGTGGTAGCGGGTGAGCGCGGCGCGCCCCTTCTGGAGCAGCTCGCCCTCGTACCCGTCACGGCCCAGGCCGGCGCGGCGCCAACCGGCCTCCAGCAGCGCGAGCAGCTCCGGCAGCGTCGCCCCGCCGGCCGAGTGATGACGCTCGAGCACCTGGTGGACCACGATCCCGAAGCGCTGGTGCACCGTCTGCTCGGTCGGGATGCGCAGGACGCGCGCGAACTTGTAGCGCAGCGGGCACGAGCGGTAGGTCTCGATGTCGGAGGCCGACAGCGCCAGCCCCGCCCCCTTGCGGGGCAGGAACGCGCCGCAGCGAGAGCTCCTCGCGTGAGCGGAGCGGCGTGGCCGCGCCGGCGTCCCCTCCGCGCTCGGCCGCGAGCAGGCTCTCGTCGAGCGTCGAGGTCTCGAGGATCTCGCGCTGCAGCGGCGTGGCAGCGGCCAGCAGGCGCGCGTTGACGTCGGCCAGCGCCTCGCCGAGCTCCTGCCCCGCGGGGCGTTGCATGAGGGCTGCCACCTTCAGCAGCTCGAGGTAGCGGACGACGCCGTGGGAGATGTCGAGATCCGTATCGAGGCGCAGCTCGCCGAGGCGCCCGCCGATCCGCTCGACGCCTTCGAGCAGCTCCTCGCGCAGGAGGGCCGCGATCCCCTGCAGGCGGGCGGCCTGATCGTCGCCCGGCTCGAGCGGGGGGAGCACTTCAGGCGCGGGCTCGGCACCCTCGGGCGCTGCCAGGGCGTCGTCCTCGGCCCTCAGCTCAGCCTGCGGCAGCGCCGTCGCGAGGTGGCGGGCCAGCTCCCGCGCACGACCGGGACCCACCTCCCCTCCGAGCTCGCCCGCGATCGCGACGAGCGCGCGCATGCTCTCGCGGCGCTCGGCGATCTCGTCCGGCGCCAGCATCGAGGCGGCGCTGCCCGCGACACCGAGGTGCTCGATCAGGTGCGAGAGGAACACGTCGGGCGCGAGCGTCTCCAGCTCGGCGCTCGCCCGGCGGTGCAGCTCGACGAAGCGCTGGATGCGCTCGCGCGCCTCTGGTGGAACCTGCGGCGACTCGGTCGCGGCCGCGAGGCCGGCGACGAGATCCAGCTTGCGTCGTCGCGCGACCTGGATCACCCGCGCCAGATCGACCTGGCGCAAGCCGATCGGCGGCCGCGCCAGAGCACGCACGACCGCGGCGGCGTCCTGGGGGTCGACCAGCAGCCGCAGCCAGGCGAGGACGTCGCGCACCTCGGGGCGCTTCATCAGCGCGCCGCGCGAGCCGCCACCGTTCGAGCCGCGGAAAGGGGCGGCGGCGGTCCTCGAGGCAGGCACGTTCCAAGGATACGCGCGGATCGCCTGCGCGCCCAGGCCGCGCGGGCGCCGCGGCTACGCTCTGTGGATGGACCCGATCGACTGGGGCACCGCACAGCGGATCGGCGAGCTCGTCGCCGGCGCAGGCGGGCACGGCGCTACGCACGCGGGCATCCGGGCCGACGCGGTCGAGCCGCGCGCCCGTGACTTCGCCATGCGCGTGTCCGCGTACAGCGGGCTGCCGCTGCACAGCGAGCTGCCGCCCCTGGAGCTGGTGGACCGCCCCTCCTGGATCGCCGCGAACCTGCAGACGATGCGCCCGATGCTCGCGCCGCTCAGCGAGCGCCTGTCCGACCAGGGCGGGCGCATGGCCGGCCCGCTGCGCTCGGCGTCGGGGATGCTGCTCGGGGTCCAGATCGGCGCGCTCACGGGGATGCTCTCCCAGCGGGTGCTGGGCCAGTACGACGTCTCGCTGCTCGACGCGGGCGTGCCGCCGCGGCTGCTGCTGCTGGCGCCGAACCTCGGTCAGGCCGCGAGCAACCTGGACGTGGACGGCGAGGAGCTGCTGCTGTGGGTCACGATCCACGAGATCACGCACGCGGTCCAGTTCGGCGGCGCGCCGTGGCTGCGCGAGCACATCGGCGCGATGCTGCGCGAGCTGCTCGACGGGCTGCAGGTCGCGGTCGGTGGCGGCGACGGACGCGAGCGCGACGGCACCAACGGCGCCGGGGCGGGCGGGGCCGGTGCAGGCCCGCGCGGCTGGACGGGCGGCCTCGCGGCCCACCTCCCGGACCCGGGCGAGCTGCGCGACATGCTCGATCGCGCGCGCCGTGGCGAGCTGCTCCGGCTCACGCTCGGCGAGGACCGCTGGCGGCTGGTGGAGCGGATGCAGGCCACGATGTCGGTGATCGAGGGCCACGCCGAGCACGTGATGGACGCCGTCGGCGCCGACGTGCTGCCCTCGCTGCCCCAGCTGCGCTCCGCGATGACCCGCCGCCGCGCCCAGCGGGGGCTGCCATGGCGGGTGCTCGAGCGGCTCCTGGGCCTCGAGCTGAAGCTGCGCCAGTACGAGACCGGACGCCGCTTCTGCGACGCCGTCGTCGCGGCCGGCGGTCCGCAGGCGCTGGCGCGCGTGTGGTCCGGCCCCGAGGCGCTGCCGAGCACCGAAGAGCTCGAACATCCCGCGCTCTGGACCGCGCGGATGGCGCCGGCAGCGGCCTGAGCCGTCACAGCTCGGACCGAACGCACGTTCCAGGTGTCACAAGCTCGGCCCTGAGATATCCCATGGTTACAGGCTGTTCACCGGGTGATAGGATCTCGGTGTAACGATCTTTCGCAGACGGGTTACAAACAGGTGTTCGCTCCCCCAGCCAATCGGGTAGAGGCGAACAACAAGCCACCACACCCGTACCTCGCGCCCGGCGAGGAGGACATAGGAGATCGCACCAGACATGCCCACCGCCCCGACAGCTTCGACCAAAAACGCCCGCAAAGCGCCGGCTCGCAAACCGGCCAAAGCGACGCGCCGTACGAGCGCGACGAAAGCCAAAGCGACGCGCGCGAAGGCCAGCCGTACCCGCGCGACCAACGAGACCCAGGCCGCGAGTCCGCGACAGCCAGAAAGCCGCTCGTGAGAGCGCGGGCGTCGTCGGCGACTACGCCGAGCGCGCCGTGCTGATCCCGGTCGGCGCCGCCCTGATCGCGCGCGAACGCGTCGTGACCTCGGTCAGCGACACGTTCTCGGCCTACTCCTCTCCCACCAAGGCTCAGGCCCAGCTGCGCAAATTCGAGCGCCGCGGTGCGACCGCGCGCAAACGGCTCGAGCGCGAGGTCCGCAAAACCCGCGTCCGCGTCGAGCGCGAACTGCGCCAGCGCCGCAAGAACGTGGAGCGCTCGGTCAACGAGGCCGTCCGCGACATCGAGAAGCGTCGCGACGCGATCGCCAAGAACGGCAGCGACATCAGCGATCGCGTTCCGGAGCTCGCCAACCAGGTCCAGGAGCGGATCCTGAGCCTGGTCTAGGCACCAGCTTCCCCCGCCCGGTCCGGAGAGGGACCGCCGCGGGAGAGTCTGCCGGCCTCATATCCCGCCGGCAGTAGTAGCACCCTCTCCTCCCTCGACCCCCGGGCGGCCCCCACCGCCCGGGGGTCTTTTTTTGGCCCGCGGTCCTCAGGTACGCTCGTCGACGATGTCCGAGGGCACCTCAGCGACCGCGAACGCGGGCCAGAAGCACGGCGAGCGGGCGGTGCGCCGACCGGCGCGGCTGGACCGCCCCCACTACGTGTTCCGCCCGCTCAGCCTCGTCGGCTCGAGGGTCCGCCCGCGCGCCGGGCGCACGAAGCTGCCCTGGGGGCTTCAGCTCCGCTACGGGACGACCGGGCCCATGGGCAGCTCGCTCGAGCGCACCGGCGTCTACGACCTCGCGATGACCGAGACCATCTTCCGCCTCGTGCGCGACGGCGACACCGCCCTGGACGGTGGCGCCAACGTCGGCTACGTGACGAGCCTGATGGCATCCCGCGCGGCGCCGTCGGGAACCGTGATCGCGTTCGAGCCACAGCCCGAGGTGTTCGCGCGCCTGCAGGAGAACGTGCGCGCTGGGAAGCCTCCGGCGCACCCCTCGCCAGGATCGAGCTCCGCCAGGTCGCGCTGTCCAGCACCGCCGGCGAACGCGTCCTCAACGTGCCCGGCGACCGCGACGCCAACCACGAGCGCGCCTCGCTGCGCGAGTTCAAGGTCGCGCCGGCCGACCGCATCCCGGTGCAGGCGGTGCGCCTCGACGACGCCGAGCGCCCGGCGGGCCAGGTGCGCGTGCTCAAGCTCGACACGGAGCGCCACGAGCACGAGGTGCTGCTCGGCGCCGAACGCCTGCTCGGCGAGGTGCTGCACGTGATCCTCGAGCACCACGAGGTGCCCCCGAGCCCGGTCAGCGAGCTGCTCGTCGACCGGGGTTTCCAGCTCTACACCGTGCACGAGGGCTTCGCCGGGCCGAGGCTCGCCGTGCTCGACGCGAACGCGCCGCACGTCGGCTGGGGGCCGCCGAACATGATCGCCACGCGCGACGCCGGCGAGCTGCGCGCCGCCTTCGCCGCGCGCGGCTGGCAATCGCTGAGCCCGCGCCTGCTCGCCCGCCGGCACCAGGCCGGCTGAGCGGCCCGCACGGGACGCCACGGCCTTTTTGCCAGAATGCAGGAGATGGCCGGCAAGGACGACATCCTCAAGGCGCTCGAGGCGGTGATCGACCCCGAGCTGCACCGCTCGATCGTCGAGCTGGACATGGTGCGCTCGATCGAGATCAGCCCCAACGGGGTCGTCGACGTGACCGTGTCGCTCACGACCCCGGGCTGCCCGATCAAGGGCCATTTCCAGACGGCGGTCGCCGACGCGGCCGGCAGGCTCGAGGGCGTCTCCCACGTCAACGTCTTCTTCGATGTCCTCAGCGACGAGCAGAAGGCCGCGCTCCAGCAGAAGCTCGGCCGCGGTGGCCCGCTCCCCGCGGGCTCGCTCGCACAGGTCGCGAACGTGATCTGCGTCGGCTCCGGGAAGGGCGGCGTCGGCAAGTCGACGCTGACGGCCAACCTCGCCGCGGCGCTTGCCGCGGAGGGCAAGCGCGTCGGCGTGCTCGACGCGGACGTGTGGGGCTACTCGATCCCGCGCATGTACGGCCTCGGCGCCACCCGCCCGGCGGTCTCGCCGCAGCGCAAGATCATCCCGCTGGAGGCGCACGGCGTGAAGCTGATGTCGATCGGCTTCTTCGTCGAGGAAGACGCGGCGGTCGTCTGGCGCGGCCCGATGCTGCACAAGGCGCTCACCCAGTTCCTTCAGGACGTCGAATGGGGCGCTCTCGACTACCTGCTGGTGGACCTGCCGCCGGGCACCGGCGACGTCTCGATGACGCTCGCGCAGCTGCTGCCGCAGGCCCGGTTCCTGATCGTCACCACCCCGCAGGCGACCGCGCAGAAGGTCGCCCGTCGCGCCGCCGGTGATGGCCGAGAAGGTCGCGCTGGAGATCTGCGGCGTGGTCGAGAACATGTCCGGCTTCACGACCCCCTCGGGAGAGCGCTTCGCGATCTTCGGCGAAGGCGGCGGCGAGGAGCTCGCCACCGAGCTCGACGTGCCGCTGCTGGGGCGCGTGCCGCTCACGATGCCGCTCCGCGCCCAGGCCGACGCCGGCACCCCGCTGGCGATCGAGGACCCGGACGAGGCCGCCGCTCAGGCGATCCGCCACGTTGCGCGCGGCCTGATCGCGATCGCGCCGGTGCAGCTGCCCACGCTGCCGCTCGTCGAGGTCGGCGCGCCCGCCGCGCCTGCTGAGGGGCGCAAACCCGTGGGCATGTCGTTGCCGATGGCCTGACGCCGGGCCGGCGCCGCACGCGACATGCCCTCCTCCTCCCCGCGCCGGGCGCAGCTGCCCGTGCGCTCGCCCGCGCGTTGAGACACCGCGAGCGTCCTTGACAACAACCCGCCGACTAAAGGATCGTCCTTCCCGAGATGTCCACTTCAGAGCAGGAGCACCCCATAAAGGGGCACAGGCAGGAGCAGGAGCAGCAGGAGCAGGCCGGCGCTGACCGGGCCGAAGTCGTCGAATTCGACGAACGCCGCGCCAAGATGGAACGGCTGAGGGAGGAAGGGATCGACCCCTATCCGCCCGTGACGCTCTGGGACACCCGCACCAAGATCGCCGACATCCGCGCGGCACACGTGCCCGCCGAGCTCGAGCAGGGAGCGCACCCGGACATGCGCTATGTCGTCGCCGGGCGCCTGATCTCCCGCCGCGGCCACGGCAAGCGCGCCTTTCTCGACCTGCGCGACCTGTCGGGCTCGATCCAGATCGTGCTCCACGCCGACACCCTCGGGCAGGAGACCTACGACCGCATCCTGAACCTCGACATCGGCGACATCGTCAGCGTCGACGGCTGCGTGTACGTGACGATGCGAGAAGAGCTCGCGCTCGAGGCGCAGGAGGTCACGCTCCTCACCAAGTCGCTGCGCCCGCCGCCGGACAAGCACCACGGGCTCGGTGACACGGGCACCCGCTACCGCTACCGCGAGCTCGACCTGATCGCCAACCAGGAGACGCGGGACCTCTTCGTCACGCGCAACAAGATCATCCTCGCGATTCGCGAATGGCTTGCCGAGCGCGACTTCATCGAGGTCGAAACCCCTGCGCTGCAGTCGCTTGCCGGCGGTGCCGGGTCGCGGCCCTTCACGACCCACCACAACGCGCTCGATCGCGACCTCTACCTGCGCATCTCCGTCGAGCTGTTCCTGAACCGTCTGATCGTCGGCGGCATGGAGAACGTCTACGACATGGGCAAGGTCTTCCGCAACGAGGGCATCTCGCACAAGCACTCGCCCGAGTTCACGATCATCGAGTTCATGTGCGCCTACTCCGACTACAACGACGTGGCAACGGTCACCGAAGAAATGTTCCGCGACGTGGCGCAGAAGGCGCTGGGGCGAACGAAGATCAAAAGGAACGGCGAGGACATCGACCTCGCCAAGCCCTGGAAGCGCATCACGATGCGCGAGCTGATCTCCGAACGGTTCGGGCTGGACTTCATGGAGTCCACGCGCGAGCAGCTCGCGGAGGTCCTCGACGAGCCGATGGACCCGCAGGCGACCTGGGCCGAGGTCGTCGCCGACATCTACTCGGAGAAAATCGAGTCGACGATCAACCAGCCGACACACGTCTTCGACTTCCCGCTGGAGCCGTTCCCGATCACGCGGCCGCACCCCGAGCACCCGGAGCTGGCCGAACACTTCGACGCGGTGATCGGCGGCATCGAGCTCGTCAGCGGCGACACCGAGCTGAACGACCCGGTCGACCAGTGGCAGCGCTTCGTCGATCAGCGCAAGCGGCGGATGGTCGACGACGCCGACGTGCCGCACCCCAACGACGAGGAATACGCGCGTGCGATCGAGTACGGCTACTCGCCGACGGCCGGCGGCGGGATGGGCGTCGACCGGCTGGTGATGATCCTCACCGAACGCGACACGCTGCGCGAGGTGATCCCCTTCCCGATCGTGAGGGACCTGCAATGAGCGCGCCGAACGGCAGTCGCTCGAAGCTGGGCCTCGACCCGGGTGTGGTCGAGGCCTGCCGTGTCGCCGCGGGACGCATCGCCGACGACGTCGCGGTGCAGATCTCCGGCAAGACGACGGTCTCCGTCGAGCGCAGCGTCACCCGCCTGCTCGGGGTCGACGGCGCCGACGAGCTCGAGGTGCCGCTGCCGAACGTGCTCGTCGACCACGTGGCCGAGCGGGGCGGGCTCGATCGCGGGATCGCCTACTGGGTCGGCAACGCGATGCTCACCGGCTCGCGGACGCCGCAGCAGATCGCCGAAGCGGTCAGCGCCGGCGAGCTCGACCTGACGGAGATCGAGCTCGCCGAGGACGAGGCGATCCGCGAGCGCGTCGTCGAGCAGTGCCGCGCCAACCTCCACGAGATCACGACGGCCTTCTCCCAGCGCGCGGCGATGCGCGAACGCCTGGGCGACCGCGAAGGCACGCTGCGCTACGTGCTGACCGCGACCGGCGACGTCTACGAGGACGTCGTGCACGCCAAGGCGGTCGCGCAGGCCGGGGGCGACATCGTCGCGGTCATCCGCTCGACTGCGCAGAGCCTGCTCGACTACGTCCCCTACGGCCCCACCACCGAGGGCTACGGCGGCACGTTCGCCACCCAGGCGAACTTCCGGATCATGCGAGAGGCGATGGATGAGTGGTCCGAGGAGCACGGCCGCTACATCCGCCTCTCGAGCTTCTGCTCAGGCCTCTGCATGTCGGAGATCGCCGCGATGGGCGCCTGGGAGGGCTTCGACAACATGGTGAACGACGCCCTCTACGGGATCCTCTACCGCGACATCAACATCGTGCGCGGCCTGATCGACCAGCGCGTCTCCCGCATGATCAACGGCTGGTTCGGCGTGACGATCAACACCGGCGAGGACAACTACCTGCGCACGGCCGACGCGGTCGAGGCGGCACCGTCGGTGACGGCGTCGCAGTTCATCAACTACCAGCTCGCCCGCGCGTCTGGCGTGCCGGACGCGCAGATCGGCCTCGGCGACGCGTTCGAGATCGACGTCCCCGTGACGAACGGCCTGCTCTACGAGTGGGCGCAGGCGCAGCTCACGCGCGAGCTGTTCCCCGCCTGCCCCGTCAAGTACATGCCGCCGACACGGCACATGGACGGCAACCTCTTCCGCACGCACGCCGCCGACTCGCTGTTCAACCTCGTCACGATCGCGACCTCGCAGGGGATCCAGACGATCGGCGTGCCGACCGAGGGCATCTTCACGCCGCACGTTCACGACCGCGTGCTGGGCCTGCAGAACGTCGACTACGTCTTCAACGCCGCCCGCGACCTCGGCGACGAGATCGAGTTCAAGCCCGGCGGGATCATCCAGACGCGCGCACAGGAGGTGCTCGCGGGCGCGCTGGAGCTGCTCGAGCGGATCGCCGACATGGGGCTGTTCGCGGCGATCGAGCAGGCGACGTTCGGGGACGTCAGCCGGCGCGTCGACGAGGGTCGCGGGATCGAGGGCATCGTCGCCGCGTCCGCCGACTACTTCAACCCGGTCGTCGAGCTGATGAGCGCCTCGCCGCGGGAGGGGGCCGGCGTTGTCTAGGGAGGTCGACCTCCACGCCGTCCGGCCCTACGCCGACCACCTCGGCGACGGGCTCGTGCAGATGAGCTTCACGCTGCCCGTGCCCTACTCGCTGGCCGCGCGCAAGGCCGCCCTGGAGCTCGCGGGCAAGCTCGGCTTCGAGGACCCCGAGGTCGTCCACTACGAGGAGCTGACAGAGGGCTACACCTACTTCGTGCTGTACGGACGTTGCGTGGTCAGCGTCGACTTCGCCTCGCTGCAGGGCGAGGGCTTCGACATCGAGTACATGACCGAGGACGAGATCGAGCGCTTCGTGGAGCAGAACCTCGGCCGGCGCATCGTCGTCGTCGGAGCGAGCACCGGCTCGGACACCCACAGCGTCGGCATCGACGCGATGCTCAACCTCAAGGGCTACCACGGCCACCATGGGCTCGAGGGCTACCACTCCTTCGAGACCTACAACCTCGGCAGCCAGGTGCCGAACAGCGTGCTGCTCAGCAAGGCGATCGAGGTCGGCGCCGACGCGATCCTGGTCTCGCAGACGGTCACGCAGCAGAACCTCCACGTCCAGAACCTGACCGAGCTCGTCGAGATGGTCGAGGCCGAGGGCCGGCGCACGCAGCTGATCCTCGCCTGCGGAGGCCCGCGCGTCTCGAACGAACTGGCGAAGGAGCTCGGCTACGACGCCGGCTTCTCCAAGGGCACCTACCCGCACCACCTCGCGACCTTCATCGTCCGCGAGCTGGCCGCCCGCCTCTCGCGCGACCGCGTGCCGGCGGGCGGGTGAGCAGTTGGCGACGCTCGCCGAGCTGACCGCCACAGCGCCGCGCCTCGCGCTCGTCGGCCTCGCCAAGAACACCGGCAAGACCGTGACGATGAACGCCTTGCTGGGGGAGCTCGCGGAGGCGAGGGAGACCGTCGGCGTCACCTCGGTCGGGCGCGACGGCGAGCGCCACGACGTGATCGACTTCCGCATCGACAAGCCGCTCGTCCACCTCGGCGCGGGCGACCTCGTCGCGACCACCGACAGCCTGCTGAGCGCCAGCGGCGTGCCGTACGAGCTGCTCGAGCGCACAGGGGTGCGCACGCCGATGGGCGAGGTGCTGCTGGCGCGGCTGAACGGCCCCGGCACGGTCGAGATCGCCGGCCCTTCCGCCGCCGCCGACACAAGGGCGGTGGCCGACGCGATGCTCGCCGGCGGTGCCGGCCGGGTCGTGATCGACGGCGCGATCGACCGGCGCGCTGCCTCCTCGCCCGACGTCTCGGACGGCCTCGTGATGTCCACCGGCGCGATCCTGAGCGAGGATGAGGACGAGGTCGTGACGCGGACGGCGGAGGCTGTGGCGCTCGTCCGCATCGGTCGCCGTGAGGGACGCCGATGCCGCCGCGCGCATGCGCGACGCTCGCCGCCTCGGAGCCCGACGGCGTGAGCGCGATCCTCGACGAGCGGGGGGAGGTGCACGCACTCCCCGAGCGCTTCGTCCTCACCGCCGAGCCACCGGCGATCGCCGAGCTGCTGAGCGGCGCCGGGGATGCCCGCTGGCTGTTCGTTGCCGGCGCGCTGCCGCAGCGCTTCCTCGACGGCCTCGTGCCGGCCGTGCGGCGCTCGCGCGGCGAGCTGACGGTGGCGGTGCCGGACCCGACGCGGCTGTTCCTGACCGATCGCAGCGTCGCTCACTACGCGCGCGCGGGCATCGAGCTGAGCGTGCTCAACCCGATCGACCTGCTCGCGCTGAGCGTGAACCCCGTGGCGCCGCAGTCGCACAGCTTCGACTCCGGCCGGCTGCGGGGCCTCCTCGCCGAGGCGATCCCGGACCTGCCGATCTTCGATGTCCTGCACGCCTCCTACGCGGCCGACGGCGCGATGAGGGCGCGGGGCGCCATGGGGCGCACGCCGCGTGGCGTGGCCCCTGGCTCCGCCTAGCAGCCGGCGCGCTGCGTGCCGCGTGCCTCGCGCACGGGGGTGCGCCCGCTCACTGCGAGCGCTGCACGAGAGAGGAGTCGCTGAGGACGCTCGCCGCGCTCGTCCTGCGCCTGCGTGCGCTTTGCAGCGCCTCGAGCCACGAGATCGCGTTGCCGCTCGGCTGCCAACTGCGATGAGAGGTGGTGGCTGATGTTCATGGCCTCAGCTTCGCCCACCCGAACGGGGGACCCAACGCATTTAGACTGGGCTAAATGGTTCGCGTCCAGCGCGTCGAGAAGCGACCATTCACGAGCAGATGATCGAAGCCCGCTTCGACACCGAAGCCCTGACGAAAGTCAGGTTCGCGATCTCGCCGATGTTCGAGATGACGCGGAGCATCAAGGCGCTCGTCCGACCCGGCTACGCGGCGCTGCACCTACCGTGGGTGGAGCAGGCGCTGCCGCGCGTCGCTGATCTCGACCTTACGCCGCTGTTCGCGCTGCAGAGCGCCCCCGACTACACCCCGACTTCGTCAACCCGCCGCCCAGCACGCCGCTCGTCGAGTTCGAGGACGAGCTGCAGACGATGCTCGACACGCCGGACGAGCAGATCGCGGCGGAGGTCCGCTACTCCTATGACGGCGTCCCGCTGCCGGCGGTGCTCGAGCCCTTCGTGAACGAGCCGCGCAAGGCGATCGACGCCCTGGCGGAGCTGATGCGCGAGTACTGGGCACGGTGCCACGCGGAGAACTGGCCGCGCATGCGCTCGCTGCTGGAGCACGACGTGCATGTACCGGTCGCGGCAGATCGCCGACGGGGGCACGGCGCGCCTGTTCTGCGACCTCGCCGACGGCGTCAGCTGGCACGACGGCGTCCTGCGCATCCCGGGGAGCTGCGATGGCTCGCTCGACGTCGACGACCGTGGCCTTCTCCTGGTGCCGAGCATCTTCGTGTGGCCGAAGGTGACGGCGCTGACCCTAGAGCCGTGGCAGCCCACACTCGTCTACCCCGCACGCGGTGTGGGGATGCTCTGGAGCCCCGAGGAAGCGCCGAGCCCGCCGGAGGCGCTCGAGCGGCTCGTCGGGCGCACTCGCGCGACGCTGCTGAACGCGCTCGACTCCCCACGCACGACGACCGAACTCGCGGGCGAGCTCGGGCTCACCGCGGGCGGCGTCTCTCAGCACCTGACCGTGCTGCGCGACGCGGGCCTCGTCCACGGCCGGCGCGTGGCGCGCGCCGGTGCTCTACCTGCGCTCGGCGCAGGGCGACGGCGCTCGTGAGGGCTTCCGGCTCCCGAGAGCGCGGACGAGGAGGTCGCCGCTCCTCGCGGACCGCGGCGCAGCCTGAGACGAGAGGGCGGAGCTAGCCCGTGGCCGCGGCGCCGCCGCCGCCGGCGGCGAAGTACTCGGCGTTGATCTGCACGTACTTCTGCCACTCGTCGGGAAGCTGGTCCTCGGCGAAGCAGGCGTCCACAGGACAGGCCTCGACGCAGGCGTCGCAGTCGATGCACTCCTCGGGGTCGATGTAGAGCATCTCGGCCGCGTCGTATCCGGGCTCGTCTGGCGTCGGGTGGATGCAGTCGACGGGGCAGACCTCGACACAGGAGTTGTCCTTGGTGCCGATGCACGGCTCGGCGATCACGTAGGCCATTCGGTTCTTTCTGCTCGTTTTCTCACGGCTCTCGAAGAGAGGGCCATATTGTACGAATCATGCTGCTCATGACCGGCGCGACCGGCCTCGTCGGCTCGACGCTACTGCGCCGCCTGCTGGCCGAAGGGACCCAGGTGCGCTGCCTGGTGCGCGATCCGCGGCGGCTGGGGACCCAGCGGGTGCGGGTTCAGATCGCGCTCGGCGACTTGACGGACCCCCCCTCGTTCCGCAACGCGCTGCGCGGGGTGGACACCGTGATCCACCTGGCCGCGGCGATCCGCGACCAGCCGCGCGGCTCGATCGAGGAGCTGGACGGGATCGCGACGTGGCGCATGGTCGAGGCCGCCGAGCGTCAGGGCGTCGAGCGCTTCGTGTTCTTCTCCGCGCTCGGCGCCTCCACCCACAACCGCACGCGGGCGCTGCGTGCCAAGGCGCTCGCCGAACAGGCTGTCGTCGAGGCCGACCTGCATTCGATCGTGTTCGCGCCCTCGATCGTCTACGCGCCCGGCGATCCCTGGCTGACGCTGCTGGAACGGCTCGCGCTGTTGCCCGTGATGCCCGTGTCCGGCACGGGCCAGGCCCGCTTCCAGCCGATCTGGTCGGAGGATGTGGCCGACTGCGTCGTCGCGAGCCTGCGCGAAGACGCCGGCCCAGCCGAGAGAACGGCCGGCGCCACCGGCGCTATGAGCTCGCAGGTCCCGAGACGCTCAGCCACAGCGAGATCGTCGCGACCGTGCTCCGCTCGCTGCGGCGCAACCGGCCCATCCTGCACGTGCCGACCCCGATCGTCTCGCGGGCGCTGCGGCTGCTCGAGGCGACGGCCGGCGAGCGGGCGTTCGCCACCTGGGACGAGGCCGAGCTGATGGAGGTCTCGATGCTCACCGCTCGCGGCAGCGCCGACGTGCAGGCGCTCGGCGTGACGCCACAGCGGATGCAGGCCGTGCTCGACGCGGCGGCCTGACGCCCGCTCGCTAGGAGACCCACTCCCCGACCGGCGCCCGGCGCTCGGCCCACGGGTGCGCAGCTTCCAGCTGCGTCGCGAGCGCCAGCAACCGCTCCTCGCCCGCGGGCGCGCCCACGATCTGGACGCCCAGCGGGAGCCCGTCCTCGCCCTCGTAGAGCGGCAGCGAGATGCCGGGCTGGCCGGTGGCGTTGAAGACGGGCGTGTACGGGGTGAAGTGTCCCGAGCGCGTGAACGTGGCCATCGGGTTCTCGGCGGCGGTGTCGAGCGTCCCGAGGGGCAGCGGGCGCTCCGCGAGCGCCGGCGTGAGCAGCGCGTCGTAGTCGGCGAGCCAGGCGACGAGGCGGCGCGAGTAGGCCTGCAGCCGCACGAGCGCGGCCTGCTGCTCGAGCGTCCCGAGTTTGGAGATCATCGAGAAGATCGCCCAGCTCATCGGCTCCATGTCCTGCGCCTCGGGCAACGCCTTGCCGGCCACATGCGCGGAGTAGCCGATCGACAGCGCGATCTGCGACGAGAAGACCAGCCCGAACAGCTCGGAGAGGCCGTCCTGGCGCCATGGCGGGTCGACCTCGACCACCTCATGGCCGAGCGAGCGGAGCAGCTCTGCTGCTTCATGGGCGCCGCGCGCGCAGATCGGGTCGAGGTCGGCGTCCGGGCTCGGCGTCTGCGTGCTGAAAGCGATCCGCATCCGCCCCGGATCCGCGGCAGCCAGCCTCCGCGAAGGGGCGCGAGGGCGGAGGCGCCCAGGTCGCATCCCCGGGCTCGTAGCCGGCCAGCACGTCGAGGATGGCTGCCGTGTCCGCGACGGTGCGCGTGAGCATGCCGTCGATCCCCAGCGAGGAGTCCCCCAGTTCGGGGGAGACGGAGATGCGACCGCGGCTCGGCTTCAGTCCCACGAGGCCGCAGCACGCCGCGGGGATCCTGATCGAGCCGCCGCCGTCGTTGCCGTGCGCGACGGGCACGAGACCCGCGGCGACCGCCGCGGCGGCGCCTCCGGAGGAGCCGCCAGGCGTCCGTTCGAGGTCCCAGGGGTTGCGCGTGGGGCCGAAGATCCGCGCCTCGGAGACGGGCAGGATGCCGTACTCGGGCAGCGTGGTGGTGCCGACGATCACGAACCCCGCGTCGCGCAGGCGGCGCGTGACGTTGTGGTCGTAGTCGGCGACGTGGTCCTCCATCAGCCGGCACCCGTAGGTGAGGCGCAGTCCCGCGACCGGCCTGTTGTTCTTGATCGCGACAGGGACGCCCGCGAACGGACGCTCGATCGCCGGGGCCGATCTTCTCGGCGGTCGCCAGCGCGCGCTCGCCGTCGACCTCCACGAACGCGTTCAGCGATGGGTTGAGCTCCTCGATCCGCTCCAGCGAGAGCTCGGTCAGCTCTCGCGCGGAGACCTCGCCGGCGCGCACCATCGCCGCCAGCTCGAGGCGCCGCGGAACATCAGATCGTCGTCGGACATCGTCCCTCCTCGTCTCGCCGTCTCGCGCCGGGCGGCCGGGACAGTGGGCGTCAGCCTACTGAGGAGCCGGAGCCGGGCCGGCGCTCCATGCCGGCCCGGGGCGGCCATTCCTGCGACGATATGGGCCTGCCCACAAGGCAGCATCCCCCGTCAAGCATCAAGCTCAGAAAGCGAGTGCCATGAGCGCGGTTGAGTCAGCACCTGAGGTCCAGTCGGGCCTCGAAGGCGTGGTCGCCTTCGCCACGAAGATCGCCGAGCCGGACAAAGAGGGCGGCGCGCTGCGCTACCGCGGCGTGGACATCGAGAACCTGGTGGGCGCCGTGCCCTACGAGCAGGTCTGGGGCCTTCTGGTGGACGGGCACTTCAAACCCGGCCTTCCTCCAGCCGAACCGCACGCGCTGACGGTCCGCTCGGGCGACCCCCGCGTCGACGTGCAGTCGGCGCTCGCGATGCTCGCGCCCGAGTGGGGCTTCGGGCAGCTCATCGACATCTCCGACGAGGAGGCGCGCGACAACCTCGCGCGCGCCTCGGTGATGGCGCTCTCGTTCGTCGCTCAGTCCGCCAGAGACGTGGGCCAGCCGCCGGTCCCCCAGGAGGAGATCGACCAAGGACGCACGATCCCCGAGCGCTTCCTGATCCGCTGGCGCGGCGAGGCCAACCCCGACCACGTCAAGGCGATCGACGCCTACTGGATCTCCGCGGCCGAGCACGGCGTGAACGCGTCGACCTTCACGGCGCGCGTGATCGCCTCGACCGGCGCCGACGTCGCCGCGGCGCTATCCGGTGCGGTCGGGCGCGCTCTCCGGGCCCGCTGCACGGTGGCGCACCGTCGCGCGTGCTGACGATGCTCGACGAAGTCGAACAGATGGGTGACGCCGAGCGCTGGGTCAACGACGCGCTCGACCGCGGCGACCGGCTGATGGGCTTCGGGCACCGCGTCTATCGCGCCGAAGACCCGCGCGCCCGCGTGCTCCGGCGGACAGCGCGGCGAACTGGGCTCGCCGCGTTTCGAAGCGGCCGAGGCCCTGGAGAAGGCGGCGCTCGCCGAGCTGCAGGCCCGGCGCCCCGACCGCGTGCTCGCGACCAACGTCGAGTTCTGGTCGGCCGTCGTGCTGGACATGGCCGAAGTACCGCCGGACCTGTTCACCCCGCTGTTCACATGCGCGCGCGTGGCCGGCTGGTCCGCCCACATCCTCGAGCAGAAGCGCGAAGCGAAGCTCATCCGCCCGACCGCGAAGTACGTGGGCGAGGGCCCGCGCGAGGTGAGCGCAGTCGAATAGGGCCGAACGGACTCCCCTACAACAAGCGAGGGCCCGGCATCCGGCCGGGCCCTCGCATCAACATCGGCAGCCGGCTCTCGCCGGCTTAGGCCTGGATCAGGCCTACATCATGCCGCTCATGTCCGGCATACCTGCGCCGGCGCCTGCGCCTTCCTTCTCGGGCACCTCGGCGACGATCGCCTCGGTGGTGAGGATGTTCTTGGCGATCGAGGCCGCGTTCTGCAGAGCAGAGCGCGTGACCATCGCCGGGTCGATGATGCCTTCGGCGACGAGGTCGACGATCTGGCCGTTGGCCGCGTTCAGGCCGTGGCCTTTCTTGGCCTTGCGGACGTCGTTGACGACGACCGAGCCCTCGAGGCCCGCGTTCTCGGCGAGCTGCCGGAGCGGCTCCTCGAGCGCGCGAAGCACGATGCGGGCGCCGGTGCGCTCGTCATCCGAGCCGTCGGCCGAGGCGCCGTTCTCGTCGAGCGAGACAGCGGAGGACGCCTGCAGCAGCGCGACGCCGCCGCCGGGCACGATGCCCTCCTCGAGTGCCGCACGAGTCGCCTGCAGGGCGTCCTCGACGCGGTGCTTCTTCTCCTTCATCTCGGTCTCGGTGGCCGCGCCGACCTTCACGACCGCCACGCCGCCGGAGAGCTTCGCGAGCCTTTCCTGCAGCTTTTCGCGGTCGAAGTCGGAGTCGGTGTTCTCGACCTCGCTTTTGATCTGGCTGATGCGGCCTTTGATCGCCGCGGAGTCACCGGCGCCGTCGACGATCGTCGTCGTGTCCTTGGAGACGACGACGCGCCGCGCACGGCCGAGCTGGGAGAGCTGGGTGTTCTCCAGCTTCAGACCCATCTCCTCGGTGATGACCTCGCCGCCCGTGAGGATCGCGATGTCCTCGAGCATGCGCTTGCGTCGGTCGCCGAAGCCGGGCGCCTTGACGGCCACGCCGGTGAAGGTCCCGCGCAGCTTGTTGACGACCAGCGTCGCGAGCGACTCGCCCTCGACGTCCTCGGCGATGATCAGGATCGGCTTGCCCGACTGGATCACCTGCTCGAGCACGGGCAGCACGTCACGGACGCTGCCGATCTTCTGGTTGGCGATCAGGATGTAGGGGTCCTCGAGGACTCCCTCCATGCGGTCCTGGTCGGTGACCATGTAGGGCGAGATGTAGCCCTTGTCGAACTGCATGCCCTCGGTGAACTCGAGGTCCATGCCGAACGTCTGGCCCTCCTCGACGTTCACGACGCCGTCCTTGCCGACCTTCTCGATCGCGTCCGCGATCACGTCGCCGATCTCCTCGTCACCGGCGGAGATCGTCGCCACGCGGGCGATCTGGTCCTTGCCGGAGACCTCCTTGGACTGCGAGGCGATGTTCTTGACGACCTCGTCGACCGACCTCTCGATGCCGCGCTTCAGACCGAGCGGGTTAGCCCCGGCGGCCACGTTCTTCAGGCCCTGGCGGACGATCGCCTGTGCGAGCACGGTCGCCGTCGTGGTGCCGTCGCCCGCGACGTCGTTGGTCGCCGTGGCGACCTCGCGCACGAGCTGGGCGCCCTGGTTCTCGAAGACGTCCTCGACCTCGATCTCACGTGCGATCGTGACACCGTCGTTGGTGATGGTCGGGGCGCCGAACTTCTTGTCGAGGACCACGTAGCGGCCCTTCGGGCCGAGCGTGACCTTGACGGCGTTGGCGACAGCGTCGACGCCGGCCTCGAGGGCCTTGCGCGCGTCCGCGTCGTACTTGAGCTCCTTGTGTGCCATTCCTAGTTCTTCTCCTTACGCGACCTTGGCGAGAACGTCGGACTCGCGGAGCACGAGCAGTTCCTCGCCGTCGATCTTGATCTCGGTGCCGCCGTACTTGCTGTAGAGGACCTCGTCGCCCTCCTTGACATCCAGCGGGATGCGCTTGCCGCCCTCGTCGAGCTTGCCGTCGCCGGCGGCGAGGACCTTGCCCTTCTGCGGCTTCTCCTTCGCGGTGTCGGGGAGCACGAGCCCGCTGGCTGTGGTCTCCTCCTCCTCGATGGCCCGCACGATCAGACGATCGCCCAGGGGCTTGAGCTTCATGTTCTGGAACCTCCGTCTAGAAGTCTGCTTCTACCGGCCCGCCGTTGTTGGGGAAACGGGCCGCCTACTTTTGGCACTCTCAGGGGGAGAGTGCCAAGTTCAGCCTAAATATATAGAAGATCTGGGGCAGGTACCGGGGTCCGGCCACGAAAAATTCACGTTTCCGGCAGAAGTCGCCCCGGAGTACCGAGCCTCGAGCAGGCCCGGCCGGGCCGCGGAGTCCTAGTTCTGAGCCCCGCCGAAGCCCTTGATCGCCTCGGTCATCGCCGAGGGCGTATCCAGGATCTGCGAGAAGCGCACGACCGTGACGACGTCTTCGGGGGAGACGGAGCGGCCGTAGATCTGTTCGAGGAAGTTGATGAGCTCCTCGTGGCGGCGGAACTCCGGGTTGTCGTGCTTGATGTCGCGCGGCGAGAGGTCGGCCAGGCGCATCACCTCGACCTGGTCGATCACCGCTTCGAAGATGCGCTGTCGAGGCGAGTACTGGTAGCCGATCGTCACCAGCACGAGCTGGTTCTTGCGGTACTTGCCGGACTTGTCGCCGAGCCGGATCGTCGCGGTCTTGCGCCCCCGCTTGAGCTCGTCGGCGAAGATCGTCGAGTAGAAGTTCAGGACCTGCATCGGGGCGTCAGGCTACCGTTCTTCGTCCAGGTAGGCGCGCGCGACGGCGATCATTTCCCGCTCGGCCGCATGGCTGAGCTCGTGCTCGGCGCTGTCGAGCGTGATCCAGCGGACATCTTCGACCTCGTCGTCATGGTCGGCGATGTCGCCGCCCCTGTGCTCGAACAGGAAGAACTCGACTTCCTTGCCGATCGTGCGGCCGCCGCGCCGGTACCAGTAGCGAGTCGCGCCGAGCTCGCGGACCGGCTCGGCGAGCACCCCGGTCTCCTCGCGCACCTCGCGCTGCGCCGCCTGCACGGGCGTCTCGCCGGGATCGACGTGCCCCTTGGGGAGCGCGAGCACGCGGGAACCGTCGGCGGCGCGTCGCGTCGGCACGATCACGACCACCTCCTCCCCCCTCACCACCACGCCGCCGGCCGAGAACTCCCGCGCCTGCGAGCGCGTCGGCCGCTCGCTCGGGAGCGGCGCCTCAGAAGACATACTGCTTCAGCGCCTCGGGGTCGTGCACGGTGAGACGGCCCCGCCCCTGGGTGATCACCCCTGCGCGCTCGAGCACCGCGAGGAAGCGGCTCGCCGACTCGCGCGAGGATCCGGCGAGCTGCGCGAGGTCGGCCTGCGTCGCGGTGACGAGCACGTCGCGCGGGGAGCGCCCTTCGGCGACCGCCTGGTCGACGAGCTCGCCGAGCACCACCGCGACCCGGCTCTGGACGGTCTGGAAGGACTGCCGCGAGAGGCGCTCGTTGGTCTCGCGCAGACGACGGCCCAGCGCGATCGCGAGCTTCATCGCGATGTCGGAGTGCTCGGTCATCAGCCGTCGCATGTCCGGCCCGAGCACCCCGATCACGCTCATCTGCCCGACCGCCTCAACCGTCGCCGAGCGGCGCTCGTCCTCGAACATCGCGAGCTCGCCGAAGATGTCGCCGGGGCCGAAGCTCGCGAGCGTGATCGTGCGCCCGTCGCCGTGGCTGCGGATCGCGCGCGCGTGGCCCTCGCGGACGACGTAGCACGTGTCGCTGGCATCGCCCTCGCGGAAGACCGCCTGGCCCGACTCGAAGGTGCGCGGCACCGACACCTGGGCGATCCGCTCGAGATCGGCAGGCTCGAGCGCGGCGAACACGGGCACGCGCCCGAGGAGATCGACGACGTCGCCTGAGCGCGTATCCACGCCGCAGGAATACCACAGGGCCGCAACCCGGGAGCCGCGACTGGGTTCGGATGTATGGTCAACCCATGTCCTTCGGCAACCAGCTACGGGCCCTCGCGGCCGGTCTGGCGGTGCTCGCCGCCGTCCCACTCGCCGCTGTCGCGGCGCAGTCTCCCGCGCCCCATCCCAGCGGCGAAGCCGCGCTCATGAAAGCGCTGCTGCACTCGCGCGAACTGTGGGCGACGATCGATGTCTGCAGCCCGGCTGACGAGCCCGACTTCGTCGGCGTCCGCGGCTCGATGCCGGGCGACCGCCACAGCCACGACAAGATGTACATGCGCTTCCGCCTGCAGTACATGAACACGGCCAAGAAGCAGTGGGTGGACCTCGCCAGCGCCCGCTCGCCGAACTTCGTCTACGTCGGCCCCGGCAGCACCGTGCGCCAGGGCGGGCGCAGCTTCCAGCTCATCGCCCGGCCCGGCAAGCCCGCGGTCGAACTGCGCGGCGTGGTCGAATATCAGTGGCGCCGCGGCAGCGCGGTGATCCAGTCCACGAGCCGTGCGACCGGCGCCGGGCACAAGAGCGTCGCCGGCGCGGACCCCCCGGGCTACAGCAGCGCCACCTGCAGCGTCGGCTAGGCCGGCGCGAACAGCCGCGGGTCGTTCGTGATGATGCCGTCGACCCCCATCGCGGTCAGCTTCTCGATCCTGCTCCGCGTCGTCCACCGTCCAGACGTACAGCTCGCCGCCGCCGTCGCGCACCGCGCGCACCAGGGCGGGCGTGACCACGCGCCAGTGGGCCATGATCGCGTCGAAGCGTCCGTCGAGCAGCGCCGCGCGCACTTTCTTCGGCAGCATCGCGCGGTAGCCGGTGAGGATCGCGAGCGCCGGAATCGCGGTCAGCATGTCGGTCGTGTAGTCGCGCCGCACGCGCGGCACCGACCACCCCAGCCGCAGCTTCGGCTCCGCGGCGCGGATCTGCGAGAGGCCGTCGGTGAACATGCCGCTGATCAGCGTCCGCTCGATCAGTCCGTGCTCGCGCAGCGCTTCGATCACCCGCAGCTCATAGCCGGGCAGCTTCACGTCGACATCGAGTTCGATGCCCGTCGAAGTCGGGACCGGCCAGATGCGCGAGCGCCTGCTCGAACGTGATCGGGCTGCGCGAGCGCATGTCCTCGTAGTCGTGGGCGACCATCAGGCGGCCCTGCCCGTCCTCGCGCTCGGCGAGCACGTCCAACTCGATCATGTCGACGCCGTGGCGGCGCGCGGCGTCGAAGCTCGCGAGCGTGTTGCCCGGCTCGATGTGGGCGGCGCCCTTGTGCCCGACGCGACGGGGACGAGGAGGCTGGGTCTTGCTGCTCACCGCTCCACCTTCGCAGAGCGGGCGGACCGGGCGGGGCCCGAACGGCAGGCTAGGCGGCCGCGTCTCGGCGCCGGCGGCAGGCGTTCAGCGCCTCGACCGCAGCGCGGGCGCCCACGTACGGCGCGAGCACCGTGAAGGCGAGGTGGTCCACCAGGGAGGGCAGCCGGGAGAGGCGGTTGTTCGAGACGAAGGTCGAGATCACGCCCCAGACCGCGCCGGTCACCGCTTCCTGGGCGATCTGCGGGCCGCGCAGCGGCTCCGGCGCCTGCTCGGTGAGCATCTCGGTGAAGGCCGCGACCGAGCTCGTCATGCGCGCGATCATCGCCGGCCCGACTTCGAACAGGTCGATGAAGGCGATCCGCAGCAGGGCCGGGTGGGCGACGAGGTGAGTCGACGAACGCCTCCATCGCCAGGCACGTCGGCCTCCTCCCAGCTGTCCGCCCTCTCCATCGCGGGGCGCACGCAGTCGAACGTTTCGGCGACGAACTCGTCGAGGACGGCGAGGAAGCACTCCTCCTTGCTGCGGAACTGGCGGTGGAAGGCCTCCGTCGAGACGCCGGCGAACTGCGCGATCTGCGGGTCGGTCAGCGCGGCGTAGCCTTCGTCGAGAGTGAGGTGGACGACCGAGCCGAGCACGCGGGCGCGCTTGTCGTCGCGGGTGAGGAAGGCGGCAGGGATCGGGGGCAGGTGCGCGGGCCGCGCGAGGGTGAGCGTCCGCAGGCGCAGCCCCTGAGGCATGCGGTAGGACTCGATCCAGTCGAGCACTTCGTCGGACAGCTCGGCGAGCTCGCGGTGGCGGCGCTCGAGCAGGCGGTTGAAGACGATGTTGCGAACGCCCGTGACGACCACGCGCGAGGTCAGCTGCGGGAAGCAGACGTGCTCGGGCGCGAGCGAGAGCGCCGTCGCCACGATCCGCTCGAACACGAGCCCTGCCAGCTGCATGCGTTCGCGGGCACCCGGGCCGATGCCGAGCGAGTCGACCAGCACCAGTCGCGGTCCCTTCGGAGCGCGGGCGATGCCGCCGAGCAGGCTCTGGCACGAGGCGTGCATGCGGTTGTCCCAGCCGTGCTCGGAGAGCCACGCGTGCAGGAGGCGCCGGCGCGCCTGGCCCACCATCACGTCGTAGGTGCCGAGGAAGCACTCTTCCTTGTTCTCGAACAGTTCGTAGAAGGCCCGTCGCGATACGCCGGCGAGCGCGATCACGTGGGCGACCGTGGTGCGCTCGTAGCCGTTGCGCGCCACCGACTCGATCATCGAGCCGTAGAGGCGGCTCCGCTGGTTGCGTTCCACCTCCTCGCGGGCCATCCCGCTCGGGCCGTGCGGCAGCCGCCGGTACATAGGAGCGAGCTGTTCGTGTTCCGCTCATCCCCATAGTTCCAACCCAATGGATTTGTGCACGCCTGCCAACTCTCTCGTGACCCCCTCGGCGGGATCTCAACCTACACACTCGTTCGAACATTTCAACTCATGTCTCCATCGCAGCCGACCGTCCGACAGACAAAGCGCAACGGCGTCAGGGCAGCAGCCCTGCAGGCAGCGATGTTCCGCTGAGTGAAATCCGAGCGGACGCTCAGGCGCTGAGCGTGAGGCGCCGCGGTCCGGCCTGGAAGCCGAGCTCGGCGAGCGCCCCGAGATACGGAGAGGAGATCGCGGGCTCGCCGTCGATCCGCTCCAGCGCCAGCTTGCCGACGCGTCCGGTCCGCACGGCGTCGGCGAGCGCGCCGAGAGCGACCTCGACCGGGTCCTCCCGTCGCGGCGCCTGCCCGGAGCGGGTGCTGTCGAGCAGCGTGATCAGCCCGCGGCCGCCGCGCTCCACGTACAGCGCGGGCTGCTGCTCGACCATCACGACGTAGGCGCCCGCGACGCGCGCGGGACGGCGCTCGGACCCGTCGCGTTTCGGCCACGGCAGCGCGGCGCCGTAGGGCTGCGCGGGGTCGGCCGCGGCGAGCACGAGGGTCGCCGGCTTCTCGCCCTCGCGCAGCGGCACCGAGCGCAACCGCTCGACCGCCCCTGGCAGCGCGAACTGCGCGCCGCCCATCCCCTCGATGAAGTAGCCGCGGCGGCAGATGCCGAGCGTCTCCAGCTGGGCGAAGGTGTCGTACAGCGTCGCGAAGCCGCCCTTGTGACCCTCAGCCAGCACCTGCTCGCGCGTCACGATGCCGTAGCGCTCGAGCAGCAGCTCGGCGATCGTGCGCCGCCGCTCCGGGGCGGCGGCCGCGTCGGCTTGCTCCCCGAACACCGCCGCGGTCAGCGACCAGCGCCCCTGGACCTGCGACTGCGCGCCGGTGCTGCGCCGCGCCGCGAAGCGCGAACGGCCCGCCCGCCGCGCAGGCGTACGGCCCGCGCTCTCGCCGCGCGCGAGGGACAGGCGCGGCGCGCGCAGCGGCGCCCATGCGTCGTTGGTCACCTCGCCGGCCCAGACGAGATCCCAGAGCGCCTCGCGCAGTGCCTCAGGCGCGGCCTCGAGCTCTGCGAGCAGGTCGGTGAAGAAGGCCGGCCCGCGCGCCAGGCGCGCCCGGATCAGCTCGTGCTCGACGCCTTCCGGCACGGTGACGGCGCCGCGCTGCGGCGGCGGGCCGATCGCTTCCACGTCGTCGCGGAAGTACAGCGCCACGCGCCCGCTGCGGCCGAGCGCGCCCGCGCCCACCCACAGCAGCTCGCCGCTCGCGCACAGCGCGTCCAGCCAGGTCTGCGAGTAGGCGCCGGTGCGGCGCGGCAGCACGTCGCGCTCCCAGCTCTCGACCGGCAGCGCGAGACCCTGCAGCGGGACCAGCACCTCGCGCAGGCGGTCGACGCCGGCGCCCGTGCGCGTGTGGCGGTCGACGCCCTGCCACGAGGGCAGGAAGGCGGCCAGGCGGCGCTGGTCGGCCGGCTCGATCTCCTTGCGGAGCGCGGCGAGCGAAGCGCGGCGCAGGCGCCGCAGCACCTCGACGTCGCACCAGTCCCGCGTCGTGCCTCCGGGCCTGATCTCGCCACGCACCAGCGAGCCGTCGCGCTCCAGCTCGCGCAGCACCGCGCTCGCGTCGACCCCGTAGCGGGCCCTGACGTCCTCGGTGGAGAACGGGCCGTGCGTGGCGGCGTAGCGGGCGATCAGCTCGCGCAGCGCGTCGGGGACGTCGGCGAGGAACGCCTCCGGCAGGCCGCCCGGCGGGGCCGCGCCCAGCGCGTCGCGGTAGAGCCCGGCCTGGTCGGCGGCGATCAGCCGCCGCTCGCCGCCGACGCGCAGCTCGACGGCGCGGCGCTCGCGCAGCAGCGCCTCGATCAGCGCTCCCGCGTCGACGCCGGGGAAGACGCGCTCGCTCACCTCGTCACGAGTCAGGTCGCCCACGCGGCGCAGCACATCGTGCAGCCCGTCGCGGTCGGTCGCGCGCGTCAGCTCCGAGCGGCACTGCAGGTCTTCCTCGACGCGTTCCAGCGCCGCGGGGTCGATCAGCTCGCGCAGCTCCTCCTGGCCGAGCAGCTCGCGCAGCAGGTCCCGGTCGAGCGAGAGCGCGGCGGCGCGCCGCTCGGCGGCGGGCGTGTCGCCCTCGTACATGTAGGTCGCGACGTAGTCGAAGAGCAGCGAGGAGGCGTACGGCGAGGCGTTCTGCGTCTCGACCTCCACGAGCGCGATCTCGCGAGAATGCAGCGCGCGCAGGATCTGCTCGAGGCCGGGCAGGTCGAGCACGTCGCGCAGGCACTCGCGGTAGGTCTCGAGCACGATCGGGAAGTCCTCGTAGCGGCGGGCGACCTCGAGCAGGTTCTGGGCCTTCAGGCGCTGCTGCCAGAGCGGCGTGCGTTTGCCGGGGTATGCGCGCGGGATCAGCAGCGCGCGCGCCGCGTTCTCGCGGAACCGCGCCCCGAACAGGGCCGAGCCGCCCAGCTCCGAGACCACCGCCTGCTCGACCTCCTCCGGCTCGATCAGCAGCAGCTCGGCCGCCGACGGGAGCGACTCTGCCTCCTCGGCGTCGAGGTCGGGCAGGTGCATGATGATGCCGTCGTCGGTCCAGATCGGGTCCACGTCGATGCCGAACCGCTCGTGCATGCGCGCCGTCAGCGCGAGCCCCCAGGCCGCGTGGACGCGGCCGCCGAACGGGGACAGCAGGCACAGCCGCCAGTCGCCGATCTCGTCGCGGAAGCGCTCGAGCACGAGCGTCTCCTCGCTCGGCAGCACGCGGGTGGCCGACTGCTGCTCGCGCAGGTAGGCGATCAGGTTCTGCGCCGCGCGGCGGTCGAGGTCGTAGTCGCGCTCCAGCGTCTCCTCCTCCTGCTCGACGGCCCAGCGCGAGAACGCTCCGATCGCCGCCCCCAGCTCCTTCGGGCGCCCGACCGAGTCGCCCTTCCAGAACGGCACCGCGCCGGGCGCTCCCGGAGCCGGCGTGACGACCACGCGGTCGCGGGTGATCTCCTCGATCCGCCAGGTCGAGGCGCCCAGCAGGAAGACCTGGCCGGGCCGCGCCTCGTAGACCATCTCCTCGTCCAGCTCGCCGACGCGGCGCCCGTCGGGCAGCGTCACCGCGTAGAGCCCCCGGTCGGGGATCGTGCCCGCGTTCGCGATCGCGAGCTGACGGGCGCCCTTCCGCGCCCGCACCACGCCGGCGAGGCGATCCCACACCACGCGCGCGCGCAGCTCGCCGAACTCGCGTGAGGGGTAGCGGCCGTCGAGCATGTCCAGCACGTTCTCCAGCAGCTCGCGGGAGAGCTCGGCGTATGAATGGGTCCGGCGCACGAGCGCGTGCAGCTCGTCGACCTCGATCCCCTCGGGCTCGGCGGACACCGCGATCGCGACGATCTGCTGGGCGAGCACGTCGAGCGCGTTGCGCGGCACGACCGTCGGCTCGATCGCGCCCTCCCGCATGCGCCTCGCGACCACCGCGCACTCGAGCAGGTCGCCGCGGAACTTGGGGAAGATCCGTCCGCGGCTGACCTCGCCGACGCCGTGCCCGGCGCGCCCGATGCGCTGCAGCCCGCGCGCGACCGACTTCGGCGACTCGATCTGCAGCACGAGGTCCACCGCGCCCATGTCGATCCCCAGCTCCAGCGAGGAGGTCGCCACCAGGCACGGCAGCGCACCGGCCTTCAGCAGCTCCTCGACCTTGGTGCGCTCCTCCCGGGCCAGCGAGCCGTGGTGCGCGCGCGCGATCTCAACGGGCGCAACCGGCTCCGCCGACTCCTGCGCCGGATGGCCCTCCTCTTCGAACTCCTTCGCGGCCAGCTCGTTCAGGCGCAGCGCCACGCGCTCCGCCGAGCGGCGGTTGTTGACGAACACGATCGTCGAGGTGTGCTCGCGCACGGCCCTCAGCAGCTCCGGGTAGATCGCCGGCCAGATCGAGGCGCGCGTGGCCTCGCCGGGGTGGGTGGGACTCGGGTCATGCGCCGGATCGAGCGGGTCCCCGGGCGGTGGGCCCCCCGGCTCGGTCATCGACTCGACCGGCACCTCGATGCGCAGGTCCAGCGGCTTGCGCGCGCCGGCGTCGACGATCGTCACCTCGCGACCCGGGCCGACGAGGTAGCGGCCGATCTCCTCCAGCGGGTTCTGCGTCGCGGAGAGGCCGATGCGCTGGAACGCGGGCTCCTTAGTGCAGCTCGCCCTCGGTGCTCGCCCGCACGAGCGACTCCAGGCGCTCGAGGCTCAGCGCGAGATGCGCGCCGCGCTTGGAGTGCGCGACCGCGTGGATCTCGTCCACGATCACGGTGTGCACGGCGCCGAGCATCTCGCGCGCCTGCGAGGTGAGGATCAGGTACAGCGACTCGGGTGTCGTGACGAGGACGTCCGGGGGCCGGCGCGCCATCGCCGCGCGCTCCTTCTGCGGCGTGTCGCCGGTGCGGATCCCGACCGTGACGTGCTCCGCGCCGATCCCGCGCAGCGGCGCGCGCAGGTTGCGCTCGATGTCGTAGGCCAGCGCCTTCAGCGGCGACACGTACAGGACGCGCGTGCCCCGGCCGCACTCGGCCTCGTCGCCGAGCCTGTCCAGCGCCGCCAGGAACGCCGCGAGCGTCTTGCCCGAGCCGGTCGGCGCCGACACCAGCACGTGCTGTCCCGAGGCGATCGCCGGCCACGCCTGCTCCTGCGCGCTGGTGGGGGCGCCGAACGCGCTCTGGAACCACGCTGCGGTGCGCGCGCTGAAGACGGAGTCGATCACCAGTCGAGACTAGCGCCGCTCACAGCCCGCCCGCCAAGGGGCTGCGGCGCTAGCCCAGCGCGCGACCGTACTGGCGCTCGTAGTAGGCGCGGTAGGAGCCCGAGCGGATCGGGGCCCACCACTGCTCGTTGTCGCGGTACCACGCGACGGTGTCGGCGAGGCCCTGCTCGAAGCGCACCTCCGGCGCCCAGCCGAGCGCGCGCACCTTCTCGGAGGAGAGCGAGTAGCGGCGGTCGTGGCCGGGCCGGTCGGCGACGTGCTCGATCTGCGCGGGCGAGGCGCCGGTCAGCTCGACGATCCGCTCGACGACCGTGATGTTCGCCTCCTCGTCCGGGCCGCCCGGCGTTGTAGACCTCGCCCAGCTCCCCGTGCTCGAGCACGTGCCCGATCGCGCGCGCGAAGTCGCGGGCGTGGATCCAGTTGCGCACCTGCATCCCATCGCCGTAGACGGGCAGCGCGTCGCCGTGCAGGGCGTTGAGGATCATCAACGGGATCAGCTTCTCCGGGTACTGGTAAGGGCCGTAGTTGTTCGAGCCGCGGCAGATCGTCACGGGCAGGCCGTAGGTGTGGAAGTAGCTGAGCACCAGCAGGTCCGCGCCGGTCTTGGTGGCGGAGTACGGAGAGGAGGGGCGCAGTGGACTCTCCTCGGTGAACGTGCCCTGCTCGATCGAGCCGTATACCTCGTCGGTCGAGACCTGCAGGTAGCGCAGCTCGCGCTCGCGGGCGGCCTCGAGCAGCACGTACGTGCCCAGAGCGTGCGTCTTCACGAACGCGTCGGGCTCGGCGATCGAGCGGTCGACGTGCGTCTCGGCCGCGAAGTTGACGATCGCGTCGGGGCGCTGCTCGTCGAGTACCGCGGCCAGCGTCTCGGCATCCTCGATCGCGCCCTTCACGAACCGGAAGCGCGGCTCATCGGCCACGTCGCTCAGGTTCTCCTCGCGCCCCGCGTAGGTGAGCTTGTCGTAGACCGTCACCTCGTCGCCGCGCTCGAGCAGGCGCTCGCGCGCGAAGGTCGAGCCGATGAAGCCGGCGCCGCCGCAGACGAGCAGCTTCACCGGGGGCCTCTGACGCCGTCGGTCATGCCCGCATCATCCCGGCGCGCGCCGCGAGGTAGCCCGCGAGCCCGTCCTGCCACGGGGGCAGCGGCAGCGCGTCGTCGCGTTCGGTCTCCAGCGCCGACCACGCCGGCCGTGGGGCCGGGCGCACGAACTGCTCGCTCGTCGTGGGCTCGACCTCGCAGTCCACGTCGGCCTGGCGGAAGATCTCCTGCGCGAAGCCGTTCCACGACACGTGGCCGCCGCCGGTGAGGTGCACGACCCCTGCGACCCCGCGCTCGAGCAGGCCGAGGAGCGCAGGCGCGAGGTGTCCCGACCACGTCGGCGAGCCGACCTGGTCTGTCACCACCTGCACCGCGTCGCGTTCGCCGGCCAGCCGCAGCATCGTGGCCGGGAAGTTCGCGCCGTCGAGCCCGTACAGCCAGGCGGTCCGCGCCACGGCGTGCCGCGGCGAGGCCGCGAGCACCTGCTGCTCGCCTTCGAGCTTCGTGATCCCGTAGACGGTGCGCGGGCCGGTCGCGTCGCGCTCGACGTACGCGCGCGCGCTGCCCGACTCGTCGAGCGGCGGCGTGCCGTCGAAGACGTAGTCGGTCGAGACGTGGACGAGCGGCAGTCGCGCCGCCGCCGCGCCACGGGCGAGCACGCCGGCGCCGTCGGCGTTGACCGCGCGGGCGGCCTCCGCGTTCGACTCGGCGCCGTCGACGTCGGTCCATGCCGCGCAGTTGATGATCCCGTCGAGCCCGCCGGGCTGCCCGGCCAGCTCGCCGAGCATCGCCTCGACGGCCGCGGCGTCTGTGATGTCCAGCTCGGGCAGGTCCACGAGCACGAGCTCGTGGCCCCCCCGCGTGCCGGCGCGCGCCACGTCGTGGCCGAGCATGCCCTGCGCGCCTGTGACGAGCAGCCTCACAGGATCGAGATGTCGGAGTTGTCGCCGACCATGAAGCGGTAGGCGCGCGGCTGCTTCTCGCCGCGGCGAACCGTCACGTTGCGTCCCAGCAAGGAGGACTCCATCCGGCCGTCCAGCTCGCAGACGGTGCAGCCGGCGAGCAGGATCGAGTGCTCGACCTCGGCGTGGGTGATCGTGCAGCCCTCGCCGATCGCCGTGTACGGGCCGATGTAGCAGTCGCGGAGCACGGAGCCGGCGCCGATCACCGCCGGGCCGCGCACGCGTGTGCGCTCCAGCCGCGCGCCCGCTTCCACGACGACGCGTCCGTCGACGTTGGAGTCCACGAGCTCGCCGGCCACGTCGGATGACAGGTTGTCGAGGATCAGGCGGTTGGCCTCGAGCATGTCCTCGAGCCTGCCCGTGTCCTTCCACCAGCCGCGCACGATGTGCGGCTCGACGCGCCGGCCGCCGTCCACGAGGTGCTGGATCGCGTCGGTGATCTCCAGCTCGCCGCGCGCCGAGGGGCTGATCGCGCGGGCGGCGTCGTGCACGCCCGGCGTGAACATGTAGACGCCGACGAGCGCGAGGTCGGTTGCAGGCTCGGCCGGCTTCTCGACCAGCTTGCGCACGCGCCCGACCTGGCCCGAGGGCGCCGGCTCGAGCTCGGCGACGCCGTAGTTCTGCGGATCCGGGACCGGCGTGAGCAGGATCAGCGCGTCCGGCTCGTGCTCGCGGAAGGCCGCCACGAGATCGGTGATGCCGCCCTGGAGCAGGTTGTCGCCCAGGTACATGACAAACGGGCTCGCGCCGAGGAACGGCTCCGCCGTGAGCACGGCGTGGGCGAGCCCGAGCGGCTCGTCCTGGACCACGTAGGTGATGCGGACGCCGAAGCGCGAGCCGTCGCCGGCGGCGGCTTGGATCTCGGGTCCCGTCTCGGGCGCGATGATGATGCCGATCTCCTCGATGCCGGCCTCGGCCATCGCCTCGATGCCGTAGAACAGGACCGGCTTGTTGGCGACGGGCACGAGCTGCTTTGCGCTCGTGTGGGTGATCGGGCGCAGGCGCGTGCCCTTGCCGCCCGAGAGGATCAGTCCCTTCAGCCGCTCCATTGCGGGCAGAACCCTATCGAGGCCCAACATTCGCCTCCTCGGAGGGTCTTAACAACTGTGAGAATCGGTTTCTTCGGCGGCCTTAACCCGATCAGCCGATATTTCCATCTATCATCCCGAGACCCTCCACAACTGCTTGAGACGTTAAGTCCAGCGCCATCGACAGGGAGAGAGCCACCCCCATGCCGAGAACGAAAAGCCCAGCGAAGCGGAGCGCCGAGCAGGAACCCGCTTGGTCCATACCGAGCCTGCGGGAGCCCCGCTACTCGCAGTCGCTCGAGCGCGGCCTCGCGATCCTGGGCTGCTTCACGCCTTCGCGGCCGGTGCTCGGCATCGCCGACATCGCCGACGAGCTCGGCATGAGCCGCTCGACGACGCACCGCTACGTGATCACGCTCGTGGCGCTCGGCTACCTCGAGCAGGGCGCTTCGCGCAAGTACCGTCTCGGGCTGCGCGTCACCGACCTGGGCATGTCGGCGCTGAACTCGACCGGGCTGCGTGAGCACGCCCGCCCCCACCTCGAGGAGCTCCGCCAGCGCACCTCCTACACGGCCAGTCTCGGTGTGCTCGACGGGATCGAGGTCCTCTACGTCGACCGCGCTCGCAGCTTCCGCCGCGGGCAGAACGAGGTCGACCTCGGCCTGCAGGCCGGCTCGCGCGTCCCCGCGTACTGCACGGCGATGGGCAAGATGCTGCTGGCCCACCTCCCCGAGCCCCAGCTGCGCGACACGCTCGCCGAGATGAAGCTGACGAAGCAGGGCCCGAAGACGATCACCTCCAAGAAGAAGCTCAAGGACGAGCTGGAGAAGGTCCGCGAGGCCGGCTTCGCCGTCGACGACGAAGAGCTGGCGGCAGGGCTCTACGCCATCGCCGCGCCGGTGCGAAACGAGGCGCGTGACGTCGTCGCGGCGGTCAACCTGTCGGCGCCCAGCTCGATGATCGCGCTCGAGGAGCTGGTCGACGCGCTCGGCCCGCACCTCGTCACGACGGCCGACCGCATCTCGGCGCGGCTCGGCTACCGTCGCGACGACGAGCGCAACCATTAGCCTTCGCGGCCCATGCGCCGCCTGCTCGCTCTGACCTCGGTGCTGCTGTGCTCGCTCGGCGCAGCGGCATGCGGCACCACGACGTCCACCGCCGGCTTCAAAGGCGCCGAACACGAAGTCGCCCAGACGATCGCCGACCTGCAGTCCGACGTGGCCGCGGGCGAACGGAAGAAGATCTGCGAAAAAGACCTCGCCGTGCCCGTCGTGACCAAGCTCGGCGGCCAGAAAGCGTGCGAAGCGGCCGTGAAAAACCGTGTCTCGGAGATCGACAACACCGAACTCCAGGTCGAATCGGTGAAGATCGACGGCGACACCGCCACGGCCCAGGTGAAGAGCGTCTACGAAGGCAAGAAGCAGGTTCGCGCGGTGACGCTGGCCAAGGAAGGCTCGCGCTGGAGGATCACGGCGATCGCCTGAGCGCGACTCAGTAGACGCCGGCGAGCTTGCGATGGTCCCAGCTCGCGCGGTGCAGCTCGCGGAACTCCAGCGCGACGCGCTTGGCGGCCTGCCTGTCGATCATCTCCCCCACCGGCGGCGGCAGCGCGCTCGCCGGCGGCTGACCGCGCGGCACCGCGTAGCGCGCGAAGATCTCGTGCCCCAGCGCCCGCACGGCCTCGAGCTCCCGGTGGATCGCGACCTCGCACTCGATCATCACGCCGCGCAGCTGCTCGTAGGACTCCGCCGTCTCGACCTGCAAGGTGGCGCGCGGGTCGCGCTCGAGGTTGCGCACCTTCTGCGAGGACGCGTACGTCCACGCCCACAGCCGTGGAGCGGGCTCGCCGTCCGGCGGCTCGCGCAGCACGTACCAGAGCGGCATCAGGTGCGGCCAGCCACGCGGCCCGATCGTGGCGCAGGTCACGGTCCGCTCACCGGCGAGGAACTCGGCCGCCTCGGCGTCGGTCATCCGGATCTGCTCGCGACGGCTCATCGCGGGCGATTATCCAGGCCCGCCGGCCCGCGCGTCCCGGCCGCTAGACGCCGGCGAGCGCCACGCCCTCCTCGTGGAGGCGCGTGACGGCGGCGCGAACGGCCTCGCGCGCATCCTGGGGCTCGATCACGGCGGCGTCTCCGGCTTCTCTGAGGATCTCCCGCACGAGCCAGTCGACGCCGGCGAAGCTGAGCTCGACGATCACCGACCCGTCGGTGCGCTCTTCGACGACGCGGCGCGCCTCGCGAGCCCAGCGCGCGCGCTCGGGCGAGACCCACACGCGCGCGGTCCGGGAGGCCTCGACCTCGCCGGTGCGCAGCCACCCGTCCACCTCGGCTGCCGGGTCGACCTCCGGGCGCGGGCGGAAGCGCTCGTCGGTGACGTCCGCGCTCTTGACGCGGTCCAGGCGGAAGTGCCTCACGCCGTCGCGGTCGGGATCGAAGCACGCGACGTACCAGCCCTCGCGGCCGTTCGTCAGCGCGTAGGGCTCGACCCGCCGCACCGAGATCTCGTCCTCGTTCTCCTTGAAGTACTCGAGCTCGATCAGCCGCCGCCCGGTGATCGCCTTGGAGATGGTCCTGGCGACGTCGGAGTCGTCGCCCGCCGGCGGCGCGACCTGCAGCCCCTGCTCCATCGGGTCCTCGCCGAGCGCCGCGACGATCTTCTTGCGCGCCGAGCTCAGCGAGCCCTCGGGGATGTGCTCGCCGATCAGGTCGATCGCCGCTACCAGCGCCTTCGCCTCCACCGGCAGCAGTCGCGCGGGCCGGTCGAAGTTGTCGCTGTAGGGCTCGGGGTCGACCTCGATCTCGCCGGTCTCCTCGTTGATCTCCGCGTAGAGCACGTAGGAGCCGCCGCCGAAGTTGACGACGTTCAGCACGCTGATGTCCTCGCGCAGCTCCTCCTCGCTCAGCTGCAGGCGCTCGCAGATGTCGGCGATCGGGACGCGCTCGCCGCGCCGGCCGGCGGCGATCAGGATGCTCGCGAGCGTGACGAGCCGCGCGAAGCGCTCGGGGCGGATCGCCGTTTCGGGGCGTCCCTCCTCGGTCTCACCGCGGCGGCCCCGCTTCTCGCCTTCCTCGGCCGCGCTCGTGCCGCGCTTGCGCCGGGCGGGCGGCGGCCCCTCCTCGTGGAGCTCGCGCAACCTCTCCAGCCGCTCGCGCAGCTCGCCGGCCAGCTCGGGGCCTCCGATCAGGCGGGCGTTGACGCCGAGGCCGAGGACCCAGGACACGAGGCTCCGCGGGTCGGAGTAGGCCGTGACGAAGACCCTGTCGCCGTCCTCGAAGCCCTCGAGGCTCTCACCCTCGAGGTCCGCGGGGTCGAGCACCTCGCCGTAGCGTCCGAAATGCCGTTCGATCTGCCAGGCGATGCGCTCGGAGATCAGGATCCGCGCCTCGCCGCACTCCTCGCCCAGCTGCCAGTCGGCGCGGTTCGCATAGGAGCGCGGGTCGAAGTCCGCGGGCCGGTGGAAGTCGTGCTCGGCCTTCGTCGCGTAGGAGACCTTGCCGCGGATCCGCGACAGCCGGAAGACGCGAATCGCGTCGCGCTCGTGGGAGTGGCCGAGGAGGTAGAACTGGCCGCCCTGGAACAGCAGGTGGTAGGGGTCGACCTTGCGCGTCGAGACCTCGTCGCGGCCCATCGTGTAGTACTCGAACACGATCGTCTTGTTGCGGAAGATCGCGGTCTCGACCTTCGCGAGCCGGGCGGAGAGCTCGTGACCGCCGGCCGAGGCGGTGATCCCGAGCGCCACCGACCGCTGCTCGGGAGCGCGCAGCGGGCTGGGACGCCCCCAGGTGATCTGCTGAAGCGCCAGCCGCAGCGGCTCGGCGTAGGCGAATTCGCCGTCGAGCAGGGTGAGGGAGGTCTGGAGCGCGGCGAGGTCCTTGTCGGTGAAGGCGATCGGCGGCAGGTGGAAGTTCTCCGGGCGCAGCGAGTAGTTCTCCTGCTCGGCGGCGCCGTCGGCGGGCCGCTCGACCGTGAGCTGGATCCGCAGCGACTCGAGCTCGGAGCGATCGGCGTAGAACCGGCGCGCGAACGCGTCCTCGTTCATGCCGCTGTAGCCCTCGACGTCGCGCCGGATCTCGAGCGCCGTGACCGGGCGCCGCTCGGCCATCAGGTACGAGATCAGCGACAGCTGGCGGATCAGCTTCTCGGTGTCCTTTGCCATCGGGTCTGAAAGATAGAAGCCGAGGGCGAGAGGGGCGCGCCGCGAGGAGCGGGCGGGCCCGCTATTTGCGGTGTTTCAGGCTGCTTCGCGGCTCGGTGCGGCCGGGCGGGCGGCCTGGCCGGCGCCGGCGAAGAACGCGCCGGAGCCGATCGCACGGTCGAACGACGACCAGCGGCTGCCCGGCGCCAGCTCCTTCTCGAGCCGGTCGAAGCTGCCGAGGCGCCCGCCGAGGTTGTCCACCATGTGCACGAGCGTCGCCTCACGCGTGCAGGGCACCACCGGGCTGCCGTGCTCGAGCGAGCCGTGATGGGAGAGGATGATGTGGCCGACCGCCCGTGCGAGCTCCTCGGGGAAGCCGTCGATCTCCTCGATGAGGCGGCGCACCAGGTAGTAGCCGAGCGCGATCTCGCCGTGCAGGCGCCCGGCGTCGCTGAGCTCGATCGCGGGCGTGGGCGTCGTGTACGCCTCCAGCTTGCCGATGTCGTGGAGCAGCGCGCCGGTGACGGCGACGTCGCGGTCGATGCCGCCGAAGGTGGCGCTGATCGCGCTGACCGCCTGCGCGACGCCGAGACTGTGCTCGAGCAGCCCGTGACGGTAGGCCTGGTGGTAGTGCTTGGCCGCCGGGGCCTCGCGGTACCGCGCCCAGTGCGCCGAGCCGGGACCGAGCACACGCCGCAGCAGCTCGGAGAGGTGCGGCTGCTGGACGGTGGCCACCAGCTCGGCGATCTCAGCCTCCATCTGCGCCACCGGCCGTGCCGGGCCGTTCTCGAGGTCGCGGCGGTCGTAGCTGCCGGGCTCGGCGGGGGCCAGCCGGCGGAGGTTGATCTGCGGTCCGAACCGCGGGTGCACGGTGTAGCGCCCGCTGACGGCCACCGCGTTGCCCGCGCGCGCGAGCTCGCCGAGCTCGGCGAGCTCCTCCCAGACCATGCAGGCGACCGACCCCGTGCGATCGCCGAGCGTCAGTCGCAGGTAGTCGCCACCGTCGCGGCGGCGGCGCAGCTCGGCCTCCCTGACCAGGAGCACCAGCTCGACGTCGGCGCCGTCGGTCAGCTCGTGAACGAACATGAGAGTGAAGTTAGAGACACGTGCGGACGGCGCTCGGCGGCGCTCACACACGCGCGACGGGAGTACGATCGGCCGATCGCGCGCCTCCGTCGACACGTCGTCGTGCTGCTCGTCGCGACCGCCGTGATGCTGCTCGTGGGGGCCGCCGGCGCGAGCGCGTGGTGGCAGCCGCCCGCGCAGCCGACCTTCTACTGGCAGCTCCAGGGCAAGCTGAACACGACCGTCCTGGCAGCCGTCTACGACGTCGACGGGTTCGAAACGAGCGCGGCCGAAGTGTCCGCGCTGCACGCGGCCGGCAGGCACGTCGTCTGCTACGTCGACGCGGGCACAGCCGAGAACTTCCGCCCCGACTACTCCTCGTTCCCGAAGTCAGTGCTCGGGCGGCCGAACGGGTGGCCCGGCGAGCGGTGGCTCGACATCCGCGCCACTGAGGTGGTCGAGCCGATCATGGCCGCGCGCTTTGAGATGTGCGCGGAAAAGGGCTTCGACGCGGTCGAGCCGGACAACATCGAAGCCTTCTCCAACAAGAGCGGCTTCCCGATCACGGCCGCCCAGCAGCTCGCTTACAACCTGTGGATCGCGGAAACCGTCCACGGGCTGGGGATGTCGGTCCTCCAGAAGAACGACGGCGAACAGGCGGCGGCGATGGAGCCGAGCTTCGACGGCGTCCTCACCGAGCAGTGCAACCAGTACGCGGAATGCGCTGACTTCGCGCCGTACCTGGAAGCGGGCAAGCCGGTGATCGACGCGGAGTACAAGTTGCGCACCAAGCGCTTCTGCGCCGCCGACGAAGCTGCGGGGATCGTGGGCGCGCGCTTCAACCTGGCGCTCAACGGCAAGCGCTTCGAACCCTGCTCGTAGTTCTCACTCACCCGCGGCGGGCCGCGGACCGGCGCTACGGGTGGCCTGCGGCCGGAACCGGAGCGGCTAGGAACTCGGCGAGCCGTTCGGCAGCGAGGGTGAGCATCGCGCGTCGTGTGCGCGTGGTCGCCGAGCCGACGTGCGGCAGCAGGATCGCCCGCGGGGCTGCGAGCAGCGCGGGCGCGACGTCCGGCTCGTGCGCGTAGACGTCGAGCCCTGCCGCGAGCAGACCGCCCTCGCGCAGCGCCTCGGCCACGGCGAGTTCGTCGGCCACGGCCCCGCGCGCGGTGTTGACGAGGACGCCGGCGGGGCCGATCAGGCCGATGCGGCGCGCGTCGATCAGGCCGCGGGTCGAGTCGCTCAGCGGCACGTGCAGGCTGACGATGTCGCTCTCGGCGAGGAGCTCGTCGAGCTCCTCGCGCCATCCGGGCTCTCCCGTGGGCGTCCGGGTGTGGTGAAGGACGGTCATCGAGAAGCCGGCCGCGCGGCGGGCGACCGCGCGGCCGATCGCGCCGTAGCCGACGAGCCCGAGGGTGGCGCCCGAGACGTCGACGCCGAACGTCTCCCAGAACCCCCAGCCGCGCCAGCTCCCGGAGCGGAGCGCTCCTTCGGCCTCGCCGGTGGTGCGCGCGGCGGCGAGGATCAGCGCGAAGGCGAGATCGGCGGTCGTCTCGACGAGCGCCTCGCCCGCCGTGAGGACCTCGATCCCGCGCGCGGCGGCCGCAGCCTTGTCGATCGCGTCGGTGCCGGCACCCGCGACAGCGATCGCGAGAAGCTCCGGCATCGCGTCGATCGCCTCCGCGTCCACCGCCATCACCGGCGTGCAGAGCAGCCCCTGCGCGTGCGGATCCGATCCGGGCGGTCCTTCGACGAGCTCGTGCCCCGCCAGGGCTCCGAGGCAGTCCTCGGGCGCCGGGATCGAGACCAGCACGCGCGCCATCGCGCCCTAGGGCGTGAGCCGGTGGGGACCCCGGTACAGGAACGTCACCTCGCGGACGTTGTCCTGGTTCAGCATCTGCATCAGCAGCCGCGTGAGCCCGAAGCCGAAGCCGCCGTGGGGAGGCGCGCCGTAGCGGAAGAAGTCGAGGTAGTACTGGATCGAGTCCGTCTCGACGCCCTTGTCCTCGGCCTGCTCGAGCAGCCGCTCGTAGCGGTGCTCTCGCTGGGCGCCGGTGGTCAGCTCGATGCCGCGCCACAGCAGGTCGAAGCTCTTCGTCAGAGCCGGATCGTCCTCGTGGCGCATGTGGTAGAAGGGCCGCACGGTCGTCGGGTAGTCGGTGACGAACACGAACTCGTGCCCGTCGCGCTCGGCGATCAGCTCTGACAGCCGGCGCTCGGAGGGAGGGTCGAGGTCGTGACCCGCGCCCGGCGGCTCGTGCCCGGCGGCGCGAAGCAGCTCCTTGGCCTCCTCGAGCGTCACGCGCGGGAACGGCAGCGAGGGCACGATCACCTCGGCGCCGTAGGTCTCGCGGATGCGCTCGCCGTGCGTCTCGGCTACCGCAGCCATCACGTGCGCGAGCCAGCGCTCCTCCACCGCCATCACGTCCTCGTGCGAGTCGATCCACGACAGCTCCATGTCGACGCTCGTGAACTCCGTGTCGTGACGCGAGGTGAACGACGGGTTGGCGCGGAACACGGGGCCGATCTCGAACACCTTCCCGAACCCTGCGGCCATCGCCATCTGCTTGTAGAACTGCGGCGACTGCGCGAGGAACGCATCGCCCTCGAAGTAGTCGACGTGGAAGAGCTCCGCTCCGGACTCGCTCGCCGAGCCCATCAGCTTGGGCGAGTGCAGCTCGACGAAGCCCTCCTCGCGCCAGAACTCGCGCATCGCCTGCTCGATCCGCGTCTGGATCTCGAAGATCAGTTTGCGGTCCGGGTGGCGCAGGTCCAGGTAGCGCCAGTCGATGCGCTTGTCCAGCGCCGAGTCCTCGGCGATCGGCAGCTCGGGCTCGGCCGGCGAGTCGACCTCCAGGGACTCGATCCGCAGCTCCAGCCCGCCCAGCTTCACCCGCTCGTCGCCGACGACGGTGCCGGTCACGGTCACGGCCGACTCGGCGGTCAGGGCCGAGATCGCCTCGTTGAGCTCGCTCGGCTCCTCGTCCTTGGGCAGGACGGCCTGCGCGAGGCCCGTTTCGTCGCGCAGGATCACGAACTGGACGCGCTTCTGGTCGCGCAGCGCGTTGACCCAGCCACGCACCGTGACCCGCTCGCCAATCGCAGCGGGGAGGTCGGCGATCATCGTTCTGCTCACGCCCGCCACCCTAATCCAAGGAGGCGCTCGGGACCGGCGCGGTGCCGCGTGCACGGGCGGCCGCTGCGGCCGGCCGGCTCTGGCGCGCCCCTACTCCTCCGCCGCCAGCTCGACCTCCACGGCCGGCTCCGCCGCCTCGAGCATCTCGAGCAGCTCGATCGTGCCCGCCTCGCGCAGGTCGGAGGCGCCCAGCTCGAGAGCCTGCAACCGCTCGACCGTGTCGTGCACGACGACGCGGCTCACCGGCGCCCGCATCGGCCGCTTCGCATCGGACTTGGCCTTGCGCACGTCGCGCAGCACGTCGGCGGCGACGCTGAGCGCCAGCTCCTCACGCGCGAGCTCGGCCCCCGCCTCCTCGGCCAGCTCAGCGGCGTCAGGCCACGGCGCGCGGTGGATCGAGCCCTCCTGCCACCAGGACCACACCTCCTCGCACACGAACGGGAGGAACGGCGCGAACAGCCGCTGGAAGCACGACAGCGAGATCCGCAGCGCGCGGCTCACGCCCGCGGCCAGGTCGGCGTCCTCGGAGTAGCGACGCCCCTTGACCAGCTCCAGGTAGTAGTCGCAGTACCACCAGAACAGCTCCTCGGTGTGCTGCAGCGCGCGCGCGTAGTCGTAGCCCTCGAAGCACTCGCCGGCCTCGGCGGTGAGGCGCGAGATGCGGGCGATCATCGCCCGGTCGAGCGGCGCCGCGAGCGCGGGTGCCGGCGTCGCGAGGTCGCTGAGGGCGAACTTCGAGGCGTTCAGGAGCTTCACGGCGAGCTTCCGGCCGACCTTCATCTGCTGGGACTCGAAGGCCGTGTCCGTGCCGGGCCGTCCGCTCGCCGCCCAGTAGCGCACCGCATCCGCGCCGTGCTCCTCGAGCAGGTGCATGGGCGTCACGACGTTGCCCTTCGACTTCGACATCTTCTTGCGATCGGGGTCGAGCACCCAGCCCGAGATCGCCACGTCGCTCCACGGCAGGCGGCCCTCGTCCAGCTCCGAGCGCAGCACGGTCGTGAACAGCCAGGTACGGATGATGTCGTGCGCCTGCGGGCGCAGATCCATCGGGAACACGAGCTCGTACAGCTCCGGATCCTCACCTGCGCGCCCGGCGATCTGCGGCGTCAGCGAGGAGGTGGCCCAGGTGTCCATCACGTCGGGGTCGCCGGCGAAGCCGCCGGGCTGGCCGCGCTGCTCGGCGCTGTAGCCGGGCGGGACGTCGGTGGAAGGGTCGACCGGCAGCTGCTCCGCGCCCGCTGGGATCGGGCGCTCGTGCACGACGTTGCCCTGCTCGTCGAGCGGGTACCAGACGGGGAACGGCACGCCGAAGAAGCGCTGGCGGCTGACGGCCCAGTCTCCGTTCAGCCCGTTGACCCAGTCCTCGAAGCGGGCCCGCATGAACGGCGGGTGCCAGCGCAGCTCGCGACCCGCCTCGATCAGCTGCTGCTGATGCTCGATGGTGCGGATGAACCACTGCCGGCTCGTGATGATCTCGATCGGCCGGTCGCCCTTCTCGTAGAACTTCACCGCGCGCGTGACCGGCTGCGGCTCGCCGATGAGCCTCACCCGACTCCTCGAGCAGCTCGACGATGCGGCGCCGTGCCTGGTTGACGCTCGAGCCTTCGAGCTCGGAGTAGGCGGCCCGCGCCCGCTCGACGTCCTCGGACTCCCACCCGGGGCTTCCCCAGGGGACGCCCAGCAAGCGCCCGTCCGTGCCGAGGATCGCCCGCACCGGGAGGCCCAGCTCGCGCCACCACGTGACGTCGGTGAGATCGCCGAAGGTGCAGACCATCACGAGGCCGGTGCCCTTGTCCCGCTCCACGAGGGGATGGCTCTTGACGGGGACGCTGGTGCCGAACAACGGCGTCGTCGCGGTGCCGCCGACGAGCGCGGCGTGGCGCTCGTCGTCGGGATGGGCCAGCAGCGCCACGCAGGCCGGGATCAGCTCTGGGCGGGTGGTGTCGATCAGCGCGCCGGCGTTGTCGGGATCCCCACCCACCCCGAAGCGGACCCGGTGCATCGCGCCGGGGCGCTCCCGGTCCTCGAGCTCGGCCTGCGCGACCGCGGTCTGGAAGTCGACGTCCCAGAGCGTGGGCGCCTCCAGCTGATAGGCCTGCCCTCGCTCCAGGAGCCCCAGGAACGAGCGTTGCGAGATGCGCTGCGCCACCGGCCCGATCGTCGTGTAGGTCATCGACCAGTCGACGGACAGGCCGAGCGTCCGCCACAGCTCTTCGAAGGCGCGCTCGTCCGTCTCGGTCAGCCGCAGGCACAGCTCGACGAAGTTGGGGCGCGAGATCGACGCCGGGTCCTTGTCGGAGGGTGACTCGGGCGGGGCGAACGCGGGGTCGTACGGCACAGACGGATCGCAGCGAACGCCGTAGTGGTTCTGGACACGACGCTCGGTCGGCAGGCCGTTGTCGTCCCATCCCATGGGGTAGAAGACCTCGCGCCCGCGCATGCGCCGGTACCGCGCCACGGCGTCGGTGTGGGTGTAGGAGAAGACGTGCCCGACGTGCAGCGAGCCGCTCACGGTCGGCGGCGGCGTGTCGATCGAGTAGATGCGCTCGCGCGGAGCCGAGCGGTCGAACGCGTAGGTGCCCTCCCGCTCCCAGGCCTCGCTCCACTTCCGCTCGAGGCCGTCGAGCGTGGGCTTGTCGGGAACGCTGGCGGGCCGGGATGTGCTCGGAGAGGCCAAGCGATGATCGTATCCGCGCGGCCGCGCGCAGGCCCGTTGGGCGCCGAGAGATACTCGAACTGCCCGCACCAACCTCGACAAAGACTCCGGAATCTGACAATCCTTCCCAAGAGGGATTGCTTTTCCGAGGTTCGACGAACTAGGATCGCGCCGTAAGGGCGTCTTGCCTTGGAGGTTGTGGTGTCCTGGGAGACAGCGGGTTGAGTCGCACGGCCACGAAGCTGGTAGTGGTGATCGCCGCTGTCGTTGCGGTGGGCGTGCTGATCGCCCTCTACGTCGGCCTGTGGGCGACGAACGTGCCGCAGACGATCGCCGCCACCCCCGGGCCCTCCTCCGCGCTGGGGCCGACCACTCACCTCACGCTCCAGACCGACGCCGCCGTCGGTCCGCAGGAGAGCCCTTCGCATCCGGACTGGGTCGGCTATCTCGTGCAGCGCGGCGGCAAGTGGGTCAGGAGCACGATCTACCAGGTGCCCGCCCACTCGCTCGTCCACGTGACGATCTACCAGTTCGACGGCGACTCCGGGCTGCGCAACCCGTTCCTCGCGCGGGTCCAGGGCACCAGCGGCAGCGTCGAGACGGTCGACGGCAAGCCGCTGAACCACATCGAAGCCGAAGAAGCCTCGCACACGTTCGTGATCCCGGCCCTGGGCGTGTTCGCGCCGCTGCCGGGCGTGCCCGAAGAAGCCAAGAACCAGTGCGAATACGGGCCCTGCGACCCGGCGACGATGGCTCACCGGACGATCGAACTGACCTTCAGGACCGGCAAGAAGGGCCGCTACCGCTGGCAGTGCTTCGTGCCCTGCGCGGCCGGCACCTACTTCGGCTTCGGCGGCCCGATGCAGACGCTCGGCTACATGGACGGCTACATCGATGTCGTCTAGCGAAGGAGTCCCGCCCACGCCGCCGCCGCCGCCGGCGCACCCGCCGACGGCGAGCGCCGGCCCCAATCACCTCCGTCGCTTCCTGACGATCTGGATCGTGGCCTCGATCATCGCGACGCCGCTCGTCGCGATCGTGCTCGGGCCCGGACCTGCCGCCGGGCAAAGGCAGCGACGCGGCGGCCGGGCAGGTGACGGACAACACGGTCCTGCTCGCGCTCGCGACCCCGGTTCTGCTGCTCGTCGTCCTCTATCTGATCTACGCGGTGATCGTGTTCCGCCAGCCGTCCGGCGGGGCCCTCGAAGGGCCGCCGCTGCGCGGCGACTCGAAACTGCAGACGATCTGGATCGTCGCCAGCTGCATCCTCATCCTGAACCTCGCGATCTACGCGACGGTCCGGCTCGAGCAGGGGTACGGGGCGGGGTCGGGCAACGGCCCGACGCCGCTGACCAAGCCCTCCGGGCCGAAGCTGCCCGTGCAGGTGATCGCGCAGCAGTGGGCGTTCACCTACCGCTATCCGACCTACGGCGGGGTCGAGACCACGCACCTCGTGCTCCCGGTCAACCGGATGATCGAACTGCACGTCACCTCGCTCGACGTGATCCACTCCTTCTGGGCCTACCAGCTGGGCGTGAAGGCCGACGCCAACCCGGACTTCGACAACGTCGTCTTCGTCAAGCCGACGAAGATCCAGACCTTCGAAGTGCACTGCGCCGAGCTGTGCGGGATCTGGCACGGCGGCATGTACGACCACGGCCACGTCGTCAGCGGCCCCGCCTTCGAACGCTGGATCGCAGAACAGCGGCGCTTCTTCGCGCCGGTGGCCAAGGAACTGCCGAAATACTCGCGGACCTACGTCCCCGAACCTCTGAGGAGAGGCGAATGAGCACCGCAACCGCCAGCGCCCCCGCCCGGCCGCTCCGTCCGCTCTGGCGGCGCCTGATCGGCTTCAACCTCCTCACCGCGGTGATCCTCGGCGTCGCCGGCTACTACCTCGGGTGGTGGATCGGGCACCTGATCACCGACACGAAAAGCTACGAATACACCGCGGCCATCGACGAGAACGACGTCGCGCTCCTGCTCGCCTACCTGTTCGGAGTGATCGGCTTCCTGATCGGGATGGGCTTCGCCAACTACCCCGTCTCGCGCCTGCTCGGCCGGCCGCCGTCTCTGCGCGAGAAGGAGGAACACGGCATCAGCCGCTACTTCGGGCTCTGCACCGACCACAAGGTGGTCGGCATCCAGTACCTGATCGGGATCGGCGCTGTTCTTCTTCATCGGCGGGCTGAACGCGATGCTGATCCGCACCGAGCTCTTGCAAAGCCAGCCGACCTTCGCCGGATCCAACCAGTACCTCTCGCTGGTCGGCATGCACGGGGCGATGATGATGGGAATGATGACCTCGGGGATCCTGGGGCCGTTCGCCAACTACTTCGTCCCGATCATGATCGGCGCGCGGCGAATGGCCTTCCCGCGGATCGAGGCGCTCACCTTCTGGCTGCTGATGGCGGCCGGGTTCATCCTCGTCTCGACCGTGTTCTTCGGCGGCTTTCCGACCGGCTGGACGGGGTACGAGCCGCTCAACGACCAGGCCGTCCAGGGGATGGACTCCTACATCATCTTCTTCGCCCTGGTCGGGGTGTCGATGACTCTGCTCGGCCTGAACATGATGGCCACCATCATCACGATGCGCGCCCCCGGGCTGACGTGGTCGCGGCTGCCGATCTTCGTGTGGGCGACGTTCGCGACCTCGATCCTGATGGTGCTCGCCGCGCCGACGCTGATCGCCACCCTGCTGATGGCCGCGCTCGACCGCACGATCGGGACGAGCTTCTTCATCCCCGCCGGGGGCGGAAGCTCATACCTGTTCGAGAACCTGTTCTGGTTCTTCGGACACCCCGAGGTGTACATCCTGGCGCTGCCCGGCTTCGGCGTCGTGCTCGAGCTGCTGCCGGTGTTCACCCGCAAGCCGCTGTGGGGTTACAGGCTCGCGGTCGCCGGCATGCTCGGAGTCACCCTGCTCAGCTTCTTCGTGTGGCAGCACCACCTGTTCGTCAGCGGGATCAACTCCGACCTGCGCCCGTTCTACATCCTCTCGACCGAGATCATCTCGATACCCACCGGCTTCATCTTCCTCTGCTTCATGGGGACGCTGTGGCGAGGACGCATCTCGTTCACAGTGCCGATGCTGTTCTGTCCTGGCGTGGGCGTTCAACTTCCTGATCGGCGGCCTCTCCGGCGTGTTCCTCTCCGACACGCCGAGCGACACGACCACGCACGGCAGCTTCTTCGTGATGGCCCATTTCCACTACACGATCATGGGCGGGCTGATCTTCGCCTTCTTCGCGGCGATCTACTACTGGATCCCGAAGATGCTCGGGCTCAACTTCAACGAGAAACTCGCCAAAGCCCATTTCTGGCTGATGTTCATCGCGTTCAACTCGACCTTCCTGCCGCTGTTCGTGCTCGGCATGGAGGGGATGCCGCGCCGCGTCAACTTCTACGAACCGAAGTTCCACACGCTCAACGTGTGGGTCTCGATCTCGGCGTTCGTGCTCGGGATCTCGATGCTGATCTTCCTGTTCAACGTCGTGTACTCGCTCGTGTTCGTGAGGGAAAAGGCCGCCCAGAACCCGTGGCGCTCCAAATCGATCGAGTGGCAGATCCCGACGCCTGTGCCCGTCAACAACTTCGAGCAGATACCGGTGTTCGACTCTGATCCGTATGACTACGGCACGCCGCTCACCGTCGGCGGCGCGAAGCCCGCCGGGGCAGGGGCGGGAGGCTGACGATGGCGCTACCCCACGAAGAGAAGCCGCTCGGCTTGCAGATCCCGGCGGTTCCGCGTGGCGCCGAGATCCCGCCCGAGCCGCCCGACGTCGGCGCCCGGGCGCTCTCGGTCGCCTCGCGGCTGCTCGCGGGGGCGAGCGTCTTCTTCTTCCTTGCGTTTGTGTTCGCCTACTTCTACCTGCGGTCGCTGAACGTGCAGCACATGTGGAAACCGGCCCATGTCAAACCCGAGCAGGGGCTCGGCGCGGCGTTCGCGGCGCTGCATCGTGCTGAGCGCGCTCGCGATGATCGTGGCGGGCAGGCAGTTCAAGCGCGGCGAGGGCTCGTGGACCGTGCCTGCCGGGATCGGGCTCGGGTTGGGCCTCGTCGCGATCGCGCTGCAGTGCGTCGAGTACACCGTGCAGAAATTCGGGCCGGCCGACGGTGCCTACGCGAGCGTCTTCTGCGCGTGGACGGCCTGCTACCTGCTGGCCGCCCTCGCGACCATGTACTGGCTGGAGACGAACCTCGCCAGTGAGCTGCGCGCGCGGCGCGAACCGGCCCAGCTCCGAGGGCGACATCAAGGATCCCGACCGCCTGATCGCGCCGGGCTTCGACGCGGCCGTCTTCTACTGGTCCTTCCTGGCGGCGATCGGGCTGCTGACGTGGGTGGTCCTCTACCTCATCTAGCCGTGACCGGCGCGCTCGCAGCCCGGCCGTGGCTCGCCGACTGGTCGCTCGACCCGGCCGTCGTCACGACGGTGCTGCTGGCCGCGCTGTACGCGCTGGGCGCGAGCCGCACGGTCACCCCTGCGCGCTCGGCGCGGACGCAGCGGCTGCGCGACGGCGCCTTCTACGCGAGCGTCGCCGTGCTCGCGCTCGCGCTCGCCTCGCCGATCGACACCTACAGCGACAGGCTGTTCTGGGTCCACATGGTCCAGCACGTGCTGCTGATGCTCGTCGCGGCGCCGCTGTTCGTGCTGTCGCGGCCCTGGACGCGCCTGTGGCGGGTGCTTCCCCTCGGCCTGCGCCGGCCGCTCGCGCGCGGCCTCGTCCAGAGCCCGAGCGGCCGCCCCGCTGCGAAGGGGCGCACGGCTGGCCGGCAGCCCCGGCGGAGCGCTCGCGCTGTTCACCGTCGTGCTGCTCGGCTGGCACATCCCGCTGCTGTTCGAGGTGACGCTCGAATCGGAAGCGGTTCACATCGTCGAGCACGTGCTCTTCTTCGCCGTCGCGCTGCTCTTCTTCAAGCACCTGATCCCCTCGCCCCCGCTGCACGCGCCTCTCAGCGACGGCGGCCGCGCGCTCTTCGCCGTCGCGGGCATGACCGTGAGCTGGGTGCTCGCCGTCGCCCTCGCGGTCGCGCCCAGCCCGCTGTACCCCCACTACGCCGACCTGGCCTCGCGCCCGGGCGGCATCAGCGCGCTGGCCGACCAGCAGCTGGCCGCGGGCGTGATGTGGGTGCCGGGCTCCGTCACCTTTCTCATCCTGGTCCTGTTCCACGTCCACCGCTGGCTCGCAGATCCGGCCGCCTCGGAACCGCGGCTCGCGAGCGGTCACTAGGAGGTCATGCGAATGATGGGCATCGAGACGGTCCTCGCCTCCGGGTTCCAGACGGCAGCCGTGCTGACGCTGGCACTTCCCTTGCTCGTGCTCGTCGCCGTTGCGATCTGGTACGTCGCGCTGTGGCGCCGGGGCACGGGCGAACGCTGAGGCCGGCACGGAGCTCCGGCCGACCCTCCCCTTCGCTCAGCTCATGCTGACGTACCCGGTGGCTTCGCCCGCCGAGCGCACGTTGGCCGAGACGCGGTTGTCGTAGTTGCCCTCGATCGTCGCGATGCGGCCGTCCGGCAGCACTTCGCGCACGATCCCGACGTGCTCGCCGCCGAAGACGATCAGATCGCCCGGGCGGGGCACGACGCCCGGCCCGTTCGAGACGGCGCGGCCGGTGCTCTGCGCCCACGACCAGATCTCCGACACCGAGCCGAGACCCTGGCCCGAGGGGCCGATCGGCTCGCCCGCCTGGCGCGCGGCCCAGGACGCGAAGTACGCGCACCACGGCGCGCCCGGCTCGGCGCCCGCGGTCGCGGTGCGATATTCGGCGATCGCCGGCGATTCGTTGGAGCCCGGCGGCTGCTCGCTCTGACCGACCTGGCTCTCGGCCGCGGCCAGGACGCGTTCGCCGCCACCGCTCGCGCCGGTCTGAAGCCCGGCGAGCCCGGGCGTGGTCGCGTAGCTCGACACTCCTGAGAGCGCGCCGGTCGCCGTGCCTGCTCCCGTGAGCGCCGCCGAACCCGTTTCTGCCGCCCCCGCCTGCGCGAGCGCCGCTGCGAAGGCCGAGCCGGAGGCGCCCGACGGGGCTTCGGTTCCGCCGGTCGTACCGGCGCCCGATCCGATCAACGTGGCCGGGTCGGCAAGGGCCTGGCGGATGGCGTCGACGCGGGCGAGCGTCCCTTCGATGGACATCCCCCAGGTAATCGGCAGAGGTACCCGCGGGTTGAGTCGTGGCGGGGTTAAAGGAGAGCGCGCGGCTCTCGCCGCGCGCTCGACCACCGTTCCCTCGATGAAGCGGCGGTATGTGGCTTCCGCCGGCCAAAGGCCGCCCGAAGCGTTGTAGTCCCCCGAGACGCAACCGGCCGCAGGGCCGGGATCGACCCGGGGGCTTCACTGCAGCGGTGGCGCCCGAGAGCGCCGCCGCTGAGGAAGATCTGTTTGCTACTGGAGGAGCTTCAGGACCGCGTCGGGGATCTGGTTCGCCTGAGCCAGAATCGAGACACCGGCCTGCTGCAGGACCTGGTCCTTCGTGAAGTTGGTCATTTCGGTGGCCATGTTCACGTCGACGATCCCACTGACCGCCGAGGAGAGGTTCTGCGAGTACACTTCCAGGTTGCTGATCGTGTACTGGATGCGGTTCTGGACCGCACCGAATTCACCAGCGGCGGTGGCGACTTTGCCGATCGCTTCGTCGATGGTCTTGATTTCTTTCAGCGACACGCCTTCGACGTCTTTTTCCAATTCGGTCGCTTTGACTTCGATCGTTTCTTCTTCGTCGGCGCCGACCTGGAACTTGATCGAGGCACCGCCGGCGAGGAGTTCGACGCCGTTGAACTTCGTCGATTCACCAACGCGCGTGATCTCTTCTTTGAGCTGTTCGCTCTCTTTTTCGATCGATTCCTTGTCGGCTTCGGAGGTCGTGCCGTTCGCGTACTGCACGGCGAGCTCGCGGATGCGCTGAAGCATCTGCTCGACGTCGTTGAGCGAGCCCTGAGCGGTCTGCGCGAGCGAGATCGCGTCCTGGCTGTTCAGCGTCGCCTGGTTGAGGCCGTTGACCTGCGCCTGCAGGCGCTGGCTGATGGCGTAGCCCGCGACGTCGTCGCCGGCCGAGTTGATGCGCAGACCCGAGGACAGGTGCTGCATCGCCGAGGCCAGGTTGGTCTCGGTGGTGTTCAGGTTCCGCGAGGCGTTCATCGCCTCGAGGTTCGTGTTGATCGTCAGGGACATGCGTTCATCTCCTTGATGACGTTGGGTTGATAGGTCCCAGGGCCGACTCCATGTCGGTCCACGCGAACGTATCGGCCGCCCAGGGGGAAACTTGAGGCACGAACGCCCCCGACTGGCCTCATTTCCGCGCGCGCGCCGCGGCTCCTTCGGGCGGGCGCTCTCGTGCAGCTCCGCGACGCGCTAGACGCGCACGTCGATGTGCCCCTCGCCGCCCTCCTCCTCGCCGCCCGGCGGCGGCTGCTCCTGCCCCTCGCGCCGCTCGGAGGGCTCCCTGCGCGGGCGATCGCCCTCGCGCGAGACACGCGGCAGCCGGTCGACCGGCGGGACGCGCCGCGACGGCATCGAAGGGCCGTAGGTGATCGGGTTCAGAGGGTCCACTCAGACGCCTCGCTAGCGGCGGCCCCCCGGCGTGTCGGCCGCGAGGAGGGCCGCCGCCTGCGCCCGCGCGGCCGCCTGCGCCCCCTGCGTCGCGGCCGCCTGGTTGCGTGAGCGCATGTCCTCCACCGCGCGCACGAGCTCCTCCTCGCGGGCCCGGATCTCCAGCATCACCATGCGCCGCCAGAAGAAGACCGCGCCCGCCCAGACTGCGACCCAGCAGATCAGACCGGCAGCGATCGCCCGCATGCCGGCGCTGGCGACGGTGTGCGTCGGGAGCGAGAGGTAGCCCCCGAGCAGAAAGCCTGCCAGCGCTCCCCAGCCCTTCGCGCGCGCGACCGCGCGGGCGGCGCGCGGGTGCGCGGCGACGCTCGGACCGTCGCCCTCGGCAGCCGCCTCGTCGTCCTTGACCTTGCCCTTGCGGGGCTTGCGCGGCTCCTTGGCCTTCGCGGGCGGAGCGGCCGCCTCCGGCGCAGCCTTCGGCGCGTCATCGCCGGCGGGCGGCTCGATCGCCGCGCCGGGCTCCTCCTCGGGGGCCTCGAGGGTGGCCTCGGCGTCAGCCACGGTCGTCTCGTTCCAGGCCGCGGCGGCGTTCGGTCCGCTGGCACTCGAAGATGAAGCGCACGAGGCGCCTGCGGTCCAGATCGCTGATCGAGTCGAACTCGACGGCCCGGCGGCCCTGGGGGTCGATGCGAACGACACGCCCCTTCCCGGAGACCGGCGTGACGCCGGGCGTGAGGGTGAGCTGGAAGGTGACCTCGTCGCCGAGCACGAGCGTGTCGGGACCCGCCAGGAGCAGCCCGCCGCCGCTGACGTCGACCGTGAAGCTCTGGACCCGCATGCCGTCGCGCGCGCCGTAGACCAGCACCGGTCGCGCCGAGCGGATGCGGACGTACTCGCGTTCCTGGAGCACCTCGACCGACCGTGGCGCGTTCAGCGTGATCAGCTCGGGACTCGCCGCGTCCTGGCTCACGACCGTCCCGCGCAGTCGCACGCGGCCGCGCGCGCTCGAGAACTCGACGATCAGCTTCTCGAGCTGCTCCGGCGTCAGCTTGCGCATGCGGACGGTGACCGCCAGCACCAGCGCATCGGGGCCGCGCTCGAGCACCTTCGCGGGGATCCAGCCCGCGCCGCGGACCGCGAGGTGGACCACCTCGGAGACCTCCGGCAGCGAGACCGGCTCGGCGGTGGGGCGCTTCGAGCGCAGGATCTTCACGGCAGCACCATCGCGGCCAGGCCCGCCGGGTCGAGCCGGCGCAGCTGCCAGCCGCCGCCGCGCGCGTGGGAGAGCATGTACTCGGGCGCAAGCCCGAACCGGCAGGCCGCCTCGATCGCGACGCCGATCTGATCGGTCTCGTCGGCGTGCGTCACGACGAGCGCGTCGGCCTTCAGGGGCCCCAGCGCACCGAGCAGCTGTGCCGCCGCGGCCCGGCCGAGTGTGGCCGGCAGCGCGAGCAGCACCCGGTCGGGGTCGAGCGCTCCGAGCAGCCGCCCGAGGCTCCTTATCGCTTTCCTGTCCGAGGGCGACACGCGCGGCGTGTCGAGCACCACGAGGCCGCGGGAGCGGGCCCGCCGCAGCGCCCGCATCCCGCGCGCGGTCTCCACGGGCACGGGCTTCAGCACCTCGGGGCTCATCAGCAGGCGCCACTCCGGCCGCCCGGCGGCGTGGAGCTCGTGAATCAGCGTCGCGACGGACGCCGGGAGGGTGCTCCCGGCACGGTAGGCCGAGAGCAGCGCGGCACAGTACGTCGTCTTGCCGGCACCGCCGGCGCCTACCAGCACGATCGACGCGCCGTCGGCAGCCAGCGGCGGCGCGACCGGAATGCGCTGGGCAAGCGTCGTGCGCACCGCGGCGGCCAGGCCTGCGCGCGGGGCGAGTGGAAGCACGTGGGCCATCGCCGTGTCGATCAGCTCGGCGGCGAGGGCCTCGCCGATGCCGTAGCGGGCGAGCCCCTTCTCGACGCCGGCGCGGGCGCGGGTGTGGGAACCGGGCTGCACCGTGCGCCGCTCCGAGGGCCGCGCGCGCGGGCCAGTCGGCCGGCGCGGGGGCGATCGGCGCGGGCGGCCGCCCGCGCTGCTCTCCGATCAGCTCGCTGAGCTCCAGCGGCGGGCGCTCGCGCTGCACGGGCGCCGGCGGGACGGCGGGAGGGGCGGTGGAGGCGAGACGGGCGGCGGCGGGGTCCGGACCGCCGACGGGCTCGGCGGAGCCGGAATCGCGAACGTCACCGGTGACGGGTGCGGGGCCCTGGGCGCGGGCGCCGTGAGCGTCTGGGCGCGGAGCTCGGCGGGCGTGGCACGGGCGAGGGCCGCCAGGTGCGCGGTCACGTATGCGCTGCCGCCGGGCTGGTCGAACAGCTCCTCACCTGCCGCCGGCGCGGCGGCCGGAGCCGGCGGGACGGCGTGCGCGGCGGCGGGGGCCGGCGCCGAGCCGTACGGCGACGGCAGCGGTGCGCTGCGCGGCAGTACCGAGCTCAGGGGCGCTCCCGGCGAGGCGGCGTCGTGCCTGCGGGGGGCGGTCCGGCAGGCTCCGGTGGCTGGGCGTCCTCCGTCTCGTCGTAGACGTCCACGCGCGGGCTCCCCGGGACAGCTTCGATCTCGACCCACGGGTGCTGGAAGAAGCCCAGCAGGCCGCCGGTGAGCCCTTCGCGGCGGCGAACGACGATCGCGTCGGCGCCGAGCTCCTGCTCGATGCGGGGGATCAGCTCCTCGACGGTGCGGCCACGGTAGACGTGCGTGGAGGAGCCGCGGCCGTTGCCGAGCCTCGCTTTGGCCTCGCGCGAGAGCGCACCGAGGAACTCGCCGGGCGTGCTCACGCGTGGATCACCCCGACCGTTTCGACGTTGACGCCCGGCGCGATCTCGTTGTAGGAGCAGACCGCGAGATGCGGCTGGGCCTGCGCGATCAAGCGGCGCAGGTGGCGACGGATCCGCGCCGAGGACAGCAGCACGGGGCTTGCGCCAAGCGCGCTCGCATGGTCGACCTGGGCGCGCAGGGCGGTCACGATCGCCTGCGCGCGCGTCGGCTCCATCGCGAGGTACTCCCCGTCGGTGGTCTGTGTGATCGAGGTCGAGAGCTCCTGCTCGATCGCCGGATCAAGGGTTATCGCTTGCAGACGCAACTGCTCGTCCAGGTGGGGAGCCGTGATCGCCCGGCCCAGCGCCTGGCGAGCGTACTCCGAAAGAAGGCTCGTGTCCCGTGTTGTTCGAGCCTTGTCGCCGATCGCCTCCACGATCGTGCCCAGGTCGCGGATCGGCACGCCCTCTGCAAGGAGCGATTGCAGCACGCGCTGGATCTCTCCGAGCGACAGCATCTCCGGCACGACCTCGTCGACGACGGCCGCGTTGGTCTCCTTGAGCCGGTCGAGCAGCGCACGCACGTCCTGGCGGCTGAGCAGCTCCGCCGCGTGCCCGCGGATCGTCTCGGTCAGGTGGGTCACGATCACCGACTCGGGGTCGACGACGGTGTAGCCGAGCGACTCGGCCTCGGCGCGGCCGGACTCGTGCACCCACACCGCCTCCAGGCCGAACGCGGGCTCGCGGGTCGGTATCCCGCTGAGCGAGCCGAGCGCATCGCCCGGGTTCATCGCCAGCAGGTGGCCGGGCATGATGCGTCCGCGTGTGACCTCCGAGCCGCGGATCTTGATCACGTACTCGTGCGACTCCATGCCGAGCTCGTCGTGGATGCGCACGCGTGGGATCACGATCCCGAGTTCGGTGGCGATCTGGCGACGGACCATGCTGACGCGGCGCAGCAGGGACGCGGTGCCCGCCCCACCGGACCCGCCCGACCCGCCGTCGACGAGCGGCACGAGCCCGAAGCCGATCGCCAGCTCGAGCGCGTCGACCCCGACCTCGGAGATCGGCTCGGTCGCCGCCGGCAGCATCGACGTCTCCTCCTCCTCCGTCTCCTTCTCCGCGCCGGGCATGCCGTTGCGCACCGCCCACGCGATCGCGCCGAAGATCCCCGCGATGAACAGGAACGGCAGCTTCGGCAGGCCCGGTATCAGTGCGAAGCCTCCGATCGCCGCGGCGGCGACCATCGGCGCTTTGCGCTGTTTGAGGATCTGGTGCGCGATGTCGGAGCCGAGGTCCCTGTCGGACGCGGCGCGGGTCACGATGATGCCGGTCGCGACGGAGATCAGCAGCGCCGGGATCTGCGCGGCGAGGCCGTCTCCGACGGTGAGCAGCGAGAACTGGTGAGCGGCCTCTTCGAAGCTCATCCCGTGCTGGGCCACACCGACGATGATCCCGCCGACGAGGTTGATGAAGACGATGATCACGGCTGCGACCGCATCGCCTTTGACGAACTTCGAGGCGCCGTCCATCGCGCCGTAGAAGTCGGCTTCGTTCGAGATCTCGGCGCGCCGCTCGCGCGCCTGCTGGTCGGTGATCAGGCCCGCGTTCAGGTCGGCGTCGATCGCCATCTGCTTGCCGGGCATCGCGTCGAGCGTGAAGCGCGCGCCGACCTCCGCCACGCGCCCGGCGCCGTTCGTGACGACGACGAACTGGATCACGATCAGGATCAGGAAGATGACGAGGCCGACGATCACGTTGCCGCCGACGACGAACTCACCGAAGGCCTTGACGACCGAGCCCGCGTCCCCGGTGGTGAGGATCAAGCGCGTCACCGAGACGTTGATCGCGAGCCGGAACATCGTCGTCAGCAGCAGCAGGCTCGGGAACGACGCGAAGTCCAGCGACCGCCCCTGGTACATGGTCGCGACCACGATCGTCAGCGCCACCGAGATGTTGATCGTGATGAAGAGGTCGAGCAGCGCCGGCGGCAGCGGCACCACCAGCATCGTCACGACGAGCACCACCGACAGCGCGGCCAGCATGTCGGTGTGGCTCAGCATCCGCTTGACGAAGCTCTCGTTCACGATGCCCTCCTCGCGCTCTGGCGCCCGGCCATGCGGTAGACGAACGCGAGCACTCTCGCGACGGCCGCGTAGAGCTCCTCAGGGATCACCTGGCCGACCTCTGTCGAGCCGTGCAGCGCGCGCGCGAGCGGCGGGTCGCTGACGACCGGCACTTCGTTCTCCTCCGCGATCCGCCTGATCTGCGCCGCGACGAGGTCCTGGCCCTTCGCCACGACCTCGGGCGCGGTGCGCTTGCCGTCGTAGCTCAGCGCGACGGCGAAGTGCGTCGGGTTCGTGACGACGACGTCGGCGTCGGGGACAGCGGCCATCATGCGCGCCCGTGCGAGCTGCATCTGGCGGCGCCGCTGCGCGGCTTTGACCTCGGCCGAGACCCCGTACTGGCGCAGCTCGTCGCGCAGCTCCTGCTTGGTCATCCGCAGCTGGCGCTCGTTGCGCCAGCGCTTCCAGCCGTAGTCGATGATCCCGATCACCACGTAGGCGACCGCGGCACGCTGGGCCACACCGAGCGCGGTGTGGCCGGCGATCGCGGCGAGAGCGCCCGGCGTCACCCCGACGATCGCGGCGAGGCTCCTCATCCCCGGAACGATCGCGAGCGCGGCAACCGCGCCGACGACCGCCACCTTGACGACCGCCTTGAGCGCTTCGAAGATCAGGTTGGGACCCAGCAGGTTCTTCAGCCCGTTGGCCGGGTTGATGCGCCGGAAGTCCGGTTTGAGCGCGTGCGGGGTCGGCCGCCCGCCCACCTGGACCACGCCGCCGATCACCGCGGCCGCGACGCACGCGCCCGCCACCGGGAGCACGGTCACCTCGATCGTCTGCAGCGCGATGTGCATCAGTTCCGAGAGCCCCGCTGCGCTCGTCGCGCGAGCGGGGCGCGCGATCTGGCCGAGAATGGCGCGGAAGCTGGCGGCGCCCGCCTGCGCGATCTGCGGCGCGGTGAGGCTGACCACGAGCAGCCCGGCCATCAGCACCAGCGAGCCGCTGAGGTCGGGGCTGCGCGCGACCTGCCCGCGCTCGCGTGCACGTTTGCGGTGGCGGGGTGTCGCCTTCTCTGTGCGGTCCTCGCGTGCCATCCCTATGCCACGTGCAGCGCCCCGAGCGCCGCTCCCACGCTTTCGGACAGCTGGCCGGAGATCCAACCCGAGACGAACGGCAGCGAGGCGCCCACGAGGAGCATCGCGACCGCGACCTTGGTCGGGAAGCCGACCGCGAAGATGTTCATCTGCGGCACCACCCTGGAGACGACGCCGAACGCGACATCGGTGATCAACAGCGCAGCGAGGACCGGGGCGCCGATCTCGAACGCCGAGGTGAAGATGGTCGAGAAGGCCTGCTCGGCCGCGCCCACGATCGAGCCGAGCCGCGGCGCGTCCGTCAAGGGCACGAGTTCGAAGGTGCGCCCGAGCCCGCGCAGCGTCCAGGCGTCCCCGCCGATGACCAGGAAGATCATCGTCCCGAACAGCGTGTAGAAGCGCGACATCACAGCCCCCGACTGTCCTGAGAGCGGGTTGATCAGCTCGCCGTAGGAGAAGCCCGAGACGACGTCGATGAAGGAGCCCGCAGATTCCACGGCAGCCATCAGCACGGCCAGCGCGAAGGCGAAGCTCGTGCCCACGAGCAGGCCCTCGAGGACCAGGCCGGCGATCTGCACCGGGTCGCTCGGGATGTGCTGGCCGTGCATCGCGATCGGCGTCAGCCCGACCGAGATCCCGACGGCGATCAGACCCTTGACGACGGGCGGGATCGCCGTCGAGGAGAAGATCGGCGCAAGCAGGAACAGCGGCGTCACGCGCGCGAGGACGAGGATGAAGCCGCCGAGCTGGTTGCCCTCGAGCTGGCTGAGCAGGTGGGTCACGGGCCCACCATCGTCGGGATCGCGTTGTACAGCTCCGCCGTATAGGAGACGAGCTGGCCGAGCATCCACGGCCCGAGCACGACGATCACGACCGCGACCGCCGCGATCTTCGGCACCAAGCTGAGGCTCTGCTCCTGGATCTGGGTGACCGCCTGGAAGACGCTGACGATCACACCGACGACGAGCGCGGTGAGCAGCAGCGGCCCCGCGACCTTGAGGGCGAGACCCATCGCCTGGGTCGCGAGGTTGACGACCGTGTCCTGGTTCATCGCCGCCCTTCCGGGTGTTCGCCGTGCGCTCGCATCAGTGGAAGCTCTCCACCAGCGACTTGATGACGAGGTCCCAGCCGTCGACGAGGATGAACAGGAGCACCTTGAACGGCAGGGATATGAAGGTCGGCGGCAGCATGATCATCCCCATGCTCATGAGGACCGACGAGACGATCAGGTCGATGATCAGGAAGGGCAGGAAGACCAGGAACCCGATCTGGAAGGCCGTCTTCAGCTCCGAGACGATGAACGCCGGGATCAGCACCTCCGTCGGCACTTCCGCTCTCCTCTTCGGCTGCTTGTCGTGCGCGAGGTTGATGAACAGCTCGATGTCCTCGGTGCGCGTCTGCTTGAACATGAACTGGCGCATCGGGATCTCGGCGCGTTCCAGCGCTTCCTTGGTGCTGATGTGATGCGCCGTGAGCGGTTCGATCGCCGTCTTCTTGATCGCGCTGATCGTCGGCGACATCACGAAGATGGTCAGGAACAGCGCGATCCCGACCAGCACCTGGTTGGGCGGTGCGTTGGTCGTCCCGATCGCGGTGCGGATGAAGCCGAGCACGATCAGGATGCGGCTGAAGCCCGTGATCGTGAAGAGGATCGCCGGCACGAGCGTGAGCCCGCCGATCAGGAGCAGGATCTGGACGGCGTTGCTCGAGCTGACGTTCATTTGCGCACCGTCAGGTCACGGAGGCGGTCGAGCAGCGTCGAGCCGGGCCCGGGCGAGGGCATGCTCATCGGGTCGTGGCCCGTTCCCTCGCCGCCGGATGCATGAGACGCACCCGACGGCGGGCGCATCAGGGCACGCCGCGGCCGCGGCTGGACGTCGATCACGTCGAGCAGCCCGGCCTCGCGTGCCTCCTCCTCCGAGTACCGGTGGATCGGCATGACGCCGTGCTCGGCGCTCCCGAGCAGCAGGTAGTCGTTCCCCGCCCGGACGAGGTGCACCGCGCGGCCCGAGCTCAGCTGCAGCGCCGCGATGCTCGCCAGGCCCGTGCTGGGCGCGCTCGGATCGCGCCGCGACTTGACCTGCTTCAGGATCCACGACAGCCCCCAGATGACCGCGATCACGATCGCGAGGCCGACGATCGTGCGCACCAGACTTGCCCCGGAACCACTCGAATGGGTGCTGCCGGCCGATGAGCCGAGGCTGAGCGGCGTGTTTTCGCCGCTGCCTTCGGAGTGCCCGCTCCCCGACGCGGCAGCGACACCCGGGCACGCGAGAGCGAGCAAGCAGGCGCCAGTAGCCGCGGCCGCTGCCGCGGCCGCACGGTAGAACGGGTTCGACTTCGTCATCGAGGGCGACTCCGAGGAAGAGTCGCCCGGGTTATCGGCCCGGGTTCCCGAGTCTTGAGCTAGGAGAGCTGCTCGACGCTGACACCCCAGCCACCGTCCGCGCCGACCACGAGGCTGCCGCTGGCGAAGCACAAGCCGTTGGCGAACAGCTCGACCGGCCGTTCAGCAGCCTGGTCGAGCTCGACGACGGTTCCAGGGCGCTAGCTCGAGCGCGCTGCCGAGCGCCATGTGCGTGCGGCCGAGCTCGGCCCACACGCGGACGAAGATGCTGCGCAGGATCGCCGGCGAGGACCCCGCGCCACCCGCGCCGAGGTGCGCGCGCGCTCGATCGAGCTCGGCGCGGCCGAGGCTGGCGTAGGTCGCGGCCCGCACAGGCTCGTCGTCGACCGCCTGGATCTTGAGCGCCTTGCGCGCGCCGCTGCGACCCGGGCGCCCGCGCCCGACCGAGACCTCCTCGGCGAACAGCCGCACGCCCAGCTCGGAGCGCTCGCCCAGGGCGACGATCGCGCCCGGCACGATCGCGAGCATCTCCTCGATCGGCATCTGCACCGAGCCGATCTCCGCGCGCAAGAGCACCTCGGCCGCGGACAGACCGTCGCGCAGCGCCGCGGCGGCGGGTGCGCCGCCGCCGGCCTGAGGGCCGCGCGGGACCGCGATCGGCTGCACCGCGCTCCACGGGAGCAGCAGGCACATGGCCGAGGAGCAGCCGTCGATGGTGCTCGCGAGTGTCACGGACAGCGTCGGTTCGCCGGGCGCGATGTCGATCTCAGCGTCGCCCTCGAGGTCGAGCTCGCCGCGGGTGAGCGGGCCGCCGCCCAACTCGGCCCACGCCTCCGAGAGCTCGCCGACGACGGCATCGAGGACGCCGCGTGCGAGCGCCCAGTCGATCTCGGAGAGGTGGCGCTCCGGCGGCGCCTGCGCAGCCTTGCCGCCGAGCAGGCATTCGAGCGCCTGGAGCACGAACGGCAGCTCGACCGCGAAGAGCATGCCGTGGGGAGGCGTGTCGGCCTGCACCCCCACGGCGACGACGTCGGCGGCGAGGGCGGCCTGAGCCGCGGCCCAGGTGTTCTCCGTGATCTCGCCCGGCTCGATCGCGACCTCCGCCTTCAGCTGCGCGGACAGCGCCACCGACAGCGACTCGCTCAGCGGCTCCAGCGCCGCGGCGATGCGGCGGCGCAGCTCGGTCGTGAACCGGGTCGGCTGCGAGAAGTCGACCGGGCGCAGGGTCGGCTCCATCTTCGATGACGACGCGGCCTCCTGCGCCTCTCCCACCGGCTCGGCGACAGCCTCGCCGCTCTGGCTCGCCGCCATCGGCGTTCTCAGACCTCGGCGCCGCTCGCAGGGGGCTGAGGCTCGGCGGCGACGTCGTCGGCCCCGACCGCCGCGGCCAGCGATTCCTCCTGGCGTCCGTCGAGGATCTCGGTGATGCGCAGGCCGTAGCGCTCGTCGACGACCACGACCTCGCCGCGCGCGATCGGCGATCCGTTGACCAGCAGGTCCACGGGCTCCCCGGCCTGGCGGCCCAGCGCCACCACGGAGCCGACACGAAGCTCGAGCGCCTCACCGACCGTGGTGCGGGTGCGCCCGATCTCGACGCTCAGCTCCATCGGGATCTCGCTCAGACGGCTGATGTCCGGACCGGGCGCGCTTGCGCCGCCGCCGGGGGGTGCGACGACGGGCGCGGGCGCGGAGCCGCCGTCCTGCGCTGCCTCGAACTCCTCGTACTCGACCGTGTCGGCCACGTCCCCTCCTATTGGACCGTGAAGTCGGGAATCAGCACCGATTCGACTTTCACATCCGTCTGCTTTCGGATCTCGGCGGCGATCTCCTTCTGGATGCTGCGCCTGCCGCTGTCGCTTTCGAGCGTCGAGCCTTCCTGTCCGCTGATCACGCTGGTCACGATTTCGCGGACCATCGGTTCCTCCGGCAGCGTGCCGGCCGCGTTTTCGCCGGACCCCGAGGAGGAGGCCCCCGCCGTCGCGCCGTCGCTCTGGCCGGGCGCGAGGTCGAGCGCGATCGCGACCTTCCCGTAGCGGCCGTCGTGCAGGTTCAGCAGGAATTCCTTGGGCATCAGATAGATCGCGCCCTTGACCTTCTCCTTGGGCACCGGCTTGTGCTTGGTCATCGTGTAGCCGGCGAACAGCACGAGGGGCAGTGCGATCGCCAGCATCACCTTCTTGTTCTTCAGCATCGCCTCACCGGTACCTAGGGTTCCTGGCCTGTATCGACTCGTTGCAGCACAATCTCGACCCTTCGGTTGCGCGCCCGTCCTGACGCCGTCGCATCGCTCGCGATCGGGTGCTGGTCGGCGTAGCCGGTCGCGGTCAGTCGCTCCTGGCCCACACCGTGTTCGGACAGGAACCGCACGACGGTGCTGGCCCGCGCCGTCGAGAGCTCCCAGTTGCTCGGGTAGAGCGAGGAGTGGATCGGCACGTCGTCGGTGTTGCCCTCGACGTCGACCGGGTGTTCGCCGGCGAGGTTGAGCAGCTGCGAGATCTCGCTGAGCAGCGAGGTGGAGCGCGGGCTGAGCGTCGCCTGGCCGGAGGCGAAGAGCAGGTCGTCGGTGAGGACCCTGATCACCAGGCCGCGGGGTTCGATCGACGTCTGCACTTTCTGCCCGAAGCCGTGCGCACGCGCGTACGCGTCGATCTCGTGCTTGATCTGCGCGAACAGGGCCGCCTGGTGTTCAGAGGCGGCCTGGGTGGGCGCGCTCGCGGCCGCCGCGCTGCTGGCCGCGCCGTGCGTGCTGCTGCTCTGCAGCGTGCTTGCGGTGCTGGCCGTGACGGGCACGATCGCCTGCACGTCGATGCTCGCGGGCGCGTGGGCCGGGTTGGCACTCGCGCCCGGGTTTCGCGATCGCCTTGCCGCCGGGCAGGATGTTGCCCGAGAACGCAGCGTCGGAGGGCCTTCTGAAGGGTGACCCACTTCGAGATGTTCACCGAGGAGATCGAGAACAGCACCATGAACAGCGCCATCAGCAGCGTGATCATGTCGGCGTAGGTCAGCAGCCAGCGCTCGTTGCTCTCCTCGTGCTGCGCGCCACCCCCGCGCCGGCGGCCCCCTCCGTGCCTGCGCGGCATGTCAGGCCGCCTGAGGCTTCGGCCGCGAGGCCGGCCGTTCCGTGCGCCTCGTCCGCCTCACGCTCGGCGGGCGGGACGTAGGACATCAGCTTTTCCGAGACCAGGCGGGGGTTGTCGCCGGCCTGGATCGAGAGGATCCCCTCGATCGTCATCATCCGCAGTTCCATCTCTTCCCCGGAGATCGCTTTCAGGCGGCTGGCGATCGGCAGGAAGATCACGTTCGCCGCGCCGACGCCCATCAGCGTCGCGATGAACGCGGCCGAGATCGAAGGCCCGAGCGTCGATGGTGCCGAGAGGTTCTCCAGCACGTGGACGAGGCCGAGGACCGTGCCGATGATGCCCATCGTCGGAGCGAAGCCGCCGGCCTTCTCGAACGGCGCCGCGCCCGCCTCGTGGCGGGCCGCCATGCCGTCGACCTCAGCCTCGAGGATCGCGTGCACCATCTCCGGATCGGTGCCGTCGACGACCAGCTGCAGCGCGTTGCGTGTGAAGGCGTCGTCGATGTCGCCGAGCTGCGCGTCAAGCGCCAGGAGGCCCTCGCGACGGGCCTTGTCAGCGAGCGCGACGAGGCGGTCGTGCTGGCCGCGCATGTCCGGCGGTTCGGCCGAGATCACCAGCTTGTAGAGGCTCGGCACCCGCTTCATCGAGGTCATGCCGACGCTCGCGAGCGTCACCCCGGCGGTGCCGCCGAGGATGATCATCATCGCGGGGATGTTGATGAACGCGGCCGGACTGGTCCCGTCCATCATCGAGCTGAGCAGCAGTGACCCGAAGGCCACTCCTATTCCGATCGCCGTTGCAGCCTTCATTGCAACCCACATCGGCGGCTGCGGGCATTTCTTCAGTCCTGGCGGGCCCGCTGCGCGAAGCGGGCACCGCGTGACAGAGAAATTGCAGGCGTCTCAGCCCGTGGGAGGGACCGCGGGGTCTTCGACGGCCGAGAGGTGCGCACCCTCACGGTGAGCGTTCGGCGCCCCGCCCGCTCTGGGCTGGCGATCCGGGCGGCGTTTGCGCATCGCGTCCCCGAGCACTTCCGCGCGGTACGTGCGCACGGCCTCGGCGACCTCCTCAGGCGTCTCGCACACCACCACCTTGGCACCGGTGGCGAGGCCGATGACCGTGTCCGGCGTCGATTCGACGGTCACGATCATGTCGGGATTCAGTTGGAACGGCTCGTCGCTGTTGCCGAGCCGGCGCAGCGTGATCATGCTCGTTCTCCCTTTCAAGCCAGTCTAGCCCCGGGCCGGGACGGCGAACTTCCGTGCCGCCGCCCCGCCCGAGCTCCTCGGAGTCGCGCTGGTGCTACCTCCTCTCGCTTCGAAGCTCGGTCGGCCGGCATGGAGCGCCGGCCGACTCACGGCTGTTCGTCAGTGCATCTAGTGCATCGAGACGAGCGTTTCCAGCATCGTGTCCGCGGTGGTGATCGTCCGCGAGTTGGCCTGGTAGCCGCGCTCGGCGGTGATCATCTTCGTCATCTCGGTGGCGAGGTCGACGTTGGACATCTCGAGCTCGCCGCCCACGGTCGCGCCGAAGCCGACGGTGTTCGGCGTGCCGACGATCGGCGTGCCGGAGTTCGGGGTGGTCCCCCACAGCGAGCCGCCGATCCGTTCGAGACCGGCTTCGTTCGCGAACGTGGCGAGCGAGAGGTAGCCGGCGACGACGTGCTGCCCGAAGGTTTTGTCTTCGGGGTTGTTGTCCGTGTAGCCGACGGAGCCGTCCATGCCGATCGACACGTTCGTCGAGCCGGGAGGCACCTGGATGTAGGTGTCTTCCGTGCCGGGCGCGTATGTGGTTTCGGTTTCGCCTTCTTTCGCCACCGCGTTGCGGCCGATCACGTAGTTGCCCGCCTGCGTGGTGAGGAAGCCGAGCGTGTTCGTGGACAGGTCGCCGGCGCGCGTGTACATGATCTTCGCCGGGATCCCGCCCGTGAAGGGCGGTTTGGCCGGCGGTTCGCCCTGGCCGACACGCAGGAAGCCCTGGCCCTGGATCGCGACGTCCAGCGGGTTGCCGGTCGTCTGGAAGGCACCCTCGGTCATTTCGTTGCGGGTCGCGTCGATCTGCACGCCCAGCCCGATCTGGACCGGGTTCGACCCGCCCGTGGTGGCGGTCGGCGCCGAGGCGCCCCGGATCACCTGCGTGAGCGAGTCGGCGAAGGTGACACTCGAGGCCTTGTAGCCCACGGTGTTCACGTTCGCGAGGTTGGCGGCGGTGTCGTTGAGCATCGCCTGGTTCGCATCCAAGCCGCTGATCGCGGCGTACATACCAGCCATCATCTCGGCTGCCCTGCCTTTCTGGGCTTCCTCGATGAGGTCCAGCCCTGGTTGACTGACGCCGCGAGGATCATGCGATCACCGCGCTGTCGATGTTGGTGAACACGCTGTCCTTCATGTGTTCTCCTCCCACCGCCGTGACGACGGTGTGGTTGCGGACCGACACCACGAACGCGGTGCCGTCCACGAGGACGAGGGAGTCGCGCGAGCCCTTGCCTGCGGCGCGCGCCACCCCCTCGTCAAGCCTTTGCATGGTCGCCGGGTCGAGCTCGATCCCGCGGCGCTCCAGGCGTTCGAGCGCGTGCTTGGAGAAGCGCAGCGCGCTGGGGGAGGACGCGTCGCGGAGCTCCGAGGCGAACGACTTGCCGGGCGCCTGCGTGGGCTGCGGCCCGCCCGGGCGCTTGGTGCCACCGGCACCCGGGGTGCCGCCGACGTTGCCGACGTTGCCGGGTGGGACCAGCGCGGGGTTGTTCTCGACGGGGCTCATTTGACTTCGGTGATCGCGGTCAGCGAGATCCCGTCCACGCCTTCGACGGTCACGGTCGTGCCCGACGCGGCGGACTGCGCGCTCGTCACCTGGCCGGTGCCGCGGCCGCCGCCGGCCGTCGAGTAGACGACGGTCCGGCCGATCAGCGAGACGGCGCTCGAGAGCTCGTTCGCCTGGGCGAGGTTCGTGAGCTGCTCGACCTGGGTGAACTGCGCCAGCTCGCCCATGAATTCGTTCGTGTTGGCGGGGTCCATGGGGTTCTGCGCCTGCAGCTGGGCGATCATCAGCTTCAGGAAGTCGTTCTGCCCGAGCGTCCCGTTCGGGTTCGAGACGGCGGCGGCGCTCTGCGTGCCGGCGGCTGCTGCTGCGGTGGCGGTGGGTGTCGTGGTCATGGCGTCGTGTTCCTTTCCGCTGATGTCAGGCGAGCACGTCCACGAGCGTGCCCAGCGGGCCGCTCGGTGCAGCCGCCGGGGTCGCGCCGGCCGCTGCCGCAATGGTCTCGTCCTCTTCGGTCGGCGCGCCCGCGGCACGCGCCGAGCCGCCTTCGCCTGCGACCTGGTGCCGGCGGCCCTCGCGGCCTTCGAACGTGCCGATGTCGAGTTGCAGCAGGGTCGCTCCGAGCGAGCTGAGCGACTGGTGGAGCTCGCCTCGCCCGGCGGCCAGGGCCTGCGCCGCCGCCGGCGTCGCCGCCGTCAGCCGCGCGACGATCCCTTCCGCGCTCTGGCTCAGGTGGATCCGGATCTCGCCCAGCTCTTCGGGCTGCAGCGCGATCCGCGCCTGCGTCGCGCCGCGCCGCGCCGCCAGCTCGATCGTCGCGTGGATCGCGTCGATCATCTCCCCGAGTTCGGCGCGCGCGGTGAGCTGAGGAGCGTTGGCGGCGCCGAAAGGCGCCTGCTGCACGGAAGGTGCGGGCGCGACCACACCGTCCTGCCCGCCTCCGCTGGGAGCTGTCGGGCTCGGCGCGGCCGGCTCGAGATCGTTGCCGCGCGAGGCCGTTTCGCTCGCGGTGCCGGCCCGCTCGTGGGGGGCCGCACCGGACAGGCGCCTGACGCCGCTCGCGAGGCGCTCCTCCGGGCGGCGCCGCTCGCCTCCGGTCTGCTGCTCGCGGTTCTCGCCGGAGCCTCCCGTGGCCTGCTGCGCCTCCTGCGCGACCGCCGCCGGGCGATCGGCGGCCGGCGGCGCGACCGGCGAAGGTGCCGCCTCGCGGGGCGCGCCCTGCGGCGGTGCGTCGACGCCGAGCGAGGCTTCGCCCGCGTCCGGAGTCTCTGTCCCTTCCGGTGCGGGTAGCGCTTCGCCGCGGGCGGGCGCCGATTCGCGGTGCGTCGTCGCGAGCACGTCCACGCCCGCGCCCTCGGCGGGACGGCGCTGCGCGGTCTGCTCGGCCCGCTCGGGCGCCGCCGGCTCCTTGCTCTGGGCCGTGGACGGCGCGGCGGGCGGCGCTTCGCCCGCCGACGGGCTCGCCGCTTCGGGCTCTTCACCGTGGATCGCCGGGGCGGGCGGTGTGCTCACGCCCGGTGTCTCCGTCGCGGCGGGGACACCGACGTCCGGCCTGGGGGACGGGTGCAGGAGCAGGCGAGGGCACGGGGGCGGGGCTCGCCGAGGGCTCTTCGGACTTCGCCGGGCCGGGCGCAGCGGGTTCGCATCCGGACGGGACCTTCGCTTCGCTTGCGGGTGCAGGCCGCGGCGACGGACGCTTCGACGCTCGTGGCGCCTTCGTGCTCGCGGTGGCCGCGGGCGGTGCGCGTCTCGCCCGGGCCTTCGTTGCCGGGGCTTCTGCTCTGGCCTTCCGCTTGTGCGGTCCGGGCCATCTCGCTTTCGAGCGCGCCCCCGAAGGGCGGCGCCCCCGGTGGCGCTCCGGGCGGAGCGCCGCTCACCGGCGGCGGCAGCGCAGCCGCAGGCACCAGCGCAGGTGCGACGCTCATGCGACCCCTCCGATCGTGGCCGGGTGTTCGCGGCGGTAGCTTTCGGCGTAGCCCAGCACCTTCTGGACGTAAGACTGTGTTTCGGCGTACGGCGGGACGCCGCCGTACTGCTGGACGGCGCCCGGGCCGGCGTTGTAGGCGGCAAGCGCCTCGGCGGTGTTGCCGCCGAACTGCGAGAGCTGCTGTGCCAGATAGCGTGCGCCGCCTTCGATCGATTCCCCGGGGTCGAGCGGGTTCGCGACGCCGAGCGACGAGGCGGTGCCCGGCATCAGCTGGGTGAGGCCGATCGCGCCCGCGCTGCTCCGGGCCGAGGGATCGAAGCCGGACTCCTGCTGGATCAGCCCATGCAGCACCGCCGGGTCGACGCCGTTGCGCGCCGCGGCCTGTTCGATCAGCGCGTCGTACTGGCCGCCACCGGCGGCGGAGGCGGTGGCCGTCTGCAGCGCGCTGGCGAACGATGTGCCCGCGGCGGGTTCGGAGGCGGCGGTCGTGACCGCCGTGCCGGCGCCTTCCGAGGCGCCTTCGGTGCGCGCGATCAGGTTTTCGAGCGCACGGACGCGGGCGGTGGCTTCGAGCTCGCCTGGGGCCCGCACTTCGCCGGGGGCTCCGATCGACGCCGTGCTCACGCGACGCTCCTGCGGGTTCGCGCGCCGGCCATCTCGTCGAGCAGCTTGTTCTCGTCGCGCGCCGCCTCGAGCTCGTGCTCACTGCGACGGCGCTCGCGAAGGCGATTGAGCATCTCGTGCTCGGTGGCGGCGACGACGAGCTTCTCGCCACGGTCGGCGACCTCCGCCTCGCTGCGCTGCACGTCCTGCACGCGGGTGGAGCGGTCGGCCTCGACGCGCTCGAGGAACGCCTGGCGGGCCCGCAGCTCGGCACCGCCGACCCGTTGGGAGGCGACGCCGGCGTCGCGCTGCTGCGCACGCGCCCGCTCCACGGTCGCCTCGGCGCTGCGAAGCTCGGCGCGCGTGTCGCTGAGGCGCGACATCGAACGAGCCAGCTCCTGCTGGGCGAGCTTCTCCTTGCGTTCGCGCACAGCGCGCACACGCTCCAGACGGAAGCGGAACGAGGGTCCGGTCACGGCCTGTTTATCGGCGTCGCCGGGGTGTTCTTTAGCGCTGCCATCGATCTCTCAGCCTCAGATGTTCAGCCCCAGCGGAGGGAGCGCGGGGACCGTCGGCGCCGCGAGCTCCGCCGGGCGCGCGCCGCCCTCGGGAACCTCCTCGGCGTCCGGGATGTCCTCCTCGCGCTGGAGCGTGTGGGCGAGGGAGTCCGCGAGCGACAGCAGCCGCTCGTCGGCTTCGGCCGGGTCGCTGCGCTCGTCCACCGGCTGGCGCAGGAAGGAGTCGATCGAGGCGCGGTGGGCCAGCGCCGCGTCGAGCAGCCGGTCGGTGCCGTGCTGATAGGCGCCGATCGCGACCAGATCCTCCTTCTCGCGCAGGGTCGCAAGCGCGGCCCGCAGCTGCTGACCCGCGTCGATGACGCTCTCCTGCACGATCTCGCCCGTGAGCCGCGAGACGCTCTGCAGCACGTCGATCGCCGGGTAGTGGCCCGCGTGGGCGAGCGAGCGCGTGAGCACCACGTGGCCGTCGAGGATCGACCGCGCCGCGTCGGCGATCGGCTCGTTCATGTCGTCGCCGTCCACGAGCACCGTGTACAGCGCAGTGATCGAGCCCTCTGCGCTGGTGCCGGCGCGCTCGAGGAGCCGCGGAAGCAGCGCGAAGACGCTCGGCGTGTACCCGCGCGTGGCCGGCGGCTCGCCGATCGCGAGGCCCACCTCTCGCTGGGCCATCGCGAAGCGCGTGACGGAGTCCATCATCAACATCACGTCGTGGCCCTGGTCGCGGAAATGCTCCGCGATCGTGGTGGCGGTGAACGCGGCCTTGATGCGGACCAGCGCGGGCTGGTCGGAGGTCGCAACGACGACGACCGAGCGCGACAGCGCGTCGCCCAGGTCGCGCTCGATGAACTCCCTGACCTCCCTGCCGCGCTCGCCGACGAGTGCGATCACGTTGATCGACGCGGTGGTCGAGCGGGCGATCATGCCCAGCAACGAGGACTTGCCCACGCCGGAGCCGGCGAAGATGCCGAGCCGCTGCCCGCGCCCGCACGGCACGAGGGCGTCGAGCGCCCGCACGCCGAGGCCGACGCGCTCGCGGATCCGCGGGCGCGACAGCGCTGCGGGCGGAGCGGCGATCGTCGAGCGGAGCGCGCCCGCCGGGGCCGTGGAGGCCGTCGTCGGGGCGCCCGAGCCCGTCGACGATGCGGCCGAGAAGATCGTCGCCGACGGCGACCCGGAAGGGAGCGCCGCTCGCGAGCACGCGTGTTCCCGGGCCGATCCCGTGCAGCTCGCCGAGCGGCATCAACAGCGTCCGGCCCTCGCGGAAACCGACGACCTCGGCCGGCACCGCGGGACGGGCGTCCACCCCCTGTCCGCCTTCGACGAGACACACCTCGCCGATCTCGGCCTGCAGCCCCGTGACCTCGATGATCAGGCCGATCAGGTTGCTGACGTAGCCGTGGCGGCGGGCCAGGTCGGCTTCGTCGAGCGCCCTGCCGGCGCGGCGCAGGAGCGTCCCGGGCTCGGCGGGGCTCACTTCCGCGCGCCGTTCGCCAGCTCGGCGAAGGCGACCTCGGCGGCACGGTCGAGCTGGGTCGAGATCTGCGCGTCCACCTCGCCGGCGGTGGTCCGGACGATGGCGCCGCCGCGCCGGACCTGCGGATCGCCGAGGAGCTCGAAGGGCTCGCTCGCCCCCGGCTGCTGCTGCTCGCCGAGCGCCGCGCGCACCGTCTCGAGGTCCTCTGGGCTGACCAGGACCGACAGCGTGCGCTGGCCGCTCACGCGCCGCAGCGCGCCCTGCACCGCGTAGGCGACGACGTCGGGTTGGGCGAGCAGCGCCGCCGGCAGGATCTTCCCGGCCACCTGCAGGCCGAGCTCGACCGCGTCGCGTTCGACCGCCTCGACGGTCTGCTCGCGAACCTCGATCACGCCCTGCGCCGCCTCGTCGAGCGCACGCGCCGAGGCCGCGATCTCCTCGCGGCCTGCCTCCAGTCCCGCGGCGCGGCCCTGCTCGAAACCCTCGGCCCTCGCCTGCTCGCGGATCTCCTGCGCCTCGCGATTGGCCTGGGCGAGCAGCCGCTCGGCGGCGTCGCGCGGCGGCGGCTCCGAGGGCTCCAGCGGCTCGAGCGGGAAGCTCACGGCCGAGTCAGACAACCGCCTCGCCCTCCTCGCCGTCCTCCTCGGAGGCGATCACGATCGTGCCCGCTTCCTCCAGGCGCCGCACGACTGCCACGATCCGGCTCTGAGCGGCGTCGATGTCGCTCTTGCGTTGCGGCGGCTGGATCTCCATCTCCTCCTTGAGCATCGCCGCCCCGCGCTCGGACATGTTCGTGAGGACCACCTCGTTGACGTCCTCGGGCGCTCCGCGCAGCGCCAGCACGAGGTCCTTCTGGTCGACCTCCCGGAGCACCTGCTGCACGGCCCGCTCTTCGAGCTTGACGAGGTCCTCGAACACGAACAGCATCCCCCGGACCTTCTCTGCCAGCTCGCTGTCGGAGCTGGCGAGGTTGTCGAGCACGTTGCGCTCGAGCGCACGGTCGGCGTGGTTGAGGATCCCTGCGAGGGTCTTGGTGCCGCCGGCCACCGCGTACTCGCGGTCGCTCGATGCGTTCAGCCGCTGGCGCAGCGCGTGCTCGAGCTGCTCGATCACCGCCGCGGTCGTCTCGCCCATGCGTGCGATCCGCAGGGCGATGTCGGGCTGGATCGCCTCGGGCAGCTTGCCGAGGACGGCGGCGGAGAGGTTGGTGGGGAGGTTGGCGAGCACCAGGGCGATCATCTGATGCGACTCGCTGCGCAGCAGCGTCGCGATCCGCTCGACCGGGACCCGGCGCAGGAACTCGAACGGGCGCGTCTCCGGCGGGCCGGCGATCTTCCCCAGCAGCTCGGCCGCCCGCTCGGGCCCGAGCGCCCGCTCGATCACCTCGCGCGCGAACTCGAGCCCGCCTTCTGCGCCGGCCGCCGACGCGCCCGCCGCGGCCATCTCGCTGAACACCCAATCGGTCGTCTCGGCACCCACCGGGCGCAGGCGCGCCATCTCCCCGGAAAGACTCTCGATCTCCTCCTCGCGCAGCCGCTGGAGCACGTTGGCGGCACGCTCGGAGCCGAGACCGGCCATGAGCACGGCCGCCTTCCGCGCACCCGAGACCTCCTGCACTGCGGGCAGCTCTTCGGTGAGGCCTTCGGGGAGCCCGGGCTCGATCTCTCCGGCCATCTGCCGTTAGCCCTCCTGGATCCAGCTTCGTACCTGCTGTGCCACCCGGTCGGGGTCGCTGTCGGCGAGCTGCTCGACCTGGCGGCGGATCTCGTCCCCGCCCCGCGCGCCGTTGCCGTTGCCGTTGCCGATCGAGGCGGTCAGCTCGGTCGGGCGGGCGGCCATCTCGCGCTCGAGCTCTGAGAGCCGCACGGGCGCCTCGAGCTCGCGCAGCCAGCGCGGCTCCGGGATGGTCTCCTGCTCTCGCTTGCGCAGGGAGCGGGTGGTGAAGAAGAGGAACACCGCGGCGGCGATGGCCAGCAGCAGGTACTTCGCGTAGGAGAGCGGGCTGCTCGTGGCCGGGGCGCCCGCGGCGCCGCCCTTCGCGAACGCGATCTGACCGATGGAGATGGTGTCGCCGCGCTTGGCGTTGATCCCCGCGGCGTTCGTGACGGCTTCCTTGATCGCCGGCACAGACGCGGCCGTCACCGAGTGGTCGAGCAGCACGGAGACGTGCTGGCTTTCGACCGTGCCGGGCGCGACCGTCGTGTGCGTGACGGTCTTCGAGACGCCGTTCTGCAACGTGCTCGTTTCTTTCTTGTAGTTCGACTTGCCGCCGTTCTGGGCCGCGGCCGGGAGGTTCGCGGTTCCGGTCGCGGCCGCACTCGAGCCGTTGCCCTGGAGCGTCTCGAGCGATTTGGTCTGCGCCAGCGGCGTCCCGGCCTTGGCGTATTCGAGCGATTCCTTCGTCGCCTGGTCGACGTTCATGTTCGCGTAGACGAGCACCTGGGCCTTGCCCGGGCCGAGCGTCTGGGCGAGCATCGCCTGGAGGTTCGCCGCGGTGGTCTCGTCGTAGCGCTGCTCGGCTTCCTGCAGCGCGCTCCCGCCCGATCCGCTGCCTCCCCCGGCGCCGTTCGGAGAGGGCCACAGCAGCTGTCCGGAGGCGCCCGTGATCGTGACTTTGCTGAGCTGGAGCCCGGGCACCGCGGAGGCGACGAGCTGGGCGATGCCGCGCACGGAGCTCGAATCCAGCGCGCTGGTCCCCGACAGGAGAACGGCCGCCGAGGAGGCGCCGTTGTTTTCTCCGAACACCTGGGTCTGCGGGTTGGGGAGCACGAGCGTCACCTGTGCGCCGGAGACGCCCTGCACGCTGTCGATCGTCGTTTCGAGCTGTCCCTGCAGCGCGCGCTGGTAGGTGATCTGCTGCTGGAAGTTGCTTTCGCCGAGGCTGGCGTGGTCGAAGAGTTCGAAGCCGGGCTGCGTGTTGCCGAGCTGCCCCGAGCCGGCCAGCGCGACCCGGGCGGCAGCCGACTGGTTGCCCTGCACCGCGATCGCCGTGCCGTTGTTCTGCAGCTGGTAGTTGATCCCGTGGGCGCTGAGGGTGCTCGTCATCTTGCCCGTCTGCGCAGGGTCGACGCCGCTGACGAGCATGGTGTAGCTCGGCGCGGAGACCATGTGCAGGAACAGGTAGATGAAGAGGGTGCCGCCGACGACGGCACCGCCGACGATGAGCCAGCCGCGGGTCGTCAGCCGGGACGCGAGCTGTCCGACGTTCGCCACGGATCAGACCTGCGTGTTGAAGATCGTCTGGGCGGCTTCCGTCGCCTTTGAGCGGATCTGCGCGGCGAGCTGCATCTCGAGCGCCGCGTCCTCGACGGTCGTGATCGCGGCCTCGGGGTCGCTGACCGTGCCCTGCGCGAGCGCCTGCGATGCGGACGAGGCGTTCGCCTGGCCCGTCTCCAGCGAGGAGATCGCGTCCGTGAGGGCGCTGCCGAAGCTGGGCGTGCCGCCACCGGTCGCGCCGGTGCCTTCGATCCCGCCCGCCTGCGCGAGGCCGCCTTCTGCGCCGGCGGGTGCGACCGGCGCTTCGCCGGCCTGCCCCGTCGCGATGTTCGCGCCGGCGTTGCCGAGCGTCGAGGCGAGGCTTCCGATCGGGGGCACGATCACTTCAACAGGCCCAGCGTGGAGGTGAACATCGACTTCGACGTCTGCATCGCGGTCACGTCCGCCTGGTAGGACTGCTGCTCGGAGATCAGGTCGGTCATTTCCGTCACCGTGTCCACGTTCGGCATGCTCACGTAGCCCTGGGCGTCGGCTTCCGGGTTCGAGGGGTCGTACACGCGGCGGTTCGGCGTCGCGTCGGAGACGATGCCCGCGACCGTGACGCCGCCTGGAGCGACAGCGCCGGTCTGTTCCGCGAGGGCGCCGGACAGCGCGCCGCTGAAGCCGGGGCTGCCCGACTGGGCGAGGACGACCGACTGTCGCCGGTAGGGCTGGCCGTTCGCGCCTTTGGTCGTGTCGGCGTTGGCGAGGTTCTCGGCCGTCACGTCCATGCGGATGCGCTCCGCGGTGAGCCCGGTGCCGGCGATCCCGATCGCGTCGAAGAGCCCCATCACAGGATCCCGATGGCCGATTTGATGATCGCGTTGCGGGTGGCGGCGATCTGTGTCAGCGCCTGGTAGTCGAGGCCGTTTTCGGCCAGTCGCGCCGATTCCTGGTCGATGCTCACGCCGGCGCCGTTGGGGCCGGCTTCGCCGGGCACTTCGTGGGCGGCGAATTCGACGTCGCTCGGCGACTGGCCGCCTTCGATCGCGGTCTGCAGGGTCGACTCGAAGTCGACTTCCTGCGGGCGGTAGTTCGGCGTGTCCGCGTTGGCGATGTTGTTCGTCAGCGTGGTCTGGCGCAGCCAGGAACCACGCATCGCCGCCTCCAACAGCTGCTGAGTCGGGTCGACGAGGGACATCGCGTCCGAAGTGATCGGCCGCGGGGCCCAGATCTTTAGAGGACGCGGGGGCGGTGACGGCGCGATTGCGAAACCTGCTCGCGCTGACTAGGCGCGGCGGTCGAGCGCGGGCGCACCCGGCGACCCGCCCGCGCCGGCGTACCCGTCGGCGGTGCGTTTCGCCTGCGCTGCGCCCGCGAGGTCGCTCAGGAGCGCGTCGCGTAGCCGCAGCAGCTCGATCCGCGTGCGTTCGTGGATCAGCCGGGCGCGCGCGAGCACCGGTGCGGCGGCGGCGGGCGGGCGCTCCGGCAAGGCGGCGAGAAGCTCGTCCCAGCGGGCCGTCAGCCCCTCGAGCTCGGTCATGCGACCGTGGCCGGCCAGCTCCAGTTCGAGCTCGGCGTGCGCCGCGATCGCCTCGTAGGGCGCCAGCTCGGAAGCCACGCCCGCGGGCGGGCTCACGCGCCGTCCGCCGCGAGCTGCGCCCACGCCTCGCGGAGCTCGCCGAGCAGGTCGCAGACCTCGTCGAGCTTGGCGGGATCCAGCGTCATCCGCGCCTCGTTGAGGTGGCGCAGGCAGAAGGCGTACAGCGAGTGCAGGTGCTGCGGAAGCTCGCCCTGGTCGTAGTCGAGCGTGCCGTCGAGGTGGGCGACGATCAGCTCGGCGCGGCGCAGCGTGGTGTGGGAGCGCTCGATTTCGCGCGCGCGCATCGCGGCCGCGGCCTGGCGCAGGAAGCGGCGCGCGCCGTCGTACAGCATCACCACCAGCTGTCCGCGCGAGGCTGCCATGACCGCCTCGCGACGGTAGGCCTGCGGTGATGCCGCCACGTTGCTCATCGACCCTCTCTTGATCGGCGCGCGGGCGCGAAGGTTTAGGCCCGGTGCTAGCCGTGCGCTTCTAGCTGTTTCGTCTGGGTCGTGAGCCAGGAGCTCTGTGCGCTGTTGCGCGAGATGATCGTTTCGAGCTGCGCGTAGGTCTGTTCGAGCGCTTTCTGGCGGACGAGGAGCATCTGGCTCATCGTCGATACGCGGAGCTTCATTTCGCGGATCTGGGCTTCCTCACCGTTGATGCGCGTTTCCAGCGAGCCGCCGGCCCCCGATGCGTTGCGCACGACCTTCGAGAAGCTCAGCGACCACTGCTGCATCATCGTGCCGGCTTCGCTGCCGTGTTCGGCGACAGCTTTCGCGAGCGTCGAGACGTTCAGCTTGAGAAGGCCGGAGATCGAGGACTGCGAGGAGCTGCCGCCGCTTCCCCCGCCCGTGCTGACGCCCAGGTCGAGCGGGCTCGCCATTCCTTCCGGCATCCCTTTGATCGCTTCGTACATCGCCTGGCGCATCTGCGTGAGGATGCCCGTCAGTTCGTTGTCGCCGAACAGCGAGCCGACGCTGAGTTCGCTCGCCCCGGCGGGGTGTTCCACCGGCTTGGTGGTGAGCTGCTTCTCCACTTCTTCGACGGTCTTGTTGTACGCGTTCACGAACGTTTCGAGCTTGGCTTCGATCGTCTTCAGGTTCGGCGCGGGAGGCTGCACCGCGATCGTGACCGGCCCGGCGCTCGTGAGCGCCGAGAACGTGAGGCTGACGCCGGCGATCGCTTCGGTGACGGTGTTGGAGGCGGATGTGCCGGCGACGCCGTCGATCGTGTATTCGGCGTTCTTGCCTTCCTTGGCCGTGCCCGCCTTTTCGGTGAGCGCGCCGCCCGGATCGGTGACTTCGATGAATTCACCGTTCTTGGCGCCCGTGGTACGGCTGGAGAGGACGATCGTTTCTTCGTTGCCCTGAACGGCGGCGTAGACCGTGCCTTTGCTGTCGGCGTTGATCTTGCCGGCGAGGTCCTTGGCGGTGGCCCCCGCTTTGAGCGTGTATTCCCGCCCGTCGATCGTCACCTGCTCTTCGCCGGCGGGCGAGGCGAACGCGAACGTGCGCTGGGCCGAGTTCGCGAGCTGGGTGACTTCGAGCTGGTAGCCGCCGACACCGGCGCCGCCCGTGATCGTGGCGCTCACGCGCGCGGGTTCGCTCGAGCTCACGCTCTGGACGCCTTCGAACAGCGACGGGAGCGCGAATTCTTCGGCCGCGAAGCTGAGCGACATCAGGCTGGACTTGAGCGCCTGGAACTGGCCCTGCTGGCCCGAGAGCTTTTCCTCCTGGTTGCTGATGCGGTTGATCGGCTGCCGTTCTGCTTCGAGCAGCGCTTTGATGATCGACGACGTATCCAGTCCGGACGCGAGGCCCGTGACGGAGATCGGCGTGGTGCCGCTGCTGCTGACGGATCCGGCCGACATCGCTACTCGGGGAGGGGGCCGCCTTCGGCCAGGTCGATCGCTTCGGAGAGCGACAGCCTGCACAGGACGTGCCCTGTCTCGTCGCGCAGCTCGATCTGCAGCGAGCAGCCATCCGAGCTGAGCACGAAGGCGATCTCGCGCCCGCTGCGCCGCAGCCGGCTGTTGATCGCGTCCGCACGCGCCATCTGGTCGAGCAACTCGTCCGGCGGGCCGCCGTGCGTGAGGTCGATCGGCCGCGGCTCGCCGCGGTCGCCGGATGCGCCCTCAGTGGCGCTCAGGTCGGTGGGTGGTGCAGACGGCGAGCTCATCATGCGTTTTCTCCCTGAAAACGGCTCGTGCGGTCCGTCCCCTGGACCGCCGTGCGTTTGCTGTCTGAGTCTGTGATCGACGCCGCGCACGAAAACTTAAGCCGATCCTCCCGCTGGTCACCGCATTGCGTGCGGGTGCGCCCCCTCCCCGGGTGCCGGGACAGCGCCGGCGTCCTGCTTGGTTCTTACCCCCTCGGCGGGCCTTTACACCGGCGCCGCTCGCGCGCGCCCCTCGCGCGGACGCGCGCGGGGGAAGCGTTGGCCGTAGCGGGGAGGGGTTTTCGCCGAGGAGGCGAAATCAAGTGCCGTTCGAGTTGACAACCGGGGCGTCGGCGAGCGAGCGGGGTGGGCTCTCTCACCGGGGCGAGACAGCGGGGCGGCAGGAGAATGCAGACAACCAACCAGGGGACTGGGCGAGGCGGGCGAGCCAGCTCCGATGAGGTGCTCGCGATCTGGCAGGAGTATCGCGGCAGCGGCGACAGCAAGACCCGCGACCGGCTGATCTTCATGTTCCTGCCGATGGTCCGCTACATCGTCTACCGCAAGGTGCGCGAGGTGCCGCCCGAGTGCGAGGTCGAGGACTTCCTCTCGTGCGGGCTGGAGGCGCTGATCCGCTCGATCGATCGCTACGACCCCGGGCGTGGCGCGACGCTCGAGCAGTACGCGTGGACGCGGATCCAGGGCGCGGTGCTCGACGAGCTTCGCCGTCACGACTGGGCGCCGCGCTCGCTGCGCCGCGACGAGCGCGCGATCAACGATGCGCGCCGCAGCTTCCTCGCCAGCCACGAGCGCCAGCCCGACCGCGACGAGCTCGCCGCCGCCGTGGGGATGACGCCGCTCGAGCTGACGCGCCGGATGGACCAGGTGGCGCTGGCGGAGATCTCCTCTCTGAACCGCATCGTGCGCTCGGACGAGAGCGCGACGGTCGAGCGCATCGACACGCTCGAGAGCTCGGACCGCGACTGCGACCCCGTGACGAGCGCCGAGCGCAACGAAGCGAAGTCGCGGTTTCGCCAGGCGTTCGCGACGCTCAGCCGCCAGGAGCGCGAGGTGGCCGTGCTGCTCTACGTCGAGGACCGCACCCTGCGCGACATCGGCGAGCACCTGGGTGTCTCGGAGAGCCGCGTCTCGCAGATCCACTCGCAGCTGCGCCGGCGCCTCTACGAGCACCTCGAAGACGAGTGCGCGCTCTTCAGCGCCGTCGGGTAGGACCCTGCGGGGAGTGCACGCGCCGTTGCGCGAGCGCTCGCCGCGCCCGTTGAGCTAAAGAAACCCGCCCCCCGGCCGAAGACGGCGAATAGATGGATGTCGGCCTCTTCATCGCCGCGTCGGGCATGGTCGCCGAGCAGACGCGCCAGGATCAGCTCGCAAACGACCTGTCGAACGCCACCACGCCCGGCTACAAGGCGGACTCCTCCCCCCAGCACAGCTTCGGCGAGGTGCTGCTGGCCAACACCCGCGGCGGCGTCGCCGTCGGCTCGAGCGTCCAGGGCGTCTCGCTGGGCAAGACGTTCACCGACCTCACGCCGGCGGCGATCACCGAAACCGGCGAACCGCTCGACTTCGCGATCGAGGGTCACGGCTTCTTCGCGGTCCGCACCGCGCAGGGCGTCCGCTACACCCGCAACGGGCAGTTCACCGCCTCGGCGTCGGGGATCCTGACCGACGCCAACGGCAACCCGGTCCTGAGTGCCTCCGGAACGGAAGTCAAAGTGCCCGCCCAGGGCACGCTCGGTCCCGGGGCGGTCGGGATCTTCGAACTCGCCAACGTCGAAAAGCAGGGGCAGAACCTGTACACGGGCGCGACCGCTGGCAAAGCGGAAGGGACCGTCCGCCAGGGCGCGCTGGAGAGCTCGGGCGTTGACGCCGCCACCGTGATGGTCGAAATGATCTCCTCGCTGCGCAGCTTCCAGTCCGGCCAGCAGGCGATCCAGGCGATCGGCCAGACGCTGCAGCAGGCCTCGACGCAGGTCGGCTCGGTCGGCGGCGGCTAGCGGCCGCCGTGACGAGAGCACGGCCGGCGCTCCGTGCCGGCCTCGCTGCTCAGGCCGCGGTGAAGGCCGCCGCCCGCTGCTCAAGTCGCCGTCGCGGCTGCCGATCACCAGGAGGCAAGGCACGGACGCCGGGCCGTGCCCGGCATCTCGTGTTCCCTCGATGACGACAGGGGTTTGAACGAGCACATGCTCGAAGGTCTCTTCTCCGCGGCAGCAGGCATGGCGGCGCAGCAGATGCAGCTCGACGCCGTCAGCAACGACATCGCGAACGTCAACACGGACGGCTACAAGTCCGAGCGCGTCGGCTTCGAAGACCTCCTCTACAACCGGGTCGACAAGGCGGGCACCGAAACCACCACGGGCGCGGGCGCCGCAGCGCGCATCCTCGGGCGCAGCTTCTCGCAGGGGGCGCTCAAGGAAACCGGCAACCCGCTGGATCTCGCGATCGAAGGCGCGGGCTTCCTGCAGCTCCGCCGTGCAGGCGGAAGCACCGTGCTGACGCGCAACGGCGCGCTGCAGCTCAACTCCAACGGCCAGATCTCCGACGCCGCCGGCAACCTGCTCGAGCCGCCGATCAAGGTCCCCGCCGGCGTGGACGCGTCGCAGCTGCGGATCGGCTCCGACGGGACCGTCACGGCGCAGGGCAAACGGCTCGGGCGGATCTCGCTCGTCACAGTCACCGCGCCGGATCACCTGAGCCCCGAAGGCGGCGGGCTGCTCGCCCCGAACGCAGCCAGCGGCGCGATCCGCGCGGCCTCGGGCGGGAGCATCCACCAGGGCGCCCTGGAGGACTCGAACGTCGACCTCGGACGCGACATGGCGACGATGCAGACAGCCGAGCGCGCCTTCCAGATGAACAGCACTGCGATCCAGACCGAGAGCCAGATGATGGCGATCGCGAACCAGCTGAGGACATGAGCGCGCCCGGATCGGAATCGGTCGGGGCGTCCGTCGCGGCAGCGCAGCTCTCCGAGCCGGCGTGGGTCCGCAACGGCTCGGCCCAGGTACAGCGCGAGTACGCGCTCGGGCTCGAGTTCGAACGCCTTCTCGTCCAGCAGCTCGCGACCTCGCTGACCGAAACCACCGAACCGCCAGGAGAAGGCGAAGGCCAGGAAGGCGCGGCGGGCGGCGCGACGAGCGTGCTCTCGAACATGCTTCCCGGCGCCCTCGCGGACGGGGTCGTGAACGGCGGCGGGCTCGGGCTGGCGGCAGAGCTCGCGAAGGGGATGCTCACGACCCGTGGACAGCGCGCCGCCGAAGAGCAGCGCCACGGCGCCCTCGGGCGGCGTCGAAGCCGACACCACAGGCGGTGCGAGCGCATGAGCGCGATCGTGCCGGCGAGCGCCGAGCGCGGGCAGGACGCCCTCGCGCGAGGAGATCCTCGCTCACCTCGACGCCCAGATCGCCTCGGCGCGCGGGCTGCTCGGCGTGGTGCTCGAGCAGGGCGCGGCGATCCGGGCCCGCGACGTGGACGCGGTCGTCCGGCTGGCCGGCATCCTGCGCGGCGAGATGGGCCGCCGCGAGCTCCTCGAGGAGGACCGCACGCGACTGCTCTCCCGCTGCGGCGAACGACTCGGAGCGCGCGCCGAGACGGTGACGCTGCAGGCGCTGCTCACCCTGATGAGCCCCGCCGACGCCGAGCGCGCGAGCGCGCGCAGCGCCGAGCTGCAGGGGCTTCTGCACGAGCTCCAGCGCGAGCACTCGACGAACCGGGCGATCATGCAGATCGAGCTCGGGTTCCTCGATCACCTGATGGCGATGCTCGCGCTCGACGGCGTGACCGGATACGACACGCGCGGTACCTCGACCCCCATCACGCGTGGGCGCCCGAACGGCGGCCTGCACGTGCTGGACCTGAGCGCCTAGCCATGTCGATCCCGACGCTGCAAGGACTCCAGACGGCGCTGAGCGGGCTGCTCGCCGAGCAGCAGGCGATGGACGTCACGGGCCACAACATCGCCAACGCGAACACGGAAGGGTACTCGCGCCAGGTCGCGGTGCTCGAGACGAACCAGGCGATCCCGGTTCCCGCGCTCTCTGCGATCACGGGCCAGGGCGCGCAGCTCGGCACCGGCGTCACGGTCGAGACCTACACCCGCATCCGCAACGCCTACATAGACGCCCAGTGGCGGGCGCAGAACAGCGCGCTCGGCGGCGCCGCGGCGCAGGCCGAAGAGCTCGAACAGGCGCAGAGCGCGTTCAACGAGCCGTCCTCGACCGGCATCGCGAGCCAGCTCTCGAACTTCTGGAGCGCGTGGTCGAGCCTCGCGAACTCTCCGACGAGCGCCGCCGCCAAGGAGGGCGTGGTCGCCGCCGGCGAACGGCTGGCGACCGCGTTCAACCAGCTGAGCGCACAGCTCTCGACCATCTCTGCCCAGGCCACACAGCAGTACGAAGCACGCACCGCACCCACGGGGGAAGTCGCGGACTACGCGAACCAGATCGCGCAGCTCAACGCCCAGATCAAGCAGGCCGAACAGGCCCACCAGCCGCCGAACGACATGCTCGACCGCCGCGACCTGCTGATCGACAAGCTGTCCGCCCTGGCACAGGTCACGGTGACCAAGCAGGCCGACGGCACCGACACGATCTCCTTCGGAGACGCCGCCGAACCGCTCGTCGAAGGCACGACCGTCAACTGGCCGCAGACGCTCACGAGCGCTGCCGGCGGCGAGCTCGGCGCGCTCCTCGCCCTGACCGGCCCGGCCGGGCCGCTGACGGCCTTCCAGACCGAACTCGACACGGTCGCGGCCAACGTCGCCTCGACCGTCAACGCTCTGCACACCTCCACGCCGTTCTTCACCGGCACCACAGCCGCGACGCTGGCGGTTGCGGTCAACGCCGCCGAAGTGCAGACCTCCTCGACCAAATCGCCGGGGGGCAACGACGTGGCGCTCGCGATCGCAGGCCTGCGCGGCGGCACCGCGGAACAGAGCTACTCGGGCCTCATCGGGCTCGTCGGCAGCCGCGTCAGCGGTGCCCAGAACGAACAGGCGAACCTCCAGACCACGCTGACGGCCATCGGCAACCAGCGCCAGAGCGTCTCCGGGGTCTCGCTCGACGAAGAAATGACCAACCTGATCAGCTACCAGCGCGGCTACCAGGCCTCGGCGCGCACGCTCACCGCCATGGACGAAATGCTCGAAACGCTGATCGAGCACACCGGAAGGGCAGGGCTGTAGCGATGAGCAACCGGATCACGGGCGCGATGCTCACCGGCGCGACGCTGAACGACCTGAACGCCGCCCTGAACAAGCTCCAGCGCAGCGCCGCGGAACTCTCCTCGGGGCACTCGATCCTGGAGGCCTCGGACAACCCGTACGGAGCGAGCCGCACGCTCGACCTGCAGAGCCAGCTCGACGGCTTGAGCTCCTACGCGTCCAGCGTCACCGACGGCATCTCGTGGACCAACACGGCCGGCGGGGCGATGGCGAACATGAACACCGTGCTCCAGCGCGTTCGCGAAGTGATGCTGCAGGCCGGCAACGACACGAACAACGCCGGCGACCTGAAGAACCTCGCGGTCGTGGTCGGACAGCTCACCGAAACCGTCAAGCAGGACGCCAACATCAAGTACGGCAGCCAGTACCTGTTCTCCGGCACGGCGACCTCGACCCAGCCGTACGCACTCGGCGAAAACGACGAATACCAGGGGAACACCGAAACGCTCGCACGCGCGATCGGTCCCGGCAGCACGGTGACCGTGAGCACCGACCTTCAATCGGTGCTCGGCAACGGGCAGGCCTCGGGCGACGGCAAGCTGCTCGACGTGCTGCGCACGATCCAGCAGCACCTGAACGAAGGCACGCCCGAAGCGCGCGGAAAAGCTCGTCGGCTCTGACCTGAAAGCGCTCGACGAAGGCATGGAAGGCCTGACCCAGCTGCAGGCTCTCTCCGGCAGCGCCAGCGAGCAGCTCCAGGTCGCCACCGCGCGCATCGAATCGCTCGAAGGATCGATCGAAAAAGCGCTGTCGAACACCTACGACACCGATTTCGCGAAGGCCACCATCGAGTACTCCAACCAGCAGGCCGCCTACACCGCGGCGCTGCACGCCGGGGCGAACATCGTGCAGGAATCGCTCCTGAACTTCCTGCGCTGAGGATCTCCCACAGACCATGTCCGTCACATTCGAGAGCGTCCGTTTCGGCCCCGTCGAGGTCCCCGAGGGAGAGGTGATCGAGTTCCCGCACGGCCTGATCGGACTCGGCGGCCATCGGTGGGCTCTCCTGGACCGCAACCCCGGAACAGGCTTCCTCTGGCTGCACTGCGTCGAGGATCCGGCGCTCGCCCTTCCCGTGGTCGGGCCGGAGCTGTTCTTCCCCGACTTCCAGCTCGAGCTGGGCGACGACGAGCTCGCCCAGATCGGCCTCCAGGACGTCTCGAAGGCCGACGTGTACGTGACCGTGCGCGCGGCGCCCGACCCCCTCGAGACGACCGCCAACCTGCGCGCGCCGCTCGTGATCCACGACGGGCGCGGCTTCCAGGTGCTGAACGCGGCCGAGGGGGCGGAGCTCCAGGCGCCGCTGTTCGAGCTCGCCGCGCCCGAAGCCGAGGGCGCGCCGGCCGACGCCGCCTGAGCGGCGTCCGGCGCTGCATCCGGCTCGCCCGGGCGCCCGCGCGCGGCGAGGCCACCGCCGCGTGCTTCATAATCGGGCGGGTGCTGATCCTCACGCGACGCCCCGGAGAACGCGTCGTCATCGCCGAGGACATCCTGATCGAGGTGATGGGCGTCAGCGGCCACACGGTGCGTCTCGGCATCAGCGCGCCGCAGGGCGTCTCGATCTACCGCGAGGAGATCTGGCTGGCCGTCAAGGAGGAGAACCGGGCGGCGGCCGCGGCCGACCCCGCGTCGCTGCCGGCGACCGCGCCTCCCGGCGCCGCCGCACCGAAGCGCGCGAAGGACGCCGAGCGGCCCGCAGACGGCTCGTAGCGGCGCCTCGCACCACGGTACGAGGCGCGCCTTGGGGCTTGCCGCCAGGCGCGGGGCACGGCTACACTTGCGCCTGCGCCGGATCGGAAAGCCGGCGACTGCGGGAGCCTGCGCCGCCGGCGAGGCGGAGCGGGCTCGGGGCCTTGGAGGACCCTGAATGAGCGACCCATGTGGTGGCCTGCCGCGGTACACACCTGAGGGAGGGGTTACATGCCACCTGCTGTTTCTGCACCTGCGCGCCGCAGCGCGCGCACAGCGCTCTTCGCGCTGCTGATCTTCGCGGCGCTCTGCGCGTTCGCCGGCGGAGCATTCGCCAAGAAGGCGCCGCACATCGAGATCGTCACCCAGGGCGAACCGCCCATGACGGTGCCTGCGAACACGAGCTACTTCTCGACGATCCAGGCGGCCGTCAACGCCACCAAGAAGAACGAGGGTGACTGGGTGCTCGTCGAACCCGGGACCTACAACGAAGAAGTGGTCGTCACCGCCGCGCACGCCAACATCCACATCCGCGGCATGAACCGCAACACGGTCGTGCTCGACGGCACCGGCCTCTCGAAAGTGAACGGATCCAACGGCATCCTGGTCGAAAAGACCAACAACGTCTGGATCGAAAACATGACCGCCCACGACTTCCACCGTGAAACGGCGGATGGCCAGAACGGCAACGACTTCTGGTGGACCGGCGGCAACGACACGGGCAAACTGGGCGCGCACGGCTGGTGGGGCAGCTACCTCACCGCCTACGACACCAGCGTGATGGGCGGCTACGGCATCTTCACCAACAACGAGCGTGAAGGCTCCTGGGAACACATCTACGCCTCGGGCTTCAACGACTCCGGCATCTACCTCGGCGCCTGCTGGGAATGCCAGGCGAAGATCTCCGACGCGACGATCGAAAAAAACGCGGTCGGCTACTCCGGGTCGAACTCCGGCGGCCAGCTCGTGATCGAAAAATCGATCTTCCGCGGCAACGGCGCGGGCATCGTGCCTAACGGCGAAAACCCGGGCGACGGGCCGCCGCCGTCGAACGGGGAGTGCAACCGGCACAAACCGGCGAAACCGTACGTCGTGATCCCGTCGACGAACATCGCGCGGTGCACGGTCTACAAGGAAAACCTCGTCACGGAAAACAACAACCTCGAAACGCCGGCGAACCCGTCGACCGAAGTTGCACCGTGGGGCGTGGGTATCGAGCTCCCGGGCGTCGTGGGTGACCTGGTCGAAAACAACACGATCACCAACAACGTCAACAACGGCGTGCTCGGGTTCGAGTACCCGAACCCGTTCCCGCCGCAGAGCAACACGATCTACTTCCAGCTCTCGGGCGACAAGATCGCGAACAACACGTTCGTGAACAACGGCACCAACGGGAACGTGTTCAACTCGGACATCATGCTCCAGGGCGGCCTGTTCCCGCACGGCAAGTCGACGTCGGACAACGACTGCGTGAGCGGTAACACGCTGAGCGGCGAAACGCGGCCGCTCAACCTCGAAGGGACCTGGAACTGCTCCAACGCGCAGACGCCTCCGCCGAACGGCGGCATCGGCGCGCTGGGCTACATCCAGACCCTGTCCGAAGAATCGGCTGTTCTGCGCAAAGACACCCCGCAGCCCGCACCCGGGCCGCAGGAAACGATGCCCGACGCCTGCGAAGGCGTGCCGAGCAACCCGCTCTGCCCGTAGCGCACAGGGCTCGATAGAGCAACACGCGAGCGGCGTCGCGCGTCCCCCCACCGGGGGCGCCGGCGCCGCTCGTCGCGCTTCCGGGGGGGCCTCCGAGAGGCTGAGCGAAGGCGCCCGGGCGCTCTAGGCGCCGTCGCGCGCGATCGCAGCGAAGCGCTCGCCCCGCTCCTCGAAGTCGCGGAAGCGGTCGTAGCTCGGCGCCGCGGGCGAGAGCAGCACGATGGCCCCGTCCGGGGCGATACGGCGCGCGATCCCGACCGCGCCGGCGAGATCCTCGGCGAGCAGCGCGCGATCGTCCGGGACCCCCGCCAGGCGCGCCGCGTGCACCAGCCGCGGGCCGGTGCTCGGCATCCCGATCACGCGCGCTTCGCGCGCCGCCAGCTCGCGCCCCAGCGCGTCGTAGTCCTGGCCGCGATCCTGGCCGCCGCCGAGCAGCACGAGCTCGCGGCCGGGGAAGCTCGCGAGGGCAGCGAGCGCCGACTCGGGGGTCGTCGAGATGCTGTCGTCCACCCACGTCAGGCGGTCGCGGTCGAGCACCGTCTCGAGCCGGTGCGCGAGGCCCTGGAAACCGCTCAACGCCGACGCGCAGGTCCTCGACCTCGACGGCCGCCGCTTCGAGCGCACTCAGCGCGGCGCACAGGTTCAGCGCGTTGTGCGGGCCGGGCAGCGGCAGCTCCGAGGCTCCGAGTCGCACGCGCCCCCGCAGGAGCACGCCGTCAGGTCCCGCGTCCCAGCCGTCGGGAGAGCCGAACAGCCGTCGCGCCGCGGTCGTATCGGCGCCGGCCAGCTCCTCCTGGCGCGCCGGCAGGACCACTTCGCGCACGCCGTCCAGCGTGAGGATCCGCAGCTTGTCCTCCCGGTAGCGCTGCTCGGAGGTGTGCCAGTCGACGTGCTCGGCGAACAGGTTCGTCACCACGGCCACCTCCGGGCCCACCGCCAGATCGGCCAGGTGGTAGCTCGACAGCTCGACGATCGCGAGCGCGCCGGGATCGGCGTCGAGCAGGTCCAGCGCCGGGCGCCCGATGTTGCCCGCGAGCTCGGCGTCGCGGCCGGCGGCGCGGGCGAGATGCGCAGCCAGCGCCGCGGTCGTGCTCTTGCCCTTGGTGCCCGTGACCCCGATCACGCCGCGGCCGCCGCGCTCGGCGAGCCACAACGAGGTCGGGGTCGTGACGGGCACCCCGGCGCGCCTGAGCTCGGCGAGCTCGGGGCGGTGGATCGAGACGCCCGGCGAGCGCACGACCACCTCGCACTGCGCGAGCGCCCGCGCCGCCTCGGCGGCGCCGACGACGCTCACCCCCGGCGCTTGAAGCGCTACAGCGACATCGGTGCGCGGCGGCTCGTCGAACGCCGCGACGAGGATCCGCGTCCCGGGCTGGCGGCGCGTCAGCTGCGCGGCGAACGAGGAGATCTCGCGGCCGGCGCCCCAGACGCCGACGCGGGCGCCGTCAAGCTCCGAGAACCGCACGCAGGTCGTCCAGCAGGGCCGGGCGGCAGATCGTGATCGCCGCTCAGCGCGAGCACCGTCTCGGGGTCCCCTTCGGGCAACGGGTGCGCCGGGAGCACCTCGGCCGCGAGACGGCGCACGACGGCGTGCTCGCGCCAGCGCTCGTCGGCCGCCAGCATCCGCATCGCGGCGAGGCTCTCCTGCTCCTCGCCGACGCACTCGAACGGCTTGTGGCCCCCGCTCGCCGCGAGCAGCGCGAAGCCCTCGAACTGGGACTCGTCGGCGAGGAGATCGGCGCCGAAGAGGGCAGCCAGGTGCGCGGGCTCGCTGAACGGCGCGAGCGCCAGGAACACGAACCGGCACTTCGGGCAGTCGCGGCACCAGGACGAGGCGCGCAGCGAGGGATCGAGCCGGAAGATCGCGTTGCAGCTGGTGAAGCCCTCGTGGTAGCGCTCCATGCCGGCGAAGGCCCGCGCGATCGCCAGCTCGGAGGCGGGACGCAGCACCGAGAGCGCCCGCACGGACGCGCCGGTCTCCGCGACCGCTGCCGACAGCAGCCGCTCGGCCGCGCGGCTCTTGCTGAACTGGTGGTTGATCTCGACGCCCTCCCAGCGGACGTTGCCCGCGGAAGCCGAGCGCTCGTTCGCCATCGCCACGGTCTCGAAGCCGTTCAGCGCCGCCGTCAGCAGCGCGATGCAGGTGACGATCGCGGTGACCGGCACGTGGCCGTTGATCGCCCCCGCGGCGTTGCACTCGAACAGCAGCGGGTCGAGCTCGCGCCTCGCGATCAGGCGCGGCAGCCCCGCCACCTCGGCGGTGCGCGCGATCGGAGTCGCGTCGCCGACCGAGAAGAGCACCGTCTCCGCGGGCGAACGGCGGAGCACCTCGATCGCGACGGCCGAGTCCTTGCCGCCGCCGACGGCGACGAGCGCGCGGCGCGGCTCGCGCGGCGCCGCTCGCCTCGCTCGGAACCGAGTCCTGTGCCGCGAAGCGCGGGCGCGGCAGCTGCGCCAGCCGGTTCTCGTATGCGAGCTCGCCGAGCCCCTCGGAGTAGAGCGCCTCCAGCAGGCGCGCGGCCGCGGGGCCCGGCAACCCGGACTCGAGCTCGACCGCCGGCGGCAGGGCGGCCTTGAAGTAGCTGACACCCGCGACCCAGTGCAGCAGCGAGAGCAGCCCCTCGGCGCGCGCGATCGCCTCCTCGCCGAGCGGTGCCTCGGATCGGGATCGAGACGCGCTCGGTGAAGGTGAGCGCGTCGTCGAGCGCGTAGGTGAGCGCGACCGAGCCGTCCGGCGCGAGTACGCGCGAGACGAACCGGAAGCTGCCGAACGAGGCCGCGTCGAACGCGGCCGTGGCCCGCTTTGCGCCCACCGCCATCGCCCTCAGACTAGAAGCGACAGCGGCGAGGCACCGCTAGTCGTTGGCGGTGACCGTCTCCAGCAGCTCGGCGAAACGCTCGCGCGCCTGCGCCCGGCGCGTCGGCAGGTGCTCGGTGGGAACGCCGTCGGGCGGCGGCGAGTAGCCGGCGAGGATCTTCCTCGCAACCGACTGGCGATGCACCTCGTCCGGGCCGTCGTAGATGCGCGCCGCGCGGGAGAAGCGGTACATGCCCTCGAGCGGCAGGTCGGTCGAGTAGCCGAGCGAGCCGTGCACCTGCAGCGCGCGATCGACGACGTCGTGGAGGACCTTGGCGCCGAAGAACTTGATCAGCGCGACGTCGGTGCGCGCCGCCGACGCGCCCTGCGTGTCCATCTTCCAGGCCGCGTGCAGGGTCATCAGGCGTGCCGCCTGCATCTCGGCGGTGCTGTCGGCGATCCAGACCTGGACGGTCTGCTTGTCGGCCAGCACCGAGCCGTGCGCCTGCCTGTAGGTCGCGCGCTCGCACATCATGTCGAACGCTCGCCGGGCGACGCCGAGCCAGCGCATGCAGTGATGGATGCGGCCGGGCACGAGCCGGTGCTGGGCGAGGATGAAGCCCTCGCCCTCGCCGCCGAGCAGCGCCTCGGCGGGCACGCGCGCGCTCTCGTAGGCGATTTCGGCATGGCCGCCGTACTCGCCGAACGAGCCCTGCGGGTGCTCCATCGTGGGCACGTCGCGCAGGATCTCGACGCCGGGGGTGTCGACCGGGACGATGAACATCGACGCGCGCTGCGAGGGGCGCGCCTCGGGGTTGGTGACCGCCATCACGATCAGGAAGTCGGCGATCGAGGCGTTCGAGGAGAACCACTTGCGCCCCTCGATCACCCACTCGTCGCCGTCGCGCACCGCGGTCGTGGCGAGCTGCGTGGGGTCCGAGCCGGGGGTGTGCGGCTCGGTCATGCTGAAGGCGCTGCGCATGTCGCCGGCGAGCAGCGGGTAGAGCCAGCGGTCCTTCTGCTCGTCGGTGCCGGCGAGCGCGATGAGCTCGGAGTTGCCCGAGTCGGGGGCCGCGTTGCCGAACGCGAGCGGCGCGATCGGCGAGGTGCCGAGGATCTCGTGCATCAGGCCGAGGCGGACCTGTCCCATGCCCTGGCCGCCGAGCTCGGGCGGGAGGTGCGCGGCCCACAGCCCACGCTCCTTGACCTGCTCCTGCACGGGCGCGAGCGCGCGCTCCAGACCGTCCATCCCCAGCTCGTGCCAGATCGCCTCGAGCGGCCAGATCTCCTCGCGGACGAGCTCGCTCATCCAGTCGAGATCCTGCTGGAAGTCCGGATCGGTCGAGAAGTCCCAGCTCATGCTCGCGTCCTTTCTGATCGGCCACCCGTCGCTGTCGGTGAAAGCCTACGTGCTATGAACCAGGGGCGCTCGGCGGGGACCGTCGAGTTGAGTTCAAGGAGAAGAGGAGAAGGAGATGAGCACGATTGGGGACCTCGTAGGAGGAGTCGACTTCGTCGGCATACCCACCAAGGACCTGGAGGCGGCCGCGGCGTTCTACGGCGAGGTGCTCGGCCTGCGGCGCTCGGTCTGGATCCCGGAACGCAACTACTCCGAGTTCGAGACGGGCAACCTCACCCTCAGCGTGTACAACGCCGAGGCGATGGGGCTCAACCACAACCGCCTCGCGAACGCGCTTGCGCTCCATGTCGATGACGTCGCTGCGGCGCGCGAGGCGCTCGAAGCGCGGGGTGTCGAGTTCAGCGCCGAGACGCTCGACACCGGCGTGTGTCACATGGCGTTCTTCAGCGACCCCGACGGCAACTCCTTGATGCTCCACCATCGCTACGCGCCGCGGGTCACGGAGAGCTGAGCGTGGCGCCCACGGCACCGCTGGAGAGCATCCTGCTCCCCGGCGCCCGCGCGCTGCTGGCCCGCCACGCGCGCGAGCTGCCGCAGCGTGACGACCTCTGCGGCGCGTTCTGCGGCGCGCTCGCCTTGAACGCCGCGGGGCTGGAGCGCACGCCGGACGGCGAGCCGCTCGACCAGGACGCCGTGGCGCTCGCGGCGGGGAGCATCGTCTCGGTCGGGCGCGATCCGGACACGCTCCCCGCAGGCGAATCGGGGCGCCGCGACTACCGCCTGGAGATCCCGACGATCGACGATCCGGAGATCTCAGGGACGACGGCGCCGGGCGTGGTGAGCGCGATCGCCGAGCTGGCGGCCGGCGAGCTCGAGCCGATCCCCTACGCGGGCCCGTGGACGCCTGCGGCCCTGCACGGCGTCTTCGACCTCGCGGCCGGCCTCGACCATCCGATCACGCTCGTCGCCAACCTCGCGACCCATCACCTCTGGGGCGGTCGCCCGGCCCTCTGGCAGGTCCTCGACTACCTGTACGACGGCGTCGTCGACGGCCCGCCGCCCGACTGGGACGTCGGCCACTTCGCCTGCGTCGTGGCCCGCACGAGCGGCCCGAGCGGGCACCTCTACGCGGTCGCCGACACCTACCCGTCGCTCGGCGACGGCGGCGTCCACTGGCAGCCGGAGGAGCGGCTCGCCGCCGCGATCGCCCGCCCCGACAAGCCCGCGGGCGGGATGATCGTCGTCGTCGCCGCGCAGGACGCGCCGCGCGTGCGCGAGCGCGCGGCGTCGCTCGGGCTCGAGGAGGGCCTGTGGGACAACGGGACGATCGCCGGGCAGGCCGCGTGAGCCCGGCCGAGCTGGTCTCGCTGGTCGTCTGCGACCTCGGCGCGATCGTGCGCGGCCGCGCCGTGCTGGCCTCGGATCTCGAGGAGCCGCTCGCCGCCGGCGTGGGCTGGGTGCCCGCCAACCAGGCGCTGACGCCGCTCGGCCCGCTCGCCGAGCCGAGCCCCTTCTCCTCGGTCGGTGACCTGCGGCTGATGCCCGATCCCCAGACCCGCACCCGCGTCGGAGCCGAGCCCGAGGACAGCGCGCTGGAGCTGATGCTCTGCGACATCGTCGAGCTCGACGGGCGGCCCTGGGCGTGCTGCCCGCGGAACTTCCTCGAGCGTGTGCTCGCCCAGCTGATGGAGCGCGCCGAGGCGACCGCGCACGCGAGCTTCGAGCACGAGTTCCAGCTGCTCAGCGAGGAGCGCTCGGAGCTGCCGTTCTCGCTCGCCGCACAGCGCGCGGTCGAACCGTTCGCGGCCGAGCTGATGGGCGCGCTCGTCGAGGCCGACGCCGAGCCCGAGCGGTTCTTCGCCGAGTACGCCAGCCGCCAGTTCGAGGTCCCCGTCGCCTCGGCGCCGGCCGCCCGGGCGGCCGACCGGGCCGTGGTGTTGCGGGAGGTGGTCCGCGAGATCGCGCGCCGAGAAGGCCGGCGGGCCAGCTTCGTGCCGCTGCTCGACCCCGCAGAGGCGGGCAACGGCGTGCACGTGCACGTCAGCCTGAACGACGCGAGCGGGCGGGCCGGTGCTGCACGACCCGGCACGACCGGGGCAGCTCTCGGAGCTCGGCGGCAGCTTCGCCGCCGGCGTGCTCGCGCACGCGGCGGCGCTCTGCGCGCTCACCGCGCCAAGCCCGGTCTCGGCCGAGCGCCTGCGCCCGCACCGCTGGAGCGCCGGCGCGGTGTGCCTCGGCGAGCGCAACCGCGAGACGCTGCTGCGGATCCCGCCGCTGGCGACGCTCGGCGGCGCGAGCCCCGCCGCTCAGATGCGCCTCGAGTACCGCGGCGCGGACGCCGCCGCCAACCCCCACCTGGCGCTCGGGGCGATCCTCGCCGCCGGGCTCGACGGGATGGCGAAGGGCATGCCCGCGCCGCCGATTCTCGACCGCGACCCCGCGACGCTCGACGAGCAGGAGGCGCAGCGCTTCGGCGCGGACGGGCTGCCCGCGACGCTCGAGGACGCGCTCGACGCGCTCGAGCAGGATGCCGTGCTGCGCGAGGCGCTCGGCGAGCCGCTCTACGAGGCCTACGCGGCGCTCAAGCGCGCGGAGATCGCCCTGGTGGTGCAGCTGCCCGTCGAGGAGCGCTGCCGGCGCTACGCGGAGGTCTACTAGCGCCCGTGCTCGACGAGCTGCTGCGGGCGCTGGAGCCCCGGCTCGAGCAGGCGGTCGAGCTGCGCCACCGCCTGCACGCCGACCCCGAGCTCGCGCATGACGAGCACCGCACCGCGGCAGCCGTCGCCGCCGAGCTTCCGGTGCCTGTCGAGTCCGTCGCGGGGACCGGGCTCATCGCGCGTGTCGGGAGCGATTCCCCTCCGATCGCCTTGCGGGCCGAGCTCGACGGGCTGCCCGTGGTGGAGCGCACGGGAGCGCCGTTCAGCGCGCGCGGCGAGACGATGCACGCCTGCGGTCACGACGTCCACCTCGCGGCGCTCGTCGCGCTCCTCGGCGCGGCGGCGGACCTGGGCGAGCGGCTGCCCGTCCCGCTGGCCGGGATCTTCCAGCCCTCCGAGGAGGCCTACCCCTCGGGTGCGCAGCTGATCGCCGAGCAGGTCCTTCCCGCCCTTGCGCCGCGGGCGGTGCTCGGCGCGCACATCCATCCGGAGCTGCCCTGGGGCACCGTCGCGATCGACCCCGGCCCGGTCAACGCCTCGTGCGACGCGATCGAGATCGCGATCGAGGGGGAGCCGACGCACGGCGCCTACCCCCACCGTGGCCGCGACCCCGTGCTGGCGCTGTGCGAGGCGGTCCTCGCGCTGCAGGCCGCCGCCGGGCGCCGCGTCGACCCGGTGCACCCGGCGACGGTGACGATCGGCGTGCTGGAGGCGGGCAGCGCAGAGAACGTGATCCCGGCCCGCGCGCGCGCCCGCGGAGCGCTGCGCGCGCACCGCCGCGAGGACCGCGAGGCGCTGCGCGCGCTCGTAGGTGAGGTGGTCGCCGGCGTGGCGGCGGCCCACGGCTGCCGCGGCGAGGTGGTGCTGATCGCCGGGGAGCCGCCGCTGGAGAACGACCCCGCGATCGCCGCGCGGGCGCGGGCGTTGCTCGCCCGCGCCGGCCTCGCCGCGGCGGGCGAGTGGCGCTCGTGCGGCTCGGACGACTTCGCCTTCTTCGGCGAGCACGCGCCGCTCGCGATGGCCTTCGTGGGGCTCGACGGGGCGCCCGGGTTCGCCCCCCGGCCGCTGCACCATCCCGAGTTGCTGCCCCCGGACGAGGCGGTGGCCGCCGTGGCACGCACGCAGGCGGTGCTCTACGCTGCGGCCAGCGCGAATGGTGACGACGCTCTTCGGGGTGACCCGGTAGGCGGCAAGGGCAAGCGCTGAGGCGACCGGGACGCCGGTTGCCGACGATCGGGACGCCGGTCGCGACAACGACTAGGGGATGGTTCTCAGATGGCAAGGCGCGAGCCGGTCCAGAAACGCAGCCGTGAGCGGGTCGAGGCGATCGTGCAGGGCGCGCACGAGCTGATCGCCGCCGAAGGCGTCGAGAACCTCTCGACCCGCTCGCTCGCCGCCCACACCGGCATCCCGGTCGCAACGATCTACCGCTACTTCGAGGACATGGACGCGATCATCGCGGCCTACCTCGACCAGGCGCTCGGCCAGATCGAAGACGCGGTCGAATCGGCCGTCCTGAAGCTCGAGTGGGTCACGTTCCGCTCGATGACCGAGGCCGTGGCGATGGCCCATCTGCACCATCACCAGAGCCACCCGGAGGGCATCCCGGCGTGGTTCGGCACCCGCCTGAACGCCGCCGTCCAGGACCGGGTCCGCCAGCTCGACGCGCGCATGGCCGCCTCGCTTCACGCCGCGACGCGCGGCGCGGGCTTCATCGAGGAGGGCCCCCACTTCGGCGCGGGGCTGATCGTGCGGCTGTGGGACCGCACGTTCGAGCACATCTTCCGCATCGAGCGCAGCCACTACGAGCAGGAGGCGATCGTGGTCGAGGTGTGCGACATGATCGCCAGCTTCATGGAGCGCTACGCGACCCGCGCCGGGCTCGAGGGCATCTCAGCCGAGGACTTCCTGGCGGCGTACGGCCGCAGCATCGGCGACCGCTCCGCCACGGCCGAGCAGGTCGCTCTCGTCACCGAGGCGTGGGGTCACGGCGGGGGCGCCTCGGCGGGATAGGATCGAGCGCGATGCCCGACCGCCTCTACTTCACCGACTCCGACGAGGCCAACGAGCTGATCGCCAAGGACCCGATGGCGCTGCTGATCGGCTTCGCTCTCGACCAGCAGGTGACGGTGCCCAAGGCCTTCACCGGCCCGCTCGCGATCAAGGAGCGCGTCGGCACGCTCGACCCGAAGAAGCTCGCCAAGGTCGACCTCGACCCGGTCTTCCGCGAGAAACCGGCGATCCACCGCTTCCCCGGGAAAATGGCCGAACGCGTCCACTCGCTCTCGGTCCACATCCGCGACGACTACGGCGGCGACGCCGCCCGCGTGTGGACCGACGCGAAGGACGGCAAGCAGCTGCGCGCGAACCTCGAAGGCCTACCCGGCTTCGGCGAGATGAAGGTCAAGGCGCTCGGCTCGGTGCTGGCCAAGCGCTACAAGATCGCAAAGGCCAGGAGCCTCGTCCCGAAGCACCCGACGCTCGGCGACGTCGACTCGCACCAGGCGCTGCTCGACTACCAGGCCGCCAAGAGGCGCACAAGGCCGAGTGGTCGAGGATGAAGGCCTGAGCGCCGGGCGCCCTCCCCGCCGTGGCGGAGAGGGCGCCCACGCGCGTCCCGTCTAGCTACAGGCCGGAGGCGCTCCGAAGGGAGCGAACTCCGTCTTGAAGACGTTCCCCGAGATGCAGCTTCCGTTCGCGGGGTTGTCCAGATAGACGATGTCGCCCGACCCTTTGGTGCGCGGGTCCGGCGCCTTGCCGTTCTGCTGGATCGTGTTGCTGGTCACGACGGTCCGTTCCGAGGAGAGCCCGAGGAACGGGTTTTCGACTACGCCGACGCCGACCGTGCCGTTGTTGGTCACCTGGTTGTTGCGGATCGTGACGTCGAAACCGCCGACGTTGAGGATCCCCGTGCCCGAGGGCAGCAGCTGGAGGTCGTCGGTGAATTCTTCGACGCATCCGGGCGGCGTTTCGGGGCCTTCGCAGACCGGCGGGAACGGGTTGGGCCGGTTGTTCTTCTGCACGACGTTGTTTTCGATCAACGCTCGTTTCGTCGTCGCTTTCGGGCAGGTTGGGCAGCACGATCACGAAGATGCCGGCCGTGTTTTCTTTGAGCTTGTTGCCCCGCACGATCGAGTCGTTCGTGCTCTCGAGCTCGATCCCGAGCTCGCCTTCGCTGAGGTTGTTGTCTTCGACCGCGACGTTGTGATCGACGCCGACGTAGATCGTCGCGTCATCGCCGCCGCCACCCGAGTTCTTTACGATCAGCCCGTTGTGCGAGCAGCGCGGGAAGATCCCGTACTCGCCGTTGTCGAGGTAGCGCCCGCCGGCCACTTCGAAGCCGTCGACGCCGAACAGGAAGATGCCGGTCTCGTCCGCTTTCTCGACGGTGAGACCGCGGATCTTGAAGTTGCTGACCGTGAAGGCCGGGCACGTGGGACCTGGTTCGAATTCGAGCTTCGAGCCCACGGTGATGCCGTACTGGTTGCCCGTCGCGTCGATGGTGGCAGCGACGCTGCCTTCGAGCGTCAGATTGCTCTTGGTGACCCGAACGGTAGGGCCTTTGTAGGTGCCCGGCGCGACCGAGACCGTGTCGCCCGGGGCGGCAGCTTCGATCGCTGACTGGATCGAGGTCGTGCTGCCGGTCGCGGCGACCTTGATCGTCTTTGCCTGCGCCGCCGAGGGCAGCGCCCAGAAAGCCACGCCCGCCAGCACGACGGGCAGAAGCCGGAGACTCCTTCCGAAGAACACGTGATCCCCCTTGCTGGATTGCACGTGCGCCGCGGCCGCCATCCGGCGGCGGCGCCCCTGCCTCGGCAACCCGCGTTGCCAAGCGGTGCGCGCAGTCCGGCCGCAACCGCCCGTGGCCGGCGCCGCGCGCGGCGGCGATCACCGCTCGCCGGGAACCCGCCACCTAGTCCGCTGCTCTACGCCTCGTCACGACCGACCGCGCCTTCTCTCGCTCGCGGCGTGGCCCTGCTCGGGCTGCCGCTGCACGCGGCTCGGCGCCGCGGACTGACCGCGGACTGGCCGCCCGGCCAGTCGCGCCTCCGTTCCCTTACCCTCAACCGCCCCATGGGCGTGCCTCCTCCCCCAGACACAGCGCCGCCCCCCGTTCGCCGGCTCGGGCCGGTCACGCTGCATCCGGGCGTCGGCGCGTCGGCGGGGCTGTTCTTCAGCGCGCTGCTCGCGTTCGTGGCGATCGGGGCCACGCTGCCGGTGCTGCCCACCTACGTGCGCGGGCCGCTGGGCGCCGGGGACGTGGCGGTCGGGATCGTGGTCGGCGCGTTCGCGGTCACCTCGGTCGTGTGCAGGCCCCTGGCGGGGCGCGAGTCCGACCGGCGCGGACGGCGGATCGTGCTCGTCGCCGGCTCGCTCGCGATGGCGCTCGGCGGCGTGCTGTACCTGATCTCGGACAGCGTGCCGACGCTGGTCGCCGCGCGCCTCGTCGTCGGCGCCGGCGAGGGGTCCGTCTACACGGCGGGCGCTACGTGGGCCGTGGACCTCGCGCCCGAGGACCGGCGCGGGCTCGCGCTCGGGCTGTTCGGGCTGGCGGTGTGGGGCGGGCTCTCGCTCGGACCGGTCGCCGGCGAGCTGCTGCGCTCCTCCGCGGGCTACGACGCGGTGTTCGCGCTGACGGCCGCGTTGCCCGCGCTGGGCGCGCTGATCGCGATCCGCCTGCCCGAGCCGATCGATCGCCAGACGCTGGTGCCACCCGAGAAGACGTCGCTGTTCCCGCACGCCGCCCGGCGCCCCGGTGCCGCGCTCGCCCTCGCCAACGTCGGCTACGCCGCGCTCGCCGGCTTCATCGTGCTCGCGCTGAAATCGCGCGGCATCGACGGCGGCGCCGCGGTCTTCACCGCGTTCGCGGTGGCGGTGTTCGCGAGCCGGGTCGCGCTCAGCCACGTGCCGGACCGCGCGGGGCCGCGACCCACCGCCACGGCGGCTGCGCTCCTCGAGGCGACCGGGCTGACGGTGATCGCCGCCGCCCACTCGCTGGAGCTGGCGCTGCTCGGCGCGCTGATCGTGGGCATCGGCTTCTCGATGCTGTTCCCCTCACTCGCTCTGATGGTCGTGGGCGACGTCGACGACGACCGGCGCGGCTCCGCCCTCGGCGCGTTCACCGCCTTCTTCGACATCGGCGTCGGGCTCGGCGGGCCGATCGCGGGCGCGACCGCCGCGCTCGCGGGCTACTCGGCGGTCTTCTACCTCTCGGCGCTCGCCGCGCTCGGCACGGCCGTCGCTCGCCGCCACGTACGACCGCACGCCGGCGACGGTCACCGGCTCCTGAGAGACTACGGCCACGCCGTCAGCCGCATGGCTTTGAGGGCCTCGGCGTCGTCCAGGAAGATGCGAATGCGCTCGATCTTGCCGTCGGCGAGGTCATAGACGTTCGTGCTTTCGGTGCCCGTCGCGAGCCCGCTGGCACGTCCTGTCGCGCTGGTCCGCATGAAGACGATCACGCTGCTCTCGCCGACCGCTTGCACGCTCTGCACATCGATCCGAAAGTCCGGGCCCACGTCCTGGATGTCGGTGAAGAAGCGCCTGATCCCGGCGGCCCCCACATACTCGGCCCCGATGAGAGCCAAGGGCGTTACCAGCTCCACGTTCTCGGTGCAGCAGGCGAGGTAGCCGTCCACGTCCCGCGCGTTGACCGCTGCGATCGCCCGCTCGACCGTCTCCACGTTCTGCTGCGACATCGCCTGCTCAGTATCCAACAGCGGGCTGTGCCGCGGTGACGGGGCGCTAGGAGACCGGGGGCGGAACGCCCTCCGCGGTCGCCGCCAGCTTCGGGTCCCATTGGCAGACGGTGCAGGCGTGGTCGAAGGCGGACCGGGCGAACGCGAGCGCCGCGCCGTGCGGGTCCGGGCTGGCGCAGACGTCGTCCCAGTCGAGCACGTACTCGCCGAGATCGCTGTCCCAGCGGGCCGCCGCGGGCTCCAGCTCCTGGCCGCCGAAGCCGCTGTCGGCCGGGTAGGCGTAGGCGTAGAACGCGGCGCGTTCGTAGCGTGCGTCTCCTGGCCACCAGCCGATGGCGACCTCCTGTGAGTCCATCGCGTTGCGCATGATGAAGTCCTGCGACGGTGGCGCTGCGGGCCGGCCGGAGAAGAGGTTGACCGCGAGGTCGAACGAGCCCCACCAGGCGTTCAGCGGCGTCGCGCGCCCACGGAACGGCGCGCGGAACGCCGCGAGCACGAGCGCTGCGCGCGTGGCTGCGGCGAAGTAGCGCTCGACCTGCTCGGGCTCGTAGGTGCGGTGGCGCTCGTCTGCGTCGAGCGGCTCGGTCCAGTCGACCTCCTGCGGGGTCGTGTTGATCTCGAACGCGCCGGCCAGCTCCTGCGCCGAGGCGAGCACCTCGCGCGTCACCGCGCCCACCGAGCGGCCGGGGAGGACGATGCGGGCGGTGCGCCCGTCGCTGTGCTCGAGCACCGCCTCGTGGGCGTGCAGGTCGAGCACAGCCGCGAAGGACCCCGAGCCGTCGGGCGCCGGCAGCGGCAGCGTCTCCCAGCCGCGGGCGCTCAGGCGAAGCGCCGCGTGCTGGAGCTGGGGCTCCGGCGGCGCCAGCGCCACCGCCAGCTTGCCGAGCACCTGCGTGTGCGCGTGCAGGGTCTCGCACGTCTCGCGCCACTGCTCATAGGGCAGTGTCGGCCAATCGGAGGCCATGGCAGGAGCGTACCCCTCTAGAGCAGTTTTTTGACGCCGCCCACGGCCGCCTTGCCGAGCACGATCTCGAGGATCACCCCGGCGACGCCCACGGCGATGCCGACGACGACGACGACGATGTCCTCGAGCAGCACGCCCACCGAGACCAGCACCACGCCCAGCGACGGCAGCGTGTCGAGGCCCGTGAAGGGCGGCGCGAGGAACGCGGCCGCCGAGCCGGCGGCGACCAGCACGCCGAACACGATGCTCGTCGCGCGGTGGTTGAACAGGAAGCGGAAGCGCGGTTTGGAGAAGCGCTCGAGTTTGCGCAGGAACTTCATCAGCCCGGCGAGGAACTTCTGCTGGCGGGGGCCCGCCAGCTCCAGCTCGCACCAGCGCCGCGGCACCCAGATCTGATCGCGGCCGACGATCAGCTGCAGCGCGAGCAGGATGGCGAGGATCTCGAAGACGTGCGTGACGCCACCCGTCGGGAGCGGCAGGGCGGGTACGCCGAGCAGCAGCACGAAGAGCAGCGCGAAGGACTTCTCCTCGAACAGTTCGATCAGGCCCCCCACGGTCTTGCGGCCGTCTCCCTTCAGCCAGCTCTCGAGCTGCTCGCTGACCTTCGGCGGTTCGTCGCCGGCGCCCCGCGCCCCCGCGTCGGGGGCCTCCGCCTCGGCGCCATCCGGCTGCGGCGCCGGCGCTTCGGTCTCGGTGCCCCCGGGGCGCTCTGACTCCGCGCCTGCCTCTGGCCGCGTCGTGCCCATCGGCGTCCCACGATACCCGGGCGGCGGTGCGATGATTGCGCGATGCGCCGGGGCACCTACTCGATCGTCGCGCGCGACCCGGCCGGCGGCGAGCTCGGCGTGGCGGTGCAGTCGCACTGGTTCTCGGTCGGGAGTGTGGTGTCCTGGGCCCAGCCCGGCGTGGGCGCGGTCGCGACGCAGTCGGTCGCCGAGGTGGCGCACGGACCGAACGCGCTCGCGCGCATGGCTGAAGGGCTCGACGCCGGCGCCGCGATCACCGCGGTCCTCGCGGACGACGAGCAGGCGGACTACCGGCAGCTCGGCGTGGTGGACGCGCAGGGCGGCGCCGCCGCGCACACCGGCGCGGGATGCATCGAACACGCAGGCGAGGTCGTCGGCGAGGGCTTCGCCTGCCAGGCCAACATGATGGCCCGCGACACGGTGCCCGCGGCGATGGCGGCGGCCTATCGCGCGGCCCAGGGTGACCTCGCGGAGCGGATGCTCGCCGCGCTGCTGGCAGCCGAGGCCGAGGGCGGCGACGTGCGCGGGCGCCAGTCGGCGGCGCTGCTGGTCGTGCCCGCGACGGGCGAGCCGTGGCGGGCGCGGTTCGACGTCCGCGTCGAGGACCACGGCGACCCCCTTTCGGAGCTGCAGCGGCTGGTGCGTCTCGCGCGCGCATACGAGATGGCGAGCGAGGCCGACGAGCTCGTCGCCGAGGGGCGCCACGAGCGCGCCACCGAGCTCTACGCCGCCGCTGCGGAGCTGGCGCCGGAAGCCGACGAGCTCACGTTCTGGGCCGGGCTCGGCGTTGCCGCGCAGGACCTCGACGGCGGCGCGGATCTCGTTCGGGCGGCCGCCGCGGTGAAGCCGGCGTGGCTGACGCTGCTCGACCGCCTGCCCGAGGATCTCGCCCCCACCGCAGGCGCGGTGCGCGGGGCGCTCGGCCGCTGACGCTCAGGCGACCGCGTGCAGGTGCCGGGGCAGTGCCTGCGAGAGCAGGTTCGGCAGCACGACGCTGAAGTGGAACACGCGCTCGGCGATGTCGCGCGCCGCGGCCGCGTGGCGGGGCAGCTCGCGCGCGACGTGCTCCACCGCGTCGACGGCGCCGTCGAGGTCGCTGTAGGTGAGCACGCCGGCGCCGGTCGGCATCCAGCAGTCGATGTCGCCGTCGCCGAGGATCAGCGGCCGGCCGGCGGCGAGGAACGAGGCGTCGTGCGAGGTGAACCACACGTGGCGATCGCCGCTCAGGTTGAGGCATGCCTGAGAGCCGATCAGCTGCGCCCGGTAGGCGGACAGCGACAAGTCGTCGGCGGCCTCGGCCCGCACGCTCCACCCGACGGCGGTGAGCTGCTGCGCCAGCTCCGAGCCGTCGTCTGGGAGCGGGGTCCAGGGGCGCGGCGTGAGGCGCGCGGGCAATGCCAGCAGCTGCCCCACGCGCGCGCCGTCTCCCTCGGAGGGACCGAGGCCGCCTTGCTCGCTGCCGCGTCCGACGAGCACCTTGAGCGGCAGCTCGGCCCGCGCCGGCGGCCCGTACCAGAGGCGCGGGACGACCGGCGGGATCGTCGGCAGCCACTCGGCCGCCAGTCGCTCGTCGGGATCGCGGCGGTTCGTGAAGTAGAGGTTGTGGTCCGTCTGCCTCGCCGCCGCCTCGAGCGGGTCGCGCTCTATGCACCCGTCGATGTCGAGCAGGGCGCGGCGGCGCGGCAGCGCCCGCTCGGCGAGCCAGCAGTTCCCACCGATGTCGAGGAGCAGGTCCGCGCTGCGCAGCCGGCGTCGAAGCTGCGGCCAGACCATGCCTCCCACGAGCCCGGCGTCGGAGTCGACCCAGACGACTGGGATGTCGACCCGGCAACGGCGCAGCAGGTCCGCCAGGAGCATCAGCCCCTCGCGCGGCACCCTGCCCTCGGCATCGGCGGAGACCCCGCTCTCCTCCAGGTAGGCGACGTCGTGGCCGAGCTTGCGAAGCCCGATCAGGTAGTGCAGGTGGGCAGCCAGATTGCTGCCGCGGGGGCGTCGGAGCACATCGCCTGAGACCACGATCGAGGCCATGACCATTAGACGCCGAAGGGCGCAAAAAGTTGGTGCGCTGCCGTGTTCGCCGTCGGCGCCCCACGCGGGGCATGCCGCTGCGCGCGGCACACCCCCGATCAGAAAATCAGGCGGTCAGCTCGGCGGCCAGCTCGTCGAAGACCTGGACGTACGCGTCCACCGCCTCGTCCGTGTGCGTCACCGACAGCGTCCACTCCTCCTCGCGGCCCGGCGTCATGAAGATGCCCCGGTTCATGTTGAAGAGCCACGCCAGTTCGGTGACCTCGACGTCCTGGTTCGCCTTGAACGTCTCGTAGTCGACGATCTTCGTGGGCGAGAACGTCACGCAGCCCTTGGCGCCGATGCCGACGGCGTAGCCAGACAGGCCGTAGCGGTCGATCACGCCCTGGCAGCCCGAGACGATGCGGTCGTTCAGGGCGTCCATGTGCGCGTAGGCCTCGGGCGTGAGGACCTCCTCGAGGCTCGCCCGCGCGGCCGCCATCGCGAGCGGGTTGCCGTTGTAGGTGCCGACCTGGTAGACGGTGCCGTCCTCGACGACGCGCATCACCTCCTCGCTGCCGCCGACGGCGGCCGACGGCAGCCCGCCGCCGAGCGTCTTGGCCAGGGTGACCATGTCCGGCTTCACGCCGAAGCGCTCGGTCGCGCCCCCCGCCGCGATCGCGAGGCCGGTCTTGACCTCGTCGAAGATCAGCACGATCCCGTGGCGGTGTGTCAGCTCGCGGACCGCCTGCAGGTAGCCGTCCTCGGGCAGCACCACCCCGAGGTTCATCATCGCCGCCTCCATGATCACGCAGGCCGGCTTGCGCCCTTCGGCGTCGAGCTTCTCGATGCGGCGCTCCATCGCGCCGGCGTCGTTGAAGGGGACCGGGATCGTCAGATCGGAGACCTCTTTCGGGATGCCCGCGCCGTACGGCAGCGACGCGTAGTTCTCGCGGTCGCCGATGCGGTCGTACTCGACGCCGATCGAGACCATCACGGCGTCGTGGTGGCCGTGGTAGGAGCCGAAGATCTTCACGATGGTGTCGCGCCCGGTGTGGCCGCGCGCGATCCGGATCGCGTCCATCGTCGCCTCCGAGCCCGAGTTCAGGAAGCGCCAGCGGTCGATGCCCCAGCGGCGCTGCAGCTCCTCGGCGACGAGCACGCCGTCCTCGGTCGTCGCGGCGAAGTGGGTGCCCTCCGCGACGCGATCGCGCACGGCGCGCACGATCGCCGGGTGCGCGTGCCCCTGCACCATCGAGCCGAAGCCGTTGTGGAAGTCCCACATGCGGTTGCCGTCGACGTCGTAGACGACCGGCCCCTCCCCGGTCGTGAGGTAGATCGGCCACGGATCGCGCGCCTGGTAGCTGGAGGCGACCCCGCCGCTCAGCGAACGCCGCGCGCGCTCGTACATCGCGAGGCTGCCGGGCGTGCGCTCGTCCAGTCGTACCGCTTCGCGCTCGATCATGCTGCGTACGCGCTCGCGGTCGAGCAGCACTGTGGTCTCGGCTGACATCTCGTCCTCCTGGTGGATCGGGGTCCCACCGTTCGCGGCGGCCCGCCTGATCAGCTTAGAGCGAGCACTCAGCGCTGCGCGCCGACCGTCTGGACAACGACCCGGACACCGCTGCGCCAGGATGGCAATACGCTCATCTTCCGTTCAGGCAGGGTTGAGGTGGGTCGCAGAAGCTGCCCGGAATGGCGGAAGCGGCAGCACGCCCGCGCGGCGGCTGAGACCGGCGGGCGGGGGGACGTGAGCATCGAGCGGAAGGCCCGGCGGCTGCTCGCCCTTGCGCTCGCCGTGACGGCGCTCTCGGCGACGCTGGCAGCATGCGGCTGCGGCTCCTCCAAGCCGGCATCGAAGCCCGCGGCCCCGCACGGCGCGCGGGCCGCGGCCTCGTCGAGCTCGGACCGCGTACCGCCGCCTCGCCTGCATGTCGTGGCGCGGGGCCGGCTCCCGTTCCCGGTCCAGCTCCCGGGGCTCGCGGCGCTCTCCGGCGGCCAGGTGCTTGCGATCGGCGGCCTCGACGCCGCCGACGCCTCGCTGGATTCCGTGATCGCTGTGCGCGGAACCCGGGCGGAAGAGGCCGGGCATCTGCCGCAGGCCGTTCACGACGTCGGCGTGGCAGCGCTGGGCGCCCACGCGTACGTGTTCGGCGGCGGCACGGCGACGGGCCCCGTGGCGAGCATCACCGCGGTCGGGCCCGACGGCTCGGCAAGCTCGGCAGGCGAGCTGGCGCAGCCGCTGTCTGACACGAGCGCTGCCGCGATCGGCGGCACCGTGTACGTCGTCGGCGGCTACACCGGCACCACGCCCGAGCGCTCCGTGATCGCGTACAGGCCCGGCGCCCCGCCCCGCGTCGTCGCTACGATGCCGCACCCGCTGCGCTACGCGGCGGTCGCGGCCGTCGGGCGGAGCCTGCTCGTCGCCGGCGGCACCGACGGCGTACATGCCCAGAGCGCGATCATCGCGGTCGACCCGGCTTCGGGCTCGGTGCGGACGATCGGTCGGTTGCCGAAGCCGGTGTCGCACGCTCCGGGGGCGGCCTTCGGGGGCAGGTTCTACGTGCTTGGCGGCCGTGTCGGCGAAGCAGGCGATCCGACGGCCGCGATCTGGGCGGTCGATCCGGCGAGCGGCAGGGTCGAGCCGGCCGGGCAGCTGCCGCGCGCGCTCTCGGATGCGGGCGCCGCGTCGGCCGGCGGGGCGATCCTCCTCGCCGGTGGCAGGGACGGGGCCGGCAGCGCCCAGGACGAGATCTGGAGCCTCGCGCCGTGAGCCCGCGAGCGCCCTCGCGCCGCCGGCGGCACCCGCTGAGGCTCGCGGCGCTGCTCGTCGCGTCGCTCGCCGCCGGCTGCGGCGGCGGCGGCAGCAGCAGCAGCACGCCGAGCACGACAGTCCGCTCCGCGCCCCACAGGACCACCACACCGAGCGTCACTCGCGAGCCGGCGGGCGCCCTGGTGCCCGGCAGGGTCCCGCCCGGGCTGTCGTCAGACGACGTGTACGCCGCCACGCGCCCCGGCATGCTGGCCCCCCAGGTGCGCGGCGATCCGGCGCTCGTGTACGTGCCGAACAGCGACTCGAACACCGTCGATGTGATCAGCCAGAAGACCGGCAGAATCGTCGAGCACTTCGCCACGGGTGCGCTGCCGCAGCACGTCACACCCTCGTGGGACCTGCGGACGCTCTACGTCACGAACGACCTCGGCAACTCGCTGACGCCGATCGACCCCCGGTCCGGGCGGCCCGGGCAGCCGATCCCGGTGAGCGACCCTTACAACCTGTACTTCACCCCCGACGGGACGAGGGCGATCGTGGTCGCCGAGGCGTTGCACCGCCTGGACTTCCGGGACGCCCGGACGATGCGGCTGGAGCATTCGCTCTCGCTGCCGCAGTGCGCGGGTGTGGACCACATGGACTTCAGCGCCGACGGGCAGCTGGCGCTCGTCTCGTGCGAGTTCGACGGCCGCATGGTCGTCGTCGACCTGAAGACGGAGCGTGCCGTGAAGTGGATCGCGTTGCGCGGAGGCGCGGCGCCACAGGACGTCAAGCTCTCCCCAGACGGGCGCACCTTCTACGTCGCCGACATGAACTCCGGTGGCGTCTGGCTGATCGACGCCCGGAGCATGAGGGTGATCCGCTTCCAGCCCACCGGGGGCGGCGCGCACGGCCTCTACCCGAGCCGTGACTCACGCTTCCTCTATGTCAGCAACCGCGGCGAAGGCTCGATCAGCGTGATCTCCTTCGCGACCCGCCGTCCGGTGAAGAAGTGGCGGCTGCCGGGTGGCGGCTCGCCCGACATGGGCGGGGTCTCAGCCGACGGCCGCGTGCTGTGGCTGAGCGGGCGCTACGACAACGTCGTCTACGCGATCTCGACGCGCACGGGACAGCTGCTGCGCAAGATCCCTGTCGGCTACGGGCCGCACGGGCTGTGCGTCTGGCCGCAGCCGGGGCGCTACTCGATCGGGCACACGGGCATCCTGCGCTGACCGGCGTCCTGCGCTCGTAGCGGACTGCCGCTCGGGCGGCTAGGACCCGGGGCGATAACGCAGCCCGTCGAGCGCGACGCCGAGGACGCGCTCCACCTGCCCCGGCTCGGTGGCCGGGATCTTCGTGATCCCCACGACCATCTGCAGCACGTCGGGGAACTCGACGTCGCCCCGGACGACGCCCGCCTCCTGCGCGCGCGCAAGCAGCGGTTCGCCGGCTTCATACAGCGCGCCGCGGCACTGCTTGAACAGGGGCGCGTCCGGATCGAGGTAGTTGGAGAGCTCCTCGTTGAGCGCCCGCTTGGTCGTCAGGTAGCCGATCATGCGCTCGAACCACTCGCGCAGCGCGTCCCACGGGTCGGCGCCGGCCAGCTCCGAGGCGGAGCGGCAGATCTCGTCGAGCTCGGTCACGTAGAGCTCCTCGAGCAGCGCCTGGCGGCTCGGGAAGTGGCGGTAGAGCGTGCCGATGCCGACGCCGGCGCGCCGTGCGATCTCCTCGAGCGCCGTCTCCTCGCCACCTTCGGCGAACGCCTCACGCGCGGCGCTCAGCAGGCGTTCGTAGTTACGACGTGCATCGGCGCGCTTCGGCGGCGCGGCCGCCTGGCCTGTGGATCTGTCGAGCGTGCTCATCTTGGACTTGAAAAGCGGAGGCTACCTCCGTATCATTCGGAGGACCCCTCCATTTTAGCTTCTTCACAGGATCGCACCAAGTTGGTTCCTACCCTCCCTGACACCTCCCACCTCACCCGCGGAAAGGGGGTTCGCCCATGAGACAGGGTCCGCTCGCAGGCCGGTACCCCGCCGCCGCCGCGATGGTGATCTTCGCCCTCGTCCCGTACCTGGGTCTGTCCGCCGCGCTCCAGCCGCTCACGCCGATCATCGGCGGGCAGCTGCACATGAGCCCCCAGACGATGAGCCTCGGCCTGGGCCTGGCCAACGCCGGCTACGCCGTCGGCACGGTCCTTGCCGTCCAGTTCGCCCAGCTCCTGCCCCAGCGCCGGATGATGGTGCTGTATGCCGTGCTGCTCGTGATCGGCTCCGTCCTCGCCGCATCCGCGACCAACTCCGCCATGTTCATCTCGGGCCACGTGCTGCAGGGCCTGTGCACGAGCCTCCTGCTGATCGCCGCCGTGCCGCCGCTGGCACTCGGCTTCGGGATCGAGAAGTTCCGCTGGACCGCGATGATCATGAACGTCTGCATCTTCGGCGCCGTCGCGCTCGGACCGGTGATCGGCGGCATCCAGGCGAGCGCGAACGGCTGGCGCCCGCTGTTCTGGATCGTCGCCGCGATCTCGCTCGCCGCCCTGGCTCTCTCCGTGCTGACCTTCGAGGACGCGCCGCCGGCCGACCTCTCCGCCCCGCGCGACGTCCGCGCGATCGGCCTGGCCGCCTCAGGCTGCGTCCTGGCCTTCTACGGCGCTTCCCAGCTGCTCACCCACGCCTTCGTCGGCCCGCAGACGCTGCTGCCGCTGCTGGTGGGCCTCGGGCTGATCGTGACGCTGGTCGTCTACCAGTACCGCAGCTCCCATCCGCTGCTGACTGTGCGCACGATGCTCACGAGCACGATCCCGGTCGCGGGCATCGTGCTCGCGCTGGCGGCAGCCGCGGCCTCGGTCTCGGCGACCGTGCTGACGGCCGCCGAACTGTACGGCTCCTACTCGCCGCTGCACGTCGGGCTGCTCTATCTCCCCGAGCTCGGCGGCGCGCTGATCACGGCGGTCGCGCTGGGTCTCGTGCTCAAAACGCGCGAGCTCCACTACCTGCCCCTTACGGGCATGGCGTTCCTCGCGGCCGGGATCGGGGTCTTCCTGATCCACATCCCCGCCACCGAAGCGACGGCGCTGATCGGCTCCGGGCTCACGGGGATCGGCCTGGGCGCGGCCGTCGCCCCCGCGCTGTTCGTGGCCGGCTTCTCGCTGGCCGCCGCGAGCCTGCAGCGCGTGTTCGCGATCGTCGAGCTGTTCCGGGCGGTCGCGGCCTTCATGATCGCGCCGATCTTCGTCCACCTCGCCGTGACGGTCGGCGGGAGCCCGCAGGAAGGCACTCGCCTGGCTCTCTGGATCGGGCTCGCGCTCGCGGTCGGCGGCGCGGTCGTCCCGGTCGCCCTGTACGCGCTGGGCGGTGCGAGGGCGCAGAAGCCGGATCTCCCGCGCTTCATGGACGGTGAGGGCCCGGCCTGGTACTCGCCGCCGTTGCTCGCGCGCGTGCGCCGGCGCGAGCGCCGGCCCGCGTTCGCCGAGGAGCCGGCCCGATGAGCGCCCCGGCAGCGAGCACGGAGCGCGCGGGCCTGTCCTGTTTGCCTACGACGGCTCCGATCTGGCGAAGCTCGCGATCGAGGACGCCGGCCGGCAGCTCGCGCCGGGGCGCGACGCGGTGGTGCTCACGGTCTGGCAGCCGTTCGACGTCGGGTTCGTGCCGACGGCGGCGCTGACTGTCAACGCCGCGGAGATCGCCGAAGTCCGGAGGGCGGCCGCGGAGACGGCGGCGGCCGGCGCGGAGCTCGCCGTCGCCGCGGGCTTCAGCGCCAGCAGCGCGGAGATCGAGGGCTCGCCCGCGTGGAAGGTGATCGTCGAATTCGCCGACGAGCGCGACGCGAGCATGATCGTGCTCGGCTCGCACGGGCGCACGGGCCTCGGCAGCGTGTTGATCGGGAGCGTCGCCGAGGCAGTGGCGGCGCACTCCCGGCGCTCGGTGCTGATCGCGCACCGCGGCGACTAGGCACCGCACGCCGTCACGGACCCGGGTGCAGACCGGTGCACTGCCGGGCGCCAGCGCCCTCGCACAAAGGGCAGGCTTCGGGCACGCCTTCAACGTCAACGACAGGGGCCCGACATGTCTGTCGCCACTGGCCAGCCGGCAAGCGTCTCAACGCTCCGTCCCTTTGAGGTGGATGTACCAGAGGAGGCGTTGAGCGACCTGCGACGGCGAATCGGGGCTACACGGCTGCCCGGCCGGGAGCTCGTCGTGGATCGCTCGCAGGGGGTGCAGCTCGAGACGATCCGGCAGCTCATGCGCTACTGGGAAACCGACTACGACTGGCGCCTGTGCGAGTCGAAGCTCAACGCCCTGCCACAGTTCGTGACCGAGATCGACGGGGAGGAGATTCACTTCCTCCACGTGCGGTCGCGGCACGAGAATGCGCTCCCGCTGATCATCACGCACGGCTGGCCGGGCTCGGTGATCGAGCTGCTGGAGGTGGTGGCCCCGCTCTCGGATCCGACGGCCCACGGCGGGAGCGCCGCGGACGCGTTCGACCTCGTCCTTCCCTCGCTTCCGGGCTACGGCTTCTCGGGCGCGCCCAAGGCGATCGGATGGGAGCCGGGGCGCATCGCCCGGGCGTGGTCGGAGCTGATGGGCCGCCTCGGCTACAGCAGCTACGTCGCACAAGGCGGCGATCAGGGCGCCGCCGTCACCGACGCGATGGCTCGGCAGGCGCCCGAGGGTCTGATCGGCATCCACCTGAACTTCCTCCGGCAGGCGCTGAGCAACGTGACCGAGATGCCCTCGGACTCGGATGAGGAGCGCGCCGCCGTCGCGGCGATCGGTGACTTCCGGACGACCGGCTTCGGCTACTTCCTGGAGCAGAGCACACGCCCGCAGACGATCGCCTACGCCCTGCTGGACTCACCCGTAGCCCTGGCGGCGTGGATGCTCGACCACGACACCGACAGCTACTACAAGATCTCGCGCGCCTTCGTCGAGCAAGAGCCCGCCGGCAACCTCACCCGCGACCACATCCTCGACAACATCACGTGCTACTGGTTGACGGCCACCGGAGCTTCGGCGGCGCGTTCGTACTGGGAGGGTGGGCGAGCCGCGGCCGCCGCAGCGGGCCACTCCGTTCCGGAGGTCTCGCTGCCGGTGGGCTTCACCACCTTCCCCGGCGAGATCTTCCGCGCGCCGCGCGCATGGGTCGAGAGCACCTACTCCAACCTCATCTACTTCAACGAGGTCGACAGGGGCGGCCACTTCGCGGCCTGGGAGGAGCCGGAGCTGTTCGCCGGCGAGATGCGAGCTGCGTTCAGGCCGCTGCGGGGCGGTGGCGCGACATGAGCGAGGCCGGGAGCGACGGAGTCCCCACGTACACACAGAGCGGCATCGACGCGGACGGCCGCTACAGCGACTACTACCCGCCGTGGCTCGAGGATCTCGCCGAGGACGTGACGATCGAGGGCTCGCTGCTGGACGGGGCGGCTCAGGGGCCGGAGGCCGTGCGGACGATCGTCGGGACGATCCGCGCGGTCTATGAACGGCAGGAGTTCAACTTCGCGGGCCCCTACCGCGAGCACGGCTGGATCGAGGACTACAACGCCCAGGTCGGGGGCGAGCCGATCGGGTGTGCGGTGATCGTGACCCGCGACGCGTCGGAGCGGACCCTCCATGTGGCCGCGAACTACCGCCCCCGCAGCTCGGTGCTGCTGCTCTCCCGCCTCGTGGGCGAGAAGCTCGCGGGCAGCCCCTATGCCCGGTACTTCCTCACCGGCGGGTCCTGAAGCCGGCGTGCAGGCACGGCCCTCGCCAGTCGGCACGCCCGGGCGTTCACGGGCGCGACCCCGGGGACGACGGGGCCAGGCTAGCCGCATCACGTCAACCCGATCGGAGAGGACGCCCGCATGAGCTCGCAGCCCCAAGGCTCCACCTCTGAAGCACCGAACTCGGCGCCAGGCTCCGCAGACGCGTTCAGCAGCCTGTCAGAAGCCGTCCCCGTCGAACTCACGGAGGGCTTCGCAGAGGTCGGCGACGTGAAGCTGCACTACGTCGAAGCCGGCGATGGACCGCTGGTGCTCCTCCTGCACGGCTTCCCGGAGTTCTGGTACGGCTGGCGGCTGCAGATCGCGCCGCTCGCGGCCGCGGGCTTCCGCGTCGTCGCCCCGGACCTGCGTGGGTACAACCTGTCTTCGAAGCCCGACGGGGTCGGCGCCTACGGGGCCGAGGCGCTGGCCGAAGACGTCCGCGGCCTGATCTCCGAGCGCGGCGCCGAGTCCGCGCTGGTGGTGGGCCACGACTGGGGCGGCACCGCTGCGTGGACGCTCGCGATGAACCACCCCGAGGTCGTCGAGAAGCTCGCGATCCTCGACGCGGCCCACCCGCGCAAGCTCAACGAGGGCCTGCGCCACCCCAGCCAGCTGCGCCGCTCCTGGTACTTCTTCTACTTCCAGCTCCCCGGGGTGCCCGAGCACCACCTGCGGGCCGACAACTGGGAGTTCCTCCAGGACTTCCTGCGCGACGCGCAGCCCCCTTACACGCCGGAGGAGATGAGCCGGTACATCGAGGCGTGGTCGCAGCCAGGGGCGGAGACGGCGATGATCAACTACTACCGGTACGCGGTGCGCCACTCCGGCGGCGAGATCCGCCCGATCACGGCGCCGACGCTGGTCATCTGGGGCGGCAGCGACCGCTTCCTCGGCCCGACACTCGCCGAACCCCACCACGACGACGTGCCCAACCTCGACCGCGTCGAACGGCTGCCCGACGCCTCGCACTGGGTCCACCACGACGAGGCCGAGCGCGTCAACGAGCTGCTGATCGAGTTCTTCGCGCCCGCGCGGGGGCGGGGCGGAGCCACCTGAACGCAAGGCGGGCAGTCTGCGATGGCGAGACCCGGATTCGAACCGGGGACACCACGATTTTCAGTCGTGTGCTCTACCAACTGAGCTATCTCGCCGCGCGGACGATGCTACCGAGTCGCGCCTGGCCGGCGGCGCGCTGAGAGCGCCTAGCTGCCGGCCCGTTCCCAGGCTTCGAGGTAGGGCAGCGGGTCGATCGGATGGCCGCTCGAGGCCTGCCAGCCGCCGACCCAGATCTCGAAGTGCAGGTGCGGGGCGGTGGCGTCGCCGGTCTGCCCGGCGCGGCAGATCTGCTGGCCCGCCGCGACGGCCTGACCCGCGGCGACGGTGAACGAGCCGGCCTCGCAGTGGGCGAACATGAAGTCGAAGCCGATCAGCGTGTGCTCGACGACGTAGTAGCCGGCCCCGCCGGGCTGGTTGGCGGTGGTGAGGATCGTGCCGGCGAGCGGCACGACGTCGGGCGTGCCTTCGGCCGTGAGGACGTCCTGACCCTGATGGATGTGCCCGGCGCGCGGCGCGCCGAAGCGGTTTTCCGGCCCGCCGAAGCTGTGCGCCCCGCGGACGGGGAAGACGGCGCCGTCGACGACCGTCTGGGCCGGCGTCGGCACGCCCGGTTCGGGCGCGGCCGTCACGGGCAGCGAGGGTTCCTTGACGGTGAGCGTCGCCTGGCCGGAGATGCGCGCGTTGCGAAGGATGTTGCCGTTGCGGCGATCGTGCGCGGAGACGGTGACGTGGTAGCTGCCGGCGCCGATGCGCGCCCCGCGCGGCCAGACGACGGCGAAGCGGTGGGAGGTGCGCACCCAGCCCATCTCTGCGGTCAGCACCGTGTGGCGGCTGTGCAGGTCGATCACGAGCACGCGCAAGAAGACGCTGGGCACGTGAGGCTCGACGAGTTCGAGCACGATCCGCGGCGGACGGCCGGCCGTCGCGCTGTTTGGGATGGTGAGATAGGAGAGCTCGGGCCGCGCGATGCTGGTCTGCACGCCGAACTGGCTCCCACCCGCCTGCGTGGATTCGGGTGCGGTGACACCGCCGGGCTGGTCGGCGACCGCGGCGGCGGCGCCGGCGTTGAGCAGCAACGCTGCGCACGTCAGGGCCGCGATGACGGCCCCGCGAATCGGGGTCATGCTGTTGCCTCGGCGCATCGGCCGGGCCGATGCAGGGATGGGAAGGCGCTTGCAGGAACGCCCGCCGCGGGCTCAGCTCGGCGCGAATTCCTCGCTCAGGGCGCGATAGGTGATCGCGAGGCCCTCGTCGATCGGCACCTGCGGCGACCAGCCGAGCGCGTCGCGGGCGCGGGCGATGTCCAGGCAGCTGTGTTGCAGCTCGCCCGGGCGCAGGTCGGCCAGCTCGGGCTCGATGTCCGAGCCGGCGGTCTCGGCGAGCCGGCGCCAGATCGTGAGCACGTCCGTTTCGACGCCGGTGGCGATGTTGTAGACGCCGGCGGTGCCGGTCGCGGTCAGCAGAGCGCTGACGACGTCGGCGACGTAGATGTAGTCGCGTGTCGGCTTGCCGTGCCCGTAGAGCTTCGGCCGGCGACCCTCGTTGATGTGCCCGGTGAAGATCGCGACCACGCCGGCCTCGCCGTGCGGGCTCTGACGCGGCCCGTAGACGTTGCCGAGGCGCGCCACCGTGTGCGGGATGCCCGATGAGAGCGCCCACGTGCGCACGTAGGCCTCGGCCGCCCACTTCGAGGCGCCGTAGGGCGAGAGCGGCGCGGGGATCCGGTCCTCCGGCGTCGGCCGCGGCGCCTCGTCGCCGTAGAGCGCGCCACCGGTCGAGGTGAACACGACGGGAGCGCCCTGGGCGCCGGCGGACTCCAGCACGTTCAACGTGCCGCGCACGTTGACGTCGCAGTCGCGTCCGGGGTCCTGCACCGAGGCCACCACGCTCGCCTGCGCGGCCAGGTGGTAGACGGCCTGCGGCTCGAACTCGCCGACCGTCGCGCGCAGCGCCTGCTCGTCGGTGATGTCGAGCTCGACGAGCTCTGCCCCCGACGGCACGCGCTCGGCCAGCCCCGAGGAGAGATCGTCGATCACGCGGACCTCGTAGCCGTCGGCCAGCAGCGCGTCCGCGACGTGCGAGCCGATGAAGCCGGCGCCGCCGGTCACGATCGCGCGCTTGCTCACCGGCGCGACTCTAGCGTGCGCGAAGCGAGGGCGCCGGCTCTCGCGGTGCCTAGGCTGCCGCAGCGGCGCCGGTCAGCAGCTCTTCGACCGCGTCGACCGACTGGTCGATGCGCTCCAGCACGCGCGTGCCGCCGCGCTCGCGGGGCAGGCTGCCGCCGACGGCGGGGCCGGACAGAACCACCGGCAGCGCCGGGCGGCTCGCGCGCAGTTCGGCCAGGGCGGTATCGATGCCGTCGTCGCCGGCGACGATCGCGCCCACGACGAGGAGGTCGGGACTGCGGCTCTCGACCAGCTCCACGAGGCGTTCGCCGTCGAGGTCGGTGTCGAACACGGTCCGGTAGCCGGCGGCAGCGAGCTGGTCGTGGACCATCTGCAGGCCGAGCGTGTGCTCGTCGCCCTTGACGCCGGCGATCAGCACCAGCTCGCGGGTCGGCTCGGTGCCGCCCGTCATGTAGCGGTACAGCGTCGCCAGCACGCGGCGCACGATCGTCACGGCGCGGTGCTCGGTGTCGGCGGAGAGCTCGCCCGCGTCGGAGAGCACGTCGAGCCTGCGCAGCGACGGCCCGATCACCTCGGCGTGCAGCGTGATCGGCGCGATGCCGTCCTCGATCGCCCCCGCGATCGCGCTCTCGGCCATCTCCGCGTCGCCGCGTTCGAGCGCGGTGGCGAAGGTCTCGAGCGTCGACTCGACGAGCGCGGCGGGGTCGAGCCGCACCTCCTCGCGAGCGTCGGGGCCGGTGCGGCCGAGGACTTCCATGAAGGCGTCGAGCAGCACCGGGTCGAAGTGGCGCCCGCGCTGTTCGCGCATCATCTGGATCGCGTCCTCGACCGAGAAGGCCTTGCGGTACACGCGGTCGCTGGTGAGCGCATCGAAGACGTCGGCGACCGCGACGATGCGGCCCTCGATCGGGATCGCCTCGCCCTTCAGGCCGCGCGGGTAGCCGCTGCCGTCCCACTTCTCCTGGTGGCTGAGCGCGATCGTGGCGGCCATGTCGAGGATCGAGGAGGACGAGCCGCGCACGAGGCGGTGCCCCTCCTCAGCGTGCGTCTCGACGATCGCGCGCTCCTCGGGCGTGAGCGGGCCGGGCTTCAGCAGGATCGCATCGGGGATCGCGACCTTGCCGACGTCGTGAAGCGGGGCGGCGTGGCGCAGGCGCTCGCAGAACTTGGCGTCCATGCCGATGTGTTCGGCCAGCAGCACCGAGAAGCGCCCGATGCGCTCGATGTGCGCGCCCGTGTCCTCGTCGCGGAACTCGACCGCCATCGACAGGCGCTGGACCGTCTCGGCCTGGGCGATCTCGAGCTCGGAGAGCGCGCGTTTCAGCTCTGAGGTGCTCGTCTCGACTTCGTCTTCGAGCGAGGCCATGCCGCGCTCGCCGAAGCCCCAGCCGATCGCGAGCGCCGCGAGGAAGAGCACCGCGGCACAGGCCGCAGCGGCGGCGCCGGCGCCGTTCAGCGCGAGGACGACGATGGCGACGAGCGCCACGGCGGCGCCGGCGAACATCGCCGGCAGCGCGCGACGGCCGGAGCCGCCGAAGGAAGGCTTCTTGTGCGAGCCCCCGCCCGAGGGCGTCGAGCTCTGCGCGCGGCGGTCAGGCATCGCCCTGCCGCGACGGCGCGGTTCCGGTGCGGCGGGATGCTCGGGTGGGCCCTGGGTGGGTGGGCCTTGTAACGCCTGGAGGAGCTCCGCCTGCATCACACCGTTCACCGAGATACCCCGCATCCTTGACCGACCCCAGGTTGGCGCCGCGTGTCACCGCTCCCCTCGACGCGCGCGCGAGCAGCCTTGATCGGGTCTCAGCGCTCGTAGACATACAGATGAATCGGCTGATCAGCCGCCTTTCTGTAGCGCACTGATGTCGATTGCATTCGCCGGCGCCTGCAGCGTGACGGGCTGATTCCAGCGGCTGAGGGTCACGAGACCTTTTTCGGCGCCCGACTTCGTGATCTGGAGAGGGTACGGCTGCCCGGTGGCGGCGACGTACAGCGTGCCGCCTTTGCTCGTGTCCTTCAGTTCCACGGCCTTCTGCCCCTGGACCGTGGTGGTGCCCCCCTTGCTGAGGGTGCCGTGGTCGGCCAGGGCGGTGTCGATCAGCTTGCTGAGGTCGGTGAGCTCGGCGAGCGAGGCCAGTTCGCCGCTGTTCGCCGGCGCCTTCAGCCATTTGCCCTGGAGCAGTGCCGCGGCGGCCGAGCCGGAGACGTGTTTGTAGAAGGCGGCGCTGCCGTTGATGTAAACGGCGCCGTTCACCTGGACGAGCTGGATCGTGAAGCCTTCCTGGGCGATCGTGCCCTTGCCGCCCTTGCCCGCCAGCAGTTCCATGTCGAGCGCGATCGGCTTGCCCGAGGTGACGATCGAGCCGCGGATGTGCACCGAGGACGCCTTCGAGGCGGCCTCTTTGGTCGCTTCGAGGATCTGCTCGGGAGATTTCGATTCGATCCCGTTGCCCGACGAGGAGGAGCCGCAGCCGGCGAGCGCCAGGGCCACGGCGAGCACGGCGAGCAGCACGAACGGGACGATGCGCCTGTCACGTCTCATCGGCGAGAGACTCTAGCCACCGGCGCAGTCGCCTCCGGAGGGGAACCGTGCTCACTGGCGTGGCACGATTACGCGCATGGAGCGCCTTCGTGTCGAGACGGCTGACGGACGGGCGCTCGACGTCCAGCACGCCGGTCCGGCCGACGGTCAGGCGCTGCTGTTCCACATCGGCACGCCCTCGGCGGGGGTCCTCTATGAGCCTCTCGTCGCACTCGGCGCCGAACGCGGGCTACGCCACATCACCTACTCCCGTCCCGGCTACGGGCGCTCGGACCGCAACGCGGGCCGCACCGTCGCGGACTGCGTGGGCGACGTGGAGGCGGTGCTCGGTGCCCTTGGAGTCGAGCGGTTCCTCACGGTCGGCTGGTCCGGCGGCGGTCCGCACGCGCTCGCATGCGCGGCGCTGCTCGAGGAACGCACGATCGCCGCCGCGACCATCGCGGGCGTCGCTCCGCGCTCGGCCGCCGGCCTCGACTGGCTGGCCGGGATGGGAGCGGAGAACCTCGCGGAGTTCGGCGCCGCCGAACAGGGCGAGCAGCCGCTCGAGACGCTTCCTGCGCGCCGAGCGCGAGGGGATCCTCGCCGCGGGCGGGCCCGAGATCCAGGAGTCGCTCGGGCAGCTGCTCTCAGACGTCGACCGCGACGCCGCGACCGGGGAGTTCGCCGAGTACCTTGCGACGCTCTTCCACGGCGGCCTGGAAACCGACATCTGGGGCTGGTTCGACGACGACCTCGCCTTCGTCGCGGACTGGGGGTTCTCGCTCCAGGAGATCCGCACGCCGGTGGCCGTCTGGCAGGGCTCCGAGGACCGCATGGTCCCGTACGGGCACGGCCGCTGGCTCGCCGAGAACGTGGCGGGTGCGCAGCCGCACCTGCTCGACGGCGAAGGACACCTGTCGATCCTGCTGGGCGCCTACGGGCGCCTGCTGGACGACCTGTTGACCCTCGGCGGGTGAGCCGGGGCGAAGCGGGCGGAGAGCCCGGGGCGGCGGCGAGACATGCGCGCCGCCGCTTGGGGGGTCGGGGGAAAGCGCTACTGGTTCTGCGCGTGGATGCTGCCCCACGCGGCGCAGAGCAGAGCGCAGAGCAGCTCGTCGCGCTGCTCCTCGCTGCTCGCGTCGATCTCGTCGACGGCGCGGACCACCGCGGAGGCGAACAGCGCGGGGTCCTGGGGGGATGTGTCCCTTTCCATCGTCAGCTCACTTAGTTCGTGTTTAGACGCTTGGTACAACGGTCTTGCCCACATGAACACGGCGGAACCGTCAGAGATGCGACCGTTTGAGCGGGCAGACGCGGCCAAGGTGAAGGACCAGCGTAGGACGATTTGGAGTACGGCCCGGGAGAGTCCCCGCCGCCGCTCCGTCAGGCAGCTTCCTGCTCCCCGCCTCACACGGCCAACGCCACGTACTTCGTCTCCAGGTACTCGTCGATCCCCTCGAAGCCGCCCTCGCGGCCGAACCCCGACTGCTTGACCCCGCCGAACGGTGCCGCCGGGTTCGAGACCACGCCCTGGTTGAGCCCGACCATGCCGGTTTCGAGACGCTCGCACACGCGGAACGCGCGCTCCAGGTCGCGCGTGTACACGTAGGCGACGAGGCCGTACTCGGTGCGGTTCGCGGCGTCCAGCGCTTCCTCGTCGGTCTTGAACGTCGCGACGGGTGCGACCGGGCCGAAGATCTCCTCGGTCATCAGCAGCGCGTCGTCGGGGACCGCCGCCAGCACCGTCGGGTCGTAGAAGTAGCCCGGGCCGTCGCCGGGCTGGCCGCCGACGAGAACCTTCGCGCCGCGGCCGACCGCGTCCTCGACGAGCTCCTGCACCTTGTCGCGCTGTTTGCCGTCGATCAGCGGCCCCACGTCCACGCCGGGATCCGTGCCGCGGCCCACCTTCAGCGCCCCGATGCGCTCGGCCAGGCGGCGGGAGAACTCGTCCGCGAGCGACTCGTGCACGTGAAAGCGGTTGGCCGCCGTGCACGCCTCGCCGACGTTTCGCATCTTCGCGAGGAGAGCACCCTCGACCGCGGCGTCCAGGTCGGCGTCCTCGAAGACGAGGAACGGCGCGTTGCCGCCGAGCTCCATCGAGGTCCGCAGGATCTGCTCGGCGGACTGTTCGATCAGCCGGCGGCCGACCTCGGTCGAGCCGGTGAACGAGAGCTTGCGCGTGCGCGGGTCCTTCAGCAGCGGTTCGATCACCTCGCCCGAGCGCTTCGCGGTGATCACGTTCAGCACACCGCCGGGGAGGCCGGACTCCTCGAGGATCTGGGCGAGCGCGAGCATCGACAGCGGCGTCTGCTGCGCCGGCTTGACGACCATCGTGCAGCCGGCAGCCACGGCCGGGGCGATCTTCCGCGTGCCCATCGCCGTCGGGAAGTTCCACGGCGTCACGAACACGCACGGCCCGACCGGCTGGCGCATCGTGAGGATCCGGCCTTTGCCGGTGGTGTTGACCATGTAGCGGCCGTGTATGCGCACGGCCTCCTCGGAGAACCACCGGAAGAACTCGGCCGCGTAGGAGATCTCCGCCTTCGACTCCGTCACCGACTTGCCCATCTCGAGCGTCATCAGCAGCGCCAGCTCGTCGGCGCGGGCGACGATCTTCTCGTATGCGGCGCGCAGCACCTCGCCGCGGTCGCGCGGCGCGCTCTGCGCCCACTCGGCCTGTTTCTCTGCGGCTGCCGTCAGCGCCGCGAGCGCGTCCTGAGGCGTCGCGTCCGCCACCTCGACGAGCTGCTCGCCCGTGGCGGGGTCCTCGACGCCCAGCGTCCCGGAGCCTTCTGCGTCACGCCAGTGCCCGCCGATGAGAAGCTGCTTGGGAACCGAGGCCAAAACCTCCCGTTGGCGCTCCTCGGTCTTCACCTCGACAGCCATCGTGCATCCCTCAACGGCCTCACCAGCAACGACGAGTGCAAACTCATGGAACCTCCGATCCGGACCGCGCCTGCGCTGCCCACGGTCGTGTTCCTCCAGTGAGCAGATGCCACGCATGAGGCCAACCTACCACCGCCCGGCGGCCCGGCCGGGAGCCTCGCGACGGCGTTCGCGCGCGCTTCGTGGCGTTCGCCGCCGCGCTCCTCGCCGCCGCCGCTGCGGGCCCGCCCGCACGCGCCGCGGCGCCGGGGCAGACGCTGGTGATCGAAGGCGCCGGCAACGGGCACGGCGTGGGGATGAGCCAGGACGGCGCGCTCGGTTACGCGCGCCATGGAGCGAGCTACCAGCAGATCCTCGCCCACTACTACACGGGCACAGCGCTCGGCCTCGCCTCCCCCAAGGCCGTCATCAAGGTGCTGGTCGGCTCGAAGGTCAAGAAGATCCCCCTGGAGCGTTATGTGCGCGGGGTCATCGGCGCCGAGATGTCGCCGAGCTGGCCGGCGGCCGCGCTCGAGGCGCAGGCCGTCGCGAGCCGCACCTACGCGCTCACCGACCATGCGGGCGGCTCGCGCTTCGACGTCTACAGCGACACGCGCTCGCAGGTCTACAACGGCGCCGCCGCGGAAACGCCGGCCACCAACGCCGCCGTCGCCGCGACGGCACGCCAGATCGTGACCTACGGCGGGCATCCCGCGATCACGTACTTCTTCGCGAGCTCCGGCGGCATGACCGAGTCGGTCCAGGACGGCTTCCCCGGCGCTGCGCCCGCGCCGTGGCTCGTGGGGGTCTCAGACGGATACGAAGGCGCGGCCTCGCGCTGGCATCTGGAAGTCCCGTTCGCGACGGCCGCGAAGCAGCTCCGCGGCCTCTACAGCGGCCGCTTCCACGGCGTCGAAGTCGTCAAGCGCGGCGCCTCGCCACGGATCCTCACGGCGCGCGTGCTCGGCACCAGGACCGCCTCGATCGTCAGCGGCACGACGCTCGCCGGCCGGCTCGGCCTCGACAGCACGTGGGAGTACTTCTACGTGCGCAGCGGCCCGGCGCTCAGCCCCGAGCCCGACCACAGCGGCCGCGCCCGCCTCTTCGGGCCGCTCACCGGCACGTCGCCGAACCCGCCCCCGCCGCCAGGCAACACCGGCGGCGTGGCCCCGAGCGCCGGCGGCAGCGCGGCGTCGTCGACCGGCGCGGGCGGCGGCACGTCCGCACAGGGCTGAGCGCGCTCGAACGTCCGTCCAGCGGAGGCCGCGCTCGCTAAAGGTCGCGCGTCCGAGGCACGACTCCCTCGGCATGCGGCCGCGCGTGCCCTGCGCTCTGCTCACCGGCATCCTGGCCGCGCTGGCACTCGGGCCGGCGGCGGCCGCGCACTCGACCGGCACGCCGTCGCAGATCGCGTGGGTGCGCCGTGCGTCCGGCAACTTCCTGGCCGCGGAGCTGAAGGGGGACGGAGCCGCTGCGTGCGGCGTCCTGGAGGCCCGGCTGCGAGGCCACGACTGCGCGCGCCACTGGAACTCGCGCCTGGCCGCGATGCTGCATCGGCCCGGCGCGCGCCAGGCGCTGCAAGCCGACCGTCGCGCGGTGTCCTCGGCGACGGTGCTGGTCACGGGCGGGCACGCGACGATCGACCTCCCGCACCCGCTCTACGGCGGCGTCAGCCGCCTCGCCTGGAACGAAATGTGCTGGATGGTCGAGCGCTGAGCGCGCGTGGCGCCACCGGCGCACCCCGTACGCTGCACCGGTGCCCGGCCCACTGCTCCTAGCCGACACGCCCTGGCTGCTGTACCGCTCGTTCTTCGCGCTTCCCAAATCGATCACCGACGGAGAGGGCAACCCGGTGAACGCGCTGCTGGGGACGATCAACGCGATCCTCGCGCTGATCGAGCCGCCGACCCGCGCCGCGCGGGCCGCGCTGCAAGAGGCGGGCATCACCGAGCCGCCGCGCGCGGTCGTCGCCTGCACCGGCGCCGAGGAGGCCGCATACCGCGTGAAGCTCTACCCCGCCTACCACGCGCACCGCGACCCCATGCCGCCGGAGCTGCGGGCGCAGTGGGAGCTCGCGCCCGCGCTCCTGGAGGCGATGGGCTGGTACGTCGCCGACACCGACACCCTCGAGGCCGACGACGTCATGTTCTCCCTTGCTGCCGCAGAGGCCGCGGCCGGTGGGCGGGCGCTGCTCCTGACAGGCGACCGCGACCTCTACGGCGCTGTGAGTGAGCGCGTGTCGTTCGTCGAGACCGGCAAAGGCGGCGCGGTCGGCCTGCTCGGTCCCGAGCAGGTCGTCGAGCGCTACGGCATCCCGCCGGAGCTGGTCGCGGACTTCATCGCCTTGCGCGGCGATCCCTCCGACGGCCTGCCGGGCGCGCCGGGGATCGGCGCGAAGACCGCCGCCGAGCTGCTGCGCCGCTACGGGCCGCTCGAGGAGCTGCTGGACGCCGCACGCGCGGCCGAGAACAAGGTGCGCCGCGATCCGGGCGAGATGAGCCCACGCCAGGCCGAGACCCTGCGCGAGCACGCGGCGCTGCTGCGCGCCTTCAAGGAGATCGCGACGCTGCAGGAGATCGACGTGACCCGCCCGGCGGACCGCGCAACCGACTTCGCCGGCGGCGCGGCTGCCGCGGCGGCCGGCGGCATGCGGCGCCTGTCCGAGCGGCTCGCGAAGCTCGGCCCCTGACAGCGCCTGGCCTAAGGCGTGAACTTGACGGTGATCACGTCGCCGTCGGCCATCACGTAGTCGCGCCCCTCGGTGCGCAGGGTGCCGCGCTCGCGCGCGGCGACGTAGCCGCCCGCGTCCACGAGCTCGCCTGCGGAGATCACCTCGGCGCGGACGAAGCCCTTCTGGATGTCGGTGTGGATCTCTCCCGCGGCGTGCCACACCGTGAGCCCCCGGTGCAGGTGCCAGGACTGGGCCGGCTTGCCCTCACCGGCGGTGAAGAAGGCGAGCAGGTCGAGCAGCGCGAACGCCTCCTGGACGACGCGCTCGAGGGGCGAGGAGGCGCCGCTGCCGCCGGCCCCCAGCTCCGCGCGCATGGCCGCCGCTTCCTCGTCGTCGAGCTCGGACAGCTCGGACTCGATGCGCGAGGAGACCGCGACCGCGCGCGCGCCCTGGGCGGCGGCGTGGGCCGCGACCGCGTCCGGCACCTCCTCGGTCCCCTCATCGACGTTCGCGACGAACAGCACCGGCTTGGCGGTCAGCGAGCCGAGGTCGCGGGCCGCGTGCGGCGCTTCCTCGGGCACGGGCACGCCGCGCACCGGGCGCCCGGACTGGAGCTCCGAGATCACCTCCCGCAGCCAGGCCTCCTCGGCGGCCGCGCCCTTCTCGCCCCCGCGGGCCTGTTTGGCGACGCGCTCGACGCGCCGTTCGGCCTGCTCGAGGTCGGCGAGCACCAGCTCGGCCTCGATCGTCTCGATGTCGCGTAGCTCGTCGACCTCACCCTCGGGGTGGATCACGTTCTCATCGCGGTGGGCCCGCACCACGTGCACGATCGCGTCGGTCTCGCGGATGTTGGCGAGGAACTTGTTGCCGAGGCCCTCGCCTTTGTGCGCGCCCGCCACCAGCCCGGCGATGTCGTGGAAGTCGATCGTGTCCCACACGATCTCTGAGGCGCCGACCACCGCTGCGACCTCCTCCATGCGGCGGTCGCGCACCGGCACGACCGCGACGTTCGGCTCGATCGTCGTGAACGGGTAGTTGGCGGCCTCCGCGCCGGCTTTCGTCAGGGCGTTGAACAGCGAGGACTTGCCGGCGTTGGGCATGCCGACGATGCCGATGCGAGTGCTCATCCGTCCTGCGGCGTCGCGACGGCGGCGAGCGCGGTTCCCAGCACCGCACCGGCCACCACGTCGGAGGGGTAATGCACGCCGAGGTAGACGCGCGAGAGCGCCATCCCGCCCGCGAGGCCGTAGAGGGGCGCGGCCGGGAGGCCGCGGCGGCGGTAGACGAGCGCGCCCGCGAAGGACGTCGCCGCGTGCGCGGAGGGGAAGCTGAGCCCGGTCGTGGTCCCTTGCAGGGGCGGCAGCCCCGGGATCTGCGGGCGCGGGCGGCGGACCGCGAACTTGATCGCGGTGTTGACGGCGTAGACGCCGAGCACGGTGCGCCGCGCGCGGCGCCATGCCCGCGCGCGGTCACGCTCGACGAGGCCGCCCGCGAGGCCGAGCGCGAGCCACACGGCGCTGTGCTCGCCGAGCCGGGAGAACGCCCTGACGGCGCGCTCGGCGGCCGGGCGTGTGCCCGCGCGTGCGTGCGAGCACGAGCAGTCGCTCCTCGGGGCTCAGGTCCTGGCGGAACACGGGTGCGGCGCGGGGAGGCGAGTCCGGAACCCGGCCTAGCCGAAGCCGACCCGCGGCTCCGCGGGCTCCGAGGTGACGTAGACCACCTGAGCGAGATCGATCCGCACGGGACCGTCCTCGCTCTGGATCTCATGCCAGCCCTGCGAGCCGAGCGCCTTCTCGAGGTCCTTCTCCTGCTGTTCGGAGAGCCGCACGGCGAGCACCTGGCCGCCCTGGAAGCCGATGCTCAGTCGAGAGCTGGTTGTCATCAATGAACCTCCGCTGGTTGCACGATCTCGGTCAGCACGCCACCCGTCGAGCGCGGGTGCACGAACGCCACGCGCGAGGAACGGATGCCCGTGCGCGGCTGCTCGTCGATCAACCGCATGCCCGCGGCGCTCAGCGCGCGCAGGGTCGCCTCGATGTCTCCGACCTGGTAGGCGACGTGGTGGAGCCCCGGCCCCTGCCGCGCCAGGAACTTCCCCACCGGCGTGTCCTCGCCGAGCGGCGCGAGCAGCTCGACGTGGTTCTCGCCCACGTCCAGCAGCACCGCCTCGACGCCCTGCTCGGCGACGACCTCGCGGTGCACCAGCTCCATCGAGAGCGCGTCGCGATACAGCTCGAGCGCCGGCTCGAGCTCCTCCACGGCAACGCCGATGTGGTCGATGCGGCTGAGCACCAGCGGCAGTCTATAGCCGCTCGGCGCCGCCCTCGGCCGGGGACTCGGGCACCGGGATGGCGGCCGCGGCGGACGGCTGCGCGCCCGGCTGAGGAGCCGCGGTTGCGGCGACCACGCGCAGCCCGACTCCTGCCCGGCGCTCCATCCGCGGCACGCCGCCCATGACCCTGTCGATCGCGTCACGCTCGAGCACCTCGTTCTCGAGCAGCTCGGCGGCGAGCGCGTCGAGCTGCGCGCGGTGCGCCAGCACGAGCTTCTGCGCGGCGCGGCGCGCGTCCTCGATCAGGTCCTGGCGCTCCTCGTCGCGGATCCGCAGCGTCGTCTCGGACAGCCGCACGTCGCCGTCGGGCGAGCGCCCGACGCCCGCCGTGCCCATCGCGTAGTCGTGCACCATCGCGTGCGCGATGTCGGCGACGCGCTTGAGGTCGTCGGTGGCGCCGGTCGTGATCGCGCCGAAGACGATCTGCTCCGCGACGCGCCCGCCGAGGAGCATGGTCATGTAGTCGAGCAGCTCCTCGCGCGTCTTCAGGTAGCGGTCCTCGGCCGGCAGGTTCAGCGTGTAGCCGAGCGCGCGCCCGCGCGGCACGATCGAGATCCGGTGCACGCGGTCGACCGACGGCAGCAGCTCGCCGCACAGCGCGTGTCCGGCCTCGTGGTAGGCGACCACGCGCTTCTCGTGGCGGTTCATCACGCGCTTCGATTGCACGCCCGCGATCACGCGCTCGATCGCGCCGTCGAAGTCACGCGCGGTGATCTCCGTGCTGCGCCGCCGCGCGGCGAAGATCGCCGCCTCGTTGCAGATGTTCGCGAGGTCGGCCCCCGCCAGCCCGCTCGTCTGCTGGGCGATCAGCTCGAGGTCGACGTCGTTCGCCATCGGCTTGGAGCGCGTGTGCACCTGCAGCACGCCGAGGCGCCCGCGGACGTCCGGCGGCACGACGAACACCTGGCGGTCGAAGCGCCCCGGGCGCAGCAGGGCCGGGTCGAGCTTCTCGAGCAGGTTCGAGGCCGCGATCACGACCACGCGGCCGTTGGAGTCGAAGCCGTCCATCTCGACCAGCAGCTGGTTCAGCGTCTGGTCCTTCTCGCCCGAGATGTCGGCGCCGCGGCGACCGCCCACGGCGTCGAGCTCGTCGATGAAGATGATCGCCGGTTCGTGCTGCCGCGCGACGGCGAACAGGCGGCGGATGCGGGCGGCACCGAGGCCCGCGAACATCTCGACGAACGAGGCCGCGGACTGTGCGAAGAACTCGGCGCCGGACTCCGCGGCGACCGCCTTGGCGAGCAGCGTCTTGCCGGTGCCGGGAGGGCCGTGAAGGAGGATCCCCTTGGGCACCTTCGCGCCCAGCTTCGTGAACTCCTTGGGGTCGCGCAGGAAGTCGACGATCTCCTGCAGCTCCGCCTTCGCCTCGTCGACGCCGGCGATGTCGGCGAAGGAGACCTGCTGCTTGGAGGCCGGCTTGATCCGCTGCGGCTTGACGCGCGGCATCACCTTCAGCGTCCGCCACATCACGAAGATGATCGCCGTGAAGAACACGATCGCGAGCACCGGCTCCCAGTTGTAGGCGGTGTTCTGGATTTCCTGGACCAGCGAGCCGTCCGCGAGTACCGCGCTCATGCCCCCATCCCCTCCCGTTCGTGCACCATCCTTGGCATCGGGTTCGATTATGCGGGTTGGAAGGGCGGCTGTCGAGAGTCGGTCTGCGGGGCGTCGCGGAGGGTTGCGGAGGCGGCGCGGAGGGTTGCGCAGGATCGAGCAGCTTTGGTTGTCCGTCCGCGGACAGAAAGGTCGAGACGGCGCTAGCCGAGGACCCGGCGCGCGAGATCGCCGAACATCCGCGTGGCGAATTCGAGGTCGCGCACGTCGATGCGCTCGTCGGCGCCGTGGACCAGCGGCGCGCTCTCGAGCAGCGACTGGTGGCGGTGGGGGAAGAACCCGTACGCAACGCACTCCGGGAACGCCGCGCGGAAGTGCCGCGAGTCGGTGAAGCCGGGGAGGACGACCGGCACCGTCGCCGCGCCGGGGTCGTGCTCGGCGACCCAGGCGGTGATCTCGTCCATCAGCTCACCGGTGACCGCCGAGCCGTTGCCGACGACCTGCTCGGTGAACTCCAGCCGCCAGCCCTCTTCCGGACCGAGCACCGCGGCGAGGTCCTCGCGGACCTCGCGCTCGCCGAGCCCGGGCGGGACCCGGCAGTCGACCTTCAGCTCCGCGCGGCTCGGGATCACGTTGACCTTCTCGGAGGCGCGGATCCGGGTGGGCGTGAACGTGACGCCGAACATCGGCTCGAAGAAGACCGCGAGGCGCTCGTCGGCCGCCCGCAGGCGCGCGAGCGAGCCGGCGGGGTCGGCCGGGTCCTCGCCGATGCCCTCGAGGAACGCCAGCGGCGCCTCGGTCGGGCGGTAGCGCGCGCGCCCGCCGGAGGCGGCGAAGCGGTCGAGCAGCGGGCCCATCTTCAGGAGCGCGTTCTCCCCCATCGCCGGCATCGAGGCGTGGCCCGCGACGCCGTCGGTGACGATCGTGAACCGGAACACGCCCTTCTCCGCGCAGCAGACGCCGTAGCGGCGCTCGCCGCCGTATTCGAAGACGGGGCCGCCGCCCTCGTTGATCAACAGGTCGCAGCGCGCCTTCTCGGGGTGGTTCTCGGTCAGCCACTGCGCGCCCAGTGACCCGCCGGTCTCCTCGTCCACGACGGCCGCGATCAGCAGCTCGCCCCGCGCCGGGCGCCACCCCGAGCGGGCCAGCGAGGCGGCAGCGGCGATCTCGGCGGCGACCTGGGACTTCATGTCCAGCGCCCCGCGGCCCCAGACGAAGCCGTCCGCGAGGTCGCCCGACCAGGGATCGTGCGTCCACTCGCCCGCATCTGCGAGCACGGTGTCGACGTGACCGAGGTAGCAGAGCGTCGGGCCCGGGGGCGAGCCCTCGGGGGCCCGCAGCCGCGCCAGCAGGTTGGGCCGCTCGGGCTCGGCGCCGAGCAGCTCGCACTCGAAGCCCGCCTGGTCGAGATGGGCGGCGAGGTGCTCCTGCGCGGCGCGCTCGTTGCCGGGCGGGTTGACCGTGTCGAAGCGGATCAGGCTCTGCAGCAGCGCGGTCGCCTCGGCGCCCGCCTGGAGATCAGGCTCGCCCACCCGTCAACCTGCGGCGGCTCGCGGCGGTCCGCCGGGCAGCCCGATCTCGGCCACCTCCTCGGGCGTGAGGGGGAAGTGGCAGGCCGCCAGGGTGCCCGTGCCCTTGTCCTCCAAGGGCGGGTCCTCGATCGAGCACAGCTCCTGCGCCTTCGGGCAGCGGGTGTGGAAGCGGCACGCCTTCGGCGGGTCGGCCGGGCTCGGCACGTCGCCGGTGAGCAGCCGCCGTTTCTCGCCGTGGCGCGAGGGGTCGGCGACCGGCACCGCCGAGAGCAGCGCCCCGGTGTACGGATGGCGCGGGTAGCTGTACAGGTCGTCCGCGTCGCCCACCTCGACGAAGCGGCCGAGGTACATCACCGCGACCCGGTCGCACATGTGGCGCACGACCGACAGGTCGTGGGCGATGAAGATCAGGGTCAGCCCGAACTCGCGCTGCAGCTCGCGCAGCAGGTTGAGCACCTGGGCCTGGATCGAGACGTCGAGCGCGGAGACGGGCTCGTCTGCGATCAGCAGCTTCGGTTTCAGCGCCAGCGCCCGCGCCACACCGATGCGCTGGCGCTGACCGCCGGAGAACTCGTGCGGGTAGCGGTTGTAGTGCTCGGGGTTCAGCCCGACCGTCTCGAGCAGCTCCTGGACCGCCTTGCGCCGCTCGTCCTTGCCCGGCAGCAGGCCGTGGATCACGAACGGCTCGGCGACGATCGAGCCGATCGTCTTGCGCGGGTTCAGCGACGAGTACGGGTCCTGGAAGATCATCTGCACATCGCGCCTGACCGCCTTCAGGTGCTTGCCCTTGATCTTCGTGATGTCCTGGCCGTCGAAGCGGATCTCGCCCGAGGTCGGCTCCAGCAGCCGGGTCACGAGCCGCGCGGTCGTGCTCTTCCCCGAGCCGGTCTCGCCCACGATCCCGAGCGTCTCGCCGCGCCGCACCTCGAAGCTGACGCCGTCCACCGCCTGCACGGCGCCGACCTGTTTCTGCAGGAACACGCCGCTCGTGATCGGGAAGTGCTTGACGAGGTCGCGCACCTGGATCAGCGCGCCGTCGCCGCCGCCGCCGTTCGAGCCCGCGGAGTTGCCGGCGTCGGGCGCGAGCTGGACGTCCGGATCGCCCATCAGCCGGCTGTTTCCTCGAGCCCGGGGGTCGTGTCCTCGAGGCCCACCTCGGCGATCGCCTCTTGCGGGCGGGCGCCCTCCTGCAGCTCGGACCAGAGCTTGCGGCGCGCCTCGGGTTCGAGCAGGCAAGCGACGTAGTGGCCGCTGTCGCCGGGCACCGGCTCGAGCGCCGGGTCGATGCGTGAGTGATCCGGCTGCGCGTAGGCGCAGCGCGGGTGGAAGTGGCAGCCCGAGGGAGGATGGATCAGCGAAGGCGGCGTGCCGGGGATCGGCACGAGCATCTCGGAGCGATCGGCCTCCAGGCGCGGGATCGACTTCAGAAGCCCCCAGGTGTAGGGGTGCTCGGGGTTGGAGAAGACCGCGTCGGCGTGCGCCGTCTCGACGATCCTGCCCGCGTACATCACGGCGATGTCGTCGGCGACCTCCGCGACGACGCCGAGGTCGTGGGTGATGATGATGATGGCCATCCCGAGCTCGCTCTGGAGTCGTTCCAACAGCGCCAGGATCTGCGCCTGGACCGTGACGTCGAGCGCGGTCGTGGGCTCGTCGGCGATCAGGAGCTTCGGCTCGTTGGCCAGCGCCATCGCGATCATCGCGCGCTGGCGCATGCCGCCCGAGTACTCGTGGGGGTAGGAGTCGACGCGCCGCTTCGGGTCCGGGATGCCGACCAGCCCGAGCAGTTCGATCGCGCGCTCCTTGGCCTGCTTCTTGGAGACGTCGCTGTGCGCCTGCATCGTCTCGGTCAGCTGCTTGCCGACGCTGTAGAGCGGATGGAGCGCCGACAGCGGGTCCTGGAAGATCATCGCGATTTCGTTGCCGCGGATCGTGCGCAGCTCCCCGTCGGAGAGGGCGACGAGGTCGCGGCCCTCGAACAGGATCCGTCCCGAGACGTTCGCGCCCTGCAGGCGCGTCAGCCCGAGGGTCGTCAGCGAGGAGACGGTCTTGCCCGAGCCCGACTCGCCGACGATCCCCAGCGTTTTGCCCGCAAACACCTGGTAGGTGATGCCGTCGACGGCGTGGACGATGCCGTCTTCGCCCGGGAACTCGACGCGCAGGTCCTCGACGCGGAGCAGTGGCTCGCCGCTCGCTCCGGGCTCCGGGACGGTGGCCGGCTCGACCGCGCTCACGCGTATCTGACCCTCGGATCGAGGTAGGCGTAGGCGATGTCGGCGACGATGTTGGCGATGATGATGAACATAGAGGCCAGCAGCACCGTGCCCTGGATCACTTCGAAGTCGGAGTGGACGATCGCGGTGTAGGCCAGACGGCCGACTCCCGGGATGTTGAAGACGGTTTCGACGAGCACCGCTCCGCCCAGCAGCACCCCGACTTCGAGGGCCAGCAGCGTGACGATCGGGTTGATCGCCGCCCGGACCCCCTGGCGCACGACGCGCTGTTCGGTGAGGCCCTTCGCCCGCGCGGTGCGTATGTAGTCCTCTTTCATCGTCTCGATGAGACTGCCGCGCATGAGCCGCGCGAAAACCGCCGCGCTGCCGGCGGCGAGCACGAACCAGGGCATGATCAGCGAGGTGAACCATTTCCATGGATCCTGGCTCAGCGGCACATAACTGCCGGCGCCGGGGAGGATCTTGAATTTGCCGATGTCTTCGGAGAAGAGGAGAAGCGCGATCAAGGCAAGCCAGAATTCCGGCGCCGAGATCAGCACCAGGGCCGTTCCCATCGCGCTGCGGTCCCACAGGCTGCGCGGTTTCAGCGCGGAGATGATGCCCACCGACAGGCCGGCGACGACCCAGATCACCGCTGCGCCGATCGCGAGCGAGGCCGTCGCCGGGATCCGTTCCTTGATCAGCGTGATGACGGACTGCTGCGAGTAGTAGGAGTAGCCGAAGTTGAAGTGGAGGAAGACGCCCTTCAGGTAGTCCCAGAACTGCGTGGGCAGGGACTTGTCGAGCCCGAGCACCCGTTCGATTTCCTTGATCAGGTGGGGCTGCGGATCGCGTCCCGCGCGCAGCACGGCGGGATTCCCCGTCGGCAGTACGCGGAAGAGGATGAAGGTCAGCGCGCAGACGATCACGAGCAGGGCGATGCCCCAGAGAACGCGCCTGATCACATAGGCGGTCATCCACTCGCCTTCGCTGGTTTGGTCGGGAAGCTCATCGGCAGGCTCGTCGGCGGAGCGCCCGGGCCCCGCCCCCCGTCAGGGAGGCGGAGCCCGATGGGCGCTTCAGCCCAGCTGCATCGCGCCTACTTCAGCGACGTCCAGCTGTAGTCCCAGGAGCCGACGTTCCACAGCTGGCCTACGCCGTGGACGTTTTTGCCCTGGAGGTTGCCCTGCTTGTCCCAGTCGAACGGAACCGCGATCGCTTTTTCGACCAGTTTCGTGTCGATTTCGCCCCAAGCCTTCGCGCGCGCGCCCTTGCCGTTCACGCTTTCGGCTTCGGCCATCGCTTTGTTCAGTTCGGGGTCGTTCGCCTGGCTCCAGTTGACGTTCCCCGTCGGCACGATCAACTTGCCGTTGAACGTGATGTTGAGGACCGTCTGCGGGTCGGCGAAGTCGGCGATCCACCCAACGCTCGGGCAGACGTCGATTTCTTCTTTCGGGACGTTGCAGTACTTCGCGTACATCGTCGACGTTTCGACGAGCGTGAACTTCGTGTTGAAGCCCAGGCTCTTGAGCGTCGAGTTGACGATTTCCGCGTCCTGTTCGGCCGGCGGCCCCTTGGCCCCGACGATGGTCACGGTTTCACTACCCGTGTACTTGCCGGACGGGTAACCCGCCTTCTTCATGTATTCGGTGGCGACCGCCATGTCGCCTTCGGGGTGTTCGTTGAAGTCGAACTTCGGACCCTTGATCCCACCCGCGGCGTTGAAGCCGATGACTTCGTTCCACACGGGGTCGTTCGACGGGTACAGCCAGTGCGTCATCACGTTCGTGACGAGCTGGCCACCGCGGGCCTTGTCCATGGCGCTGCGGTCGAGCGCAGCCCACATGGCCTTGCGGAGGTTCTCGTTCTTGAACGGCCCCGACTTGTTGTTCACGCCGATGTAGTGGCTGCCGGCGCCCGGCGAGATCACCAGCTGGCTCTTGTACTTTTCTGCGGCGAGCTTGATGTTCGCCTGGGTCGGCGGTTCGCTCTGGACGAGGTTTTCGCCTTCCAGCACCTGGCGGCCGATGACCGCGTTGTCGCCGCCGATCTTGATCTTCGTTTCGTCCAGATACGCGGGCCGGATGTCGGTGCTCGCGTTCCAGTTCGGGTTGCGAACCAGCGTGAGCGACTTGCCGGGGAAGTAACCGACGCCGAGCACTTTGCCCGAGCTGTCGTTCTTGATCATGTACGGGCCGGTCGCGACCTCGAACGAGGCGTAGTTCGACGGCTTGTTCTTGTCGTATTTTTCGGCGTATTCCTTCGGCACCGCCGCCGAGATCGGCATCACGAGCGCCGCCGCGACGAACTGCGCCTTCGGTTCGGTGAGTTTGAAGACGATCGTGTGCTTGTTGGGCGTCGTGATGCCCTTGATGGGCTTCGCGCCGCCTTCTTTTTCGGCCTGCGGCTCGCCTTCGACAGATTTGAAGTACGCCCCGACGTACGGGTTGGCGACGTTCGGATTGGTCGCCCGCTGGAACGCGTAGGCGACATCTTCGGCAGTCACTTCCCTGTTCACCGGCGGGCTGAACTTCACGCCTTCGCGCATGTGCACCGTGATCTGCTTGTTGTCAGAGGAGATTTCCGGCGGGCCGGAAGCCATGTCCGGGCTCGCCGCCGAAGCCGTGTTCGGCTTGTTCGAGTACAGCGGCCGCTGCGTGGCGAAGATCACCATGTAGTCGACCGAGTAATAGGCGATGCCCGGGTCGAGGTGTTCGAAGTCACCTTCTTGGAGAACTTCGAGTGTGCCGCCCTTTTTGCCTTCGAGCGACTGCGTCGCGGGGCTTGCGAACCCTTCGGTTCCCACAACTTCCGAGCCGCCCGAGCCGCTGCTGCTGCTCGAGCTGCTCGAGCCACACGCCGACAGCAGCACCGCCAGCAGGGCTACGGCTGCCAAAGCAACAGCCGTTCTGATCGACCTCATCGAGTCGCCTCCTGTTGTTGTGTGTCGGAAGCCCTCATCGGGCCTCCCTCGGGTTCAGGGCGTCTCTGAGCCCGTCTCCCAGAAGATTGAAAGCCAGCACCGTGATCACCAGCGCGAGGCCCGGGAAGACCATGTACCACCACGCGGTGTTGAAGATCGGCGTCGCCGAGGCGATCATCTGCCCCCAGCTCGCGGTCGGCGGGCGGATCCCGACGCCGAGGAACGAGAGCGCCGCCTCGATCAGGATGTTCGTCGGGATCTGCAGCGTCGCGTAGACGATGATCGGCGCAGTGAGGTTGGGCAGGATCTCGCGCAGCATGATGCGCCCGTTCGACGCGCCCAGGCCGCGCGAGGCCTCCACGAACTCGCGCTCGCGCAGCGACAGGACGAGCCCGCGCACGATCCTCGCCATGTACGGCCAGGTGGCGAACGCGATCAGGAAGATGATCACTCCGATGCCGGGCTGGATCGCGCCGTTGATGCAGCCCTTCACCGAGCAGGCCGCGCCGATGCCGATCCCGAGCAGCAGGATCGGGATCGAGAGCACGACGTCGACCGTGCGCGAGAGCAGCGTGTCCACCCAGCCTCGGTAGAAGCCGGCGATCAGCCCGACCGTGACGCCGATGAAGGTCGAGATCGCGGTGCCGATGATGCCGACCTGGAGCGACACCCGGGTGCCGTAGATCACGCGGGAGGCGACGTCCTCGCCGAGTTGATCCACCCCGAACGGGTGAGCGGTGCTCGGGCCGAGCGGCGAGCCGAACGAGTCGGTGAGGTTCAGGTTCTCGACGTTGGGGCCGGGCAGCCCGAGGATCGAGACGACGAGCGGCGCGAAGATCGCGATGACGATCAGAACGATCACCACGCCGCCGGCGATGACCGCCACACGGTCCCGTCGGAAGCGGCGCCAGAAGAGCTGAAGAGGCGATCGGGCAGCGACGTCCTCGCCGCCCGCGTCGAGAAACTCGAGCGTCTCGGCCGCCGGCCGTGCCTCACCGGTGGTGAAGCTCATCCCCTTACGGGACTCCTCGTAGAGATGTTGGCGATCCTCACCTGCTCCTCGACTTCAGCACCGAATCTACACCTTCGACGGGGCCACGGCCCCACCTTCCACCGATCGTCCGGCGATCCGGACGCACGGAAGACATACTCAATGACGTGGATACCCTGTTCGGCGAAGAGGCCAATCCACCCGCCCGCAGCGGCGCGCGCGGCCGGGGATGAGCGGCCGCTTGCAGCCCGGATCCGCCCCCGAAGCCTCGATGACTTCGTCGGCCAGACGCATCTGCTGGGGGCCGGCTCGGCGCTGCGCACCGCGATCGAGCAGGGTAAACCGCACTCGATGGTGCTCTACGGCCCTCCCGGCTCGGGCAAGACGACACTCGCGCGCATCGTCGCCGAGAGCTCGGGTTCGGCGTTCGAGGAGCTGAGCGCCGTGGCGGCGGGACGTCCCGAGGTCCGCGCCGTGATCGAGCGCGCGCGCCACCGGCGCGAGACCAACGGCGAATCCACGGTCCTGTTCCTCGACGAGATCCACCGCTTCAACAAGGCGCAGCAGGACGCGCTGCTGCCGGCGGTGGAGGAGGGGCTCGTGACGCTGATCGGCGCGACGACCGAGAACCCGGCGTTCGAGATCAACGGCGCGCTGCTCTCGCGGCTGCGCGTCTACGCGCTGCAGCAGCTGAGCGTCGAGGAGCTGGAGACGGTGCTCGCGCGCGCGGTCGCCGAGCGAGAGGGCGGGACGCGCGTCTCCCAGGACGCGCTGCGCTTCCTCGCGGTGCGCAGCGAAGGCGACGCGCGCACCGCGCTGAACGCGCTGGAGCTGGCCGGCGCGACCGCCGCGGAGCTCTCCGAGCAGGAGGTCACGCTCGAGCGCGTCGAGGACGCGCTGCAGCGGCGCGCGGTCCTCTACGACAAAGGGGGCGACCGCCACTTCGACTACATCTCGGCCTGGATCAAGGCGACCCGCGGCTCGGACCCGGACGCCTCGCTGTACTACCTCGCGGTCATGCTCGAGGGCGGCGAGGACCCGCGCTTCATCGTCCGGCGCATGGTGATCCTCGCCTCGGAGGACATCGGCAACGCCGACCCGGCCGCGCTCTCGCTGGCGACGGCGGCCGCCGCGGCGGTCGAGCACGTCGGCATGCCCGAGGCGCGTTACGCGCTGGCCCAGGCGGCCATCTATCTCTCGCTGGCGCCGAAGTCCGACGCGGCAGGACGGGCGCTCGGGGCCGCCCAGGCGCACGTCCGCGAGCACGGCGCACAGCCCGTGCCCGGATGGCTGCGCAGCGGGCCGAGGCCCGGCCAGGACCGCGGCGGCTATGAGAACCCCCACCGGCTGCCGGGACACGTGGGGCCGCAGGAGCTGGCGCCCGAGGGCGTCGCCGGCGAGCGCTTCTACGGGCCCGACGAGGCCGAGGCCGAGCTCGCCGCCCGGCTGGAGCAGATCCGCCGCGCGCGCGGGCGGCAGGGATAATCGGCGGCGATGGCGAGCACGGGCGAGCAGACCCAGGCACGGCTCACGGCGCGCAACCCGGCCACCGGCGCCGAGCTCGGGACCGTCGCGGCGACCGCGCCCGAGCGCGTCGAGGACGTCGTCGCTGCGATCGCGAAGGTGCAGCCGCTGTGGGCGCTGCTTCGCGTCGCCGACCGCGCCCGCTACATGCGCCGCATGGCGCAGGCCGTGATCGACGACTTCGACGAGCTCGCCGACGTGCTGGTCGCCGAGCAGGGGCGCCCGCGCGCCGAGGTCGCGGCGCTCGAGCTGCTGGCCGCGATCGACGCGCTCGAGTGGATCGCCGAGGACGGCGCGGCGGCCCTGGGCACGCGCGGGGTGAAGGTCAACCGCACGCTCTCGCTGGCCAAGCGGGCGCGGATCGCGTACGAGCCCTACGGGGTCGTGGCGGTGATCGGCGCGGGCAGCGCGCCGTTCGCGCAACCGCTCGGCCAGATCGCGGGCGCGCTGCTCGCCGGCAACGGCGTCGCGTTCAAGCCCGCGGCGCGCGCGGCGCTCGCCGGCGAGCGGATCGGGCGCGTGCTCGGGCGCGCCGGGCTTCCGGAGGGGCTCGTACGGGTCGTGCACGGCGGCCAGGACACGGGCATCGCGCTCGCCGAGTCGAGCGCGGAGAAGATCCTCTTCACCGGCTCGCCGGCGGTGGGCCGCGCTGTCGCGCGCGCCTGTGTCTCGCGGGAGAAGGAGGTGACGGTCGAGCTGGGCGGCAAGGACGCGATGCTCGTGCTCGCCGACGCGCACCTGCCACGAGCCGTGGCGGGCGCGCTGTGGGCCGGCTGCTGCGCGGGCGCCGGACAGGCGCGCGGCTCGATCGAGCGCATCTACGTCGTGCGCGAGCGCTACGAGCCGTTTCTCGCCGGGCTCGTGCGCGGCAGCCGAACGGCTGCGCGTGGGCGATCCCGCCGACGACCGCACGCAGGTCGGGCCGCTCGCATCGGCGGCGCGGCTGGCGCGCGTGCAGGAGCTGGTGGAGGAGGCGGTCGCGGCAGGCGCGCGGCTGCACTGCGGCGGGCCGGTGGAAGGTCCGCTCGCCACCGCGGGCGCGTTCTTTGCGCCCGCCGTGCTGAGCGGCGTCGCGCCGGACGCGAAGATCGAACTCGAGCCGGTCGACGGGCCGGTGCTCTGCGTGCACGCGGTCGACTCCGAGGACGAGGCGATCGCGCGCGCCAACACAAGCGACTACGGCCTCGGCGCGTCGGTCTGGACGGCCGACCGCTACCGCGGCACGCGCATCGCGCGCGAGCTGCACGCGGGCATGGTCTGGCTCAACGACCACCTGCCCGGGCCGACGGTCTCGCGCGGCCCGTGGGGCGCCGCGGCGGGCGGCGGCCTCGGCCGGACACTCGGCGAGGCCGGGCTGCGCGCCTGCGCCCAGGAAAAGCTGATCACGTGGGACCCGCCTCGCACCCGCGGTCTGTGGTGGTCGCCGTACGACGCCACGACCAGCCGCGCCGCGGCCGCCGTGGCGCGGCTGCGCTCCGGCCGCGAGGTGGACCGCGAGCGCGCCTGGCGCGCCGGCTTCGTGCCGTTGGCGAGGCTGATCGCGCGGGCGTTCGGGCGCGGGTTGCCGCGCTAGCCGTCGCCACCGACGTCGAGGAGATCAGCCACTCCCGGGCGCGCGCCGGCGGCCTACTACCCTTCAAACATGCCCGCCCAGGCCTACGCAGGCAAGGAGTGCGTCTGCCAGCTCCGCAAGGGGATCTGCGACCAGAGCTGCGTGCAGGGGATGCTCGACACCCCGTTCTACATCGCGTGCCTGAAGCTGAGCGGGCGCCGCTGCGTCGTGGTCGGCGGCGGCGAGATCGGCCTCGAGAAGGTCGAGGGCCTGCTCGCGTGCGAGGGCGAGGTGACGCTGATCGCGCCCGACGCCGAGCCCGCGCTGCGGGAGCTGGCGGCCGAGGGATCGATCCGCTGGGAGCGGCGCGAGTACGCCGGCGCGGCGGACCTCGAGGGCGTCTTCATGGTGATCGCTGCGACCAGCGACACCGACGTCAACGTCGCCGTCTACGACGACGCCGAGCGCCGCGCGATGCTCGTGAACGTCGTCGACGTGCCGCCGCTGTGCAACTTCATCCTGCCCGCGATCGTGCGCACCGGGCCGCTCGCGATCGCGATCTCCACCGCGGGCGCCTCCCCCGCGCTCGCGAAGCGCATCAAGCGCGAGATCGCCGCGGCCTACGGCGAGCCGTACGCGCGGCTGGCGGTGCTGCTGAACGAGGTCCGCGGCTGGGCGAAGGGCACGCTGCCGACCTATCAGGACCGCAAGGAGTTCTTCGAGGGGATCGTGAACGGAGAGCCCGACCCGATCGAGCTGCTCCGTGCAGACGATGAGCAGGCCGTCCGCGAGCTGATCGCAGCGGCCCAGCGCGCGCACGAGCCGGCTCTGAGCTAGGCGCCCGCGGCGGCGGGCGCTCCCTTTGTCGGTCTAGGCTTCGCAGGTGAGCTTCCCGCCCGAGACGGCCGCCCTGGAGCTGACCGGCGTCGTCCGCCGCTACGGCGAACGCGACGCTCTCAGCGGCGTCGACGTGACGCTTCGCGCGGGGCGAACGCTGGTCGTCTTCGGCCCCAACGGGGCCGGCAAGACCACGCTCCTGCGCGTCCTCGCGACGCTCCTGCGCCCCCACGAAGGCAGCGTCGAGGTGCTCGGACGATCCCTGCCCGACGAGGCCTGGGCTGTGCGGGGCCGGATCGGGCTGCTCGCCCACGAGCCGCTGCTCTACCGCGAGCTGACAGCCCGGGAGAACCTGCGCTACCACGCGCGGCTGCACGGCGTGGGAGAGGAGCGGGTCGGCGAGCTGCTCGGCGCCGTCCGCATGTCCCAGCGCGCGGACGAGCCGCTGCGCACCCTCTCGAGGGGGATGGTGCAGCGCGTGGCGATCGCGCGCACCGTGCTCCACGAACCCGACCTCCTGCTCCTGGACGAGCCCTACGCGAACCTCGATCCGGCCGCGATCGAGCTCGTCGCGCCGCTGATCGGTCCCGAGGCCGGCCGCACCCGCGTGGTGTGCAGCCACGACCCCGGCGGCGGGCTGGCCGAGGCCGACGTGGTGCTCGGCCTGCGCGGCGGGCGCCCGGCGCTGCTGGCCGAGGCGTCCTCGCTGCGTCCCGCCGAGATCACGGAGCTGTACCGGTGAGCGCGGCCGTCGGCGAGGGCACAGCGAGCGCGCAGGCGACGCAGCCCCGCGATGCCCGGCAGGTCGGGATCGGCCGTACCGTCGGCGCGCTGCTCCGCAAGGAGCTGCTCGTCGAGCTGCGCACGCTGGAGTCGGTGCCCGGGATGTCGCTGTTCGCGCTCAGCACCTTCGTGGTCTTCCACTTCGCGCTGAACCGCGGCAGCGTGGACGGCGACCTCGCCGCCGGGGTGCTGTGGGTGACGTTGCTGTTCGCCGCGATCCTGGGCGTGAACCGCCTGTTCGTCGCCGACGCCGAGCAGGGCGGCTTCGACGGCTTCCTGCTCGCGCCGGTCGACCGCACGGCGATGCTGTTCGCGAAGGTGCTGACGCTGCTCGCCTACCTGCTCGTGCTCGAGCTGATCGCGGTGCCGGCGTTCTCGATCCTGCTGCTCGGGCCGCCGATCGGCCCCGCGCTGCCGGGCCTCATCGCCACGCTCGCGCTCGCCGACATCGGCATCGCGGTGATCGGCACGCTCGTCGGCGCGCTCGCGGTGCGCACCCGCTCGCGCGACCTGATCGGGCCGCTGCTCGCCCTGCCGCTGTTCGTGCCGATCGTGATCGGGGCGGCGCGCGCGACCGAGCCGCTCTTGCTCAGCGCCCACCGCGGCACGCCCGAAGCCCGCTGGCTGGCGACGCTCGGGGTCTATGATCTGTTGTTCGGGCTGATCGCCTTCGCCCTGTTCGACTTCCTTCTCGAGGACTAGCCCCACCATGTACGGCAAAGGCCTGCGCTCGCTCAGCATCGCCACGGTCGTGGCGATGACCGCGGCGCTCTCACTCGTGTTCTTCTACGCGCCGCTGGAAGCGGAACAGGGCTTCCTGCAGAAGATCTTCTACATCCACGTGCCGCTGGCGATCGTCTCCCTGTGCGGCTTCGTGCTCGGCGGCATCTTCGCGATCGCGCACCTGCGCACGCGCGACTCGCGCTGGGACTACCGCTCCTATGTCGCGATCCACATGAGCCTGATCTTCGGCCTCGCGACGCTGATCACCGGCTCGATCTGGGCCAAGGGCTCGTGGGGCCACTGGTGGGTGTGGGATGAGCCTACGCTGGTCTCGTTCCTGATCGTGTTCCTGCTCTACGCCACCTACCAGCCGCTGCGCTTCGCGATCGAGGATCCCGAGCGCCAGGCTCGCTACGCCTCCGTGTTCGCGGTCACGGCGGGCGCCTTCGTGCCGCTGAACTTCATCGCCGTGAGGATGTCGACCGCGTTCCTGCACCCGCGCGTGCTCGGCAGCACCTCCAACCTGCCCGGGCCGATGGCGCTCACGTTCCTCGTCTCGCTGGTCGCGATCGCGCTGCTGTTCGCGACGCTCTTCAAATACGAGCTGACCGTCAAGCACACGCGCGCCCAGGTCCGCGCGCTGCGCCGCAGGCTCGCCGGCGACGCGCACGACGCAGGCGGCCGCGCGCCCTCGCGCAGCGCGGCGCCGTCGGCGGCGCCGGTCAACCGCGGCGCCGCCGCGAGGACCACCGGATACCCCGTGAAGGGGCACACGTGATCGGGCTGATCGCCGAGACGCCCGCGCTGCCGCTTCACGAGGCCGGCAAGTACGTCGCCGCCGCGTACATCGTGCTGCTGGCGATGGTGCTCGTCTACGTTGCGATCATGGCGATCCGCATGAGCCGCATCGAGCGCGATCTGGGCGAGCTGCTCGCACAGCTCGACGGCGAGGAGCAGGACGGGGGCGCAGGCACGTGAGCGAGCTGCTCGCGCTCGGCATCTCGCACAAGACCGCGCCGGTCTCGCTGCGCGAACGGCTCGCGTTCAGCGACAGCGAGGCCGAGGAGTTCGCGCGTGTCGCCGTCGCCACGGAGAGCGTTCGCGAGGCGGTCGTGATCTCGACCTGCAACCGCACCGAGGTCTACCTCGTCGTCGGCGATCCGGTGCAGGCGGAGGGCGACGTGCTCGGGCTGCTCGCCCGCCGCGCCGGGATCCGTCCCACCGCGCTCTCGCAGTCGATCTACTCGCCGCGCAACTGCGACGCCGCGCGCCAGCTCTACCGCGTCACCGCCGGCCTCGAGTCGATGATCGTCGGCGAGGCCGAGATCCAGGGGCAGGTCCGCCGCGCCCACGAGGCCGCGATCCGCGCCGGCGCCAGCGGGCCGCTCACCAACCGCCTCTTCGCGGCCGCGCTGCGCGCGGGCAAGCGCGTCCGCACCGAGACCGCCATCGGCGTCGAGCCGGGTGAGCGTGCCGTCGGTCGCCGTGGACCTCGCCCAGAGCGTGCTCGGCGAGCTGCGCGAACGGCACGTCGTGATCCTCGGCGCCGGCGAAACCAGTGAGCTGACCGCGCGGGCGCTGGCCGAGCAGGGCGCCGGCACGATCTTCGTCGCCAACCGCCACGCAGACCGGGCGCTGAGCCTGGCCGAACGCTTCGGCGGGACCGTGGTCGGGCTCGAGGACCTCCCCGACCAGCTGCTCGCCGCCGACATCGTGCTCTCCTCGACCGCCTCGCCGCATCCGATCGTCGGGCCGCGACGAGCTCGAGCTGGTGATGTCCCAGCGCCGAGGACGCCCGCTGCTGCTGATCGACATCGCCGTGCCGCGCGACGTCGATCCACGCATGCGCCGAGCTCGAGGGCGTCACCCTGTACGACATCGACGACCTGCAGGCCGTCGTCGACCGCAACCTGTCCTCGCGGGCGGAGGAGGCACCGCGCGCGCACGAGATCGTCGAGGAGGAGATCCGCCGCTTCGCGCGCTGGCTCGGCCAGCTCGACGCCCTGCCCACGATCAGCGCGCTGCGCGAGCACGGCAACGAGATCGTCGAGCAGGTGCTCGGCGAGAACTCCGGCCGCTGGGAGGGCGCCACCCCGCGCGACCTGGTGCGGATCGAGGCGATCGCCCGCTCGGTGATGGCGCGGCTGCTGCACGAGCCGACGATCCGCCTGCGCGGCCTGGAGGACGAGGCGGGAGGCACCGGCTCGCACGCGAGCCTGGAGCTGGTGCGCGAGCTGTTCGCGCTGCGCGACGACGAGGCGAGCGAGCACCCCGAGGGGCGCCCGCAGTCCGGCGAGGGCGCGCAGGGGGCGGGAGGGTTGGCAGAGGTCCACGACCTCGAGCGCCGCCGCTCGGACCCCGCCAGGCGCAAGTCCAGCTGATGCGGCTCGGAACCCGGCGCAGCGCGCTCGCGCTGGCGCAGGCCGAGCTCGTCGCCGAGTTGCTCGGCGGTGCCGAGATCGTGCCGCTCGTGACCGGCGGCGACGCCGGTGCAGGGCCGCAGGACAAGTCTCGCTGGGTGGACGAGCTGGAGCGGGCGCTGCTCGACGGGCGGGTCGACCTCGCCGTGCACTCCGCCAAGGACCTGCCGGCCGAGCTCGCGCCGGGCCTCGCGCTGCTCGGCGTGCCGTCGCGCGCGGGCGCCGAGGACGCGCTCTGCGGCGACGGGCGACCTCGACGCGCTCGCGCCCGGGGCGCGCGTGGGGACGAGCAGCCTGCGCCGGATCGCCCAGCTGCGAAGCGCCCGCGCGGACCTCGAGGTGGTGCCGCTGCGGGGCAACGTGGACACCCGGCTCACCAAGCTGCACGACGAGCAGCTCGACGCGATCGTGCTCGCGCGCGCGGGCCTGCAACGGCTCGGGCGCGAGGCGGAGGCCGGCACGCTGCTCGACCCCGCCCGCTTCGTCCCGGCTCCGGGCCAGGGCGCGCTCGCGCTCGAGGGACGGGCCGGCGACGAGGCCGCCGGCGAGGCGGCGGCGGGGCTCACCGACCGCCCCGCCCTTGCCGCGCTGCTGGCCGAGCGGGCGCTCGCGCGCGAGCTCGGCGCCGACTGCCACACGCCGCTCGGCGCCCACGCTCGCGCGAGTGCGGACGGCGCCCTGCGCCTGCGCGGGCTGGGTGGGGCTGCCGGACGGCTCGGCCTGGGCCGGCGACGAGCAGGAGGGCGAGCGCAACCGCCCTGAGGAGCTCGGCGCGCGCGTCGCCGCGCGGCTGCGCGCTGTCGGCGCCGCCGAGCTGCTGGACGGCGCCCGCGAGATGGCCGGCGATGCCGGCTGAGGACGGCGCGCCCGGAAGCGTCGTGCTGGTCGGCGCCGGCCCCGGCGACCCGGGGCTGCTGAGCGCCCGCGCGCTGGAGGCGATCGCCGAAGCGGACGTGATCCTCTATGACCGGCTTGTCGGCCCGGGTGCGCTCGACGGCGCACGGCCGGACGCCGAGCTCGTGTTCGTGGGCAAGCAGGGCGGCGGCCCGCAGGTGCCCCAAGGGGAGACCGAAGAGCTGATGCTGGAGCTGGCGCGAGCCGGCAAGCGCGTCGTGCGCCTGAAGGGCGGGGACCCGTTCGTGTTCGGCCGCGGCGGGGAGGAGGGGCTGACGCTCCGCCGCGCCGGCGTGCCCTTCGAGGTCGTCCCCGGCATCACAGCGGGGCTGGCCGCGCCCGCCTACGCGGGCATCCCGGTCACCCATCGGGGACTCTCGACGGCGGTTGCGCTCGTCACAGGCCACACCCGCGGGGAGAGGGGACGGCGACGGGGCCGAGCTCGACTGGCAGGCTCTGGCCGCGTTCCCGGGGACGCTCGTCTTCTACATGGGCGTCTCGGCGCTGCCGTCGATCGCGGCCGGGCTGATCGCCGCCGGGCGCGCCGCGGACGAGCCCGCCGCGGTGATCGAAGCAGGCACGCTCCCCAACCAGCGCACGGTCACCGGCACGCTGGCGACGATCGCCGCGGTCGCGGACGGCGCCGAGGTGAAGCCGCCGTCGGTGACCGTGATCGGCGCGGTCGCGGCGCTCGCCGGACAGCTCGCCTGGCTGCCGGCGCGTCCGCTGGCCGGCACGACCGTCGCGGTGACGCGGGCGCGCGCCCAGGCCAGCGGTCTTGCGCGCTCGCTCGCCCAGCTGGGCGCGCGCGTGGTGCAGTCGCCGGCGATCAGCGTGCGCCCGCTGCCGGGCCCGCCGCTGGACCCCTCGCCCTACGACCTCGTCTGCGTGACGAGCGCGAACGGCGTCGCGGGCCTGTTCGAGCGCCTCGGCGCCGCCGAGCCTCCGCGCGACGCGCGCTCGCTCGCGGCCGCGCGGATCGCCGCGATCGGGCCGAGCACGGCGCAGGCGCTGATGGCGCACGGGATCCACGCCGACGTGGTCGGAGAGCGGTCGGTCGCCGAGGGGCTCGTCGAAGCGCTCGCGCAGGAGCTCGACGAGCGCCCGGCCCGCCGGGCGCTGATCGCGCGGGCGGCCCACGGGCGCGACGTGCTGCCCGACGCGCTGCGCGAGCGCGGCGTCGAGGTCGACGTCGTCGAGCTGTACGAGACGGTGGCCGAGGCACCGGCGCCGAGGGTGCTCGACGAAGCGCTCGGCGCCGACTACATCACCTTCACCTCCGCCTCCACGGTGCGCTACTTCCTCGACGCGGCGGGCGGCGCCGGCAAGCTGTCTCCGCGCGCGCGGCTGGTCTCGATCGGGCCGGTGACGAGCGCGGCACTGCGCGAGGCGGGACTCGAGCCGAACGTCGAGGCGGAGCGCCACGACATCGACGGCCTGCTCGCCGCGCTGCTGGCCGATGCGGCTGATAAGCAGTCAGAACCGTGACGCCGCCGCTCATCACGTTCCTCTCCGACTACGGACTCGGCAACGAGTTCGTCGGCGTCTGCCACGCGGTGATGGCGCGGCGCTGCCCGGACGGGCGCGTGATCGACCTCACGCACTCGATCCCGCGTCACGACGTCCACACCGGCGCGATCGTGCTCCGGGCGACGCTCCCCTACCTGCCCGACGCGATCATCCTCGCGGTCGTGGACCCCGGTGTCGGCACGAGCGGCGCGCGCGGACGGCGCGCGGTCGCGGTGCGCACGGTCGAGGAGGGGCGGCTGTTCGTGGGACCGGACAACGGCCTTCTGATGCCCGCCTGCGAACGGCTGGGCGGCGTCGCGGAGGCGTTCGACGTGGAGGGCTCGCCCGAGCGGCTGGAACCGGTCTCGCCGACGTTCCACGGCCGCGACATCTTCGCGCCTGTCGCGGGCGCGCTCGCCGCAGGCGCCCCGCTGAACCTGCTCGGCGAGCAGCTGGACCCCGAGAGCCTGCGGCGGCTGAACATCTCCGTCGCCGTGATGACGGACCTCGGGTTGGAGCTGCACGTCCTTCACTCCGACACTTTCGGCAACCTGATCCTCGACGGGCAGACCGAGCAGGTCGCCGAGCTCGGATTGAAGCTGGGCGACGACATCTGGGTGCAGACCGCCGGACGCAGGCATCACGCGACGTTCGCGCGCACCTTCGCGGACGTCCACCCGGGAGGGCTGCTGCTCTACAAAGACGGGCTCGGGATGCTGGCGCTGGCCGTGAACCGCGGCTCGGCGGTCGAGATGCTCGGCGCCGGGCGCCTCGACGAGGTGCTGGTCGCACCCGGTGAACCCCTCGCCTGAGAGCGCGCCGGCCGCCGAGACGCTCGGCTCCCCGCGGCTCCACCTGCGCCTGACCGACTCGACGAACGAGCGCGCCCGGCAGCTCGCCGCCGCCGGAGCGCCGCACGGCTCGCTCGTGACGGCAGCCGAGCAGACCGCGGGGCGGGGGCGCCAGGGCCGGCGCTGGTCGGCGCCCGCGGGCAGCTCGCTGCTGGCATCGCTCGTCCTTCGCCCGGCGACGCGGCTGCTCCCGCTGGCCTCGGCCGTCGCGGTCTGCGACGCGGTCGACGCCGCGCCCGGCGAGCGCGCGGCGGCGCGCATCAAGTGGCCCAACGACGTCGTCTTCGAACAGGGCGAGGACCTGGCGAAGCTGGCCGGGATCCTGATCGAGGCGCGCGTCCAGCAGGGCTGGGCCGTGCTGGGGATCGGCCTCAACGTCGCCGTCGAGCTGGACGCGCTGCCCGAGGAGCTGGCCGGGACGGCGGCCACGCTCGGTCTGCCGGCGGGCGCGATCGAGCCGCTGCTCGCGGCCTTGCTCGCGGCGCTCGAACGCCGCCTCGCTGAGCCTGCCGAGGACACGCTGGCCGCCTGGAGCGCGCGCGACGCGCTCGCCGGCCGACGGATCGCGTGGGGCCCTCCCGGCGAGCCGGACGCGCGACCCGAGGGCACCGGCATCGCACGGGGGATCGACGGCGAGGGCCGGCTCCTCGTCGCGCTGGACGGCGGCGGTCAGACCGCGCTGGGCTCGGGAGAGGTGCACCTGCGGTCAGCCGTGTGACGCGGCGCCGGGAACCGCGGAGCGGGAGAATCCGAGGCGGTCAACCCGCGGCGGGAGGTGGCCGATGAGTGAACCGATGGCGAGCGTCTTCCCGATCGGCCACATCTACGACCTGGTCGTAGCCGACCACGGCCGCCAGCACGCGTTCGTGATCCTCGCGGCGATGCTGCTCGCGTTCCTCGCGATCCGCACGAGCGCCCGCATGACCAGGGCCTTCACGTGGTGGCCCGGGGGCGTCGAGACCTCCGGCGGAGTGCACCTGCACCACTTCGTCTGGGGCATCTTCCTGATGCTCGGCGCCGGCTTCCTCGGACTCGGGCTCCACCTCGGCGAGCCGTGGGACGGGCTCGTCGCCGCGGTGTTCGGCGTCGGCGCCGGCCTCACGCTGGACGAGTTCGCGCTGTGGACGCGCATGGAGGACGTCTACTGGAGCGCCGAGGGCCGCAGCTCGCTCGAGGCGATCGCAGTCGTCGCGACGGTCGGCGTGCTCGTCGTGATCGGCGTGCGTCCGTTCGAACTCGACGACCCCGCCTCCGCCGTGACGGTCAGCGCGACGATCGCGCTGTCGTTGCTCGCGGCGATCGTCGCGATCTTCAAGGGCCGCATCGTGTTCGGCGCGGTCGGCCTGTTCCTGCTCCCGGTGGGCGTTTTCGGGGCGGTGCGCCTGGCCCGCCCCGGCTCGCCGTGGGCGCGGCGCAACTACCCGGTCGACGGTGAGCGGATGCGCCGCTCCCGGCAGCGCTTCGAACGCGAGTCGCGGATCTCGCGCCGCCTCTCGGACGCGATCGGCGGCGCGCCCACCAACAGCTAGGCGACCTGGCGCTCCTCCTCGCCGGAATCGCCCTGGGCGGCTCCGGGGGCCGCATCGCCGTTCTCCGCGAGCACCTCCGGCGGGGGCGCGCCGTTGGACTCGGCGCGCCACGCCGTTGACCGCCCGCGCGGGCTCGGCGGCTTTCGCGCCTTTGCGCCGCCGGCGAGCGTTGCGCGCCCGGCGCTTGGGGAAGTTGCGCAGCAGTTCGCGGGCGAGGGCCGGCGGCTTGCGCGCCATCCGTGTGCGCGCCCCGCGCAGCGCCTCCTCGGCCTCGGGCGTGTGTGCGAGCGCCGCCGCCAGCAGCGCCGCCGCGAGCCGGCGGTCCTGCTTGCGCGCGGCGTGTATCAGCCGGCGGGCGTTGCGGGCGTGCGCGCCGCCCGCTGAGTTCACCAGCAACCCGAGGAGCCTCTTCGTCTCAGGCCAGCGCTGGACCGCGTACTCCTCGTGCACGTCGCGCGTGTACTCGGCGAGGCGCCAGATCCATGCGTTGGCCTGGTCGCGGCGGCCGATGCGCCGCTCGACGAGGGCGCGAAGCATGATCTTCGTCGCCTCCTTGCGCTCGTCGCGCGGCCAGGTGCCGATGATGTCGATCGCCTCGTCGAAGGCGTCGGGGTCGCGCAGGGCGGCGATGTCGGCGAGCGCGCGCAGGCGCAGCTGGGGGTTCTTGTTGCGCTTGACGGCCGTGATCAGAGAAGCGGCCCTTGAGCTCGCCCGAGCGATCGAAGTGCAGCATCGCGCGCGCACGGCGCCAGCCGTTCGGGGCGACCCGCGCGCCGGCGAGCGCAGCCCACAGGTGCTGCTCGCCGTAGTCGAGGTGCTCGACGGCGATCCGCCACAGCTCGCGCTCGAAGACGGCGAACCGCCGCTCCTCCTCCGCGCACACCGGCAGCACGCGACGCTCGACCCGCATGCGGCGCCCGCGCCCGCGTCGCACCGGGCCGACCACGATCGCGCCGCCGCGGTAGACGTCGCGGTCCAGCAGCGAGTGCAGCGTGACGACCGGGTCGTCGTGCTTGGTCGCGGGGTGGACGAAGTCGACGACCAGCCCCGCCTCCTTGCCCGGGTGGCGGCGCGTGACGCGGCCCACCCGCTGCTGGTAGATGCGCTTCGAAGCCGTCGGGGCGAGGTGCACGCAGACCGTCGCGCGGGGGCTGTTCCAACCCTCGGCGAGCAGCTGCGCGTTGATCAGCACGTCGATGTCGCCGCGCTCGTAGCGGGCGAGGATGTCGACGAGTTCGCGCTTGGGGGTTTCGCCGGAGACCGCCATCGCCTTCAGGCCCTCGGCGCGGAACGCCTCCGCGAGGTTGTAGGCGTGCTGGACGCCCGCGGCGTACACGACGCCCGGGACGCCGTTGAAGCGCGTCTTGTAGAGGTTCGCGACCGCGACGTTGAAGGGCTGCTGGTCGAGCAGTTTCGCCAGCTCGTCCTGGTCGAACTCGGTGTCTATCTCACCCCGTCGCAGCGGCACCTTGGCGATCGTGCGCACGCCCACGCCGGGCGAGATGCGCACGCAGCGAAGCGGCGCGATCACACCGCGGCGAGCCGCCAGCGCGAGGTCGAAGCGCGAGGTCTGGGTGGGGAAGAGGTCGGTGACGTGACGGGCGATCAGCGCGCCGGTCGCCGTCATGCCGATGAAGATCGGACCGGTCCACTCGCGGATCGCTGCGCTCGTCTTCTCGCCGAGGGCGGTGTGCGCCTCGTCGCAGATGACGATCGTGTAGGCGCTCGAGATCTTGCCCGCGTTGCGCACGAACCACTGGTAGGTCTCGACCGTGACGGGCCCGCCCGCCACCCCCGACCGCCCTTGGCCGGGGTCCTCGCCCTGCAGCAGCGGTTTGCTGATGCGCTTGGAGTAGCCGCGGTCGCGAAGCTCGCCGAGGAACTGGTCGACGAGGTTGCGGCGGTGGGTGAGGATCAGCACGCCGCCGGTGTGCGAGGCCTCGACGAAGCCGAGCGCAGCGACGGTCTTGCCGGCGCCGGTCGCGTGCTCGAACCAGAAGCGCTTGGCGGCGTTGGGATCCTCCGGCTGCTCGCCGAGGATCTCCTCTTCGTCGTCCTCGTCGACCCAGTCGCGTGGCTCCTCGTCCGCCTCGGCCGCCGCCTCCTCGGCCGCCGCCTCGGCGTCGTCGTCAGCGGCGAGCTCCTCGTCCTCCTCGTCCTCCTCCTCATCTTCTTCCTCGTCCTCGTCCGGGGCGGCGCGGGTCACGGGGCCGAGCTCATCGTCCTCCTCGTCCTCGTCCTCCTCGTCGAGCTCGTCCAGCTCGTCCTCCTCCGGCTCCTCCTCGTCGTCCTCCGCGGAGGACGCGGCAGGCTCCTCGGCCGCGGGGGGTGGCTCGTCGGGCCCGAGGATGTCGGCGGAGGCGAGCAGCTCGGGCGAGGCCGAGGCGGCGACGCGTCCGTTCGGCGCGCTGCGCTGCGACTCGGCCAGCAGGGCGGTGAGCGTGCCGGACAGGGCGTCCACCTGGTGCGCGGAGAGCACGGTGCCGTCCGCCAGCTTCGGCTCCTCGTCGGAGAGCAGGCGCTCGAGCCCCAGCAGCAGCGAGAACTCACGCCGCCACGCGGTCGACGGCTGCTTCGCCTTCGGGTCCTCGGCCAGCTCGGCCAGCGCGCCGTCGAGCGCGCGCCGCCGCGGCGTCCCGGGAGCGAGCGCGACGGCGGGGTCCTCGCCGTCGTGCAGGAAGCGCTCGCGCACGAGCTTTTCAGCTCGCGCGATCTCCGCGGAACTTGGGATGGTCGTGGCTGCGAGGGCCACTGAGGTGGACTCGGCCATAGAGGCTCTGGACTTCGAGACAGAGCCGCCCGGAAGCTGACTTCGACGCGGCTCAAAAGGAATCTGCGCCCGTCGGGCGCATCGCCGGAGACCCTCTTGCGCCCCGGCTCGGTAGATCCAGGATATAGCACGCCGGGGAGCGATCCAAGGTCGCCGGACGCACGAACCGGGCGCCGGGCTCCGGCCCGCTCGCGCGGCGCTCACCGCGGCATCTGCGAGGCTTTGCGCCGTGACGCTCCCGCGCCTCGCACTGCTCGCCGCGTCGGCCGGAATCCTCGTGCTGGTGGTCGTCGGCCTGCTGGAGCTGGGCGGCGGATCGGGCACCGAACAGGCCTCGCGCCTCACGCCCGCCGCGATGCAGGCGCGGCTGCGCGGCTCGCCGCCGCAGCTGGCCGCGCTCCACGCACAGGCGACGCAGCTGCTGCCCGGCGGGCTCGGCGCGCTGCGCGCGCGGCTCGCCTCGCTGCGCGGCACGCCGCTGGTCGTGAACAAGTGGGCGTCGTGGTGCCAGCCCTGCCGCGCTGAGTTCGGCGCGTTCCAGCACGTCTCGGTCGCGCGCGGGCGCGACGTCGCCTTCATCGGCATCGACTCCGCCGACAGCAAAGGGGCGGCCGCGACGTTCCTGCGCTCGTTCCCCGTGCCGTACCCGAGCTACTTCGACCACAGCGGGCAGGCCGGCGCCGCGATCACCGACTCGACGTTCACCCCGGTGACCGTGTTCGTCAACCGCGGCGGCGGCGTGTACATCCACCAGGGCCCGTATCCGGACGCGGCCAAGCTCGAACGAGACGTGCGCCGGTACGCGCTCGCAGGCTGACCGTATGCCGGAGCTGCGCATCGACCCCCTGAGTGGGCACCGCACGATCGTCGCCGGCGAGCGCTCGCGGCGGCCGGGCGGCGAGCCGCGCTGCGAGCCGGCTGAGCCGATCGAGGAGGCCACCGACCCCTTCGCGGAGGGGCACGAGGACCGTACGCCCCCCGAGCTCTACGCGCTTCGCCCAGGGGGCGGGCCACCCGATTCCCCCGGGTGGACGGTGCGCGTCGTCCCCAATCTCTACCCGGCGCTCGAGCCGCGCGCTTCCGGCGTGCCGCCGGCGCCCGAGCCGGGTGACGGGGGCCGCGGGGCCCCCGACCTGTTCCTGACGCTTCCCGCCACCGGCGCGCACGAGGTCGTGATCAACGGGCCGCAGCCCGTGCTCTCGCTCGCCGACCTGCCGGTCGCGCAGGTGCAGGCAGCCGTCGAGGTGTGGCGGGAGCGGATGCGCGTGCACGCCGGCAGCGCCTACGTGCAGCTGATCGTCAACGAGCGCCGCGAGGCGGGCGCCTCGCTGCCGCACACGCACGCACAGCTGTACGCGCTGGACTTCGTGCCCGCGGCGGTGGCGCGCGAGCGCGAGCGCTCGGCCGCCTACACGACGCGCACGATGGGTCAGAGCCTGCTCGGCGACCTCGTCGCGGAGGAGGTCCGCCGCGGCGAGCGCGTGGTCGCGATCGACGAGGAGGCGGTCCTGCTCGCCCCGTTCGCGTCGCGGCTGCCCTTCCAGCTGATGCTCGCGCCGCGTGTGCCGCGGCCGCGCTTCGAGGAAGACGGCGCGACCGGAGCTGCGCTGCTGCACGACGGGCTGCGCCGCCTGCAGCGGCGCCTCGGCGCGAACCCGCCCTTGAACATGTGGATCAGGACGGCGCCGCTCGGAGCCGAGCAGTTCTGCTGGCGGATCGACGTGATGCCGCGCCTGACGCACCTCGCCGGGCTGGAGCTCTCGACCGAGCTGAACCTCAACATCGTGGCGCCCGAGGACGCCGCGAGGCTGTTGCGCGAGGCTTAGGGCGATGCCTCCCGAGCCCCGCTTCGTCCCCCGCTTCGCCGCCGAGCCGCCGCAGGACGCCGGCACCCCCTACGGCCGCTGGGAGGAGCGTCTGCGCGAGGAGTTCCTCGCGGCAGCGCTTGCCCTCGACGGGGCGCCCGAGGACCTCGGCGAGGCGGGCAGCATCGCCTGGTACCCGGACCGCACGTGGCACGGGCGCACCTACGTGCCCGCGACCGCGCCGACGAGCGGAGGCTATGAGCTGTTCGGGTACGTCCGCTACGTGCCGGGGGGCGAGGACTCCGAGCCCGGGGAGTTCCGTGCGAGCGTGGACTACACGGACGAGACCGCGGAGCGCAACCCCGACTGGACGCTCGACCTCTGCGACGAGGTGATCGGCAGCTGGCGCGGCGAGGGCGGCGCCGTGGCCGCGATGACGCTGGTGTGGGGGCGTCCGCTCGTCTCGGGCGGGGCGATCGTCACCGCGGAGCTCGCGGGGCTCGCGGTCGACCAGTGCGAGCTGCTCGACGAACGCTTCACGCTGATCGCACCCGACGACTACCGCCAGGACCTGCTCGACATCAGGCTGTTCGACGCCGGCGGGCGCGAGCTCGCGAGCGAGTCTCTCTACGACGAGGAGGACGGCGAGGAGCCGGAGGAGGAGAGCGGCTGACCACGCAACACGATGGCTCGGTGTTGCATGGAGGCGCCCGGTTGGTTACGGTCTGCGTTGGTGGTCCGAGCGGGAGCTCGGGTGAGAGAGTCAGAGGGAGGGGAACACGGATGCGAGCGTTCGACTTGCGGCCGGGACGGCTGGTCCTGGCTCTGGTGGTTGCGGCAGTGGCCGGCGCGCTCTTCGCGAGCGGTGCCGGTGCGGCGAGGATCAAGGTCAGGCACGTGTGGATACCGGCGCCGGTGGCGCCCGGGACCCCGAGCTCGCTCAGCTTGCCCGGGTCACACCTGAAACGCGGGTTGAACCTCAACCAGGTCGGCATCATCAAGGTCGGCTCCACGAAGGCGAAGAACGTGATGGTGTTCGAGCCGGGCACATCCGGCGGCGGCGCCTACATCGTTCCCTTCGCGAAGTCGCTCGCCGCACGCATGCCCGGCTGGCAGGTGTGGTCGGTCGAACGCCGCGAGAACCTGCTCGAGGACCAGTCGGAGGTCAAGAAGGCGAAGAAGGGCCAGGCGACGCCCGCGCAGCTCTTCCACTACTACCTGGGCTACCTCACCGAAAGCCCGCAGACGGAACCGCACATGCACCTGATCCCCGGCTCCGCCGTGGCGTTCGCGAAGCAATGGGGCATGAACGTCGCGGTCGAAGACCTGCACACGGTCATCGAATCGGCGAAAGCTCTGGGCGGCAAGGTCGTGCTCTCCGGCCACTCGCTGGGCGGCTCGGTCGTCACGGCGTACGCGACCTGGGACTTCGCCGGCTCGCCGGGTGCCGACGGCCTCTCGGGCCTCGTCTACGACGACGGCGGCAGCGGCCCGACGTCGATCAGCAAGGAACAGGCCGAAAAAGCGCTCGCGAAAGTGAACGCCGAAGAAACGCCGTGGCTGGCCTTCGGCGGGATCGGCGCCCCGTTCCTCGGTCTGTTCTCGACGCTGGGCGCGATGAGCACCATCCAGGCGCCGAACGAAGCCTCGCTGGCCGAGAACTTCCCGCTGCTGCCGTCGAACCTGAAGCCGAAAAACGGGAAAGGCGAACAGATCCCTGTCACGAACGAAGCCGAGTTCGGCTACGGCGTGAACGTCGGCAGCTCGCCGCCGAACCTGATCGCCGCGCAGGTGCACGCCGGTACCGGCCTCAGCGAAACGGCCAACGGAGAAGGGCTGTTCACGTGGAACGGCGAAGGGGCGATCTCGCCGCTGCGCCGGTACGCCGAAATGCTGGCGGGCACGGGCTTGAACTACGCGGACGGCGACGAGTGGTACTTCCCCGAACGGCTCACGGTCGACACGGGGGCCGTGGCCGACGGCAACGCCAACGAAGCGCAGACGGTGCTCGGCGAGCACGCGATCCACGGCCACGAACTGCCGACGTCGCTGAAGATCCTCGCGATCGGCACCGAACTCGGCAAAAGCAACGTCACGAAAGCGGCGGAAATCCTGGCCGAACAGTCAGGCATCCCGGCCGAAAACCTGACGCTGGTCAACAAGGAAACCGAATACGCGCACAACGACCCGGCTGCGGCGTTGCCGGGGGGCAACATCGAAGGCAACGCGTTCTACTCGGCCCTGGTCCCGTACCTCGAAGGCATCGAAAAATAGAGACGCGTTGACGCTGAGCGGCCGCGGAGCGGCCGGGAGCCGGCGCATGCGCCGGCTCAGGGGTCGGCACATGTGCCGACCCCAAGGGGCCGCACATGTGCGGCCCCTTCGGAGGGCCGCATGCGGCCCTCCGCGGTCGGGCGCATGCGCCCGACCGAACTGCCCGATCAGCCTTTCTGGCAGGCCGCCAGCGCCTGTTTGCGGGCGGGCGAGCTTTCCGGCAGCCCCGACTTGGCGACGAATTCTTCGCACACTTCGCGCGCGGCCTGCTTGACCGCCGTGGTCTGGCCTTCGCCGACTTTGTCGCACGCGTCTTCGAGCTTGGCCTTCGCCGTCGCCGGCAGGCTCTTCTCGGTCTGCAGCAGGCGGTGGCATTCCGCCGCGGCCTTCTTCAGCTCGGGCGAGGAGGCCGCGGGGGCCGCGCTCGTCGTCGCTTTCGTGGCGGTCGTGCTCGAGCTCGAGCTCGAGGAACCGCATCCGGCAAGGACCGCGGCGGCGGCGAGCGCCACCAGCGGCAACTGAAGGTGTCGAGCGCTCATCGGGTGGGTGGGCTCCTCCTCGTTCGCGGACGGCCCTCGCGGCCGCCCGGCTGAAGGCAGAACCCTACAGCCGGACGGCGCGGCGACGGCTCAGCCCTTCACGGAGTGGAAGGCGCCCAGCGTGCCCGGAAGCGTCGGCGAGAACGGCTGGAACTTGTACGGCTTGGTCGCGTCGAAGCCCGCTTTTTCGGCGGCCTTCGGTTCGGCGAACGGCAGCAGCGCTTCGACGGCCGCCGCGATGTTCTTCAGGCCGAGCGTGCGCTCGTAGCCGTTGTTGTTGGGCGGGTCGACCGACTCGGCCTGCTTCTGGATCCCCGTCACCGACTCGATCGGGCCTCCGTCGGAGGCAGCGACGCCCGGAGCCACCACGCGCGCGAGCGTGCGGTGGTCGGACTCGATGCCCATGATGCGCGCCGCCGTCACGCGCAGGTCGGCGGTGCTGAACTCGCGGACCCCGACCAGGTACGCCGCGATGAACGCGTCCTCGAGCGTGACGAGCGTGTTCAGCGTCGTCTGGGCGTCGGCGAACATGTTCTTCGGGTAGTAGAAGGTCGTGAAGCCGGCTTTCTTGTGGGTCAGGCTTTCCTCGAGCAGGTAGTGGGACATCTCCTCCTGCAGGGCCGCTTTCAGGTAGCCCTGGTCGTCGGACGCGAGGTTCTTGAAGAACGGCGCCGTGGAGATGATGTTGGAGTAGGTGGTAACGGCCAGCGCCTCGGCGATCTGCGCCGCCCCGAGGATCGCCAGGTCGCCCTTCGTCGGGCCCTTCGTGTGCGGACGGGCGAGCGCGGTCGCCGGCCCGAGCGCGGTCAGTCCTGCCGCTCCGGCCCCTGCCGCTGCGGCCCCCTTCAGGAAGCCGAGGCGCGTCGTCCCCTCGCTGTTCTCGCCGCTAGGAGCGTGCGCGGTCTGCTGTGAGCTCATCGGTCCCCCTTCAGGTCCGTTTTGGTTTCGAGCCTTTCGGTCGCTTACTACGGCGCACAGCCCGAGACGGATCACCGCGCGGCTCGCGCGCTCTGCGAAGATCGGGCGCGATGGCCGCCGAGCAACCGTCGCCGACCTGCACCCGCTCGTCGGCGGCTTCGCCGATGCCGCGGGCTACGACCGCGCCCGGCCCCGCTACGACGCGCTGGTCGCGCACGCCCTGATCGAGCAGCTGGGGCTCGAGGCAGGCGCCCCGGTGCTCGAGCTCGGTGCCGGCACCGGCCAGCTCTCAGAGGCGCTGATCGAGGCCGGGCTCGACCTCACCGCTGTGGAGCCGCTCGACGGAACGCGGGAGCTGCTCGCCGGCGCGATCGGCCCGGAGCGCGTGCGCGCCGGGCGCGCCGAGGAGATCCCGCTGCCGGACGAGAGCGTGCGCGCCGTGTTCGCGGCCGACGCCTTCCACTGGTTCGACGAGCGCCTCGCGATGCCGGAGATCAAGCGGGTGCTGCAGCCCGGCGGCGGTGTCGCGATCCTGCGCACGGTGCCCGCGATCGACGAGCCGTGGAGCCGCGAGCTCGGGGAGGTCATCAACGAGATGCGTCCCGAGCACCCGGCCTTCACCGCGCGCCGCCCCGCCGCCGCGCTCGAGGAGGATGAGAGCTTCGGTCCCGTGCGCGAGACGAAGGTGACCTCGCGGCGCGAGCTGGATCGCGACGCGCTCATCGCCCTCGTGGCCAGCTTCAGCTGGGTCGCGACGCTCCCCGGCTCCGACCGCGAGCGGATGCTCGCCCGCGTCGGGCGAGGTGCTGGACGCGCACGGGTTCGAGCGCGAGAGCTACGACGTGCTGCACCAGATCTGGCTCGCGCGGCTGCGCTAGGCGGGCGCTACTGGGCGCTGGGCGAGGCGGGCGGCTCGCTGAGCGAGCGGAGGTCCGCGCGCCCGGGCGCACCCGCCGCCGCGGCGGCCGCGGCGGGCGTCGCGAACAGGCCGCCGACGTTCTCGGCCGCCACCGGCTCGCCGAGGAAGAAGCCCTGCGCCATCGTGCAGCCCATCGACTGCAGCGCGTCCACCTGGTCCTGGCTTTCGACGCCCTTGGCGATCACGGTCAGCGACAGGTCGCGGCCGAACACGAGGATCGCCTCGAGCAGCCAGCTGCGGTAGTCCTCGTCTTCGCCGGCGTCGAGCGAGCCGCGGTCGACCTTCAGGAAGTCGATCGGCATCCGCTGGAGGTCGGCGCGGTAGGCGTAGCCGCTGCCGAAGTCGTCGACGGCGATCCGCACGCCGAGCTCCTTGAGCGCCTGCAGGCGCTGCCGGCGGCCGCCTCCTTGTCCTCCATGACCGTGCTCTCGGCGATCTCGAGCGCGAGCAGCGAGGGCTCGAGGCCGGACTGCTGCAGCGCGCGCAGGACGTCGGTCGCGAAGCCGTCCCGGTTCAGCTGGTTGGCCGACACCTTCACGGCGACCGCGACGCGGTGGCCGGCGACGTTCCAGGCGGCGGCCTGGATGCAGGCCTGTTCGAGCGCCCAGCGGCCGATCGGCACGATCAGGCCGCTCTCCTCGGCGAGCGGGATGAACTCGGACGGCGCCACCTCGCCCTTGGTCGGGTGCTCCCAGCGCAGCAGCGCCTCGAGCGCGACCACGCGATGTGAGGACAGCTCGTAGACGGGCTGGTAGAGCAGCGAGAACTGCTCGTCCTGGAGCGCGGTGTTGAGCTCCACCTCGAGCACGCCGCGGCCCTCGATGATCGAGCGCATGTTCGCGTTGAAGAGCGTGTAGCGGTCCTTGCCGGCGGCCTTCGCCGCGAACAGCGCCATGTGCGCGTCGCGCAGCAGGTCATCCGGCGTGGCGTAGCGGCCGAAGGCGACGCCGATGCTGGCGGTGAGGAAGAAGCTCGGGCCGAAGCCCTCGATCTCGACGGGCTTGTGCAGCGCCTCGATGATGCGCCGCGCGAGCGAGTCCAGTCGCATCCCGCGGACCGGCGATTCGACGATGATCACGAACTCGTCGCCGCCGTATCGACCGACCGTGTCGTGCGTGCGGACCGTGTTCGAGAGCCGTTCGGCGACGATCTTCAGCAGCTGGTCGCCGGCCTCCTGGCCGAGCTTCTCGTTGACGTCCTTGAACCAGTCGATGTCGACGAACAGCGCGCCGACCATGATCGCGGAGTTGCGCCCCGCGCGGGCGAGCATCCGCTCGGCGCGGTCCATCGTCAGGCCGCGGTTGGGCAGGCCGGTGAGCGCGTCGTAGAGGTCTTCGCGCGGGGCCGGCGGCGCGGCGGGGGCGACGACGACCGGGGCGGCCTGGGCGCCGGGGCGGCGCAGGCCGAGCACCAGCGCGCCGGCCAGGACACTCGCCAGCAGCCCGTCACGAGCAGCGCGATCGCGTCGCCGTGGTCGGCGACGGACGACGGACGGCGTCGGCGCGAATGTCGTCAGCGTCCAGCCGCCGTGGAATGAGGTCGTGGCGCGATCGGTTCAGCGGCCGGGTGGCCGTAGGTGTAGACCGCGTTCGCTCCGCCTGCGTGGTGGCGCAGGAGGGCGGCCCCTTCGGGCAGGCCGGCCATCGATTGCGAGAGCAGCACCGTCGGCGCCAGCACCTCGCGGACCCAGCCGGCGAAGGCCGCACGGCGGCCGGCATCGGTGCGCGGCAGCACGTTGCTGCGGTAGATCGGGGTGAGGATTTCGAGCGCCTGGCCGCCGCCCGCGGCAGAGAGGTCGTTGTAGAGGCTGTGGCCCGTGTCGCGCGTCGCCAGCAGCGCGTGGTTGGCCGAGCAGACGTCGAAGCTCCCGGCCGGCTGCGAGGCGCCGCTGCGCCCGACCGTGCCGATCGGCAGGCATTCGTAGGTGCGGCCGTTCGGCGTCACTTTCGGCAGCGCGGGGCGTGGTCGTCGTCTTGACGCCGGTTGCAGACGTCGTGGTCGTGGCGGCAGGCGGCTTGTACGGCACGCCCGCGACGTGGGCGTGGAAGGCCGGGAGTTCGGGCGCGCGCACGAGCGCGATCAGACTGAGGGCTTCGAGCTCCGGGTGGTTTCGCATCAGCCGCGCCCAGCCGGACCACTTCTTGAATTCGGCGGTGCTGCCCTGCGGGTTCTTCGAGAGGTAGGTGCCCGAGGCCGTGAGCACGCCGTCCTGGTGGGCGAGCGCGAGCTTGACCGCGCCGGCGGTGCCGGCCGAAGCGTGGTGGAAGGCGGTGCGGGCGGTGTCGGCGTTCGAGCGGGCGACAGCGCGGGCGCCCAGGACGCTCGCGACGGCACCGACGACGAGCACGAGCAGCGCGATCGCCAGGCGCGTCCACGAGATGTTCGCGAGCGACCAGCGCGAGGTCTCGGCCTTCCCCGTCTCGGGGGCCGCGCCCGCCGCCTCGGCCGCACCCGCGACGGCGCCGTTGCCGCCGGGGGCCGGAAGGGCGTGGATCGAGAGCGGCTGCGCTGCGGAGTCGGCGCCGTCGACGGGCTCGGGCGCTGCGTCTGGGGTGTCGGGCATGGTGTTCTCGAAACTCCCTTGGCACGCTCGGGAAAGCGTGCTTCTGCGGCCCCTATCGATCCGCGCGGCGTCTAACTTGAGCGGTGCACCGGGCCGGCCTGGACGGGAAGACGTGCGCCGCCCGGCCGACGGGCTCCGCACGAGGCCTCTCCAGCCCATACGCGGTACATTCCCGATCGTGGGGGGACGCTCGATGATCGCGGCGATCGCGGCCATGGCGCTGGCGCTGAGCGCCGCGCCGGCGGGCGCCGCCACGTTCAAGGAGTACTCGGTGGGCTCCTTCCCGGGCCAGCAGCCGCGCTACATCAAAGCCGGCCCCGACGGGAACCTCTGGTACACGGACGGAGGAACGGAAGGTGGCATCGGGCGCATCAGCCCGCAGGGGGAAGTGTTCGCCCGCTTCGGGGGGCTCGGGCCGGTCGACCTCGCCTTCGCCCCCGACGGCACCCTGTACTGGGCCGGAGACTTCGGAGTCGGGCGCCGGACGTCGGGCGGCTTCGTCCAGGAAGAGAGCGAATGGAAGCCCGACTACGCCGCGGCGGTGGCGCCGAACGGTGAATTCTGGTTCACCGTCGCAGGAGCCCTCTGGTGCGAAACGTTCTTCACTGGAGGCAAGGGATGCCGGCGGTTCACGGGAAAAGAAAGCGGCCGCATAACCGGCCTCGTGTTCGACCGCAACGGCAACGCCTGGGGGGCGTACAGCGAGGAAAACCTGGTGCACGAGCTGAGCCCGTTCACCGAACCGATCGAGGTCGACCTGCCACCCGGATCGAACCCGCCCGGATCGCGCTCGGCCCCGAAGGCGACCTCTGGGTGACGATGTTCGGCGCCTCCGCGGTCGACCGGATCACCCCGACGGGGCAGCGGACGCGCTTCCCGCTCAGCCCGGGCGCCGGGCCGAACGACATCGCCCTCGGCCCGGACGGCGCGTTCTGGATCACCGAGTACGAAGCGGACAAGATCGCGCGGATGACGACCTAGCGGCGAAGTGACCGGCGAGTTCCCCGTCCCCACACCCGCCGCGCACCCGGCCGGGATCGCCGCCGGACCCGACGGAGCGATGTGGTTCACCGAGATCTCCACGGCCAAGATCGGCCGCATCGCGATCGACGCGTCCACGACGATGCCGGCTCCGGGCGCAGGCGGAGCCGGCGGTCCGGCGGGAGCGCGCGACACGACGCCGCCCGCCTTCACTCGCCCGCCCTCCCTGCACCCCTCCCGTTTCCGGGACAGCGGACGTAGCTCGGCGCGTGTTCCGAAGGGCAGCTCGCTGACGTTCACCCTCTCGGAGGCCGCCTCCGTGAAGGGACGGAGTCGCGGCCGCGCGGCCGGGTCGCAAGTCGCACGGGAGTTGCGTCGGTGTGACGAAGTCGAACCGCGGCAAGCCGCACTGCCTTCGTTACGTGGAAGCCGGCGCGCTGTCCTACAAGGCTTCTGCGGGCGCCGGCAGATTCCCCTTCGCCGGCCGGGTCGCCGGGCACGCGCTGAAGCCTGGCGCGTACCGGCTGACCCTCGTCGCCACGGACGCCGCCGGCAACAGCTCCGCGCCGGCGAAGCTCTCCTTCACGATCGCGCCGTAGTTCGCCGGCAGCCTGCCCTCGGCCTAGGCTTGAGACATGCCACTCCCGTGGTTTTCAAGGCGTCGCGCCAGAAGAGAGCCGCCGGTGTCGGTCGGGGACCCGCGCCTGGAAGGCTGGGAGACCGTCAGCACCTTCGAGGAGCAGACGACGGCGCTCGCGTGGCGCGACCACCTGCGAGCCGCGGGCGTCGATGCGGCATGCACATCCGACCACCCCCTCGACCGTTTCGGCCGTGGCGACATCTACCTCGTGGTGCCGCCGGATCAGTGGTCGCGTGCGAACGAGATCGTCGAGAACCTCGACTGACGAGATCCTCTGGCGTCAGGCGTTCGAGAGCAGCCGTTCACCCCACCCGGCCGCGAACAGCGACGGCCCGCCGCCGGTGTGCCAGAACACGACAGGGCCCTCCACCCGCCCGGCCCGGGCATCCGCGATCAGGCCCGCCATGCCCTTGGCGCTGTAGACGGGGTCGAGCAGGATGCCCTCGGTCCGCGCGAGCAGTCCGATCGCCTCGATCCCGGCCTGCGTGAACGCGCCGTAGCCGTCGCCGATCTGAGACAGGTCGAGGTGAGCATCCTCCGCGGTCAGCGCGAGATCGGCGCCGATCAGCGCGCCCGCCTCGTTCGCCAGCCACGTCACGAGCCCGCGGGCGTCGGGGACGATCTGCCCGACGTCGAACCCGACCGGCCGCGGGCCGCGTCCGGCGAGCGCGTGCCCGGCCATCAGGCCCGCGTGCGTGCCACCCGAGGTCGAGGCGTGGTAGACGTGGCGCGGCCGGATGCCCGCCGACTCGAGCTGGTCGAGCAGCTCCTCGTACGCGGCGAGGAACCCGAGCGCCCCCGCCGGCGAGGAGCCGCCCGCGGGCAGCGCGTAGGCGTTCTCGCGCTCCAGCGCCGCGGCCTCGACGGCCGCCGCCAGCTGCGCCCACTCCTGCGTGCCGGCGTAGATGACCTCGGCCCCGAACAGCGCATCGAGCAGCAGGTTCCCGGTCGGCGGTCCGGCGGGCCGCTCGCCACCCATCACGAGCACGGCTTTCAACCCGAGCCTGGCGGCGGCTGACGCTGTGGCGCGAGCGTGGTTCGACTGCGGCGCGCCGAGTGTGATCACCGTCTCGGCACCCTGTGCGAGGGCGTCGCCGAGCGTGAACTCCAGCTTGCGAACCTTGTTGCCGACCAGGCCGAGCGACCCGACGTCATCGCGCTTGATCCACACCTCGACCCCCAGCTCCCGGGCCAGGCGAGGCGCCGCTTCCAGCGGCGTCGGCAGACCGGTCAGCCGGACGCGCGGGCGATCGCGGAGGGCGGCGAACGGGTCGGGCACGGCGCGATCTTCGCAGCGTTCGCCGCCGCGAGTGCCCCCGCCAGGAGTCGAACCTGGATCTACCGCTTAGGAGGCGGTCGTCTTATCCATTGGACTACGAGGGCGCGCGCGGGCGAAGGCTACCGGCGCGGCGGAGCGGCCATCGGTGCCTCGTCCGCCAGGCGCTCCAGGTCCTCGCCGACGAGCCGGTGGGTGATCCATTCCTCCTGCGCGCGGGCGCCGAGACCGCGGTAGAAGCCGAGCGCGAGCTCGTTCCAGTCGAGCGCGGCCCATTCCAGGCGCTCGCCGCCGCTCTCGCGGAGCTTCGCGGCGACGCCCGCCAGCAGCGCTTTGCCCGCGCCGCCCTTGCGGTGCTCGGGGCGCACGTACAGGTCCTCGAGCCAGATGCCCTGGATCGCGAGGAACGTGGAGAAGGTCCGGAAGTAGATCGCGTAGCCGATCGGCTCGCCGTCGCGCTCGGCGATCAGCGCGCCGGCGGCGGGAGGGTCGCCGAACAGCGCACGGTGCAGCAGCTCGTCGGTCGCGCGCACCTGGTCGGCGAGCTTCTCGTACTCGGCGAGCTCGCGGATCATCGTCATCAGCAACGGCACGTCCGCAGGCGTCGCCTCGCGCACCTCGACCGCCCCGCTCAAGTTCCGCTCCCGTCGCGGTCCGGGCGGTCGGGGTAGAGCTCGTCGATCGTGGTCAGTGCGCGATACGGCGCCTCGGCCGCGGCTTCGATCGCCGCGCCGCCGCCCGCGAGGCGGTCGAGCACCGAGACGACGCCGCAGATCTGCCGCCCCTCCTCCTGCAGCGCCGCGATCGCGGCGAGGGTCGAGCCGCCGGTGGTGACGACGTCCTCGACGACGACGCAGCGGTCGCCGTCCTCGAGCAGCGGCCCCTCGACACGGCGCTGCAGCCCGTGAGCCTTCGCGTCCTTGCGCACGAAGAACGCCTTCGCGCGGGCCCCGCCCGCCAGCGCGGCGCACGCCACCGGGTCGGCGCCCATCGTCATGCCGCCGACCGCCGTCGCGTCCCAGTCGGCGAGCTGGGCGGCGAGCAGCGTGCCGAGCGCCGCGAAGCCCTCCGGCCTGAGGATCGCGCGCTTGGCGTCCACGTAGTACTCGGCCTCGGCGCCGCTCGTCAGCGTCACCCTCCCGATCACGAGCGCGTGCTCGCGCAGCTCGGCCAGCAGGCGCTCGTGCGCGGCGGCCAGCTCGTTCCTGTCGGTGTCCAGCGCGTTCACGGGCGCCCCTAATCTAGCGGCGCGCCCACGCCGATCATTAAGGGTCATGTCGTTGCTCTCGAAGACGCTGCGTGTCGCCTCGATCGCGCTGTGCCTGCTCGTGGCGCTCTCGTTCCTGCTCTTCGCCGTCAACCAGACGAGCACGGCCTCCGGCCATCAGCAGGCCGAACTCGCCGGCGGCTCGGCCGTCACGCAGAGCCAGGCGCCACCACGCCCAGGAGCGCGGCCTTCACCGCAGCATCGACGAAGCCGCCGAGGCGGTCACCTCGCCGGTCTCGGGTCTGAGCTCGAGCGCCTGGGGCGAGCACGGGCTGCGGCTGATCTTCGCGCTGCTCGTCTTCGGCTTCGCGCTCGGCTACCTGGCCCGCGTGCTCAAGGTACGGGCCTAGAGCTCTACGGGCCGGCGTTGCCGCGCACGTGCGTGCTGCCGCCGCCGCCTTCGTTGTAGACGTCGACAGGGGTGCCGTACTGGACCCAGGAGTAGATCGCCGCGGCGTTCGGGATCGGCACCCGCAGGCAGCCGTGGCTCGCCGCGTACGTCGGCACTTCGGCGTAGCCGTGGATCGCGTAGCCGCGGATGAAGTAGTTGGAGTCGACCATGCCCTCGGAGTTCGTGCCCGGCGTCTTCGAGTACACGGTGAAGCGGCCGATCACGGTCGGCGTCGAGGGCTTGCCGGAGCTCATCGTGTAGATCGCGTGGATGCGCCCGCCGGGTTCGATCTCGGCCAGCACCTGTTTGGTCAGGTTGGCCTCGACGTGGCGGCCGTCGTGGCGGTAGCGCACGGGGAAGCTGCCGACACCGTGCAGCAGGCGCACGAACACTTCACGGCCCGCGTCGGCGATCCGGTTCAGGTTCTCCATCTTGCGGTAGGCGATCAGCGCCCGGCCGGTCGCTTCGTCGAAGACGCCGCTCAGCGGCACGACGTAGTGGAGGTTCCACAGCTCGGACTGGAGCAGGCGCACCGATGGGCCCGAGGAGCCGGGGCCGACGTTCGGGTTGACGACGCGCAGGCTGCGCGAGCGCCCGCTGAACGCGGCCTGCTGGGGGGTCGCGTAGTGCGCGGCGTGCACCTGGATCAGCCCCGAGTAATGGCTCGTGATGCCGAGGTGGAACTGGCCGGCGCCGTTGCCGACCGGCAGCACCGAGACCTTCTGCACGGCGACCTTGCGCCCGTCGCGGTAGGTGCTGACCTTCACGCTCTGCCCGGCGACGTAGGGGATCACGATCCCGCGCACGACGAAGCGGCGTCCCGCGATCGCGAACGTCGGCGTGCCGCCGACTTTCTGCAGCACCAGCTGGATCTTGCCGGCGGCCTGGCCGGGCACCGGCGCGGGGGCGGGGCGCGGGCGTCGAGGGCTTGGGCGTCGTTGCGGGCGGCGTGCCCTTGGCGGCCGCGGCGCCGGGGAGCGCGGCGAGCGTGGAGAGGGCCGCGCAGCACGCGACGGCGCGAAGGAAGGTCGTTCTCATGACAACGATCCTACGTAACCGGGCGGGCGAGTCCTGCCGCATGCTGAACGCCCGGAACGATCACGCCGACGCGCTTGCAGGTCCAGATCACGGCGGTCACGCCCGCGAGCGCGGCCACGATCAGGGCCAGCCCGCCGAGCCAGCTCCAGTGGGCGAGGCTCGCGAACGCAAGGCAGTTGTTGAGCGCGTGCGCCCCCATGCCGGGGTAGAGCGAGCCGCTGTAGCGGTAGAGCAGGCACAGCCCGAAGCCGAGCGCGGCGAGTGGCAGCAGGTCCAGCGCCGGCGCCGAGCTCGCGTGCACGCCGCCGAACAGCAGCCCGTCCACGATCGCCGCTCCCAGCAGCCCCCACGAGCGCAGCGCCGTGAAGATGTAGCCGCGGAACAGGAACTCCTCGCACATCGGCGCGACCACGCACGTGAGCCCGGCGCTGAGCACCAGCAGCAGCGTGCTTTCTTTGGTGCCGAGCTGTTCGAGCAGTTTCTCCTTGCCCGGGTTCACGAGCGTCGACCAGATCGCGTTCAGGAGCAGGAAGGCGACCACGAGCCCCAGGACCATCAGCGCCGCCACGCCCCAGCCGACGCCGGGCCGGCGCAGGCCGAACTGCCACGAGCGCACCGCCCGTCCGCCCATGCGCGCGACCAGCAGCGGTGCCGCGACGAAGGCGAGGTCCTGAACGAAGGTGTCGGCGATCGTGAGCCCCGCGGGCGTGTGCGAGCTCGTCACTTCGACGCCCAGCGCCACCGCCGGCAGGTCGACGAGGAGCGCGGCGATCGCGGTCAGGACGAAGGCGGCGAGCAGCGCGAGGAACGCAGACCACCAGGGCCAGCCGGGCAGCGGCGCGGCCGAGCGGTCGCCCTCGATCGGCTCCGGCGCCGGGGGGCGCGGCGCCGGCGAGCTCGGCGGGGGCGGCGGCATCCGCACCGGCTGCGGCACGCGCCCGGGGGGGACGCTCCCGTGAGACGCCATCTCAGGCGACCCAGTGCCAGGTGGCGAACTGCGCGCAGAACACGACCATCAGCGCGGCCGAGACGCCGATCACCGGCTTGCGTGCGCGCGGATGATCGGCGAGCCAGGCGCCCAGCGCCATCTGCAGCGGGAACAGCACCAGGAGGAAGCGCGGCAGCGACATCAGCGGCTGGCCGCTGACCGGGTAGGAGAGCGGCAGCGCGAGCGCGGCGATCACGTAGAGGCCGTAGGCACCCGGCAGCCGCCGCAGCACGAGCACGATCAGCGGGACCGCCGCGAGCAGGAAGCCGAGCAGCTCGAGGTTGTGTCCGGCGGCGACCGTCGGGCTGCCCGGCGCGGCCGGGAAGTAGCGGTGGGCGTGTTGGAAGGAGAGGAGCTGGCGAGCGCCCTCGAAGGCGGCGCGCAGACCGTCCCAGACCGCGACGTACGGACCGGCGAAGTGCCGGCCCCAGATCTGCTGCGAGCGGAACGGCGCGAGCCCGTCCCCGCCGGCGAGGGCGAGCCAGAGTCCGAACAGCGCGACGGCTGCAGGTATCAGCGCCAGCCAGAGGACGTTCGCGCGCAGCTTGTAGCGAGGCCCGCCCACCCACGCGAACCGCCCCGCCGGTGTGCGTTCGGGCGGCCGGTCGCGGCGCGGGCCGTACAGGTAGATCGCGAGCGCCGGGAGGAGCAGCACGAGACCGGTGCTCCGGGTGGCGGCCGCGAGGCCGCCGAGCACTCCGACGAGCGCCCATCGCCCCTCGCGGGCGCTCCAGAAGAGACCGACCGACAGCGCCAGGTACAGCGACTCCGAGTAGACCGCGGAGAGGAAGAAGGCCATCGGCGCGAACGCCGTCGCCAGCACCGCGAGGCGCGCCGCGTCCATCGAGCCGATCTCGACGGCGGTCAGCCGGTGGATGCCGTACAGGGCGAGGGCGAGCGCGACGAGCGACAGCAGCACGCCGGCGAGCACCGGCGGGCTGCCGAGCCAGGCGAGCGCGCGCAGGCCGAGCGGGTACAGCGGGAAGAACGCGGTCCGCGACGCGGTGAAGTGACCGAGGTCGGGCCGGTAGCCGGAGTGCGCGATCACGAGGTACCAGGCCGAGTCCCAGCGCGCCGCGGGCGCCGCGAGCAGGTCGCCGAGCCAGCCGAAGCCGCGCGTGGTGCCCGGCGGGTTGAAGGCTTTGCGCGCCGGCCCGAAGCCGAACGCCAGCACGGTTCCGACGCCCGTCGCCCACACCAGCAGCCGGGAGGTCCAGAGCGCACGCCAGCTGTCGCGTACCGCGGCCATCCGCTGCGGGTCGGAGCGCACCCCGTCGAGCAACCGCCCGAGCGCGGACCGGCGGGCGTTCCCCGGCTGCGCGGCCGTCGCCTCTGCCGCCGGCGGCGCCTGCAGGGCGGGTATCGCGATCTCGGCTGTGTCGGTGTTCATATGCGTGGGACCGAGCCTAGAGATCGGTGGGCGCGAAGTGGGCAGCAGCGCGCGGACGGCACGGTAACCTCGACACTGCCCCGATGTCCCGACAAGCCCGACAGCGCCGTCGCCGGCACCACGGCAGCGGTGGCGCACGCTTCGCCCTGATCGCGGGCGGCACGGCCATCACGGCGTTGATCGTCGCGGTGATCGTCGCGGTCGCCTACGTGCTCAACGTGGCAGCCTCGGCGACGCCGCCGAACCGCCTGCACCCGCTCGTCACGGGCGGCTCCTCGCAGGTCTACGCGGCCGACGGCACGCGCCTCGGCTTCATCCAGTCCGACGAGCTGCGCACGCCCGTCGGCTGGAGCGCGATGCCGACCGTCCTGAAGGACGCGACGGTGGCGATCGAGGACCAGCGCTTCTACAAACACGACGGCGTCGACGTCACCGGCATCTTCCGCGCCGCCGTCAAGGACGCGCTCAGCGGCCAGACGCTGCAGGGCGCCTCCACGATCACGATGCAGCTGATGCGCAACCTCTACCTCGGCGACGACAAGCACACGCTGAGGCAGAAGATCGTCGAGGCGAAGATGGCGCTGGACTACGAGAAGGAACACTCCAAGCACTTCATCCTCACCGAATACCTCAACAGCGTTCCCTACGGGACGGTCGGCGGGCAGACGGCGGTCGGGGTCCAGGCCGCGGCGCGGATCTTCTTCAACAAACCCGCTGCTCAGCTGAACCTGCAGCAGGCCGCGCTGCTCGCCGGCCTGCCACAGGCGCCCTCGCAGTACAACCCGTTCGGGAGCCCGCGGGAAGCGCGCCGGCGGCGCAACGAGGTGCTCACCAAGATGGCGCAGCTGCATTACATCTCCGGCGCCGATGCGGCGAGCGCCAAGCGCGCCCCGCTGGAAGTCGAACACGGCAGCTTCTACTCGCAGCGTCGCGAGGACTTCTTCTTCGAATACGTCCACCAGCTCCTGAACAAGCGCTACGGCCGCGAGACGGTCGCGCAGGGCGGGTTGAAGGTCTACACGACGATCAACCTCAACATGCAGCGGCTGGCGCGCAAGGCCATCGGCGAAGTGCTGAACGAGCCCGAAGACCCGGCCGCGGCGGTCGTCACCATCAACCCGGACAACGGCGACATCGAGGCGATGGCCGAGTCCGAGAGCTACGAGAAGTCGCAGTACAACCTCGCCGCCGACGGGCACCGCCAGCCCGGCTCGACGTTCAAGGCGATCGTGCTCGCCGACGCGCTCTCGCGGGGCGTCGATCCCAACAGCACGATCTACGACTCGCACACGCTCGCGCCCGGCTGGCTGCCGCAGTACCCGACCTACGAAGTCAAAACCTTCGGCGGCGAGCAGAACGGGGCGATCAACCTCGTCTCGGCGACGCTCAAATCCGACAACACGGTCTACGCCCAGCTCGCCGCCGACCTCGGCGAGAACACGGTCACCGAAATGGCCCACAAGATGGGCGTCGTGAGCCCGCTGGAAAGCTTCGCCGCCGAGGCGCTCGGCGGTCTCAAACTCGGCGTCACGCCGCTGGAGATGGCGAACGTCTACGCGACCCTCGCGGACGGCGGCTGGCGCAACAGCCCGATCGCGATCACGAAGGTCGTGTTCCCGAACGGGCGCGTGGACACGAGCTGGGGCAAACCGCACCGCGTCAAAGTGCTCACCGAAGGCGTCACCGGCGAAGAGACGCGCATCCTGCACGAGAACGTCCAGAGCGGCACCGCGGTGCGCTCGGCGATCGGCTGCTCCCACGGCCGCCAAGACCGGGACCACCAGCGAACTCGTCGACGCGTGGCTGGACGGCTACAACTCCGAATACTCGACGGTCGTGTGGATGGGCTACCCGAACCGCCGCGTGTCGATGACCGACGTGCACGGAGAGCCCCAGCAGGGCGGCTACCTGCCGGCGGAAATCTGGCATGCGTACATGGACCCGGTGACCGAAGGGCATTCCTGCGCACCGCTCAAAGAATCGAACGCGGGGATCACGTTCAGCCCCTTCTACGGGCACTACGCCGCGACGGGGCAGGCGATCGCAGCACAGCAGAACGAAGAATCCGAATCGAAGAAGCCCGCCAAGAAGCCGAAGGGCCCGAAGCAGCACGGCACGCCCGGCGCGCAGGGCCAGCCGGCGCCGCAGCACGCGCCGGCCCCCGAACCGCCGCCGACCGAAAAGGCCGGCGGCGCGGAACCGCACTAGGGCCGTCGGCCCCCGGCGCCCGCTGCGCGCTGGTAGTTTGATGGCTGGAAAACAGACTGCAGGCAGGCGCGGGCGCGCCGGCCGGATTGGGATGGAGAGTGGCGAAGGAGGACAAGGTCGAATTCGAGGGCGAGGTGATCGAGGCCCTGCCGAACGCGATGTTCCGCGTGAAGCTGGACAACGACCACGTCGTGCTGGGACACGTCGCCGGCAAGATGCGGCGCTTCCGCATCAGGATCCTGCCGGGCGACCGCGTGCGCTGCGAGCTCTCGCCCTACGACCTGGACCGAGCGCGGATCGTCTACCGGCATCGCTGAGCGCTCCCTGATCGATTCGATCGCCGCCGCCCTGCGGAGCCCCGCGGGATCGGAGCGGCTGCTGGTCGGGATCGGGGACGACGCGGCGGTCGCGCGCGCGGGCGGCGAGCTGTGCGCGAGCTCGATCGACACGATGGTCGAGGGCGTGCACTTCCGCCTCTCCGACGGCTGGGCGACGCCGCAGGAGGTCGGCCATCGCGCCCTGGCGGGCGCGCTCTCCGATCTGGCCGCAGTCGGCGCGGCGCCCGGCGAGGCGTTCATCTCGATGGGGCTGCCGCCGGGCTTCGCCGAGCAGCGACGCGCTCGAGCTGGCGCTCGGCGCCGACGCGCTCGCTGCCGAGACGGGAACGGCGATCGCAGGTGGCGATGTGGTCGCCTCGCCCGTCCTGTTCGTGTCAGTGGCGGTGACCGGCTGGCTGGGCGCGGGCGAGCAGCCGCTCACGCGCGCGGGCGCGAGCCCGGGCGACCTCGTCGGCGTGACCGGCGAGCTGGGCGCCGCGGCCGCGCTGCTGGCGGCGCTCGACGGGCGCGCGCCGGGCGTGCTCGAGGCCGAGCCGGGGCTCGAGCGCGCACGGCGGCCGGTGCCGCGGCTCGCCGAGGGGCGCGCCCTCGGCGCCGCCGGCGCGAGCGCCGCGATCGATCTCTCGGACGGACTCGCCGCCGACGCCGCGGCGCTCGGGAGCGCGAGCGGCGTCTCGCTCGCCCTCGAGGCCGAGCTGCTCCCCCTGTCCGAGGGCGTCGCGACCGTGGCCGAACGCCTCGATATCAGCGCCGCGGCGCTGGGCGCGGCGGGCGGCGAAGACTACGAGCTGTGCTTCTGCGCGCCGCCCGCCCGCCGCGACGCCGTCGAGGCGGCGCTGGCCGATGCCGGCACGGCCGGGCTCACCTGGATCGGCGAGGCCCGCGAGGGCCTGCCGGGGGCGCGGCTCCTAGACCGCCGGGGCGACGTAGTACGGGCCGAGGGATACGAGCACCGGTGGTAGCTGCCGGCTCGGCGCCGGGCGCAGCGGGTAGGACAGCGGCTTCGCGATGTGGCCGTCGGTGAGCAGGCGGGCCGCGCCGAGCGGTTCGGCGCGCGTCAGGCGCCCGAACACGAGCAGCCGTTTGGCGGCGCTGAAGAGCGGCGTGCACGCCGACAGGACGACGCGGCTGTAGCCGACGTTCGCGGTCGCGGCCGCGACGTCGGTCGGCGCGACGACGCGGTGGCCGACGACGGTGTAGGTGAAGCGGCCGTAGGGCATCGCCAGGTGGATCGTCTGCCCCTGGCGCAACGAGTCGATGTGGCGGAAGGGCGCCAGGTAGGTCGTGCGATGGCCGGCGATCAGGGTCGTGCCGGCGATGCCGGGGAACGTCGTCGCGCGGTACAGGCCAGGACCGCTCTCGAGGTCGGAGGTGTCCGTCCCGTTGACCATCACGAAGCTCGCCCCGATGCTCGGGATCGAGATCTTGCCGATCGGCTTGCCGTTGCCCGTTTCGCGCTGCAGGGCGGCAGCCAGGAACGCGACCCGGCGGCGCTCGTCGGCGATCCCCGCGAGCTCGCGCTCCTCGGCGGCGTTCGGCGGCCTCGCCTCGACGCGGGCGAGTTCGCCTTTGAGGTGATCCTGGCGGAGTTTCGCGATCAGCGCCGAGATCGGCTCCTGCCAGAGCAGCGTCACGACGCCGTCGGCGAGCGCCAGCGCGCCGACGGCGATCATCAGCACGGCGAGCGCGCGCCACGCCCGCGAGGAGCGCGAGCGACGCCCCGCGACGGGACCTCCGAGGTGATCGGGAACTGGCTCACCGCCCCCTATCGTCGCAGAGCCGACTCCGTACCCCCGAGCGAACCCGGGCCCGCGTAGCTGAGCGGTCCGCGGATCGTGATCTCGACCCGCTCGTCGTCCTGCACGCCGCCCATCGCGCCGGGTGCCGGCCGCGCGCGGGCGGCGACCATCGTGACGGCGGCGGCGCACCCGAACGCGATGCTCCAGAGCAGCGCCGAGCCCAACCCGACGTGGCCGCCGGCCACGAGCAGCACGGCCTCCCACGCGGTGCGGCCGAGACCGTACGCGAGCTGGTGCGCGTAGAACGCGATCAGGAGCACGAGCGGCACGAAGCCGAGCGCGACGATGCCGAGCGCGATCGAGCGGCGCGGGCGCAGCTCCGGCGAGGCGATCAGCAGCCATGCGTGGACGGCCACGATGAGCAGCAGCGCGGTGTAGGGGTTGCCGATCCAAACCAGGAAGGAGAGCCCCGAGAGCAGCAGCACCGGCGGCAGCCCGGCGGACTCGCCGTCCGGCCTGAACACGGGCTCGGAGGCGCCGAGCCGGCGCAGCAGCGCGCCGAGCAGCAGCCACGAGAGCACGAACGTGAGCCCGACGGCGAGCAGGCCGGTCACCGCCGCGGCGTCGAGGGCCAGGGCGCCGTCGGGAACCGGCGCGGCGGGCGCGGCGGCGATGATGCCGAGCCGTCCGAGCAGCCAGCAGAACACCGCGCAGCTGAGGAACGGCAGCGCGCACGCGAGCGTCCACAGCGTCCACGAGCCGACGTGCCGCCGGCGGCGGCGCAGGCGCGCAAGGCCGTCGGCCGCGGCGACGAGCGGCGGCAGCAGCAGCGTGCCGATCAGCAGCCGCAGCGCCCACGCGGGCATCGTCTTGGGCCCGAGCACGATCCCGTGCTGCAGGGCCGTCGGGACGTCGGGCGCGGTGTCGAGCGCGTCCACCGCGCTCAGCACGCCGCGCCCGAGGCCTTCCAGGCGCGCGGGTTCGACGCGCTCGCCGGTGCTCGGCCCGCGTTCGCCGCTCGCCTGCACCAGCACGGTCGGGAGTCCCTGGGCGTCGAGCACGCCCTGCTCGCCCGCGGCGAGCGGGAAGGCGAGGTGCGCCAGCTGGCCGAAGGTGCTCGGCGCGCCCGGGTCCCAGCCGGTCTCCCGCTTGATCGCGTCGGAGACGGTGCGCGCGAGCGTGAGCGGCGCGGAGCCGAGGCCGTCCGAGTACGGGACCACGATCGGCTTGCTCATCCTCGAGGACGCGAGGTCCCCGAGCACGATCGCGCTGTCGAACGGGCCGTGCACCCCCGCCGCTTCGAGGCCCGCGAGCAGGTTCTGCGCGCCGGCGTCCCCGCCGCTGCCACCGCTCGTCGAGGCGAGCACGATCGTGCGCTTGGTCTCGCGGTTGGAGAACACGCGTGCCAGCTCGAGCAGCGAAGCGGTCGCCGAGAGCTCGGCGCGGGCGCCCGCGCCGGCGGCGTCGCGGTGGGCGACGATCAGGATCGGCGCGGCGGGAGTCGACCCCGGCCGCACGGCGACCACCGTCTCCAGGCGCCGATCGCCCTCGATCGTCTGGCCGGAGGTGTGGAGCACGTGGACGGTGAAGCCGCCGCCGGCGGTGCCGCCGAGCCCGCGCAGTGCGCCGGCGACGTAACGAGCCAGGCCGTTGTCGCCCGGGCCGCCCGGCCGCCGTTCCGGGTAGCGCTCGGCGAGGCTCTGCGTTTCCGCAAAAGCCCGCTGGCCTTCGAAGGCATCCGGCGCAAGCGTCGTCGTTCGCGGCAGCGGCCGGCCGCCCAGCGCGAAGGCGGCGACGGCCAGAGCGAGCACGAACGGCAGGAATGCGGCACGGTACAAGCGCCCGTTCAGCATGCGCACCAACCATAGAGCGGGCGGCGGGTGAGGAGCGTCCAGGGCACGGCCTGAAGCCGCCCACGCTTCACATATAGTGCCGCCGCGTGCTCCAGCCCGTCGCCGTAGCCAACAAGACGCTCGCGGACTACACGCACATCTGCGGACGGGACCTGATCGCCGAGATCCGCGAGCTCGCCGAGCCCCTTCAGGGCAAGCGCGTCGTGCACGTCTCCGCCACCGCGTTCGGCGGCGGGGTCTCGGAGATCCTGTACACGCTCGTGCCGCTGATGCGCGATGTGGGGCTGGACTGCGAGTGGCATGTGATCTACGGTCGTGAAGAGTTCTTCAACGCGACCAAGCTCATGCACAACGCCCTACAGGGGGCGCCCCAGGACCTCGACTCCGAGCAGTGGGCGACCTGGCGGCGCTTCAACGAGTTGAACGCCCGCGAGCTGAGCGACGGCTGGGACGTCTGCCTGATCCACGACCCCCAGCCCGCGGGGCTCTACAAGCTGGTGCCGGAGAAGGCCAAGGGCTGGGTGTGGCGCTGCCACATCGACCTCTCGACGCCGAACCCCGACACGATCTCCCAGCTCCTGCCGTACATCGAGGACTACCCCGAGTCGCTCTTCCACACCCCCCAGTACGTGCCGCCGGGGATGAAGGGGCACGTCAACGTGGTGCCGCCGGCGATCGACCCGCTGACGCCGAAGAACATGGCGCTCTCGCCGGAGGACGCGGCGTTCGTCTGCGGGCAGTTCGGGATCGACGTCGACCGGCCGCTGATGTGCCAGGTCTCGCGCTTCGACCCGTGGAAGGACCCGCTCGGCGTGATCGACGCCTACCGGCAGGTCAAGGAGGAGATGCCCGAGGTGCAACTCGCGCTCGTCGGCTCGATGGCCAGCGACGACCCCGAGGGCTGGGACTTCTTCAACGCGACGATCGCGCACGCCGACGGCGACCCCGACGTGCACATCCTCAACAACTTCAACAACGTCGGTGCGATCGAGGTCAACGCCTTCCAGTCCTACTCCGACGTCGTGATCCAGAAGTCCACGCGCGAGGGCTTCGGGCTGACGGTCTCCGAGGCGATCTGGAAGGGAAGGCCCTTCATCGGCGGCGACGTCGGCGGCATCCCGCTGCAGATCGAGGACGGCGTGTCGGGGTTCCTGGTCTCGAGCGTCGAGGAGTGCGCCCGGCGCAGCCTCGAGATCATGCGCGACCCCGAGCTCGGCCGCAGGCTCGGCCGCACCGGCAAGGAGTACGTGCGCAGCCATTTCCTGACGCCGCGCTACCTGCGCGACTACCTGCGCATCTTCAACTCGCTCCTGGAGGCCTGACGAGGATGCCGGCACAGCGGACTCCGCTCGTGCTGGTCACAACCGCGGCCCTGTCACATACCACGCCGGCGGCGAGGTGCAGCGAGGCTCCGGCGGGCTCGTGACCGCGCTGACCGGGCTGGCCTCGCACCGCGAGGTGATCTGGATCGCCTCGGCGATGAACGAGTACGACGCGGAGGTCTCCCAGCAGCAGGGGGGCAAGGCGTTCGCCGTGCGTTCGCCGGGCGGCGGCACCTACCAGGTGCGCCTCGTGGTCAGCGACCCGGACGCGTATGACCGCTTCTACAACGTGTTCGCGAACCCGATGCTGTGGTTCATCCAGCACTACCTGTGGGACCTCTCCAACGCGCCGGACATCCGCCGCGAGGAGATCGAGGCCTTCGAGTTCGGTTACAACGCGGTCAACGAGGACCTCGCGCGGGCCGTGGTCGAGGAGATCGAGGGGGACTCCGAGCCGGTCGTGATGGTGCACGACTACCACCTCTACACGCTCCCCGACCTGGTCCGCCGCGCGCGCCCGGATGCGTTCCTTCACCACTTCATCCACATCCCCTGGACGCAGCCGGACGCCTGGAGGGTGCTGCCGACCAGGATCCGCGAGGAGATCTTCACCGGGCTGCTCGCGAACGACATCATCGGCTTCCACACCCGCTCCTATCGCAGCAACTTCCTGCAGTGCTGCCGCGACCTGATGGACCTCGAGGTGGACTTCGACGGCGGCGTCGTGCACTTCGGCGAGCGCGAAGTGTGGGTGCGCGCCTACCCGCTGCCGATCGATCACGAGGCGACGCGCCAGATCGCGGCCGGCGAGCGCGTGGCCGAGTTCGAGCGCCGGCTGCTCCAGCGCCGCCGCGACTTCCTGATCCTGCGGGTCGATCGCGCCGACCTCTCCAAGAACGTGCTGCGCGGCTTCTCGGCGTTCGACCTGTTCCTCGAGCAGCACCCGGAGTTCACCGAGCGCGTCACGTTCATCGCGCAGCTGATGCCCTCCAGGACCGACGTGCCGCAGTACGCCGAGTACCTCGAGCGGATCGAGGCGCTCGTCGCGGTGGTCAACCACCGGCACGGCACCCCCGACTGGATGCCGATCCAGCTGAAGCTGCGCGACGACCTCGACGAGGCGATGGCCGCCTACAAGCACTACGACGTGCTGCTCGTCAACGCGATGTTCGACGGCATGAACCTCGTCGCCAAGGAGGGGCCGATCGTGAACGAGCGCGAGGGCGTCTCGATCCTGTCCGAGAACACCGGCGCCCACGAGGAGCTCGGCGACTACTCGCTGTCGGTGAACCCGTTCGACATCCAGGAGCTCGCGGACTCGATCCACGCGGCCCTGACGATGAGCATCGGCGAGCGCCGGCGCCGGCGGGACGGCCTCGCCGCGATCGTGACCTCGCGCGATCCGGGCGACTGGATCGACGACCAGCTCGCCGACATCCGCGCGAAGGCGCGCTCGCGGGCCTCGGCGTAGGTGGGCGGGGGCGGGCGGGAACCCGCTATCTTTGTCCGCTGCGCATGACGCTGCCCGCACCCACATATGACCTGATGCTCCTCCTCGACCCGCAGGCCGAGGAGTCGGCGCGCGCCAAGATCGTCGCCGACGCGCTGAGCGCGATCCAGGCGCAGGGCGAGCTCGTGAGCCAGGCCGACTGGGGCGAGCGCCAGCTGGCCTACCCGATCGACCGCAAGGCCAGCGCGGACTACCGCCTGATCCAGTTCCACGTCTCGGAGACGGCGCTGCTCGAGGGCCTCGACAGGACGCTGCGGATCACCGACGCCGTGCTGCGCCACCGCATCATCAAGCTCGCGCCCGGCACGCCGAACCCGCCGGAGATGACCGCGCAGCGCCGCTCGGAGACGCCCGAGGCCGGTGCCGCCGAGGCCCCTCCCGCAGCGTCCCCGCCCGCGCCGGAGGCTCCCAGCGAGCCCGTCGCCGAGCAGGCGGCCCCCGCCGAGGAGGCGGAGCCGCCCGCGCAGCCAGAGGCCCCGGCCGCCGAGGCCGAGCCCGCCGGCGAGAGCGCCTAGCTCCTCGCGGGCGCGGAGCGCCCCCGCACGCCTCCGCGCAAGCACGCTCGCACCCCGCCGATCCGGCGGCGCGGGAGTAATAACATCTGCGCCCAGCAATGGACTGGAGACAGGAGGACATGAACGACGGGACGGTGCGCCGCACCGACGTCCTGCGCGCCTCGCCGCCGATGTTCGAGTCGCGCGTCCTCGACGCGCTCTCGCGGGTGCACCCCGCCATCCCCATCCTCATCTTCCTCCCCGCGATCGCGCTGCTGTTCGCATGGGGGCTGTCGCTGACGAGCGTGCCGCTCGCGATCGGCCTGTTCGCGCTCGGGTACGCGCTGTGGACGCTGTTCGAGTACTGGCTGCACCGGCTCGTCTTCCACTTCGAGCCGGAGGACGGGGTCGGCGCGCGCTTCCACTGGATCATCCACGGCGTCCACCACGACCACCCCAACGACCCGATGCGCCTGGTGATGCCGCCCGCCGTGAGCATCCCGCTCGCGGCCGCGGTGTTCGGGCTGGTCTGGCTGATCGCCGGGCACGACTACGCGCCCGGGATCGCCGCCGGCTTCTTCGCCGGCTACCTCGTCTACGACATGATGCACTACTACCTGCACCACTTCCGCCCGCGGGGCAGGCTCGGGCGGATCCTGCGCGAGCGCCACATGCGCCACCACTTCCAGGACGACACGAAGGGCTTCGGGATCAGCGCTCCGTACTGGGACGAGGTCTTCCGCACCTCGCCCCGCTCGCGCCGTTCTCCGCAATGAGCGGGGTCGGACGGTCTACCCGCCCCCCCGCCCACCCCGCTGCCCGGCGGCACCTCTAGACTCGCAGGGCTCAGAGCAACGAAAGGAACGGAGCCGTGGCCGGCACCAACATCAACAGGGTCATCCTGACCGGGAACCTCACTACAGACCCCGAGCTGCGCTCGCTCCCGAGCGGCACGTCCGTCTGCGAGCTGCGCGTGGCCGTGAACTCGCGCCGCAAGGACCAGAGCAGCGGCGAATGGGTCGACAAGCCCAACTACTTCAACGTCAAGGTGTGGGGCGCGCAGGGCGAGAACGCGGCGCGCTTCCTCTCCAAGGGCCGCCCCGTCGCGATCGACGGCCGGCTCGACTGGCGCGAGTGGGAGACGCAGGACGGCGCCAAACGGCAGACGATCGATATCATTGCCGACTCGGTGCAGTTCCTGGGCTCGCGCGATGAGGCCTCCGGTGGAGGCGGATTCACGGGCAACGGGGGCTCCAGGGGCAGCGACATCCCAGTCGACGAAGGGGATTTCCAGACCGCACCGGCCGGAGGCGCCGCCTCCGACGAGGACATCCCTTTCTGAGCAGCTAGGAGCATCTTTGTCTGACAGCACGGAGCAGTTCGATGGCTAAGGCACGAGGCCGAGGCAAGCCGGTGCGCCGGCGCGACAAGCGGAGCGGCCCCGGCGGCGGGCGCCGCAAGCCCTGCCAGCACTGTCGCGACAAGGTCGACCAGGTCGACTACAAGGACGTCGCCTCGCTGCGCAAGTTCATCTCCGAGAAGGGCAAGATCCGCTCCCGCCGGATCACCGGCTCGTGCCGGCGCCACCAGGTGCAGATCGCGCGCGCGGTCAAGCGTGCGCGCGAGCTCGCGCTGCTCCCGTACGTCAACGAGGGCGGGCGCGACGACGGCCCTCGCGGTCGCGGGCGCGACCGCGACCGCGACTAGAGCCGGGCGAGGCGAGGACGCGATGCCCGAAGCGATCCTGCTCAGAGACGTCGATGAGCTCGGCGAGCGCGGCGCGGTGATCGACGTCTCGAAGGGCTACCTGCGGAACTACCTGATCCCGCGCAAGCTCGCCCAGCCGGCGACGAAGGGCGCGATCGAAACGGTCCGCCAGCGGCAGGCCGCCGAAGAGCGGGCCGCCCGCGAGGCGGTCGAGAAAGCGCAGGAGAACGTCAACCTGCTGAACCGCACGGTGCTGACGATCCCGCAGCAGGCCGGCGCCGACGGGCGCCTGTTCGGCTCGGTGACCGCGCAGGACATCGCGAGCGCGATCCGCGAAGCACGCGGGCTGCGCATCGACAAACGGAACGTGCACCTCCTGGAGCCGATCAAGAACGTCGGCACCTACATGGTCGTCGTGGACGTCGTCGATGGCGTACAAGCCACGATCAAGACCATGGTCGTAGCCAAGAAATAGAGACCGGGACCAGCCTCGCTGGCTCTCGGAGGGCGGACCCGCTCCGTCCTGCTTCGCTGCGAACATCTGTTCGTGCTCGCCGCGGCGACTTCTTCTCTCGCGATTTGCGGAAACGGCCCCGGGGCCGGCGCGGACCCGAGCCTAAACTCGCCCGACGGATGAGCGCGGCCCCGACAACCAACGGCACTTCGCGGGCGCCCGCGGGGGTGATCACGCCGCCTCACAACCTCGACGCAGAGCAGTCGGTGCTGGGCGCGATCCTGCTGTCGGACCGCTCCCTGTACGCGCTCGTGATCGAGGAGGGGCTGCGCTCCGAGGACTTCTACCGCGAGCGCCACGCGGTGATCTACGAGGCGATGCTCACGCTCTACAACGAGAGCGAGCCGGTGGACGTGCTGACGGTCAGCGACCGCCTGCGCCAGATGAGCAAGCTGGAGGAGATCGGCGGCCAGGCGGCCGTCGACGAGCTGACCGGCGTCGTGCCCGCGGCGGGCCACGCCCGGCGCTACGCGCAGATCGTGCGCGAGAACGCCCTGCTGCGGCGGCTGCTGCGCAGCACGTACCTGATCCAGGAGAGCGTGCTCGGCCACGACGCGCCGCCGCGCGAGCTCGTCGAGCAGGCCGAGAAGGCGATGCTCGAGGTCGCGCGCGACGACCGCCAGCAGGACTTCCGCGCGATCGAGGAGGTGCTGCACGAGGAGCTCGACAAGCTGCACCGGCTCTCGCTCGAGGGCACCTCGCTCACGGGCACGCCGTCGGGTTTCAAGGACCTCGACGAGATCACAGGCGGCTTCCAGCCCGGCAACCTGATCATCATCGCCGCGCGTCCGGCCATGGGCAAGAGCGCGCTCGTCTGCAACATCGCCGAGAACGCGGCGGTCGAGCACAACAAGCCGGTGGCGCTGTTCTCGCTCGAGATGGCGGAGGCCGAGCTCGCGCAGCGCTTCGTCGCCTCGCAGGCGCGGATCAAGGGCGAGGAGCTGCGCAAGGGACGCGTGGCCGAGCAGCGCTGGCCCAAGATCCTGAGCGCCTCGCAGCGTCTGGCGGCGGCGCCGCTGTGGGTCGACGACTCCTCCGACGTGGGGCTGCTGGAGATCCGCGCCAAGGCGCGGCGCCTGCACGGCCAGTGCGAGAACGGGCTCGGCCTGATCATCGTCGACTACCTGCAGCTGATGCGCACCGACAGCCGCTGGGACAGCCGCGTGACGGCCGTCGGCGAGCTGAGCCGCGGGCTGAAGATCCTGGCGCGCGAGCTTGGCGTGCCGGTGATCGCGCTCTCCCAGCTCAGCCGCGCGGTCGAGACGCGCTCGCCCAAGGTGCCGCAGCTCTCGGACCTGCGCGAGTCGGGGAACCTCGAGCAGGACTCCGACCTCGTGATGTTCATCTACCGCGACGAGTACTACGACGAGGACTCCGAGCGGCCCGGCGAGGCCGACCTGATCATCGCGAAGCATCGCAACGGCGCCGTCGGCAAGGTCACCCTGACCTTCCAGAAGGAGTACCCGAAGTTCATGAACTACGCCGGCGAACGCTACGCGCAGTGACCGACCACGCGACGGGAAGCGACCACGCGATAGGAAGCGGCCGCCGACCGAGCCCTTCCCGGAGGACGTACCGGCGGTCCACGACCTTCGCGTGCTCCCGCGCGGGCGCGCGAGGCGCGTCGCCGCGCGAGCCACGCTGCCCGCTCGGCATCTGCGACGGCAGCGGCTTCGTCATCGACGAGGCCACGAACACGGCGACCGACTGCGAGTGCCGCGCCGGGCGGATCGCGGCCGCCCGCACGCGCAGCCTCGAGGGTCGCATCCCGCGGCGCTACCGCGGCGTCTCGTTCGAGCGCCCGCCGGTCAGCGACCTCGCGCGCAGCGCGCCCGACCAGATCCAGGCGGTGCGCCGCTACGTCCGCGGGCTCGAGGCCAAGCTCGACGCCGGCCGCGGGCTGTGGATCGTGGGCGACGTCGGCACCGGCAAGACCACGCTCGCGATGCTGGTCTCCAAAGAGGCTCTCGACGCCGGGCGCTCGGTCGCGATCTACTCGCTGCCCCGCCTCTTGAACCTGCTGCGGGAGTCGCTGGAGTCGCCCGGAGGGCTGATCGACCTGCTCGACCGGCTCGCCGCGGTCGACCTGCTGCACATCGACGACCTCGGCGCGGAGAACCAGACCGAGTGGGTGCTCGAGCAGCTCTACTCGATCGTCAACTCGCGCTACGAGGCCGAGCGGGCGATCATCACGACCAGCAACCTGATGCCGGACGAGCTGAGCGAGCGGCTCGGCGCGCGCACCGTCTCGCGCCTCGAGGAGATCTGCGGCGAGCCGATCCCGCTGTTCGGGGAGGACCGCCGGCAGGTGCGGTTCGAGAGCCCACCCCACGAAGGGGCACACGCGGGCGACCGTGACGGCGAGACGGCCGCGGACGCAGCGCCCCGGCTCCTCGGCTGATCGGCGCGCCGCGCCCGAGCAGGCCGCCCTCTCTCCCTAAACTCTCCCCCCTATGCCGGGCATAGTGATAGTGGGCGCCCAGTGGGGCGACGAGGGCAAGGGCAAGATCACCGACCTGCTCGCCGAGCACGGCGACGCGGTCGTGCGCTTCCAGGGCGGCAACAACGCCGGGCACACGATCGTGCGCGGCGATACGGAGTGGAAGCTGCACCTGATCCCGTCGGGGATCCTCTACCCGGGCAAGCGCTGCGTGATCGGCAACGGCGTGGTGATCGACCCGCGCGTGCTGATCGAGGAGCTCGACGGCCTGCGCGCCAAGCGGGTCGATGTCAGCGGTCTGCGCATCTCGGCCAACGCGCACCTGATCATGCCCTACCACCTGCTGCTGGACTCGGCCGGGGAGGCCAAGCTCGGCAGCCTGCAGATCGGCACCACCCGCCGCGGCATCGGGCCGTGCTACGCCGACAAGGCCGCGCGGCTCGGGATCCGCGTCCAGGACCTGCTGGACGAGAAGATCCTCAAGAAGAAGATCGTCGCCGCGATGGAGCCCAAGCGGCTCTCGCTGCGACCGTTCGAGAAGGATCCGGCGCTCGACCTGCGCCAGATGACCGAGGACTACCTCGTCTACGGCCACAGGCTCGAGCAGCACATCGCCGACACGAGCAAGCTGATGTGGGAGATGCTCGACGAAGGGCAGACCGTGATCCTCGAGGGCGCCCAGGGGGCGATGCTCGACATCGACCACGGCACCTATCCGTTCGTCACCTCCTCCAACCCGCTCTCCGGCGCCGCGTGCGTGGGCACGGGCATCGGGCCGAAAGCGATCGACGAGGTGTGGGGCATCTCCAAGGCCTACACCACGCGCGTCGGCGCCGGCCCGTTCCCGACCGAGCTGCACGAAGAGATGGGCGAGACGATCCGCGCCCGCGGCGGCGAGTTCGGGACGACCACGGGACGGCCCCGCCGCACCGGCTGGCTGGACCTCGTCGCCCTGCGCTACGCCGTGCGCCTGAACACGATGGACGCGCTGGTGCTGACGAAGCTCGACGTGCTCTCCGGGTTCGACCGCGTCCAGGTGTGCACCGGCTACCGGGGATCGGACGGCGCGGAGTTCGAGGACTTCCCCTACCACCAGACCGTGCTGCACCACACCAAAGCGGAGCTGACCGAGCTCGCGGGCTGGAAGGAGGACCTCGGCGAGTGCCGCTCGATGTCCGACCTGCCGCAGGCCGCCCGCGACTACCTCGACTTCGTGGCAGAGCAGATCGGCGCACCGGTCGCGCTGATCGGCGTCGGCCCGGGCCGCGAGCAGGTGATCTGGACCGAGGCGGGCCAGCAGACCCTGATCGGCGGCGTCGCGGCGCCGTCGGCGTCGGCCTGAGCCGTCCGGCCGGTTCTCACCGAACGCCGTAGATCGATCTCAGCCAGACCTCGAGCAGGACGTCCATCACCGCATCGTCCGGGAGCGACGGCGGCTCGCCGGCGAAGGTCGCGTACTGGACGCGTTCGTTCATCGACACGAGCGCGATCGCCAGCGCGCGGGCGTCGACGCCGGGCGGAGCGGCACCGCGAGCGCGCTCGGCTTCGATCGCGGTTGCCGCGTAGCCGACCCAGTTGTCCATCACGCCCGACCAGAGCTCGCGCGCCTCGGCGTTGACCGCCCTCAGCTCGGCGCCCGCGCGCACGACGGCGCGGTGCGCGCCGAAGATGTCGAAGAAGACCTGCAGGCCTTCGCGCCAGCGCGCCGCCGGGTCCTCGTGGATCCGCTCGATCACCTCGCGACCAACGTCCGCCTGCTCGACGAGGCGGTCGATCAGGGTCAGGAACACGGCCTCCTTCGAGGCGAAGTAGAAGTAGAAGCTCGGGCGGGAGATGCCCGCGCCGCGCGCGAGCTCGTCGACGGAGATGTCCTGCACGGAGCGGTGCTCGAGCAGCCGCTCGGCCGTCTCCAGGATCGCGGCTTCGCGCTCCTGCGCGCTCACGCGCGAGGCACGGCGACCGCGCGCCGGTGAGGTGGTTCCTGACGGTTGGGCGGCCATCGACAGCGCGACTATAGCTCTGAGCGCCCTATCGATCAACTAGGTGTTGACAGTTTCGACACGGTGTTGATAGCCTGCCGGTCGTGGCGAGCACCGGCGCCGACACCCAGCTGCGTCCCGTCGAGGAGCACGTCGACGTCCTGATCCTCGGCGGCGGGCTCTCAGGGATCGGCGCGGCGTGCCACCTGCAGCGCAGCCGGCCCGAGCTCAGCTTCCTGATCGTGGAGGCCCGGGACGCGATCGGCGGGACCTGGGACCTCTTCCGCTATCCGGGCATCCGCTCGGACTCCGACATGTTCACGCTCGGGTACTCCTTCAAGCCCTGGGAAGAGCCCAAGGCGCTCGCAGACGGCCCCTCGATCCGCAGCTACATCTCCGAGGCCGCCGTCGAGCACGCGTTGTCGGACCGGATCCGCATGCAGACCAAGGCGCTGCGCGCCGCATGGTCGACCGAGCGCTCGCGGTGGAGCGTCGAGCTGGAGGGCCCGAACGGGGTCCGCAGCACGGTGACGTGCTCGTTCCTGTTCGGCTGCACCGGCTACTACAGCTACGACGAGCCGTACACGCCCCGCTTCGAGGGCATCGAGCGCTTCGGCGGCACGCTCATCCACCCGCAGCACTGGCCCGAGGACCTCGACTACGCCGGCAAGCGTGTCGTCGTCATCGGCAGCGGCGCGACCGCGGTCACACTCGTGCCTGCGATGGCGGGCACGGCAGAGCACGTGACGATGCTCCAGCGCTCCCCGAGCTACGTGCTGTCGCTGCCCGGAAGCGACCCGCTGGCGGAGCTGGCCCGGCGCTGGCTGCCCCCGCGCATCGCGTATGGCCTCGTCCGCTGGAAGAACGCCCTGATGGCGCTGGGCCTCTTCACGCTCAGCCGCAAGCGGCCGGCGCTGATGCGGCGGATGCTCCGCCGCGCGACCCAGCGCCAGCTCCCCGCGGGCTACGACGTCGACACCCACTTCAACCCCAGCTACAACCCCTGGGACCAGCGCATGTGCCTGATCCCCGACGGCGACCTGTTCCAAGCGATCTCCACGGGGGACGCTTCGGTCGTGACCGGGACGATCGACAGCTTCACCGCGGACGGCCTGCTGCTCGCCGACGGGACCCGCCTGGACGCGGACATCGTGATCACGGCGACCGGTCTGAACCTGCTCGCGTTCGGCGGCATCGAGCTCGCTGTCGACGGCCGCGAGGTCGACCTCGCGGAGACCGTCGGCTACAAGGGGATGATGCTCAGCGGCGTCCCGAACTTCGCCTTCGCAGTGGGGTACACGAACGCGTCGTGGACGCTGAAGGCCGACCTCGTGAGCGAATACGTCTGCCGGTTGCTCGGCCACATGCGCGTGCGCGGCTACGACGCCGTCACCCCCGTCGCACCGGACCCCTCGCAGCCCACGCAGCCCTTCCTCGACCTCGCCTCGGGCTACGTGCAGCGCTCGGTGGACCGCTTCCCCCGCCAGGGCACCGTGACGCCGTGGCGGCTGAACCAGAACTACCCTCGCGACGTACGGCTGCTGCGCCACGGACCGCTCGAGGACGCGGGCGTGCGGTTCTCGCGCCGCTCCCAGCGAGCCGCGCCCCAGCCCGAGACGGCGCTCGCCGCCTGAGCACCTACTGCGGGTGCAGCGTCTCGCCCGCCTCGAGCATCCGCACGTACTCGGCCAGGCGCCGCGCGCGGGTCTCCGGCCTGCGCGCCTGGTCGAGCCGGTAGAGGATCGCGTAGCGGTTCTGCGAGCTCAGCGCCGCGAACGCGGCGGCTGCCGCAGGCCGCGCGTCGAGCTCGGCCTGCAGGTCGCCGGGGACCGTCGCGGTGCGCTGCGAGGCGTATGCACGCTCCCAGCGCCCGTCCTCCTTGGCGCGCGCCACCTGCTCCAGCCCCGCCGGCTCCATCAGCCCCATCTCGGTCAGAAGCTCTGCCTTCTCGCGATTGATCCGTGACCACGGGCTGCGTGACCGGCGCGGGGTGAAGCGCTGCAGGAAGCGCTCGTCGTCGAGGCGCTCGCGCCGCCCGTCGATCCAGCCGAAGCAGAGCGCGTGCTCGAGCACCTCCGGATAGCGCACGCTCTCGACGCCGGTCCCGGCCTTCGCGATCGAGACCCAGACGCCGGCGGCGCTCGCGTGGTTCTCGCCCAGCCACGCGCGCCACTCGACGGCGGAGGCGAAGAAGTGGACGGGCAAGCCGTCGTCGGCCGGCATGGCAGCAGCCTAGGCGTTCGCGGCCGCGAGGCAGCGAGAGCCGGCTCGGGTATCGTGCCCGCCGCTAGGCCGCCCGCGCGGCGCTGAGAGCCAGCCGCACGCCCTGTGCGCGCCCGGCGTCGATCACCTCCGGCCGGCGCCGCCGGCTCATGAGGTTCGTCCCCATCGCCGCCGTGCTCGCCTCGTCGGGGTTGACCGTCTGCACGGTGGCGCCGCGATGGCGGAGCGCGAGCGCCTCGGATGCGCCCACCGTCCGCGACACCGGGCCGAAGGCCCCCGCGAGCGCACGTGTGCTCGGGCGCAGCGAGCCGGTCGGATTGAGGCAGAGCACGCGCTCGCCGCCGTGCACGGTGAGCGCGTCCATGTTGGTGGGGCTCCACGCCCCGCCGTCGACGTAGCGGCGCCCACCGATCTCGATCGGCGCGAAGAACCCCGGGATCGCGCAGGAGGCCATCACCGCCTGGGAGACGGTCGCCGGCGGCGCTTCCGGCGCGCCGAAGATCACCCGCCGGCCGCTCTCGAGCTCGACCGTGGCGACGAGCAGCCTCCCGTCGAAGGCCGGCGCCGCGACGGCGATGATCTGGCCGAGGGCGGCAAGGGACCGGGTGCCCTCGGGGACCCTGCGCAGCATCGCGCGCCGCACGAGGGCGCCGCCGGCGGCGGTCGTGTTCAGCGCCAGCGAGGCGAGCGGTGCGGCCGCCGAGCCGCCCAGCTCGAGCGCGGCAGCCAGCGGGGCCGACATCGGAGTGCGTTCGGCCTCCTCCAGGGCGGGCCACTCCTCACCCGCGGGCGGGCGCCCGTCCTCACGCGTCGAGCCGGTCGCCGGGCGCGATCCCGCCGACGAGCGAGGCCGCGACGATCGAGCCCGCGGACGTGCCGAGGAAGCGGCCCGCCTCGCGCGCATCGAAGCCGCCGCCCTCCGCGATGCCGGCCAGCACCGCCGTCATCCAGGTCTCGCCGAGCACGCCCCCGCCGCCGAGGACGAGCGCGTCAGGGGGCTCCGGACGCTGCGCTGGCACGATCCCAGCGTAGCCGCCGTGTACTGTCGCGGGGCCACATGTCCAGCCGTTGGGACACCAGCCGCACGGAGGCGTTCAGCGACGGCGTGTTCGCGATCGCTGCGACGCTGCTCGTCCTCGACCTCGCAGTCCCCCAGGACGAAGTCCAGCAGCACCTCGCGCACGGGATCTCCAGAGTGGCCCGGGTACCTCGCCTACGTGACGTCGTTCGTCACCGTGGGCGGGCTGTGGCTCGGCGCATCACGGGATCTTCTCGCAGGCTCCGCTCCGTCAACGGCACGCGTGACATCGCCCTGCTCCTCATCGCCACGGCCGTGGCCGTCCCTTCCCGCGCGGGGCGGCCTTCACGTACCTGGTGATCGCCGTCATCGCCGTGTTCCGGGCACGGCCCGACGAAGACCTGGACAGCGGGGCGCTCGCGCACCAGCCGCGGGACGCGGCCTGAGCGCGTCCGGGCGAATGGGCCGTGCTGGAATCGAACCAGCAACCTTGGGCTTAAGAGGCCCCTGCTCTGCCAATTGAGCTAACGGCCCGCGAAGGGGAGCCGGCTGCCCGCTCGCAGCGAGCCCGGCCGGATCACGCAGTCTAGCCTGCCGGGGCCAGAAGACCACGGTCCGGCGCCCGTCCACGAGCACGCGGTCTTCGAGGTGCCGCGCGACCGCACGCGAGAGCACGAGCCGCTCGACAGCAGGCGCGCGGTGAAGCTGGCCCGTCCACGTCCGGCACGCCGTCGCCGGACGCGACCACGGCCCGCGCCCTATTTGCCGGTCGTCGTGCCGGTCGTCGTGCGGGTGCTCGTCGTGCCGGTGCTCGTCGTCGGAACGGGCGTCGGTTCGCCCACGGTCGTGTACGAGCCGTTGGCCGCCTTGCGGATTTTGTAGACCTTGCCGTTGGTCGTGGTCGTGAGGATCTGCCCGCCTTCCGGGTACTTCTTCGCTTCGGCAAGCTCGTTCTTCAGGCGCGTCCGTTCCCCGGCGGGCGCGAGCTTGACGGCCTTCGCGGCGGCGAGATCGCCGAGCCCCGCGTTCTTGGCTTTGTAGGCGTACTCGGCGAGCTGCGCGTAGTAGGACGCGTTTTCGCGCTTGGCGACGACGATGTTCAGCGCCTGCACGGCCTTGGCTGCTTCGTTCAGACCTTCTGCCCCGTAGATCCGGTAGACGAGCTGGGCGAGTTCGGCGTTCGGCGGGTGCGGGTTCAGCGCGAGGTAGCTCAGCCACGCCTGCGAGGCGCGCTTGTACAGTTCCTTGCCCTTCGCCGTGGGGGCTCCGGTGGAGGTCGTATAGCCTTCGTTGCCCGCTTCGTGGAGCAGGTTCTTGGCGAGGTTTTCCCACGCGGAGACGTTGTTCGGTTCGCGTTTGGCGACCTTTTCGTACTTCGCGATCTTGCTGGCGAAGCTCGCGCCGCCGGAGCCTTCGTTGTTCGAGGCGGAGTTGAGGATGCCGCCGCCGCCGAAGCCGCCGCCGACGCCGAAGCCGACGAGGCCGACGCCGATCAGCACGGCGAGCCCGATGTAGATGACGCGCACGGTGTTGCGGCGACCGCGTCCTCGAAGGTCGAACAGCATCAGCTCAGAGTGTCGTCGGTGTGGTCGATGATCTGCTGCACGGTCGGCTCTCCAGGGTCTTCCGGCGCGGGCGCGGGCTCGCCCGCGTTGTCTCTCTCGTCCCCGTGGCCGGCTGTGCGTTGTTCTCGACGGCGCTTCGTGCGGTCGAGTCCCGCAGCAACCAGGATACTCGCCTCGTAGAGCAGATAGAGCGGTGCCGTCTCCAGCAGCAGCGTGATGAAGTCGCCGGGCAGGAAGGCGGCCACCGCGGCGCAGGCGACGAGCGCGTAGCGCCGGCTGTGGCGCAGCTGCGCGACGGTGACGATCTCGAGCCGCGTGGCGCCGATGATCAGCACCGGCACCTGGAAGACGACGCCCATCGCGAGCAGGATCGTCGCGGCGAATTTGTAGAACTGGTTCGCCTGGACGAGGTTGTTGAACTGGCCGGAGTTGAAGTTGACGAAGAAGCGGACCGCCGCCGGCAGCACGATCTCGTAGCCGAACACCACCCCCGCCACGAAGAGCGCCGGCACGGAGAGCAGCAGCGGAGTCACGGCGCGGCGCTCGTTGGGGCTCATCGCGGGCAGCACGAAGGCGAAGAGCTCATACAGGATCACCGGCAGCGCCAGCACCAGGGCGAAGTAGAACGCGACCGTCAGCGTCGTCGTGAACGGTTCGCCGACGGACAGGGTGACCGGCTTGTCGCCTTCGGCCGTGCGCGGAAGGCGCGCGATGTCGCGGCGCAGCTCGGCACTCAGCGGCCGCAGCTGCGCGCGGGTCTGCGCGGGGAGCCCGCTCGCGGGCGCGGCGAGCACTTCGAGGGCGCGGCTCGTGTCGCGCGCGACCGCCTTCACCGCCTGCTGGGCGAGCGCGGCCTGCCCGACCGTGCCCTCGCCTTTCGCGACCTGTTTGCGCGTCTGCGTGAGCAGCGGTTTGTTCATGATGCGCAGCAGTTCGTGGTTCTGCCAGAAGCAGAAGCCGAACGCCACCGCCAGCGCGGCGGCGCTGATGATCAACCGCGTGCGCAGCTCATCGAGGTGGTCCACGAGGCTCAGCCGATCCTCGTGGCCGACCGGGCGTACCGACCGTGGCATGGGAGCCGTGAACCTACCACCGTGCCGCCGATCGAACGTGAGCTAAAGGCGGCCGCTCTTGGAGTCGATGGTGTCAGGGAAACGCTATGGACTCCGAGAAAGAACCCGACATCCAGGAGCGCCTGGCGCTCCCCGCCTCAGATCAGGTGGAGGTCGTCTCCGGCGAGCAGGCACAGACCCAGCAGCCGGCGGGCGCCCCGAACCAGCTGCACATCTGCTTCCACTGCGCCGGCGAGCTGGTGTACCCGCTCGACTGGTCAGAGGAAGGACCGCGGCACTGGCGGATCGTGCTGCGCTGCCCCGAGTGCGAGTCCCGCCGCGAGGGCGTCTTCGACCAGGCGGCTGTGGAACGGCTCGACGACGAGCTCGACCGCGGCTCGAGCGCGCTGCTCGGCGACCTGAGGCGCATGACGCACGCGAACATGTCCGAGGAAATCGAGTTCTTCGCGCGCGCCCTCGAGGCCGACCTGATCCTCCCGAGCGACTTCTAGTCTTCAGCCCAAGGGCGGCACGGAGCGCCGCCCGACCTCACGCCAAGGGCGGCACGGAGCGCCGCCCGACCTCACGAATACCGCTCGACGACGGCGTCGGCGACCAGCTCCAGCAGCTCCGAGCGCCCACCCGGCAGGATCGCCGGCAGGGACGCCTTCGCCTCGGCGACCACCGCGAGCGCGCGCTCACGCGCCTCGTCCAGCGCGCCCGTGGCCGCGATCCGCTCGCACAGCTCCTCCGCCTCGCGCGGGCCGCCGAGCCGGTCGAGGCGCACCTCCGCGAGGCCGTCGTCGCGTTCGCGGGCGAGGATGAACGGCAGCGTCACGGTGCCGTCCAGCAGGTCGGTGCCGCGCGACTTGCCGGTCCGCTCGACCGGGCCGGAGACGTCGAGCACGTCGTCGAGCAGCTGGAATGCGAGCCCGACCCTGCGCGCGAAGGCACCGAGCGCGTCCGCGAGCTCGGCCGAGCCCCGCGCCGCGGTCAGCGCCCCGAGCCGGCAGGCGGCCTCGAACAGCGCCGCCGTCTTGAGCTCGCACCGTCGCAGGTAGCGCTCGACCGGGACCTGCGCCGCGTAGGCGTCCTCGCGCTGCAGCAGCTCGCCTTCGGCGAGCGCGGAGCTTGCCCGGGAGAGCGCCTCGAGCTGCGCCGGGTCCTCGTTGCGCGCGAGCTCGGCGAACGCGCGCGAGAACAGCAGATCGCCGGTGGCCACGGCCGCCCGGCGGCCCGCGGCGGCAGCGATCGTGGGGCGTCCGCGGCGCAGCTGCGCGCCGTCGATCAGATCGTCGTGGACGAGCGTCGCGGAGTGGACGAGCTCGACCGCCACAGCGGCGCGCACGAGCCGCTCCTCGCCGTCCTCGCCGGGGACGGGGCCGCCCGCCGAGCGCGCCGCGAGCAGGACCAGCAGCGGGCGCAGGCGCTTGCCGCCGGCAGCCACCGTCGCGTTGGCGTGAGCCGCCAGGGGCGCCCCCGCCTCGGCGGTCACCCGCTCGAGGTGGCGCTCGGTCCGAGCCATCTCCTCACGCAACGGCGCGCCGCCGCGCTCGAGGATCTCCTGCACGCCGTCGCCGGCGGCGGGCCGCGCTCCCGCGGCAGGATGGGCCGGGACGCTCACCCGGGCACCGTCCCCGCGTGGATCGCGACGATCCCCCCGGCCGTGAGGAGGTAGCGAACGTCCTCGAGGCCGGCGGCCGCCAGCTCGCCGGCGAGCTCGCGCGGGCCCGGGAAGCGCTTGACCGAGTTCGGCAGGTACGTGTAGGCGTCCGCGATGCCCTCGCGCGCCTCCCCGCCCCGGAGGCGGACCGCGAGCCGCTCGACGGCACCCGCTCCCTCGCCGAGGGCCGGGACCAGGCGATCGAACCACAGCCCGTAGAAGTGAGACAGGGGCGGACGGGTCGGGGTCGTGATCTCGAGCACCACGACCCTGCCGCCCGGGCGCACGACCCGCGCCATCTCGGCGAGACCACGGGGAAGATCCGCGAAGTTGCGCGCGCCGAAGCCGACGGTCGCGGCATCGAAGGAGCCGTCCTCGTAGGGCAGCGCCAGCGCGTCTGCCCACTCGAAACGCACCGTCGCCGCGCCCGCGTGCCCGGCCGCCTTCCCGCGGGCGTGGTCGAGCATGCGCTCGGAGAAGTCCACGCCCAGCACCTCGCCGCCGGGGGATACGCGGGAGGCCAGCGCGAGCGCGAGGTCGCCGGTGCCGCAAGCCACGTCGAGCGCGCGGTCGCCCGGATGCAGGTTCGCGAGCTCGGCGGCGCGGGCCCGCCAGCGGTGGTGCAGCCCGGCGGTCATCGCCGAGTTCATGAGGTCGTAGACGCCCGCGATGCGATCGAACATCGCGCGCACCTGGCCCGCCTCGAGGGTGCCGCTGCCGTCGCTGAGACGGGCTGCCACGGGCGCCCTACTTGAGCTGCGAGAGGAAGGCGACGATGTTCTGGAACTTTTCGGGCGGCAGGTTCTTGAACGACGGCATCGGCGCCGTCGGGTTCACGAGCGTGCGCGCGATCGCCTGCCGCGGCAGCCGGTCGCCGATCTTCGTCAGGTTCGGCCCCGGGCCGGCGTTGCCGTTGTCGCCGATCTTGTGACAGGCGAGGCAGCCCGACTGGGCGACCGCCGACTTGCCCCCTTCGTATTCCTTGAGCGTCTGCCCGCCCGCAGCGACGATCCGCGGCGGCGTCTTCAGTTCGATCGCCGTCGGGGAGCCGGCGTTCGCGCCCTGGTAGGTGAGGAAGCCCACCGCGCCGATCACGAAGATGCCGGTGATCGTGGCGATCGGCCGGCGCTCGGGACGGCGCTCGGGGCCACGGTCGTAGAACGGCAGCAGGAACAGCAGGATCATGCAGATGGTCGGCACGCCGATCGTCGCGAGCTGCACCAGCGCGGGCGGCTTGATCACGCGCAGGAGCTCGAAGAGGAAGAAGAAGTACCACTCCGGCCGCGGCACGTAGGTGGTGGTCGTCGGGTTCGGCTTCGGGCCGAGCTCGGCCCCGAGCACGAGCGACATCGTGATGATCACCGCCATCACGACGCACGCCATCACCGCGTCCTTGGTGACGGCGTACGGGAAGAACGGCTTCCCTTTCGCCTTCAGCAACGAGTATTCGCGGAGGTACTCCTCCTTCTCCCGCCTGTTCATGACCTCAGACGGAGCTCCTCCCGGAGCTCCTCGGGAGCTTCGGCTTTCTGCCACGGCGGCGCGGTCGTGCCGAGCTTCGTGACGAGGTACAGGTGCGCGCCGATCAGCGCGATGATGGCGCCGGGCACGAGCAGCATGTGGATCGCATAGAAGCGCGACAGGGTCGTCGCCCCGAATTCGGAGCCCCCGCGCAGGAAGTCGCTCAGATAGGGCCCGATCAGCGGGCCGGTGCCGTTGATGTTCACGCCCACGATCGTCGCCCAGTACGCGCGCTGGTCGAAGGGCAGCAGGTAGCCCGTGAAGGACATGATCATCGTGAGGATCAGCAGCACGACGCCGATCACCCAGTTGAGCTCGCGCGGGTACTTGTACGCGCCGAAGAAGAACGTCCTGCCCATGTGCAGGAACACGAGGATCACCATCACGCGTCGAGCCCCACTTGTGCATGCCGCGCACGAACTGGCCGAGGAACACGTCGTTGGTGACGTAGCGGACCGATTCGTAGGCGCCACCCGACGGATCGGGGCGGTAGTACATCGCCAGGAAGACGCCGGTGACCGCCTGCGAGAGGAAGGCGAACATCGTCGCCGAGCCGAGCGTGTAGAACCAGTTGGTCCCCTGCGGCACCTTGCGGAACATCAGCCAGCGGGCTGCGCCGGTGAGCGATGTGCGTTCGTCGACCCAGTCGACGACGGTGATGCCGGCCTCGGCCGCGTGGTCCAGCGGCGTCGCCTTGCCGTTCTCTTCGCCGGGGCGCGGGGGCGGCGCCTTCAGGGCGGAGGGGAGCGGGGGTGCGGGCAGTTTCGGCATCGAGCGGGGCTCCTACAGTTTCTGCGCGCCGGGGCGGGACGGGTACAGGTACTGGCCGATGCCGTCGAGCGGCTCGCCCGGGTCGCGCGGCGAGAAGCGGCGCAGCTGGCTGTTCACGGAGAAGCGCGGGCCGAGTTCGACCTGTCCTTCGGCGTTGACGCGCGTGTAGAAGCGGTCGAGGGGGCGGACGGGGGGACCGCCGACGGGCCTGCCGAGCAGGTCGTACACGCCGCCGTGGCACGGGCAGATGAAGCGCTCGGCGGCGTCGACCCAGCGCACGGGGCAGCCGAGATGCGCGCAGCGCGTCGAGAGCGCGATGTACGGCGTGCCCTTGTCATACGGGTCGGTGTCGATGGCGGCGTTGAACTTGCGCACGTAGGCCGTGGTCTTGCCGGCCTCGCCGATCGTCGGGTTGACCGTCAGGACGACCGGGATGTAGTTGTCTTCGGAGAACATCGACTCCGGGCCGACCGCTTCCCACCGATGCGGCGTGCTTTTGAAGATCGGCCCGATCGCGAAGCCGAGCGCGGGCAGCACGAAGGCGCCGGCCGCGACCGCGCCCGCCACGTTGGCGCTGCCGGTCATGAAGCGGCGCCTTGTGATCGTCTCCCCCTCGAATGCGCCGGGAATGCCGCGATCGAGGGTGTATTTGGACTTGTGCTTGAGGCGCCGGTCAGCCACTGCTGGCTGAACAATATCGAGGCGCGATTCAGCGCGGCGCCGGGACGCTGCGCACACATGTGCGCATCGCATCAAGCGCCAGGGGGTCGCCGCCGAGCACCATCTCCTTGGCCCGCCGGTGCTCGGAGCTCGTCCCCCAGCCGACCGCCGTGGCGCCGGCCTCCCACGTGGCCTCGGCCAGCTCGGCATGCCCGGCACCGTGCGCGAGCGCGCTGAGCGTGATCGTGTCGGCGAGCTCGGCGACAGCCAGCGTGTCGCCGAGATCGACCAGCCTCGCCAAGCCGATGGCGTAGAGCCGGTCGCCCGCGAGCAGGCCGACGTCGGCCTCGGGAGCGTCGATCAGCCGTGGCGAGCCGTAGTGCAGCAGGTAGCCCTCGTAGATCGCCTCGACGAGCAGCTCGTACTCCTCGCGACGCCCCGCGGCACGGGGGCCGGCCGCGGCCAGCGCGGCGGGGCTCGCGTCGCCGTTCGCCGCCGGCTCGTGCCCGTCGGCGCTCAGGAGCTCGCTCATCAACCCGCCTCCATCGCGCAGCAGCTCGCGCAGCCGCGCGATCCCCCCGCCGTTCTGCATCACGCGGCGCCGCTCCGCTCTCCGAGCGCCGCGAACGCCGCCTCGGCGGCGAGCAGCGTGCGCTCGAGCTGCTCCTCGCCGTGCGCCAGCGAGGGGAACCAGGCCTCGAACTGGGAGGGCGGCGGGTAGATCCCGCGCCCCAGCAGCCCGCGGCACCAGGCCGCATGCGCCTCGAGGTCGCACGCGCGCGCCTCCTCGAACGAGCACACCGGCGTCTCGCTGAAGAACACGGTCAGAAGGCCCGGCGCGCTCTCCACGTGCACGGGCACCCCCGCGCGCGCAGCCGTCTCGCGCAGCCCCGCGGCCAGGCGCTCGGTGTAGCCGCCCAGCAGCACGTAGGCGGTCTCGTCGAGCTGGGCGAGCGTCGCGAGCCCGGCCGCCACGGCGAGCGGGTTCCCGGACAGCGTCCCCGCCTGGTAGACGTCGCCCGCCGGCGCCAGCATGCGCATCAGCTCGGCGGGGCCGCCCAGCGCGGCGGCCGGCAGCCCGCCGCCGATCACCTTGCCCATGATCGTGATGTCGGCGGCCACGCCGGTGAGCTCCTGGGCGCCGCCGCGCGCGACCCTGAAGCCGCTGATGACCTCGTCGAGGATCAGCAGCGCGCCCGATGCGGTGGCCTGCTCGCGGAGCACTTCGAGGAACCCGAGCCCGGCGGGCACGAGGCCCATGTTGGCGGGCAGCGGCTCGGCGACGATCGCCGCCGGGGCGTGCTCGGCGACGGCCGCGCGCAGCGCCTGCTCGTCGTTCCAGGGCACGACCACCGTGTCGGCGGCGGCCGCGGCCGTCACGCCCGGGCTCGCCGGCAGCGCCTGCGTCGCAAGGCCCGAGCCTGCCTCCGCGAGCAGGCCGTCGACGTGGCCGTGGTAGGCGCCCGCGAACTTCACGATCCGATCGCGCCCGGTCGCGGCGCGCGCGAGCCGGATCGCGGTCATCGCCGCCTCGGTCCCGGAGGAGGTCATGCGCAGCATCTCGACCGAGGCGAAGCGCCGGGAGACCTCTTCGGCCAGCTCCACCTCGCCGGCGGTCGGGGCGCCGAAGCTCGTGCCGCGCGCGGCGGCAGCGGTCACGGCCTCGACCACCGCGGGGTGCGCGTGGCCGAGGATCAGCGGCCCCCAGGAGCACACGTAGTCGACGAAGCGGTTGCCGTCGACGTCGATCAGCTCGGCGCCTTCGCCGCGCTCCACGAACAACGGCTCGCGCCCGATCGCGCGCATCGCGCGCACCGGCGAGTTGACGCCGCCCGGCAGCCGCGCGAGCGCGCGGCGGTACAGCTCGGCCGACCGGGTGTCGGTGAGCGAGGCCATCGGCTCAGCCACGCTCAAGCGTGCCGGCGCTCCCAGTCCTTGAACTCGTCGGTGAAGTAGAGCAGCCGGATCTTCTTGAACTCGGTCGAGGAGTAGAGCGTGGCGCGCTCGGAGATGTCGTTCTGCTCGGCGATCGAATCGAGGATCGCGTCGCACTCCTCCTTGGAGCGGCCGTGGGCCATCGTGAACACGGAGTAGGGCCAGTCGGGGTAGGTCGGGCGCTGGTAGCAGTGGGAGATGCCCCGCACCGCGGCCATCCGGCAGCCGACCTCGGCGATCCGCTCCTCCGGCACGTTCCAGACCCCCATCCCGTTGGCGGAGAAGCCGGCGCGGCGGTGGTAGAGGATCGCCGCCACCCGGCGCAGAAGGCCGCGCTCCTGCATCGCCGCGAGATGGTCGAGCAGCTCCTGCTCGGAGATCCCCAGCTCCGCGGCGGCCGGCGCGTAGGGCTCGGACACCACGGGCATGTCGCCCTGCAGCGCCCGGATCACGGCGATGTCGCGCTCGTCGTAGGGCTGCGGCTCGAGCTCGACCGGCCCGCTCGCCTCGGCGGCGCTGGCCAGCGCCTCGGTGCCGGCCTCCATCTCGAGGTCCATCCTGATCTTGAAGAGCTTCAGCGTCGGCAGCTGGCGCACCGATTCGGCGCCCGACTCGCGCGCGAGCACCTCCAGCGTCCCCTCCAGGCCCAGCTCGGAGTCGGGCTCGGTGGCGATCGTGAACCAGAGGTTGAACTCGTGGTTGCGCAGGTAGTTGTGGGAGACACCCGGGTGGGCGTTGATCACCTGGGCCGCGCGGTGCGGGTTGTCGGGGTCGACCTTGGCTGCCACGAGCATCGATGAGTAGCCGAGCGCGCGCGTGTCGAAGATCGGCGTGACCTGGCGGATGATCCGCTTCTCCAGCAGCCGCTGCACCCGCGCCATCGTCTCCTCCTCGGAGATCTCCGCAAGGCCGGCCACGTGCTCGTAGGGACGCGATGCGATCGGGAACGACCCCTGCATGAGGTTCAGCAGCCGGCGGTCGACATCGTCGAGGGGGACGGCCGCGCCGTCCTTGCGGGAGCGGATCTTCGGAGTCGCAGCCGCCGCGCGCCGCGCGTCGGCGTCCTCGCTGATCCCCTCTACTCGGCTAGCCATCGAGCTGCGTCCTTTGCGTGGTAGGTGATGATCGTGTCCGCGCCGGCCCGGCGCAGCGAGGTGAGGATCTCCAGCACCGTCGCCCGCTCGTCGATGTACCCGGCCGCCGCGGCGGCCTTGACCATCGCATACTCGCCGCTGACGTTGTAGGCAGACACGGGCATCCCCGTCGCCTCCTTGACAGCTCTGATCAGGTCGCCGTAGGCGAGTGCCGGCTTGACCATCACCATGTCGGCGCCCTCCTGCACGTCCAGCAGCGCCTCGCGAACCGCCTCCCTGCCGTTGGCCGGGTCCATCTGGTAGGAGCGCCGATCGCCGAACGCCGGCGCCGAGCCGGCGGCCTCGCGGAAGGGCCCGTAGAAGGCCGAAGCGAACTTCGCGGAGTAGGCGAGGATCGGGACCTCTGTGAAGCCCTCGGCGTCCAGCTCGGCACGGATGGTGCCGACGCGGCCGTCCATCATGTCCGACGGCGCGACGATGTCGGCGCCCGCCCGCGCGTGGCTCACGGCCGTCCGCGCGAGCAGCTCGAGCGTGGCGTCGTTGTCGACGCCGCCGTTCTCGCGGACCACGCCGCAGTGCCCGTGGGAGGTGTACTCGCAGAGGCACACGTCGGTGACCACCAGGAGGTCTCCGAGCTCGCGCTTGATCGCAGCTGTTGCGAGCTGCACCGCGCCCTCCTCGTCCCAGGCGCCCGAGCCCTCCTCGTCCTTCTCGGCGGGGACCCCGAACAGCATCACCGCGGCGATCCCGAGCTCAGCCGCGCTGCGCGCCTCGGCGACCGCCTCGCCGACCGTCAGCCGCTCGACGCCCGGCATCGAGGAGATCGGGCCCCGCGCCGACTCGGACTCGACGACGAACAGCGGCAGCATCAGGGCGCCGGCGCGCAGGTCGGTCTCGCGCACGAGCCCGCGCAGCGAGGCGCTCGCGCGGAGCCTGCGCATGCGGGTCCGTGGAAAGGCCATCGCTCCTCAGGGTAGTCCGTCCTCAGAGCGCGCGCCGGAGGCCGAAGCGCGCCAGCGCCGCGAACAGCAAGGTCAGGCCGAGCAGGTGCGCGACGGCGCCGCCGAGCGAGGGGGAGGCCGAGTTGACCGCCGCGTCGAGCGCCTGCAGGGCCGCCTTGAAGGGGAAGACGAACGAGATCACGGAGATCACGTCGTAGAAGCCGTGCCCGACGGCGCCCGCGGGCACGAGCGCGAGGAAGATGAGCGGCAGCAGGACCAGGAACGCCACGAGCGAGGCCGCCCGCGCGTCGCGCGCAAGCGAGCCGACCGCGGTCCCCAGCGAAGCGAACGCCAGCGCGCCGCACGCCAGCGCCAGCAGCCACTGCGGGAAGCGGCCCCAGTCGAGCGACACGAAGATCCCGACCCCCGCGAGCATCGCGAGCGCGACGAAGAACGAGCAGGCCGCCGCGAGGCCCACCTTCTCGACGATCAGCGCCGCGCGCGAGACGAGACCCCGCACGAGCCGCGCCAGCACGTGCTCCTCGCGCTCGAGCGCGATCCCGCCGGCGGCCAGGAGCACGCCGACGAACATCAGCGAGACCGCGACCGCGACGACGACGGCGAAGCTGTCGAGCGGCGTGCGGCGGCCGTGGACGAGCTCGGTGTGGATCGCGATCGGCTGCCCCACGCTCGCCAGCACGCGCTTGCTGACGCCGAGGTTCGCTGCGGCGAAGTCGGCGAACTGCGCGATCCGTTCGAGCGCTTCGCGGTCGTGACCGGGCGGAGTGCGAGCGATGACGCTGTGGAGTTCGCCCGGGATCTGCTGCAGCCCGATCAGGTTCTGGGGCGCGCCGAGCGTGCCGAGGCTGCCGCCGCGCACGAGCGCGTCGATCGCCTCCGACGCGGCCAGCTGGATCTGCTTGGAGAAGCCGAGGTTCGCTTCGGCGAGCGCCGAGCGCAGCTTTTCGCGTACGAGCGACTGCTCCAGCGCGTCGCCGTTGTAGAGAACTTCGACCTGTCCCTGGGAGGTTCCCGATCCGACCCGGGCCGCGATGTCGCCCGGGATCACCACGGCGGCGACCACCTTGCCGTCGGAGACCTGGCGCCGCGCCTGCGCGCGCGTGCTCACCGGGACCGGTTCGACGTTGCTGAAGAGCTGGTGCGCGTATTCGCCGACCGCGACCCGGTGCCCGCCGACCTGGATCGTCTCGCCGGGAGCCGTTTCGTCGACGATCGCCACACGCGGGCGCGACGGCGCGCGCGAGATCGCGAAGCCGATCAGCAGCGCGATCACGACCGGGTAGAGCACGAGCACGGCGACGAGCAGACGCGAGCGCGCGAGGATCAAGAGGTCCTTGCGCAGCAGGGCCCTCACGCCGCGGCGCCGCTCTCGCGCTCGAGGAACGAGACCAGCGCGTGCTCGAGGTCGGTCTCGCCGGCCCCGGCGCGAGCCAGCAGCTCGGCGCTCGTGCCGTCGAAGCGCAGCCGCCCGGCGTCCAGCACCAGCAGCCGGTCGGCGTGGCGCTGCGCCTCGGCCGGGTTGTGGGTCGAGAAGAGCACCGCTCTCCCGGTTGCGGTCAGCGCCTTCACGAACGTCCACAGCCGCTCACGCTGCGCGGGGTCCAGCGACGCGGACGGCTCGTCGAGCGCGAGGACGGGCGGGTCGCCGAGCAGGCCCGCGGCGACGTTGACGCGCTGACGGTTGCCGCCCGACAGCCGCGAGAGCTGCTCGCCGGCGCGCGCCTGCAGGCCGGTCTGCTCGAGCATCGCCGCGACGGCCGCGCGCGGTTCGGAGACGCGCTCCAGGCGCGCGAACAGGTCGAGGTTCTCCGCGACCGTCAGCTTGCCGTACAGCGCCGCCTGCTGGGGCGCCCACCCGACTTCGCGCGGGGAGAGGCTGATCGACGCCGCTCGACGGGGGCTGGACGCCGGCGATCGCCGACAGCAGCGTCGTCTTGCCCGCACCGTTCGGTCCCAGCACTCCGAGCAGCTCGCCGGGCGCCAGCTCGAAGCTGACGTCCTCGAGCGCGACCGTCTCGCCGAAGCGCTTGCTGAGCGCCTCGACGCGCAGCGCCGCGCTCACAGCAGCTCGCGCTTGCCCTCAGCCCAGGGCTCGAACGTGATGTGGCGGTGCAGGTAGACCGCCGTCTCGCGCAGCACCGAGAGGATCGGCAGCGCCACCAGCGCGCCGATGATGCCGTGCACCTCCAGCCCGAGCAGCAGCGCGAAGATCACGAGGATCGGGTTGATGCGCAGCGTGTGGCCGAACAGCTGGGGAGCGACGATGTGCCCCTCGACCTGCTGCAGGCCGATGAACAGGAGCACGACCCAGACCGCGCTGATCGGTTCGGTGAACAGCGCGACGAGGACGGCCGGGATCGCGCCGAGGATCGGGCCGATGTAGGGGATCAGCTCCGCGACGCCGTAGAAGACGCCGAAGGCGACCGCGTACTTCTCGCCGTCCGGGAAGATCCCGAGCACGCCGAAGATGTAGAGCGACAGGCCGGCCGACAGACCCATGATCACGCTGAACAGGAGCTGGCCGCCGACGTAGCGCGACACGGCCCGCTGCACGAGCCCCGGGTAGTCGTCGGCCTTGGAGCCGTCGCCCGAGGGCATGATTCGTCGCACCAGCGAGCCGATCATGGGCCCGTACAGAAGCATGTAGACCGAGAGCACGAAGATCAGCACGAGGTTGAAGATCGCGTTCGCGATTTCTTTGAGCAGCTCGCGTCCCGAACGACGTGAATTTGCCCGCGCTTTTGCCGACTTTGTCGGACAGGCTCTGCACGAACGTTTTGCCCGGTTTGACGACGTGGATGTGGATGCCGCTCTTGTTGAGTTCCCGTTCGAAGGTCGCGAACTGCTTGTTTGCTTCCCGTTCGAGTTTGGGCAGGTTGTTGGAGAACCTCTGCACCTGATGCGAGATAGGGTTCGCGAGCAGGACCCCGACGCCGGCGAGCGAGAGGAAGAATGCGAGGTACACCGCCAGGACGGCCAGGCCGCGCGGGATGCGCTCCCGGTGCACCAACGACACGGCGGGATTCAGGATCAGCGCGATGAGCCCGGCGATGATGAACAGCAGCAGGACTTTGCCGGCGGCTTTCGCGAGCGCCCACAGACGCCACGATCGCGAGCGGCAGCAGCACGAGCTGGACCCAGCGCGGCACCACGGCGCGCGGCGGCTCGCGCGGGCTCTCGTCCTCGGAGCCGGCGATCGACTCCTCCTCCGGACTCGGCGGGGCCGACTCCGGGGCCTTGGCATCGCCGGCTCTCCGCGGGAGCCACCTCACCTCCGAGCCACCATCGCCAGAGTATGGCTGAGCCTCAGGCGGTGGAATCGGACCCGGCCCGGCCGGCCGGGGATGCGGAGCCGCGCGCGGTGCGGATCCTGTTCGTCGGCGACATCGTCGGCGGCATCGGCCGCGAAACGCTGCTGGACTGCCTGCCGGTGCTGCGCGAGCGCCACGACCCGACGTTCGTGGTCGTCAACGGGGAGAACGCGGCGGGCGGGCTCGGCATCACGCCCAAGAACGCCGACCAGCTGTTCGCCGCCGGGGTCGACGCGATCACGCTCGGCAACCACACCTACCACCGCCGTGAGATCTACCCGTACCTGGACAGTCACGACCGGATCGTGCGCCCCGCCAACTTCCTGCGCAGCCAGCCCGGCCGCGGCACGACGGTCGTGGAGCACGACGGCGTGCGGCTCGGCGTCGTCAACATCAGCGGCAACCTGTACCTGCGCGCCGGCCGCTCGGCCTTCACGGAGATCGAGGCCGCGCTCGGGGAGCTGGGCGAGGTCGACCACGTGCTCGTCGACGTGCACGCCGAGGCGACGTCCGAGAAGGTCGCGATGGGCTGGCACCTCGACGGCCGCGTGACGGCCGTCGTGGGAACGCACACGCACGTGCCCGACGGCCGACGCGCGCGTGCTGCCCGGCGGGACCGCCTACATCACCGACGTCGGCATGACCGGCCCGCGCGGCGGCGTGATCGGCGTCAAACGCGAGCAGGCGATCGAGTCGCTGCTCACGCAGATGCCCGTGCGCTTCGAGACCTCGAACGAGGACCCGTGGCTGATGGGCGTGCTGATCAGCTGCTCAAGACCGCTTCGGGCGGACTCGATCGAGCAACTGCTGATGCCTCGTCCGGCTTCGCGCTGAGCGCCGGGCCCGCGTAGCGTCCGAGCAGCGCGACCATCACGATCGGGAAGAACCACGGGATGTAGAGGTAGAACCAGTGTTCGACGGCCAGCTGCACGCCGATCAGGATCGCCGCGCAGCCCGCCGCGAGGCCCACGAGGTCTTCTCGCCGCGGCACCAGCGCCAGCACGATCGCGAGCGCGAACGCCGCCCCCTCGGCCACGTGCCGCGCGGCGTCCCACCCGTACAGGCCCCAGATCGAGAACGGCGAGCCACGGTCTGACTGGTAGGAGATCGTCCGGTTCCAGATCTCCCGCAGCGAGTCGTGCGCGAGCGCCGGCCAGACGACCAGCGCGCCGCGAGGAGGAATCCCGCCAGGAAGGCGGCGAGGACGCGCGGACGCCGCCGGCGCGGCGCCGCGCGCAGCGCGTCGGTCGCGAGCAGCGGAGCGAGCGCGAGCGGGGCGAACTTCGTCAGCCCGGCGAGCACCGCGGCCGCGCCCCGCGCGCCGGCCGCCAGCGTCGAGCGGTAGGTCGCGGCGAGCAGCGCGAGCAGCACCATCGCGCCGACGAGCGTGTCGTTGGTGTTGCTCTCCAGGGCGAAGAGGGTGAACGGAAACGAGACCCATGCGTAGGCGAGTGCGATGCCGAGCGTGGGGCCGCGCATGCGGCGGCCGATCAGGAACAGCAGCCCGACCGAGAGCAGGTCGAAGAAGATCGCGGCGGCGTGCGCGGCGGGCAGGTCGTCCCAGGTCCCGCTCCACCCGAAGACCTGCTGGAACGGCACGTAGGCGACGTAGTTGACCGGCCCGTAGGTGTCGCCGTGTTCGTTGTCGCGCGGCCAGCCGCCGTACATCGGCTTGCCGTCGACGATCCGCTCCGCCCCGATGACGCCTGCGTAGCCGACGTCGACCACGTTGGAGTCGGTCACGTTCAGCGCCACCCGGAAGCCGATCAGGAACACGACCGCGATCGCGAGCCACGGCGCGGGCACGAGGAGATGGAGGCCTTTGCCGCCGCGCGAGTTCCCTCGACCCGCGCCGGCGCGCGGGCGGGTGGGTGGGCGGGTGGGTGGGCGCCCCATCAGCACCAGCATCCGCACGAGGAGGTAGACGAGGGGCGGGTACACGGCCGGCACCGAGCCGTAGATGTGCGCGTGGTTGAAGAGCGCGAGGGAGATCGAGAAGGAGAGGAGGACGAGCAGGTCGAGGTGCAGCAGGCGGAAGGGCTTGCGGAAGTTGAAGAACGGGACGAAGAACAGGAAGCACAGCGGCAGCCAGATGTAGAGCGCGTTGACGTGGCGGCCGAAGGCGCCCGTTGTAGCCGCGGGCCATCGTCCAGGCGACCTGGAAGCCGGTCCACTGTTCGATCACGCGGCCGGAGAGGTCGTCGATGATCACCTGCGCGATCTCCTTCTTGCCGCCTTTGGAGAAGTAGCTCACCTGCCAGCGGAAGCCGGGCTTCAGGTAGGCGCCACCGTAGGAGCCCTTGTATTCCGCGCGGGCGGACTTCACCTTCGGCAGCTTCTCGGCGATCGCGAGCACCTGGTTGGGAGACAGCCTGCGTCCGGCGGGCGGCGTGTCGGAGGGCGCCACGGGGATCGGCGCTTCCGGGTTGGGCGCCGACGCGGAGGCCCCGCTCGAGTCCGGCTTCGATGCGGAGCTGATCGAGGCCGCCGAGCTGGCGGCGTAGGCGCCGTCGGTCACCGGCGCAGCCTGGGTGCCCACGAGCGGCGGCACGAGGGGAGGGGCCACCTGCGCGCGCGCCGCGGCGGCGGGCACGAGCAAGCAGGCGAGGACAGGCGAGCACAGACATCGCGCGTCGCATCCGCCGAGGGTACGTGACAGCCCAGCCGATCGCGCCCGTTGAGCGCCGCACCGGCCCGCTCAAGCCGCTGCCGGCGCGAGCCCGAAGTGGCTCAGCGCAAGCGACGCGACGTCGCGGATCGACCACTGCGCGGGCACGGGGTCGGGCAGCGCCGGACCCGAGACGATCAGCGCCCCGAGCGAGTCGCTCGCGTGCAGCGAGCCATGGCTGCCGCCGCCGACGTGCGCCTGACGCCCCCAGTCGGCGAACTCCCATCCCGGGACGGCCGAGAGCAGCACCTCGCCCGAGGTAGGGCACATCAGCGCCGACCACACGCGCCCCAGCGCGTCCGGGTACTCGGCGCTTGTGAACACGCCGTCCTCGATGCTCGCCGCGAGCACGCCGAGCTCGCCGGCCAGCTGCCAGCCACGCCCGCGCAGATCGCGGACCTGCGTGCCGGGCGCGAACCGCAGCTCGCCGCGCTCGGGGCTCGCGACGACCGCCTCGCGCGGCGCGTCGTGGGCGTCGCGCTCGAGCCACATCACGAGGTCCACGCCCGCGACGGTCATCGCGAGCGCGGCGGCCGAGGCCCGCATCGCGTCGCGCTCGTCGGCGTGCAGCGCGTAGACCATCGCGGCGCGCTGCGACGGGCACACCGCGACGCGTGGCTCCACCGTTTCCGCGCGCGCGCTCGCGCGAGCGCCGCGGGCGGGACCGAGCACCCCCAGCTCAGCCAGCTCTTCCTGCAGGTCGATCGCCGCCTCGACGGGAGCCTGCGAGTGGTCGGCCATCACGATCATCGCGTGCTCCTCCAGGAAGGCGTCGAGTCCGCCGGCGGCGTTCGCGACGCGCGCGAGCTGGAGGTCGGCCTGGGCGAGCGACTGCAGCTGGCCTTCGGGACCGCGCTTGTGGGAGTACCAGTCGTTGTCGGGGAGGGAGAGGAGAAGGAAGTCGAAGAGGTCGTGCTCGACCATGTACTCGCTGACGCAGGCGGAGTGCCGGTCGCGCACACCCGGCATGCCGAGCGCCGAGCGGCAACCGGTGCGCTGCGAGGCGAAGATGTCGGCATAGAAGAGCTCGCGCGGACCCATCACGGAGTGGCGCATCAGGGTCGCGGCGACGCGGGCGAGCGCGGTGTCGCGCTTGGGCTCGTGCCGGTGGCGGCCGCGGTACATGAGGTAGGTGGTGCCCGCGGTGCGCACGCCGGCGTCGTCGAGCGACTCGAACACCGTCAGCGTGTCGGCGCGCGAGATGGGCGCGGTTCATGTTGTAGACGGTGTCGGTCAGCTGCCTGGCGATGCCGAAGCGCTGCGCGGCGCGAAAGCTCGAGCCGTACTCGACGTAGCGCTCTTCCTCGCGGTGGTACCAGTTCATCGCCGGGATCCTGTGCTCGTCCTGGCCCCGTCCGGTCACGATCGAGGCAGCGCACACGGGGGTCACCGACGGGAACGCGGCCACGCAGTCGTTCACGTACAGGCCGTCGGTCACGAGCCGCTCCAGCACCGGCGCGGCGCCGGCGGCGATCGTCCGCTCGAGCATCTCGGGCGCCATCGCATCGATGACGCACAGCACCAGCTTCGGCGGCCGGCCTGCCATCTAGCGGCCGAGGATGCGCAGCCCGGCGTACTTCTCGCCGCCGCGCGAGCGGCGAGCGATCAGGAACCAGACCAGCGCGGCGAGCGCCACGTAACCAAGCGGGTGGAGCAGGCAGACGAGGGCCGCGGCGAGGAGCGCGGCGCTGTCGAGGTAGAGCGTCAGCGCTTCGCGGGCGGAGACATCGCTGAGACGCCCGCGCGCGCCCCACATCACCGGCCCGGACACCCGCTGCGTGAGGCCGACCACGGCGAGGCCGCCGAGCACCCCGGGCCACGGCGCGTCCCCGTGCGCCGCGAGCGTGCCCGCGAACAGCACGGCGCCGGCACCGAACGCGAGTCCGGTCAAGGCGGCCGCGAGCGGGTCCCGCCTCGGCTCGCGGCTCACCGGGTCGTAGAACGGGGACAGCTTCAAGAGGATCTGCACGACCCACGCCAGCGCGAAGGTCACCGCGACCACGAGCAGCCACCAGCCGGACTCGAGGAAGTGGTAGCTGCTGCTCGCGGGGAAATCGACCCCCAGCACGTTCGCCGAGCCGAGCGCGCCGGCCAGCAGCAGCGGCAGGAACGGGCGCAGGCCGCAGGCCACCGCCAGCCCTATGCCGAGCCCGATGTAGAAGAAGAGGCCGTTCATCGCGTGTTCCCTTGCGCTACCTTCCCGGTGCCGGCTCCGGCCGGATCGGCAGGACGATAGTCGACAGCCGCGGGCAGCCCGTTGCCATCCGAGGTGGCGGCGCGCGGGCGGCGAACTGAGCAGTTGGCAGATGGAGCGATCGAGCACTCCTCCCGGGCGCGGCACGCGTCACACCGCCCACGAGCTGGCGCGGTACGAGGCCCTGTTCGCATCGCGCACGCGCGGCATGAAGAGCTCGGCGATGCGCGAGATGATGGCGCTCACCGAGCGCCCGGACGTGATCTCGCTCGCCGGCGGGCTACCTGACACCTCGACGTTCCCGCCGGAGCTGTTCGCGCGGCTGATGACCGAGGTCTCCAAGCACACGGCGCGCGCCCTGCAGTACGGGCCGACCGAGGGCATGGCGGCGACAGCCGACTGCATCGTCGAGGCGATGGCCGCCGAGGGCACCGCGATCGACCGCGAGGAGGTGATCGTGACGACCGGGGGCCAGCAGGTGATCGACCTCGTGTGCAAGACGTTGATCGACCCGGGCGACGTGATCGTGGCCGAGGCGCCGACCTACCCGGGCGCGGTTCCCAGCTTCAGCGCCTATGAGGCCGACGTCGAGCAGATCGAGATGGACGCCGACGGGATGCCGATCGACGCGCTGGAGGAGAAGCTCGACGAGCTCGACGCGCAGGGCCGCCGCCCCAAGTTCATCTACACGATCCCCAACTTCCAGAACCCGGGCGGCGTGACGATGTCGCTGGCGCGCCGGCGGCGGCTGGTGGAGGTGGCGCGCGAGCGCGAGCTGCTCGTGCTCGAGGACAACCCGTACGGGCTGCTCCGCTACGAGGGCGAGCCGCTGCCGACGCTGCACTCGCTGGACGCGGCCGCGCGCGACGGCGCCTCGGACCTCGTGATCTACGCTCGGCACCTTCTCGAAGATCCTCGCGCCGGGCCTGCGGCTCGGCTGGGCGGTCGCACCGCGCCCGGTGCTCGAGAAGCTCAACCTGTGCAAACAGGGCACCGACCTGTGCTCCTCGCCGGTCACCCAGATGTTCGTCTCCGCGTACTTCGCCGAGGAGGGCGCCTGGCTGCGGCACGTCGAGCGCCTGTGCGACCTCTACCGCGCGCGCCGCGACGCGATGCTCGACGCGCTGGCCGAGCACTTCCCCGCCGGCGCCGAGTGGACGCGCCCCGAGGGCGGGCTGTTCATCTGGGCGACGCTCGACGAGCGCATCGACACGACCGATCTGCTGGCGCTGGCGCGCAGCACCGAGGGCGTCGCGTTCGTGCCCGGGCGTGCGGCCTACATGGACGGCCGCGGCGCGTCCTCGATGCGGCTGAACTTCGCCGGCATCCCCGAGCCCGACATCCGCGAGGGCATCCGCCGCATCGGCAAGGCGATCTCCGAGCAGCTCTCCCTGCTGGGCTCGCTCACTCCGGGCGCGGGGCCCGCGCCGGCCGAGACCTCGGCGGCGGCCGACCCACAGCTCGCCGATGTCGTGGCGCTGCCGCGGCGCCCGGAGGGCGAGCAGGGACGCCGCCGGCAGGATCGATGACGGACGCCGCGCGGCGGGTCGCCGTGCTGAAGGGCGGGACCTCGCTCGAGCGCGCCGTGTCGCTGCGCTCGGGAGCGCAGGTCGAAGACGCGCTCGCGGTCCTCGGGCACGAGGTGTCGGGCATCGACGCGGGGACCGACCTCGTCGAGCGGCTGCTCGAGCTGCAGCCCGACGTGGTGTTCATCGCGCTGCACGGGCCGCAGGGTGAGGACGGCACCGTCCAGTCGCTGCTGGAAGCGCTCGGGATGCCCTACACCGGCTCGGGCCCGGCCGCGTGCGTGCGCGGAACCGACAAGGCGCTCGCCAAGCACCTGATGAGAGAGGCGGGCATCCCGACGCCCGACTTCTACACGCTTCGCCAGTCGGCGATCCGCGACCTGGGCGCAGGCGCGGCGCTGCCGAGCATCGAGGAGCGGCTCGGCTTCCCGCTGGTCGTGAAGCCGTCGCGCGGGGGGTCGGCGATCGGCGTCAAGTTCGCGAGCTCCAGCTCGGAGCTGCCGGGCGCGATGGTCGGCGCCTTCTCCTATGACGGCACGATCCTGATCGAGCGCCACGTCCGCGGACGCGACCTCGCCGTGTCGGTGCTCGGCGCGACGGGCGAGGCCGCAGAGGCCGGCGAGGGACGAGCGCCGAGCGACCGCCGCCCGCACGCGCTGCCGATCGTCGAGGCCGTGCCGCGCGAAGAGGGCTTCTACGACTACGAGTCGCGCTACGGCATCGGCATGACGACCTTCGTGTGCCCGGCCGAGCTCCCCGAGGAGATCACCGACCGTGCCCACGAGCTCGCGATCGAGGTGTTCGAGCTGCTCGGCTGTCACGGCTTCGCGCGCGTCGACCTGATGGTCGACCACGAGACCGCCGAGCTGTGGGTGCTCGAGACCAACGTCGTACCCGGCATGACCGAGACGAGCCTGCTGCCGCAGGCCGCCGACGCGGCGGGCATCGGCTTCGAGGATCTCGTTGCGCGGATGCTCGAGAGCGCGTTCACGCGCTAGAGCGTCCGCTGTTGTCTTTCGTGGGTCGCGCATGCGCGACCCCGCGGGCGGGCGCATGCGCCCGCCCGGGACGAGGTGCATGCACCTCGTCCCCTACTCGACTCGTCAGCTGTCGCCTGCCGCGAAGTCCTCGGGTGACACCTGGTCGAGGAACTCCTTGAACTTCTCGACCACGTCCTCTGACTCCTCGACGTCGTGCTCGAACTCGATCGCCGACTCGGAGATGACCTCCTCGGCGGCGTAGATCGGCGCGCCCGAGCGGACGGCGAGAGCGATCGCGTCGCTGGGGCGCGAGTCGATCTCGAGCTCGCGTCCGGCGACGTTGAGGGTTATCGAGGCGAAGAAGGTGTTCTCGCGCAGCTCGGTGACCGAAACCTGCGTGCATTTCACGTCGAGCTCGCCGAGGATGTCGCACAGCAGGTCGTGGGTCATCGGCCGCGGCGTGCCGGCTCCCTGCAGCTTCATGAGGATCGATGCGGCCTCCGGATGGCCGATCCAGATCGGCAGGAACTTGTTTCCGTCGACGGTCTTCAGGAGCACGATCGGCTGCTTGCCAACCATGTCGAAGCTGACGCCGTAGATCACCATCTCCTGCACAAGGGTCCTCCGGAAGGGGCGAGAGTCAGAGTATAGGTCCGGATCATCAGCCCCCCTCGCGGCCGCTGCGGCCGCTGCACGGGGCCAGATCGCGGCCCGTGATCAGGCGGCTGCCTTGAAGCTCCAGAGCTTGTTACCGAGGAAGCTGAGCGGCGTGGCCGCCGCGACGGCCAGCGCCTGGGCCGGGACCTTCGAGAGTCCTCCGCCCTCGACCAGCGCCGTCAGCAGCGCCAGGCTGATGGCCTCGGTGACGAGGCTCACGAGCAGGAAGCGCATCGCCTGGTGGTGTGCGACACCCTCGCGCGCGTCGAACGTCCAGTGCCGGTTCCACACGAAGTTGTTCGCGACCGCGACGATCCACGCTGCGATCGAGGCGATCCGGTAGTCGACGCTGAGGCCGTGGACGAACAGCGTGTAGACGGCGAGGTTGACGATGAAGCCGAGACCACCGACCAGGCCGAAGCGCACCAGCTGTAACCAGTTGGCCGGGCGGCGCATGCCGTGGAGCAGGCGAATATGTGGGCGCAACTCGACCGCGGTGACTTCCTCGTGCATCGCAACAGGGTAGCGGCACTACCCCCGGGTTGCGAACGCTAGCCTTGGCGTGAATGAGCGCTTTCGGCAAAGCGTGGGCGCCGTTTGCCATCGCCGCGGCGTGCCTCTCTCTCGCCGCTTGCGGCGCGGGCAAGGGCGGCGAATCGCGCAGCCATGCGGCGACCGGCGGCGGCATCCAGTCCGGCCCGACCGTCGGCACGGGCACGACCGCCCGCCCGGCGGCGGCGAAACTCGTCGCCGACCCGGAGGAAGCCAAGAGCTTCCCGGCCCCGGCCTCGACGCACCACGCCGCGGCGGCGACGCCGGCGAAGGCCGGAGAAGCGGTCGTCGCGGCCGGCGCGCCCTCCGACAACGAAGTGAAGGCCGAGCTGCAGCAGATGCAGGCAGTCGAACAGTCGGCCAAGAAGGCGAGGCATGCGCGCCTCGTGCCGGTGCCGGGCGGCGAGTCGATCGCCGGTGACGGCACGATCCCGATCCCGACGAACGTTCCCGAAGCGGTGCAGAAGGTGGTCGCGGGCGCGAACGAGATCGCTGACTTCCCCTACGTCTTCGGCGGCGGCCACGTGTCGTTCATCGACAACGCCTATGACTGCTCGGGCTCGGTCAGCTACGCCCTGGCCGCCGGCGGCCTGATCGGCCAGCCGGAGACCTCCGGCGAACTCGAGAGCTGGGGAGCGCCCGGCCCCGGCCGCTACATCACGGTCCTCGCCAATGCCGGGCACACGTACATGTACGTGGACGGGATCATGTTCAACACCGCGGGCCGCAGCGGCGTCTACGCCTCGCGCTGGCAGGTGTCGAGCGTCAACAACGCCGGCTTCGTCGCACGCCACTGGCCGGGGCTGTAACCGTGATGCACACGCTGCTCGCCCTGCTCGCTCCCCCGCCCGGGCTGGACGGCGAAGCGGCGAGCGGGGACAACGCCGTGCTCGGCGCGATCTCGGTCGTCTCGATCGTGTTCGGCTGGCTGCTGATCGCCGCGCTGTGGCACTTCGTGTTCAGCGCGAAGGCGCGGCGGCGGCGCGGCGAAAAGGACCCGCCGGGCTGAGGCGGGATCGTCTGGAGGATCGGCCGGCGCTCCGTGCCGGCCTCAGCCGGCGAGCTTCGCCGAGCTGATGACCGTCGTCGTTTCGGGGTGGCCGGTCGCGGCGTTGCGGACGACCATCCTGAGCATCAGCGGCGCGCTGTGCGCGTGGCGCAGGCGAGCGATGACGCTCTTGGGCAGCTTCACGTGCACGACGCTGTGACCGCCCTTGGTGGTGACGAGGATCGCTCTGGCGATCACAAGCTGGGGCGGCGTGCCGGCAGGCAGGCCGAGCGCAGGGGTGCCGCCGATCTTCAGCTTGCGTGCGAGCGTGCGTGACATCAGGACCTCGAAGTGGCCGGTGACCGGCTCGTTGACGGAGTAGCCGATCGCCACGCCTTTCTTCAGCGCGTTCTTCAGCGAGCGGGAGACGAGGGCCGCGGCGGCAACGGGTTTGCCCGCGGGGGTCGTGCCTTTGCCCGAGCCCGACCCGGAGCCCGACCCGGAGCCCGAACCCGAACCGGAGCCCGAACCGGAGCCGGAGCCGCCCGCGGCGCCGGGCGAGCCCGGGGGCGGCGGGCCGACGACGGTGACCTGGTGGGTTTCGGCGGTGACGTGACCGGCGACGTCTGCGATCGTCAGCGTGACGTTGTAGGTCCCGCCGTAGGCGTAGGTGTGCAGCACGCTGCCGGCGCAGGGGCTGAGCCAGGGCGCTTCGCACGGGGGAGAGCCGGGCGCGAACCCTTTGGCTTCGGTGCCGTCGCCGAAGTTCCAGGTGAAGGTGGCATACGTCTTGCTCGGCGGTCCGGCCAGGCCGAACGCGTCGGTTTCGATCAGGGTGACGGTGGACCCCATGCCGTTGAAGGAGACCGTTTCGCCGCTGTTGACGGGGTTCGGCGCGGTGAAGCGGGCCAGGAGCCCGTCGGCGCCCTCGCAGTGGTTTGAGCTGGCGCTGTAGACGTTGTTGATGTAGTAGCGCGTGTCGCCGATTTTCTCGTTGGACAGGAAGCCGGCTTCCGTTTCGGGGTCGGCCTGGCCGGCACCCTGGATGCCTTCCTGGCTGGTGTTGCCGAAGACGTCACGGCAGACGTCGGTCACCTCGTGGCCCGTGCCGTCTTTCCAGCTCGCGAGCAGCGGGTCGGTGATGATGTTCGCCTGCTCCTTCGCGATCTGGTTGATCGTCAGATCGGCCAGGCCGGTGCTGTAGTCGCCGATTTCGCCTTTGCCTTCCTGGTTGGGCTCCTGCTGGTGCGGGTTTTCCAGCCTGATCTTCTTTTCGAGCGCTTCTTTTTCTTCGGGCGTGCCCTTTTCGCCGTTGAGCACTTCTTCTTCGGGCTTGCCCAGCGCTTTCGGTGTCTCGCGCTTCAGTTTGCCGCCTTCGACGTTCCAGCCGCCGTCCTGGCAGTCGAAGCCCTGGTTGTAGAAGAACGGTTCGAATTTGAAGCCTTCCCACCCGAACCCGAACAGTCCGAGCGTTCCCGCTGTCCAGGGGATCGCGCCGTAGAGGATCGTGTTGGCGTCGCCGTTGACGGCTTTGCCCGGGTTGATCGCGCCGTGGTAGCTGCAGAAGCTGTTTTTCCAGCTCGTGCTTTTGCGTTCGCGTTTTTCCGCTTCGGCTTCGGAGACGACGTAGTCGGAGCAGTGTTCTTCGGAGACGCAGACCGTCACACCCGGCGGGAGCATCACGTAGTAGATCGTGTTCATGCCCTTGGGCAGCCCGTGGCCGGCGACGAACGTCTGCAGCTGTTCGCGCACCTGGGCGTCCGTGAGGCAGGTGACGCTGCCGAAGGTCATGGGGTTCGGGTCGGCGCAGTTCCCCGAGGTGGGGTATTTGGCGAAGTCGTGATAGGAGCCCTTCCACACGCGCGAGTCGTTGGCGCCGACGTTCGTGCGGTCCCGGTACTGGGCGAGCACGGCGTAGATCGTCTCGAGACGACCGCTGGAGGCGCCGAGCTGCTGCATGAAGTGATCGATCCCGGTGAGCCATTCGTGATGCTCGTGGAAGATGTCTTCCGGGTCCCAGTACACGGTGAAGATGTTCGTGCCGTGCAGGACCGCGTCACCGGCTTCGTTTTCGAACGTGGCGGGCGAGCCTTCGCCCAAGCGTGCCGGCGTTGCGCGGCTGGACGCCGAGGGTCGTTTCTCCGAAGGTCCCGACCAGCGCTTCGGCGGGGGCGGCGCACACGAGGACGACGGCGCACGCGAGGACGGCCAGCGAGGCGGCCTTGAAGCGGTGAGGGATGGAACCGGCGAGCTGCGCCAGCGAGCGGGCGGAGTTGGTCACGAGGGCCTCATCGGCACCCGCGCCGACATCCCTTAGTGCGGCTGGACGGGGCACGGAGCGGTGCAATGGACTGCGGCCCGGACCTATACTTTCGCGGCCGCGGCCGCTCGGCCCCGGGTTCAATTCAGGAGGTTTCGTTTCGATGATTAGGTTTCTCGCCCGCGCCGGTGCGCCGGTGCTGGTGATCCTCGCGATCGCGGGGTGCGGGAGCAGCAGCTCGAGCACGACGACCGGCTCGACCACTGCCACCACCTCGACGGCCGCGAGCGGCCCTGTGGCGGCGATCGCCGAACAGGTCCCGGCGGCGATCAAATCCAAGGGCACGCTCGTCGTGGGCACCGAAGCCCAGTACGCCCCCAACGAGTTCCTCGCCTCGGACGGGCACACGATCATCGGCATGGACCCGGACCTCGTGACGGCGCTGGCCGAAACGATGGGGCTGAAAGCGAAGTTCAACGACGCGCAGTTCGAAGCGATCATCCCGGGCATCCAGGCCGGCCGCTACGACATGGGCGCCTCCTCGTTCACCGACACCAAGGAACGTGAGAAGAAGGTCGACTTCGTCACCTACTACAACGCCGGCATCTCCTTCTACGCGAAGGCCGGGACGAACCCCGGCGTCGAAGGCCTGAAGGACCTGTGCGGCAAGACGGTGGGCGTCGAGAAGGGCACCGTCGAGCAGGAAGAATCCGAAGCGCAGAGCAAGACCTGCACCAAAGAAGGCAAGAAGGCCGTGACGGTGCTGAGCTTCCCCGGCCAGAACCAGGTGAACCTGGCGATCGCCAGCGGCCGGGCTGCGGTCGGCCTCGCCGACTCGCCGGTCGTGGCCTACCAGATCAAGCAGAACAAAGGCCAGTTCACGCTCGTCGGCAAGACCTACGCGTTCGCCCCCTACGGGCTCGCGGTGCCGAAGACCAGCGGCCTGGCCAAACCGATGCTGGCGGCGCTGAAGGAACTGATGGCGAACGGCAAGTACAAGGCGATCCTCGAAAAGTGGGGGATCCAGGAAGGTGCGATCAGCAACCCGCAGATCAACGGCGCCAAGGAATAGGAGCTGAGCGGTGTCCGCAGTCAGGGACACCGGTGTCGAGGGGCGGCCCGAGGACATCCGGGCCGTCCCGGTTCGGCGGCCCGGCCGCTGGGTCGCGGCGGCGGTGGTGCTGGTCATCGCCGTCGCGATCATCCACTCGATCGCGAGCAACCCGCGGTTCGAATGGGACGTCGTCGGCGAATACCTGTTCGACGAAAGGATCCTCGAAGGACTGCGTGTCACGATCGAGCTGACCGTCATCTCGATGGCGATCGGGATCGTGCTCGGCGTGCTGCTGGCGGTGATGCGCCTGTCGCCGAATCCGCTCGTCTCCGGCGGCAGCTGGGTCTACATCTGGTTCTTCCGTGGCACGCCGGTGCTCGTCCAGATCATCTTCTGGTACTTCATCTCGGCGCTGTATCCCAAAATCGATCTCGGGATTCCGTTCGGGCCCTCGTTCATCCACGCCAACGCGAACACGCTGATCCACCCGTTCACGGCGGCGGTGCTCGCGCTCGGCCTGAACGAGGGCGCCTACATGGCGGAGATCGTGCGCGCGGGGATCATCTCGGTGGATGAGGGGCAGTCCGACGCCGCGCAGTCGCTCGGCATGACGCGGCTGCAGACGATGCGCCGGATCGTGCTGCCGCAGGCGATGCGCGTGATCATCCCGCCGACGGGCAACGAGACGATCTCGATGCTCAAGACGACCTCGCTGGTGTCGGTGATCGCCGTCGCCGACCTGCTGTACGCGGCGCAGGCGATCTACGCGGTGAACTTCAAGACGATCCCGCTTCTGATCACGGCCAGCATCTGGTACCTCGCGTGCACGAGCGTCCTCTACGTCGGCCAGTACTACCTCGAGCGCCACTACGGCCGGGGTTCCGCGCGCGAGCAGCCCGACACGCTGATGCAGCGGCTCCGTGCACGTCTCGGCACCCTGGGCGGCCCGAGCAGGGGGGCGCCGTGAGCGCGGCGCCTCCGATGGTCCTCGCCGAGGGCGTCCGCAAGCGCTTCGGTCGCAACGAGGTGCTGCGGGGGATAGACCTCGAAGTGAAGCCCGGCGAGGTGCTCTGCCTGCTCGGCCCGTCGGGTTCGGGCAAGTCGACGTTCCTGCGCTGCATCAACCACCTCGAGAAGATCAACTCCGGACGACTCTCCGTGGATGGAGAGCTGGTGGGCTACCGGGAAGTGGGCGACAAGCTGCACGAGCTGCGCGAATCCGAGGTCGCGCGCAAGCGCGCCGAGATCGGGATGGTCTTCCAGCACTTCAACCTGTTCGGCAACATGACGGCGCTCGAGAACGTGACCTGCGCGCCGATCCGCGTGAAGCACGAGTCCCGCGATGCGGCGCGAGGGCAGGCACGCGAACTGCTCGACCGCGTGGGACTTGCCGACAAGTACGACTCCTACCCGGCGCAGCTCTCCGGCGGCCAGCAGCAGCGCGTTGCGATCGCCCGCGCGCTGGCGATGGAGCCGAAGCTGATGCTCTTCGACGAGCCCACCTCGGCGCTCGACCCCGAGCTCGTCGGCGAGGTGCTCGACGTGATGCGCGCTCTCTCCACCGAGCTCGGGATGACGATGGTCGTCGTCACCCACGAGATGGGCTTCGCGCGGGAGGTCGCCGACAAGGTCGTGTTCATGGACGACGGCGTCGTCGTGGAGGAAGGACCGCCCTCAGAGCTGCTCGCGAACCCGCGCCACGAGCGCACGCGCGCGTTCCTCTCGAAGGTGCTCTGACGCTCAGCCCCCGACGGAGAGGGTCTCTTCCAGGCGCGCGATCGCCTCTGCGAGGCCCACGCGGCCGTAGCCCATGCGAACGTGGCGCGGCTCACCGTAGACGTAGCCCGGCAGCAGCAGCACGCCGACCTCGTCCGCGACCTGTTCGCACCACGCGCGCACGTCGCGATCGTCGCGCACGCGTGGGAAGCCGATCGGTCCCGCGGCCGGTCGCACCCACTCGAGCAGCCACTCGTGACGCGCCAGGAAGGCTTCGAGCAGCGGCAGGTTCTCGAGCACGAGCCCGCGCGCCTGGGAGATCAGCTGCTCGGAGTGGCGCACGGCCAGCGCAACCAGCAGTTCGCTGGGCGCGCTCGAGCAGATCGTCGTGTACAGCTTGAGCTCGCGCACGAGCTCGAGCAGCGAGGGATCGCGGCAGGCGAGCCAGCCGATCCGCAGCCCGGGCAGCCCGTACGACTTCGACACCGTGTTCAGGGACAGCGCGCGGTCATACAGGTCGCATGCCGCCGGCAGGCGCGCCTGCTCGTCGTGCTCGAGCCCGCGGTAGACCTCGTCGCTGAGGAGGATGGTCCCGCGCGCCGCGAGCATTTCGATCAGCCGTCCCTGCTCGGCGCCGGTCATCTGGCTGCCGGTCGGGTTGTGCGGGCTGTTGACGTACACGAAGCGGGTGTCTGGACGCAGGAGCCCCTCGAGCTCGTCGAGGTCATAGGCCCACCCGTCCTCGTAGCGGCGCTGCCAGAGCGTCACCTCCGCGCCGGTGCTGCGCGCGAGGTTCACCGCCGAACCGTAGGACGGTGCCTCGACGATCGCGTGCTGGCCCGGCTCGAGCAGCGCGTGGTAGGCGAGGAAGATGCCCTCCTCGGCGGCGGCGAGTGCGAGCACGTCGTCCTCGCCGGCCCGCTCGTAGGTGGCTGCGATCGCGTCGCGCAGCTCCGGCGAGCCGGGCACTTCGGTGTAGCCGAGCCGTAGCTCCTCCAGGCGCTCGGAGGCACCCGGCTCGAGCGCCAGCAGAGCCGAGATCGGCCGCGACTCGCAGTCGCTGCTCGACAGCATCAGCTCGGCCCGGAACTCCCAGCGCTCGTAGAAGCGCTCGATCTCGAAGGGCGCGATCTGCATCGCGCCCGGAGCATATGTGCTCAGCCGAGCCGTGCCTCGTAGCCGCGGCTCGCGAGCGCGGCGAGCACCTCGTCGGTATGGCCGGGGCCGCGCGTCTCGAGCGTCAGCTCCACCGCGGTCTCGCGCGGGTGCAGCGGCACCGTTTCGCGGCGGTGCTCGATGCTCAGCACGTTGGCGCGCGTGCCGGCGATCAGGCCGAGCAGCTCGGCCAGGCCCCCGGGGCGGTCCGGCACCCGCGTGTGGATGCGCACGCGGCGACCCTCCTCGGCTTCGTGGCGCAGCAGCAGCGAGGCGAGCAGGCCGCTGTCGACGTTCCCGCCGGAGACGATGGCCACCGTCACGCCGTCGACCGGCGCGAGGCGCCCGCTCATCACCGCCGCGGCGGCGACAGCACCCGCGCCCTCCGCGACCAGCTTCGAGCGTTCGGCCAGCAGCACCATCCCGTCGGCGATCTCGTCCTCGGTGACCGTGACGAGCCCCGAGAGCAGCTCTTGCAGGAGCGGCAGCGTGAGCCGGCCCGGTCGCTTGACGGCGACGCCGTCGGCGATCGTCGTCTCGCTGAGGACGGGCGCGGCAGCGGCAGCGCCGGCGCCCGGATCGCCGAGCGCCTCTGAGAAGGGCGCACACAGCTCCGCCTGGACGCCGACGAGCTCCGCGTCACTGCCGCCGCGGCGCAGCGCGATGCCGATCCCACCCGCGAGGCCTCCTCCGCCCACCGGCACGACGATGCGCGCGAGGCCGGGGACGTCCTCGAGGAGCTCCAGCCCGAGCGTGGCCTGGCCCGCGATCACGTCGGCGTCGTCGAAGGGATGCACGAACGCTGCGCCGGTGGCGGCGCTCGCCTCCTGCGCCTGCTCCAGCGCCTCGTCGACCGTTTCGCCGCCGATCCGCACGCGCGCGCCGAGCGCCTCGACCGCGAGCAGCTTCGACACCGGCGCGTCGCGCGGCATGAAGACCTCGCAGGCGAGCCCCTTCGCGCGGGCGGCCTGCGCGACGGCACGGGCGTGGTTGCCGGCGCTCGCGGTGATGAGGCCGCGCTCGGCCGCGGGGCCGAGCGCGGCGATGCGGTTGAGCGCGCCGCGGATCTTGAACGAGCCCGTGGCCTGCAGGCACTCGGCCTTCAGGAGCACCGGCGAGCCGGCGAGCTCAGAAAGCTCCGCGGACGGGACCACCGGCGTGCGGAGAGCGAGGCCCGAGACGGCTGCACGCGCGGCTGCGAGATCCGCGCCGGCGATCAGCTGGGCGGCTTGGCCGGGAGGCACCGCGTCGACGCCGGTCATGTCAGTTGAAGGTATAGGTTGTGTGCCTTATCGAGCAACGGGGGAGCGGGACGCTGGGGGAGCTGGCTGACATCGTGCACGATCTCGAACCCGCGCTGGGCCCTGCCGGCGGTCCGCCCGAGCCCCTCGAGGGCGGGATCACCAATCGCAACTACCGCGTCCAGCTCGGCGGCGTCGAGTACGTGCTGCGCCTCCACGGCAAGGACACCCAGCTGCTCGGCATCAGCCGGGAGGCGGAGGCGCTTGCGAGCTCCGCCGCGGCCGGGCTGGGGATCGCGCCCGAGGTCGCGGGGAGCTTCGCGGGCGGGATGGTCACCCGCTTCGTCCCGTGCGAGGCGCTGACGTCGCCGGAGGTGGCCGAGCGGGCCGAGGAGGTCGCGAGGAGCCTGCGCCGGTTCCACGACTCGCACATCTCGCTGCCGGCGAGCTTCTGGGTCCCCGACCTGCTCGCTTACTACGAGGCGACGCTGGCCGCACGAGAGGCCGAGCCGCTGCCCGCGCTGGGCGAGGCGCGTGAGCTGGCGGGCAGGATCGCGACGGCGCTGCCCGCGGTCGAGCGGCGTCCTTGTCACAACGATCTGCTGCCCGGGAACCTGATCGCCGACACGGAGACGGGACGGGTGATGATCGTCGACTGGGAGTACGCCGGCATGGGCGATCCCTGGTTCGACCTCGGCAACCTGTCCGTGAACAACGAGTTCTCAGACGACGACGACGAGCGCCTGCTGGCGGCCTACCACGGCACGCCGCCGTCTGCCGCACAGCGCGCGCGGCTGAAGCTGATGCGGCTGATGTCGGACATCCGCGAGGCGGCGTGGGGCGTCGTGCAGGGCGGGCTCTCCGATCTCGACTTCGACTTCGCCGGCTACGCCGAGCGCCACTTCGCGCGCATGCGCGGCGCTGCCCGGAACGGCGAGGTCGAGCGATGGCTCGCCGCCGCGGGCGGGGAGGGCTAGAGTGGTCAGGCCGCGGGAGGTGCCCGCACGGGCGCGGATCGTGATCATCGGCGGCGGCGTCGGCGGCGCCTCGATCGCCTACCACCTCGCGCAGGCCGGCGAGAGCGACGTCGTGCTGCTCGACCGCAACGAGCTGACGAGCGGCTCGACCTTCCACTCGGCCGGCCTGGTCGGCCAGCTGCGTTCGAGCCTGCCGCTGACGCGGATGATGATGGACTCGGTCGAGCTCTACCGGCAGCTCGACTGCGGCTGGGTGGAGTGCGGCGGGATCCGCCTCGCCTGCACTCCCGAGCGCGAAGAAGAGGTGCTCAGGCAGGTCGCGTGGGCCCGCACCTTCGGCCTGCCGCTCGAGCTGATCTCCTCAAAGCAGGCCCAGGAGCTGTTCCCGCTGATGGACACGGCCGGGGTGCGGTGCGGCTCCTACCTGGCGACCGACGGCTACCTGGACCCCTCGCTGCTGACGACCGCGCTGGCCGACGGCGCGCGGGCCGGGGGCGCGCGCATCTTCACCCACGCGCGCGTCGAAGCGATCGACGTCGAGCAGGGGCCGCGCGGTGAACGTCGCGTGCGCGGCGTGCAGACCGAGTGGGGTCCGATCGAGGCCGAGGTGATCGTGAACGCGGGCGGCATGTTCGCGGCGGAGATCGGCCGCATGGCCGGGGTGCGCGTACCGATCGTCCCGTTCGCGCACGAGTACCTCGTCACGCAGCCGTTCCGCGAGCGCGGGGTGGGCGGGGAGATAGTCCACCTGCCCACGCTGCGCGACCCGGACCTGCTGATCTACTTCCGCGAGGAGGGCGGTGGGCTCGTCATGGGCGGCTACGAGCGCGCCTCGGCACCGTGGGCGCTGGACGCGCACCAACTCGACGCGATCCCGCAGGACTTCAACGGGCGGCTGCTGGAAGAGGACTGGCCACGCTTCGAGGAGATCGCGGTCAACTCGCGCCGGCGGGTGCCGGTGATGGACGAGATCACGGTGACGCGCCTCATCAACGGCCCGGAGGCGTTCACCCCCGACAACGAGTTCTGCCTCGGCGAGAGCGAGCTGCGTGGCTTCTTCGTCGCGGCGGGGTTCTGCGCGCACGGCCTCGCGGGGGCGGGCGGGATCGGCAAGGCGATGGCCGAATGGATCCTCGCCGGCGAGCCCGCGAGCGACCTGTGGGAGATGGACATCCGCCGCTTCGGCGCGCAGTACTCCTCGCCGTCCTACACGCTCAAGCGGGCGCGGGAGGTCTACGAGACCTACTACGACATCCGCTACCCGGGTCACGAGCGCCAGGCGGGACGCCCGCTGCGTACCTCCAGCGCCTACCCCTGGCACGTCGAGCACGACGCCGCGTTCGGCGAGAAGTCCGGCTGGGAGCGGGTGAACTGGTACGAGCGCAACGCCGCCGCGGGCGACTCCTCGCTGCGCCCGCGCGGGTGGGCCGGGATCCACTGGTCGCCCGCGATCGGCGCGGAGCACCTGGCCACGCGCGAGCGCGCCGGCCTCTTCGACGAGTCCTCCTTCGCCAAGCTCGAGGTCGCAGGCCCCGGAGCCGCGGCCTTCCTGGAACGCCTCTGCGACAACCGCGTCGCCGGCGACGTCGGCGCGATCACCTACACGCAGATGCTCAACAGCCGCGGCGGCATCGAGTGCGACTTCACCGTGACCCGGGTCGAGGAGGAGCTGTTCTCGATCGTCACCGGGACCGCGTTCGGCAACCACGACCTCAGCTGGATCCGCCGCCACGCGCCGCAGGACGGCAGCGTGCGGTGCACCGACGTCACATCCCGCTGGTCCTGCTTCGCGCTCTGGGGCCCACGCTCGCGCGAGATCCTCTCTCCCCTCTCCCCCTCTCCTCTCGATTTTCCCTACATGACGATGTGCGAGCTCACGGTCGCGGACGTTCCCGTGCGCGCGCTGCGGGTCACGTTCGTCGGCGAGCTCGGCTGGGAGCTCTACTGCCCGAGCGAGTACGGCGCCAGGCTGTGGCGTGAGCTGTGGGCGGCGGGCCGCGACCACGGCCTCGTCGCGGGCGGCTACCGCGCGATCGACTCCATGCGTCTCGAGAAGGGCTATCGCGTGTGGGCGGCTGACATCACGCCCGATGAGACCCCGTTCGAGGCGGGCCTGGGGTTCTGCGTGAACCGGTCGGGAGGCTTCATCGGCGCCGACGCTCTCGGGCTGCCGACGGACGAGCCGGCCAAGCCGGAGCGGCGACTGCGCTGCCTGGTCCTCGAGGACCCGCGTTCGGTCGCGCTCGGCAACGAGCCCGTGCGGATCGACGGGAGCATCGTCGGCCGTGTCACGAGCGGCGGCTACGGCTACAGCGTCGAGCGCTCGGTCGCCTACGCGTACGTGCCGGCCGAGCTGGAGACGGGCACGCGTGTCGAGCTCGACATCTTCGGCCGGTGGGTCGCCGGGGAGATCGCGCGCGAGCCGCTGTTCGACCCGCGCGGAGAGAGGGTGCGCGCCTAGGGCTCGACGTCGAGGAGCCCGCGGGCGGGGTCGAGCCTGCGGCTGACGGCCACCGTGTGGAACAGGGCATCCGGCGGCTCACCGAGCAGGCCCGGCAGCTCGGACATGAAGGCGCCGGTGTGCGGCTGGCGGAAGTGCGATTGCAGCGCGTCGTCGTCCTGCCACTCCTCGATGAACACGAAGCGACCCGGCTGCTCGGCGTCCTCGTAGACCCGGTAGCCCGCGCACCCTTCATCCGCGCGTGAGGCCCGGCACATCGCCGTGGCGATCTCGAGAAAGCGCGCACGGTTCTCCTCGGGGATCTGCACGCGGCCGGTGACGACGATCACGCCGGGGAGCGTACAGCCTCCACGGTGAAACCACCGAAAGTGGATAGGCTACAAGGGAATTTGGCGTTCGCCCGCGAGTGGGCGGGCAGGGCACTACGACAGGAGCAGATATGGCCCTATACATCAACGACACCGCCCCCGACTTCGAGGCCCAGACGACCGAAGGTCCGATCAAATTCCACGACTGGCTCGGAGACTCGTGGGGGGTCCTCTTCTCGCACCCGAAGGACTTCACCCCGGTCTGCACGACCGAGCTCGGCTACATGGCCTCGATCAAGCCCGAGTTCGACCGCCGCGGCGTGAAGATCATCGGCCTCTCCGTCGACGGGATCGACAAGCACGGCGACTGGGCCAAGGACATCGAGGAGACGCAGGGCACCGCGCCCAACTACCCGATCATCGCGGACAGCGACTTCAACGTCTCCAAGCTCTACGGGATGCTCCCCGCCGACACCGCGGGCGACGCCGGGCCACGCACTCCGGCCGACAACCAGACCGTCCGCAACGTGTTCGTGATCGGCCCCGACAAGAAGATCAAGCTGATCCTCGTGTACCCGATGACGACGGGACGCAACTTCGACGAGGTGCTGCGGGTGATCGACTCGCTGCAGCTCACGGCGAACCACAAAGTCGCGACGCCGGCGCAGTGGAACGAGGGCGACGACGTGATCATCGCCGGCTCCGTCTCCGACGACGAAGCGAAAGAGCTCTACCCGGACGGCTGGGAATCGCCGCGGCCGTACATCCGGATCGTCAAGCAGCCTGCGTAGCCTCGGCCGGGCGGTGCCGCACGAGCTGCGGCGCCGCCCGTCCTGCGCTGTCCGCGATCTGACCGCGCGGTCGCCCACGCCTCGCAAACACCGCCTGTCGGCACCCTGACCACGCTTGGCTCCGCGCCACCTCGGGTAGGCAGACAGTCCCCGGCCCTTCCCGCAGCGGGAGGGACCGGAACGCCCGATGGAAGGACGGTGTTGCGATGAGACTGCTACGACGCAGAGCCCGGACCGAACCGACCGCGGCCGGAGCGCCGGTAAGGCGCGCTGCAGAGCCGGCGACGACGGCCGGCCCCGCGCGTGAGCGTCGTCGCGGCGTGCGCACCCGCACACGGGACGCCGGCGCGGCGACCGCCGGGGCCGTCGGCACGGGCGTGGTCGTGTTCGCGCGCCTCGTGATGGCGGCCGCGGTGCTGATCGCGCTGCTGATCGGGCTCGGGATCGTGCTCTACGACGTCGACGCGAACGCGAGCAACACGATCGTCGAAGGCATCCACGAAGGGGCGAACTTCTTCGCGGGCTCGTTCACGGGGCTGATCACGATCGCCGGCCACACCAAGCGCGAACTGACGATCGACTGGGGCATCGCCCTGATCGTCTACCTGCTCGTGGGCGCGCTGCTCGCGACCCTGATCGCGCGCATCGGCCGCACCGGCGTGAACATCGAACGCCGCCACCGCGCCGTCTCCGCGCACTGAGCCGTGACGCGGGGCCCGGAGGCCTGAGCGAGGCCTCCGGGGCGCCGCGCTGATGCCGGTGCGGTGTAGGCTGGCGATCGTGCGGCTCTCGCCCGATCGCCCGCTCGGAATCGCCCCGGCGACGCCCCGGGACTACCGGGAGCTGGCGCGCCGCCGCCTGCCCCGCCAGCTCTTCGACTACATCGACGGCGGCGCCTACGAAGAGGCGACGATGCAGAGCGAACGTGGCGGATCTCCAGCACGTGCTGCTCCGCCAGATCGTGCTCAAGGATGTCTCCGCGCGCGAGCAGGCAACCGAGGTGCTCGGGCAGAGTCTGGCGATGCCGGTGATCCTCGCGCCGGTCGGGCTGTGCGGGATGTTCGCCCCGCGCGCCGAGGCGCAGGCCGCTCGGGCCGCCGCAGGGGCCGGGATCCCGTTCGTGGAGTCGACGGTCTCGATCTGCGGCATCGAGGAGGTCGCCGGCGCGAGCCCGGCGCCGCCGTGGTTCCAGCTGTACGTGATGCGCGACCGCGGCTACGCCGAGGAACTGATGGCGAGGGCGCGCGCGGTCGGCTCGCCGGTGCTCGTGCTGACGATCGACCTGGCGGTCGTCGGAGCCCGCCACCGCGACACGCGCAACGGGCTTGCAGGCTCCTCCCCGTGGTCGCGACTGCGCCGCGGACTCGATCTCGCGTCGCACCCGCAGTGGGTGCGCGACGTGGCCATCGGCGGCAAGCCGCTGACGTTCGGGAACCTCGAGAACGCTGTACCGGGCGCCAGCACGCCGGACGCCTTCAAGGAGTGGGTGGACGGCCAGTTCGACCCGACCGTGACCTGGCAGGACATCGCCTGGGTGCGCGAGCACTGGGACGGGCGCCTCGTGGTGAAGGGCGTGCTGGACGCGCAGGACGCCCGGCGCGCGGTCGAGGCCGGCGTCGACGGGATCGTGGTCTCCAACCACGGCGGGCGCCAGCTCGACTCTGTTCCCTCGACGGTGCGCGCCCTGCCGGAGATCGTCGACGCGGTCGCCGGCGAGACGGAGGTGCTCGTCGACGGCGGCATCAGGACAGGGCTCGACGTCGTGAAGATGCTCGCCCTAGGCGCGCGGGCGGTGCTGATCGGACGCCCGTGGGCGTGGGCCGTCGCCGCGCAGGGGGAAGCGGGCGTGCGCCGGATGCTCCGGACCTTCCGCGCGGACATCGACGTCGCGCTCGCGCTGACGGGCAACACCTCGGTCGCGCAGCTCGACCGCACGGCGCTCTACAGCGGCGTGCACGGCGCCGTAGAGCCGGCCAGGGGCTGACGGCCGGGCCCGTAATCGGGCTGCGCAGCGCTGGTATGATCGCCCCTTCACGGAGGGTCAAGGGGATGGAGGGGGATTAGACGTGAGTGGGATCACCCGTAGAGAGCTTCTGCAGGCAGGCGCGGGGGCGGGCGTGCTGGCGCTCGGCGCGAACCCCCTCGTCGAGACGGCGCTGGCGAAAAAGCTGCCGCCGGGCAAACTGACCGACATCGAGCATGTCGTGATCCTGATTCAGGAGAACCGCTCGTTCGATCACTACTTCGGGATGCTCCCCGGAGTCCGCGGCTTCGGCGACAAATCGGTGCCGAAAAGCCGCTTCGAACAGGCCGGCTACCCGGCCGAAGGCTACGGCGGCGTGCTGATGCCGTTCCACCCGACGAGCGGGCCGGCGCCCGGTGAGCGCTGCTTCCCGGACATCACACACTCGTGGGTGCCGCAGCACGAATCCTGGAACAACGGCGCGATGGACAGCTTCGTCAAAACGCACCTTGCCTCCGACGGGCCGGAAGCGGGTCCCGCGACCATGGGCTACTACACGAAAGCCGACATCCCCTTCTACTACGCCCTCGCCGAAAACTTCACGATCTGCGACAACTACTTCTGCTCCGTCCTGGGGCCGACGTACCCGAACCGCCTGTACACGATGACGGGCACGATCGACCCCGACGGGGAAAACGGCGGCCCGCTCGTCGAGACGTCCTCCGGCTTCGAAGAACTCAAGGGCCGCTTCACCTGGGAGACCATGCCCGAGGCGCTCACCTCGGCCGGGGTCAGCTGGAAGTCCTACACCGGACTGGAACTCGGGTACGAGGACAACATGCTCGAATTCTTCAAAAACTTCCAGACCAACGCGGCGCTGAAAGAAAAAGGGCTCGAGCCGAAATACCCCACCAACTTCGTCGAAGACGTCAAGCGCGGCGAACTCCCGCAGGTGTCGTGGGTCAACACCTCGGCGCTCCAGACCGAGCACCCGGGCTACTCCTCGGCGAAGGTCGGCGAGTTCATCGTGGACAGCCTGCTGATGCGGCTGCACAAGCACGGGCTTTGGGAAAAGACGGCGCTGTTCGTCACCTGGGACGAGAACGGCGGCTTCTTCGACCACGTCGCGCCGCCCGTGCCCGAACCGGGAACCCCGAAAGAGTTCCTGACCGTGCCCGACATCACCAACAACGCGGGCGGGATCGAGGGGCCGATCGGGTTCGGCTTCAGGGTTCCGCTGCTCGTGCTCTCGCCGTTCAGCCGCGGCGGCTTTCTGTGCAGCGACCAGTTCGACCACACCTCGCTGCTGCGGTTCCTCGAGACGCGCTTCGGCGTGGAAGTCCCGAACCTGAGCGCTTGGCGCCGGGAAAACGCGGGCGACCTCACGAGCGCGTTCAACTTCATCGAACCGAACACGAGCAAAGGCAAAACCGGCAAAGTCAAGCTCACGCCAGCCGAACAGATCAACGGCGCGTGCGAAAAAAACGAACCGCTGCCGGTGCCGCCGAACTCGTTCCCCGAAGAGGGAACACGCACGTGGCGCACGCCGAGCGGTCCCTAGCCGCTCGGTAGAAGCGACAGAACGAGGAGCTCCGGGCCGCCGTTGCCGGCGGGCCGGCGCTCTGAGGCCAGCCGGCCGCTCTCGGACCCGAGCCTCCGCTGAGCGGCGTCCACCACCTGTTCGGTGTCCGCCCCCGCCTCGAGCGCGACCAGCACCTCAGCGCTGACGTCCGCCGCGGCGGCCAGACGGCTCAGGACGGCGCCGGCAAGCTCGCCGGGCGCAGGACTCGCCGCCGCTTCGACCGGGAACTCCATCCTCACCTCGGTCCCTCCGCCCGGGAGGTTCGTGTAGGTGACCCGCCGCGCGTGCTGGTGGATGATCGGCAGGCCGAGGCCGTTGTGCGGGTAGTGGCGCTCGCCCAGATGGGGGCGGATGCCGATCCCTTCGTCCGCCACCGTCGCCTCGACGCGCTCGACCGACGCGCGCAGCTCCACTCCCATCGGTCCCTCCGTGCCCTCGTAGGCGTGGAGCGCGACGTTCTTGCAGGCCTCCGCCACCGCTGTCTGGATGCCGTCGGCGTCGAGGGCGTCCAGGCCCAGACATGCGACGACTCCGTCCACCGCGGCTGCGACCACGGTGACGCTCTCCAGCCGGTTGGTCAGCTCGAGGCGGATCTCCGGAGGGGCGGGCACCGGCTCAGAATATGCGTGTGGGGCCCGTGAGGCCCCACACGCCCTTCGACTCTTTCGCCTGCGCTCGTCAGGCTTTGATCATCAGCGCTTCGCCCTTGAGGGCAACCGACTGATCCAGGCCGGCGTACGCTTCCGGCGTGCATTCGACTTTGAGAAGCTGTTCGATGAATTCTCCACAGACGATCGCCTTGACAATCGGGCGGACGATTTTCGCCTTTTCACCTTTCAGGTCTTCTTCTACTTCTGTTTCGATTTCGGCTTTTTCGCTGAACCAGCCGAGCGGGTTCACGAGCGGTTTGTATTTTTTGCCTTCGAATTCGTGTTCGCCGATCGATTCGGTCGCAACGTAGTTGAGGGCGGCTTCCTTGTTCACGACGTTGATGTCTCCGGTGACTTCACCGATGACGCCGCCGACGAGTTTCACGTTCAGCGATTCGCATTCGAAGAAGGCGAGTTCCCCTTCCGGCCCGGGGTGCGCTTCGCTTTCGAGCTTCAGGCCGACCCTGGTCGGTTCTTCTTCCAGGTAACCGAGTTCGCCCTTCAGGCCGGAGACTTTGATTTCACCTTTTTTGGCGCCCGGCGAGGTGCACGTGTGCACGCTCAGCGCGACGCACTTGGAGAAGGAGATCGAGACTTCCTTCTCGCGGTTCGGCAGTTCCGGCTTGCCTTCGCTCTTGCTCTTGGCGCATTCGACGGTGTTGTCACCGAGCCACGTTTTCACGTGGAGAACGGCGAGGCCGCCCTTGCCTTTGACCGCCTTGCCCTTGCCAAGGCTTTCCACCAGGACGTACTTACCCGTGCCGGCTTCGTTTTTTTCGGTGCACGTCTTGTTGTTGTACGCGCCGGTGTTCTTCGGTTCAGCCTTGATGCACGCGAACCAGGCCGGCGAGCCCGCTGCGGACGCCGTGGACGCCAGCGCGAGCACCGCAAACGCCGCGACGAGACAAAGCATCACCACATACCTGATGCTCTTCATGTCCATTCCCTCCCTTTTCCTTGCCGTTCATCGGCGGAGCCTCGGCCCCTTTATAACCTCGGGGCCAGGCCCGCGCCGCCGGCAGAGCAGGCAACAGCCGGGCCCATGGTCCCCCTCGCGGCGACTCTCGCAGAAACGCCCTGTACCGTCAAGACAAGCGGCGGGATGCGGCCCTGGCTGCCGGCGGGGCGAGCACGCGCGATCGGCATCCAGAGAGCACGCCGATCCGCGAGATGCATGGGCGATCCTGGACTCGAACCAGGGACCTCTTCCTTATCAGAGAAGCGCTCTAACCGGCTGAGCTAATCGCCCGCGCGAGGAATCGTCATCCTAGCGCCACCCGCAAGCGTCGGCGCGGTGCCGGGGACGCTCAGCTCACCGCCCGCGGGCGCACGCGGCGTGCCAGCTCGATCGCTTCCTCAGGGGACGCGAAGGCAAGCTCGGCGCGATAGCCGGCGGCGGTCACGCGCACGCGCACATCGGCGCCGAGGGCGGCCGTCAGGGCCTGCGCGATCTCGCCCGCCGCCTGCTCCTGGTCGGGGTGCGTGATGCGCTCGGGACGCCGTGCGACCGGTTCGTTGCTCGCCCGCGCGCGCTCTTCGGTCAGCCGCACCGACCAGCCGCGCTCGACTGCCTCGCGCGCGAGGGTCCGACGGGCTCCGTGATCCTCGGCGATCAGCAGCGCCCTCCCGTGGCCCTCGCTCAGCTTGCCGCTCTGCAGCAGCTCGATCACCTCGTCGGGGAGCTCCAGCAGCCGCACGAGGTTGCTGACCGCGACGCGGCTGCGGCCGACGCGGCGGCCGATCTCCTTGCGGGTCAGGCCGAGCTCCTCCACGAGCGCGGCGCACGCGCGCGCCTCCTCGATCGGGTTGAGGTCCTCGCGCGCCATGTTCTCGATCAGCGCCGCTTCCAGCGCGGCGGCATCCTCGCGCTCGCGGACGATCGCCGGGATCTGCTCGAGCCCCGCCAGCCGGGCGGCACGCCAGCGGCGCTCTCCGGCAACGAGCTCGTAGGTGCCGCCGGCGCGGGGGCGAACGAGCACCGGCTGCAGCACGCCCTGCTCGCCCAGCGAGTCGGCGAGCGCCTTGAGCGCGTCGGCGTCGAAGTCACGCCGCGGCTGGCGCGGGTTGGGGCTGATCAAGTCGACGGGAAGCCGGCGCAGCTCCTCGCCGTCTCCCTCCGGCTCTGTCACAGACAGGATCGCGCTCAGTCCCCGGCCGATGCCGGGTGCGGGCCTAGCCACGCGCAGCCACCTCCTTCGCGAGTTCGAAGTAGGCCTCGGCTCCGGCGCTGTATGGGTCGTGATGGGTGACGGGGAGCCCGTGGCTGGGCGCCTCGCCGACCCGCACGTTCCGGGGGATCACGGTGTCGAAGACGAGGTCGGGAAAATGGGCGCGCACCTCGCGCTCGACGTCCTGCCCGAGGCGGGTACGGCCGTCGTGCATCGTGAGCAGCATGCCTGCGATCGTCAGCCGCGGGTTGAGCTCTCGCTGCACGAGCGTCAGCGTCTCGAGCAGGCCGGCGAGCCCCTCGAGCGCGAAGTACTCGGTCTGCACCGGCACGATCACCTTGTCGGCCGCCACGAGCGCGCAGACCGTGAGCGGACCCAGCGAGGGCGGGCAGTCGAGCAGGACGTACTCGAAGCGCTCGCGCACCGGCTCGAGCGCGATCCGGAGCCGCTGCTCGAAGCCCTCGATCCGTGGCAGCTCGACGTTCGCGCCTGCGAGCCCTGGGCCGGCCGGCATCGCGCGCAGCCCCGCGACCGGCGTCGCGACCAGGGCCTCCGCGGCCTCGGCCTGGCCTGAGAGGACCTCGTAGACGCCAGGAGTCCGAGCGCGATCGATGCCGAGCCCGACCGTCGCGTTCGCCTGAGGATCCACGTCGACGATCAGCGTCTCGTAGCCGGCCTCGGCGATGCACGCCGCGACGTTGACGGCTGTGGTCGTCTTGCCGACGCCGCCCTTCTGGTTCGCGATCGCGTAGACCCTGCTCATCACGCGGAGACGCTAGCGAGGGGCGGGGACGGCCGCCGTCGACGGCGCCGCAAAATGCGCCCGTTCAGCCGCCCAGCGGACGCCGGGCGGCGACGCCCTCGCGGCGCGGGAAGCGCCCCGGGGTCACGGCGACCTTCTCGAAGACGTGCAGGTGACGCGAATGCGCCCCCGCGAACGGGACGACCTCCCGCACCTCGACCGGCCGCAGGCCCAGGTCGGAGGCCGCCCGCGCAGCCCGCGCCTCCTCCACGGCGTCCCGCTGCCCACGCCACTCGACCAGGTGCCCGCCGACGGTCAGCAGCGGCGCCGCATACTCGAGCACGACAGGTTGCGCGGCGAGCGCGCGAGCCACGACCAGGTCGTTCGCCTCCAGCCCTTGCTGCCAGGACTCGGCGCGCTCGCACACAACGCGCGCGTGCTCCAGTCCCATCGCAGCGACGACGCTCTCGATATAGGCGCACTTCCTCTGCTGGGACTCGACCATGCTGATCTCCAGTTTGGGCAGGGCGGCGGCCAGGGCGAGGCCGGGGAGCCCGGCCCCGGAGCCCATGTCGGCCGCGATGCTCGCGTCCCGCACAGCCGGGATCTCGAGTCCCGACAGCGAGTCCGCGAGATGGCGATCGAGCGCGGCAGCGCGGCCGGACACGGCCGTCGGCGCGTGCTCGTCCGCCGCGAGCCGGTCCAAGAGGATGCTGAGCTTGGCGAGCGCCGCGGGCGGCAGCTCATAGCGCCTGGCAAGCGCCACAAGGTCTCCGTGTTCGTCGCCGGCCATACCCTGTAGTTGAGCGTGAGGATGGGCGCTTGGAGCGCGTTTCACGTGAAACGTCTTCGCCCCATCCGGGGGCGTTTCACGTGAAACGCTATTCGCTGCCGTGCGACAGCGGCGAGATCACGAGGTACCGATCCGGTTCGTCGCCCTCGCTGTGCGTCTCGACGTCGTCGCGCTCGCGGAGGTATTCGTGCACGATCCTCCGCTCCGCCGCGGGCAAGCGGGTCCAGCTCGACCGAGCGGCCGGTGCTCACCGCCTGGTCGGCTGCCTCGTCCGCCTCTCCGCGCAGCGCCTCCGCGCGCCGCTCGCGATAGCCGTTGGCATCGATCACGACACGGACCGCCGAGGGGCCATCGGGGAACACGATCCGCTGCGCCAGGTGCTGCACCGCGTCGATGGTCTGCCCGTGGCGCCCGATGAAGAGGCCCACGTGGTCCCCGTCCACCCGTCCGGTGAGGACGCCGTCGCGCTCCTCCACGTCGATGGTCGCATCGAGTTGCAGGTCGTCGACGATCTCCTCGAGCAGATCCTCGAGGGCCTCGGCGGGCGACAGGTCCAGGTCTTGCTCTTCGGTGCTCACCGGCGCCTACCGGACCGTTTCTTCTTCTTGCGCGGCGGCCGGGGCGGCGCGGCGGCCGGGCTCGGCTTGGCGGCGGCGGCAGGCGCGCTGCCGTTGCCGGCACCCTCGCTGGCGACGGCCCTGCTGAGCGCCGGGCGCGGAGCCCGGCTCGGCTTGGCCGCGGCGGTCTCCGGGGGTTTGTCCACTGGTGTCACGGGGCCGATGTGCCGTTTGATCAGGTACTGCTGGCCGATGGTCCACAGGTTGGTCGTGATCCAGTACACCAGCAGACCCGCCGGGTACCGGTAGAGGATCACGACGAACACGACCGGGAGCAGCAGCATCAGCCGTCGCTGGTTGGGGTCGGCGGTCGCGGTCGCGATCAGCGTCGAACCGACCTGCGAGCCGACGTAGAGGGCGATCAGCACGATGAGAGCGATGCCGGTCGCCTTGTTCGTGATGTCGGGGATGAACAGGAACTTCGCGGACCCCGGGGCAACCTTCTGGCACGGCGTCGATTCGATGAACTTCGTCGGCAGGTGCGCGATCGAGCTCGCGTGCAGGCCCGCGTGGTAGGTCGCGGCTTCTTTCGGGTGGCGGTTGAACCATTCGACGAGCTGGTCGCCGCAGATGTGCTTCTTCAGGTCCGTGCGCAACATGTAGAACAGCGAGATGAACACGGGCAGCTGCAGCAGGAGCGGCAGGCAGGATGCCAAGGGATTGATTTTGTTCTCTTGGTAGAATTTCATCAACTCCTGCTGCTGGCGCTGTTTGTCGTCCTTGTACTTCTCTTTCAGCGCGCTGATCTGCGGAGCGAGTCGCTGCATCTCCTGCATCGACTTCAGCTGACGGAACGTCAGCGGTACGAGCACGGCCCTGATCAGGACCGTCAGCCCGACGATCGCGAGCCCCCAGCTGCCACCCACGAGGTGGGCGTGGATGAACACGATGATGTGTTCGAACAGCGTGATCAGCGGCGAGAACGCGTTCTCGATCACGTTTGCGATGGGTGGCATGCTTCGGCTCTAGGGTCTGTTCTGGGGAGACGATCTGCGCGGGGCTGCGGGGTTGCGCCGAGCCTTGCTCAGCCGCCCCCGTCCGGGCGGGTCCTGAACACTCGCTGGGCCTCGACCGGATCGTATCCGCCGTAACTCCAGGGGTTGCACCTCAGCAGACGCCACCCCGCGAGCACCAGGCCCCTAAGTATGCCGAACTCCCGCACGGCGTCGACCGCATATCTGGAGCAGGTGGGCTCGTACTTGCAACGCCGCGGGATCGCCGGGGAGATCACGCGCTGGTAGACGTAGATCGGCGCGAGCACGAGCGCGCGCGCGGCTCGCCTCAGCAACTCGAGCGGGCCGTGCGACGGACGCTGTGCCGGAGCCTGCGCGCTCATGCGTCCCCGCCTTCCGCGGATGCCGTCGCGGCGTCCTCGCTCTCGTTCAGCCCCGCCCGGCCGAGCAGCTCACAGAGTGCGGCGTCCAGTCCGGCGAGCCCCTCGCGCTCGGCGAGCTCGAGTGCGTCCGGGCGCGCGACGACGACGAGGTCGTGGCCGGCGCGGAGGTCCGCCTCGCGTCGGGCGAAGGCCTCCCGCAGCAGGCGCTTGACCTTGTTGCGCTGCACCGCGCCGCCGACCTTGCGCGAGACCGAGAGGCCGACGCGCGGACGGTCCGCCGAGGCGTTGGGAAACGTGTAGAGGACGAGCTGGCGGTTGGCGGTCGAGCGTCCGTGGCGGTACACGCGCTCGAACTCCGCGCTGCGCGAGAGGCGGCCGCTGCGGCCGGTCCGCGTCGCGCTCATCCGCCCGGCGCCGTCACGCCGAGAGCCGCGTGCGTCCCTTGTCGCGCCGGCGCTTCAGGGTCATACGCCCCGCGCGCGAGCTCATGCGGGCACGGAACCCGTGCACGCGGGCGCGCTTGCGCTTCTTGGGCTGGTAGGTGCGCTTCATCTCTGTATCTCCAAGCGGCCACGACCAAGTGCCGGGCTCTCATTCCGTGCCGCGCCGGGGCGGCTCCTGGCGGGTCAGTATAGGCGCGAGAGATCCGCGGCTGAATTTTCTCGCCAATTGCGAGCAGGCGCGGAAGTCGCCCAGAGCCGTTGGATATAGTCGCGCGACCGGGTCGGCGCCTCGTCGGCCGGGCCTCCTTTCAATAGTCGAGGAACACCCCGGGAGGGGCGGATACACGCTGCCGTGAGCCTCGAGCTCGAGCACATATGGACGCGCGTCCAGGCGCAGCTGACGGTTGTCGTCGACGAGCCCACGCACCGCATCTGGCTGAGCGACCTCCACCCGGTCGAACTGGTCGGCGAGCACCTCGTCGTCTCGGCGCCGCCGCAGACCTGCCGCTGGATCCAGCGGCGCTTCGGCCGCGTCATCGAGGACGCCGTCGAGCTCGTGCTCGGCGCGCACGCCACGGTCGAGCTCCGGCCGGCAGGTGCGGGCGACACCCCGAGGCCCGCCGGCCGGCGCGCCCCGGCGCAGGCCGGCGCAGCAACACCCTCACAGCGCGAGCCCGCCCCCCGCGACGGACCGCTCGGCAACCCGAAGCTGACCTTCGACCAGTTCGTGATCGGCGACTCGAACCGGCTCGCGCACGCGGCCGCTCTGGCCGTCGCCGAGATGCCCTCGCAGGCGTACAACCCCCTCTTCATCTGCGGCCCTCCCGGCGTCGGCAAGACCCACCTGCTCAGCGCGATCGCGAACCTCCTGATCGCGCACGACGCGACGATCGCCGTCCGCGTGACGACCGGCGAGGCCTTCACCAACGAGTTCCTCGGAGCCCTCGGCGAGCGCCGCACCGAGTCGTTCAAGGCGCGCTTCCGCGACGTCGACGTGCTGCTCGTCGACGACGTCCAGTTCCTCGAGCGCAAGACCCGCACCGAGGAGGAGTTCTTCCACACGTTCAACGCGCTCCACGACGGCGGTCGCCAGGTCGTCCTCAGCTCCGACCGCCCGCCGCGCGACCTGCAAGCCCTCGAGGACCGGCTCCGCGAGCGCTTCGAGTGCGGTCTCGTGGCCGACATCCAGCCGCCGGACCTGAGCACCCGGCTCACGATCCTGCGCAAGCGCGCGCAACACGACGGCATCGAGCTGGCCGACGAGGCGGCCCTCCACACCATCGCCGAGCACGTGCAGAGCAACGTGCGCACGCTCGAGGGCGCGCTGATCCGGGTCGTCGCCTTCAGCTCGCTCACCGGCCGCCCGCTGACCCCCGAGCTGGCCGCCGAGGTCCTCGGCACGCTCTACCCGCGCACGCCCTCTCCCGGGGCCGCGCGCCACACGATCGGAGACATCCAGGCCGCGACCTGCCGGCACTTCGGCCTCTCGCCCGACGAGCTCGTCTCCAGCGCCCGTTCCTCACGCATCGCCTGGCCGCGCCAGCTCGCGATGTACCTCGCCCGCGAGCTCACCGGCGCGTCCCTTCCCGCGATCGGCCGGGAGTTCGGAGGGCGCGACCACTCCACGGTGCTGCACGCCTGCCGGCGCGCCAACGAGCGCATCTCCGCCGACGCAGCCTCCCGCGAAGCTGTGGAGAAGCTGTTCACCGAACTCGGCGGGCGCACCGCCCGATGATCCCTGGCCGCGCCCGACCGGGCCGCTTGAGAGACTTCCACACTGCCCTCCACAGCGCGCTCCACCGCCCCTGCCACGAAAACCCAGGCCGGCGCTAGCAATCCACATGTCCACAGCCCCTACTCACCACTCCATCAAGAAGACCGCAGCATGAAGATCTCCCTCTCCTCGACCGAGCTGTTGACCCAGCTGCAGACCGCTTCGCGAGTGGCGTCGACGCGCAGCGCCGTCCAGGCTCTGTCCGGCGTCATGATCTCGGCGCCCGCCGAGGGGTCGCCCGAGCTGCTGGCCACCGACATGGAGATCGGCCTCCGCATGCCGCTCGCGGCCGAGGTCGCGCGGCCCGGGCGCCGCGGTGCTCCCGGCGCGGCTGCTCCTGGACGTGGCGCGGTCGCTGCCGGGCGAGACCGTGACGATGGAGCTGCGCACCGCCGAGCAGGACGTCGAGCTCCTCTGCGGCCCGACGACGTTCCACCTGCGCACGTTGCGCGCCGAGGACTTCCCGTCGCTGCCCGAGCCCACCGAGGAGGCCCGCGTGCGCCTCCCGGCCACCGCCTTCGTCGAGACGATCACGCGCGTCGCTCGCTCGGCCTCGCGTGACGAGACGCGTCCGGTGCTGACCGGCATCCTGATCTCCGCCTCCGGGCAGGAGCTGCGGATGGTCGCCACCGACTCCTACCGGCTCTCGGTCAAGGAGACCGCGCTCGAGACGCCGCTCCAGGGCAGCCTCGAGGCGAACGTTCCCGCGCGCGCGCTGCAGGAGCTCGCGCGGATCGAGCAGCAGACCGGCGCCGAGACGGTCGCCGTCAGCGTCGGGCAGAACCAGGCGATCTTCGAGCTCGGCGGGATCGTGCTGTCCTCCCGCCTGATCGACGGCCAGTTCCCCAACTACCGCCAGCTGCTTCCCGAGTCGGTCGAGCACGAGCTGCGCCTCTCGAGCGCGGAGCTGACGGAGGTCGTGCGCCGCATCAGCCTGCTCGCCCAGAAGAACGCGCCGCTGCGTCTCGGCTTCAGCGAGGGCACGCTCGCGGTCTCGGCGCAGACCCCCGACGTCGGCGAGGCGAGCGAGGAGATCCCGGTGCCCTACCACGGCGAGCTCTTCGAGATCGGCTTCAACCCCGAGTTCCTGCGCGACGGCCTCGAGAGCGTCGACACCGAGGAGCTCCTGCTCAAGCTGATCAGCCCGCTGCGCCCCGGCCTGATCGAATCGCCGGACACCGGCGACTTCGTCTACCTGATCATGCCCATCCGGCTGAACGTGTGACCTCATGGCCGGCGCTGGACGGTTCGGGGATCTGCGCGTCACCGGCGTCGAGATGCGCGACTTCCGCACCTACGCCCGCGCGCAGGCTCGGCTCGGCTCGGGGCTGACGGTCGTCCACGGGCCCAACGGCGCCGGCAAGTCGAACCTGCTCGAGGCGATCTACTTCGGCTGCACGGGCCGCTCGCCGCGGACGCGAAGCGACCGTGAGCTGGTGCGCTTCGGCGAGAGCGCGACGCGGGTCACGGTGAGGGTCGAGGAGGACGGACGCGAGCACACGCTGAGCGTGGGCTACTCCTCGCCTGCGCCGGGCCGGCCGGCGGTGAAGCGGATGAGCGCAGACGGCGCCCCCGTGGAGCGGCTGCTCGACCTGCCGGTGCGCCCGCTGATCAGCGTGTTCGTGCCCGACCGGCTCGAGCTCCTGAAAGGGCCGCCCGCGGTTCGCCGCGCGCACCTCGACCAGTTCGTCGCCGCCCTCTGGCCGCTCCGGGCCGAGAACCGGCGCCGCTACTCGCGCGTGCTCGCGCAGCGGAACGCGCTGCTGGCGAGGATCGCCGCGGGTCGCAGCGGGCGGGGCGCGCTCGCGACCTGGGACAGGGAGCTCGCCTCGGCGGCGATCGCGCTGCGCGACGACCGCGCGGAGGCCGTCGGCCTGCTCGTGGAGCCCTTCGCCGTGCGAGCCGAGAAGCTCGGTGTCAACGGAACCCTCACTCTCGAGTACAGGCCCAGATCGGAGGCTGCGGGGGAGGACGAGCTCGTGGCCGAGCTCGAACAGCGTCTCGACTCCGACCTCGAGCGCGGCTTCTCGGGATACGGGCCTCACCGCGACGAGCTCGCGATCCTTCGCGATGGCCGCGAGCTCCGCGTCTACGGCTCGCAGGGCGAGCAACGCCTCGCGCTGCTCGCCCTCCTGCTCGCCGAGCGCTCCGTCCTGGCGGCCGAGCGGGGTGCGACCCCCCTGATGCTGCTGGACGACGTGATGAGCGAGCTCGACGCGGCACGGCGCGAGCTGCTCGCGCAGGAGCTCTCCGGCGGGGGCCAGAGCGTGATCGCCACGACCGACGCCGGCGACGTGCCGGGCGCAAGCTCGCCCGCCGTCGCGCGGATCGCGATCGCGCCCGGCAGCGTCCTGCAGGAGGCGGCTGCGGCATGAGCACCGTCAAGGGCGCCGGCCGGCGTGCGCCGCGACCGCTCGCCGGCGCTCTGAGCGAGCTCACGACGGCGCTCGCGCCGGCCACGTCCCTGGCCCGGATCCAAGAGGTCTGGGGGGAGGCGGTGGGGCCGGCGATCGCCGCCGCCGCCCGCCCGGTGGCCGAGCGCGAGGGCGCCGTCACCGTCGCCTGCGAGGCGGCCGTCTGGGCGGCCGAGCTGGAGCTGCTCGCGGCCGAGCTGGTCCCGCGGCTGAACGGCCTGCTGGGCGGCGAGACGGTCCGCGAGCTGCGCTGCCGGACCGGCTGAGCGGAGCGCTGGAGGGGCTGCGTCCGCGACGAGCGCAGACAGCCCGTATTTCCGGGGATTTTGCAGGCATTTAGGGCGTTTTCGGAGCCCGATCCGACCCCCTCTCCTGCTATCCTTCAAGGCGTATTCAAATCGCCCCAGGCCGTGGTCCTTGCGCCCCGGAGTCCGGGGCGTTTCCACGCCATCGGAGGGCCATTGGCTACTGGTAGCGACAGCCCCGACAAGGGCTCAAGCAAACGCAATCCCAAAGCCGCCTCGAACGGATCGAACGGCGGCTCCGCAGACTACGACGCGCAGGACATCACCGTCCTCGAGGGCCTCGAAGCGGTCCGTAAGCGCCCGGGCATGTACATCGGCTCGACCGGTGTCATGGGCCTGCACCACCTCGTCTACGAGGTCGTCGACAACTCGGTCGACGAGGCCCTCGCCGGGTTCGCGACCGAGGTCTCGGTCACGATCCACCCCGACAACTCGGTGACGGTCGTCGACAACGGCCGTGGCATCCCGGTCGCCACGATGGAGAAGGAGGGCAAGCCGGCGGTCGAAGTCGTGCTGACCGTCCTGCACTCCGGCGGCAAGTTCGGCGAGGGCGGCGGCTACAAGGTCTCCGGCGGTCTCCACGGCGTCGGCGTCTCGGTCGTCAACGCGCTCTCCGAACAGCTCGCGGTGGAGATCCGCCGCGACGGCTACGTCTGGACGCAGGAGTACTCGCGCGGCGCCCCGCTCGCACCGCTCGAGAAGGGCGCCAAGCTGGGCAAGGACGAGGGCACCTCGAACTCCGTCACGTTCCTTCCCGACGCCGACATCTTCGAGTCGCTCGACTTCGACTTCACGCACGCTCGAAGAGCGCCTGCGCGAGACCGCCTTCCTGACCCGCGGCCTGAAGATCTCGATCGTCGACGAGCGCGGCGAAGGGCACTCCGCGACCTTCCAGTACGAGGGCGGGATCGAGGACTTCGTCGTCTACCTCAACGAGAACAAGGACACCGTCCACCGCAAGGTGATCTTCTTCGCCGGCGACTCGGAGGAGGGCGCGGCCGAGGTCGCGATGCAGTGGAACTCCTCCTACCAGGAGTCCGTGCACTCGTTCGCCAACAACATCAACACCCGCGAGGGCGGCTCCCACCTGTCCGGGCTTCCGCTCGGCGCTGACACGGACGCTCAACAAGTACGCGCGCGACCACGGCCTGCTCAAGGAGAAAGAGGACAACCTCTCCGGCGAGGACGTGCGCGAGGGCCTGACCGCCGTGGTCTCGGTCAAGCTCGCCGACCCTCAGTTCGAGGGTCAGACCAAGACCAAGCTCGGCAACCCCGGCATGGCCGGGCTTCGTCGAGACGATCGTCAACAACGGCCTATCCGAGTTCCTCGAGGAGAACCCGGCGAGGCGCGCGCGGTGATCAACAAGGCCGTGCAGGCGCAGCGCGCCCGCGAGGCGGCGCGCAAGGCGCGCGACCTGACGCGCCGCAAGTCGGCGCTCGAGAACTCGACGCTGCCCGGCAAGCTCGCCGACTGCTCGGTCAAGGACCCGGCGCTCGCCGAGCTGTTCGTGGTCGAGGGCGACTCCGCCGGCGGCTCGGCCAAGCAGGGCCGCGACCGCAACACGCAGGCCGTGCTGCCGCTCCGCGGCAAGATCCTCAACGTCGAGAAGTCGCGCATCGACAAGGTGCTGCAGAACGTCGAGATCCAGGCGCTGATCACCGCGATCGGGACCGGCGTGCGCGACGAGTTCAACATCGAGAACGCGCGCTACCACAAGGTGATCCTGATGACGGACGCCGACGTCGACGGCGCCCACATCCGCACGCTCGCCCTGACGCTGCTGTTCAGGGAGATGAAAGAGCTGATCGAGGAGGGCTACGTCTACATCGCCAAGCCGCCGCTCTACAAGCTCAAGCAGGGCTCGCGCGAGCGCTACATCGAGAAGGACTCCGAACTCGAAGAGATCCTGCTCACCGACAAGTGGGAGAAGATCAACGATCTTCGACCGCTACGGCAAGCAGTTCAAGCTGACCGACACGCGCTGGCAGCGCTTCACCCGGCTGCTGAAGCAGTACGAAGGCTGGGCGCTCGCGCTGCGCGGCCAGCATGGGCACGACGTGGTGCAGTTCCTCGAGGAGTCCTCGCTGCTCGGCGAGCAGGTGACGACCGTCGAGGACGCGATCAAGGTCCTGAACCGCGAGGGCGCCGAGGGCGAGACGCACGAGACGACGCTCGTCGACGAGGACCCGCTCGAGATCCGCGTCAAGGCGATCGAGGCGACGACCGGCTTCGCGCGCACGCACCGCATCAAGCGCGCGCTGTTCGACTCGCACGAGTACCGCCAGCTCGTGAAGGTGCACGTGCAGCTGATCGAGCTCGCCGGCACGCCCGCGTTCGAGGTGAGCCTCGGCGACGCCTGCGAGGCCGCGCTCTCGTTCGAGGACCTGCACGCCGCCGTGCTGACGGTCGCGCGCAAAGGCGCGAACGTCCAGCGCTTCAAGGGGCTCGGCGAGATGAACGCCGACCAGCTCGGCGAAACGACGATGTCGCCCTCGACGCGCGTGCTCGCACAGGTCACGCTCGAGGACGCCGCCGCCGCGGACCGCATCTTCTCGAAGCTGATGGGCGACCAGGTCGAGCCGCGCCGCGAATTCATCGAAGAGAACGCGCGGGCCGTGGCGAACCTCGACGTGTGATGAGGCGCACCGCTTCCGAGGAGGTGAACGACTGATGGCATCGGCTGACGTGATAGGCGGCGGCAACATCGAACCGCGCGCGCTCGAGGAGGAGATGCGCACGGCGTACCTCGACTACGCGATGTCGGTCATCGTCGGGCGCGCGCTGCCCGACGTCCGCGACGGCCTGAAGCCGGTGCACCGCCGCGTGCTCTACGCGATGAACGAGCTCGGCCTCGGGCCGACCCGCTCCTACTCCAAGTGCGCGCTGATCGTCGGCGAGGTGATGGGCAAGTACCACCCGCACGGCGACTCGGCGATCTACGACACGCTCGTGCGCCTGGCGCAGGAGTTCTCGATGCGCAACCCGCTGGTCGACGGCCAGGGCAACTTCGGCTCGATCGACGACGACCCGGCTGCCGCCATGCGCTACACCGAGGCCCGCCTCGCCCGGATCGCCACCGAGATGCTGCGCGACCTCGACATGGACACCGTCGACTTCGCGCCGAACTACGACGGCAAAAAGCAGGAACCGCTCGTCCTGCCGTCACGCTTCCCGAACCTGCTCGTCAACGGCTCCTCCGGCATCGCCGTCGGCATGGCGACGAACATCCCGCCGCACAACCTGCGCGAGGTGATCGACGCGACGATCGCCTACATCGACGACCCCGACATCGAGCGTCGACGGCCTGATGAAGCACATCAAGGGCCCGGACTTCCCGACCGGCGGCGTGATCCTCGGCCGCGCCGGCATCCGCGACGCGTACGAGACCGGCCGCGGGCGGGTCCGCGTCCAGGCGCGTGCGCACATCGAGCCGCTGAAGCAGGGCAAAGAGGCGATCGTCGTCACCGAGCTGCCGTTCATGGTCAAGAAGGGCGGGGACGGCGGGCTGATCCAGAAGATCGCCGACCTCGTCAAAGACGGGCGCATCACCGAGATCGCCAACATCGAGGACCACTCGGACAAGCGCGGCATGCGCCTGGTGATCGAGCTCAAGCGCGACGCGATCCCCAAGGTCGTGCTCAACAAGCTCTACAAGCACACGCCGATGCAGACCACGTTCGGCGTCAACATGGTCGCGCTCGTGGACAACGTGCCGCGCACGCTCGACCTGCGCGCGGTGATCCACAACTACGTCGCGCACCAGCGCGAAGTGATCGTCAGGCGCACCAAGCACGAGCTCTCCGAAAAGGAGGCGCGCGCCCACATCCTCGAGGGGCTGCTGACCGCGCTCGAGCACCTCGACGCGATCATCGAACTGATCCGCGCCTCGCGCGACCGCGACGCCGCCCGTGAGCAGCTCGTCGAGCGGTTCGACCTGAGCGTGATCCAGGCGAGCGCGATCCTCGACCTGCGCCTCTCGCAGCTCACCGCGCTCGAGGCCGACGGGATCAAACAGGAGCACGCCGACGTGACCGAGCGGATCGCCGAGCTGCGCGCGATCCTCGGCGACGAGACGCGCGTGCTGGCCGTGATCAAGGAGGAGCTGTCCGAGATCGCCGAGCGCTTCGGCGACGAGCGCCGCACGGAGATCAGCCACTCCGAGGACGAGATCGACATCGAGGACCTGATCGCCGACCAGCAGATGGTGATCACGATCACCCAGAGCGGCTACATCAAGTCGCTGCCGCTCGCGACCTACCGCCAGCAGCAGCGCGGCGGACGCGGCGTGACCGGGATGGACATGAAGGACGGCGACTTCATCGAGCACCTCTTCGTGACCTCCTCGCACGACTACCTGCTGTTCTTCTCCAACCGCGGCAAGGTCTACCGCTCGAAGGTCTACGAGCTGCCCGAGGCCCAGCGCACCGCCAAGGGCCGCGCGCTCGTCAACATCCTGCCGCTGCGCGAGGGCGAGCGGATCCAGGCGGTCGTCTCGACCCGCGACTTCACCGAGGCCGAGTACCTCGTGTTCGCCACCCGCAACGGGACCGTCAAGAAGACCGAGCTCGCAGGCCTACAACACGCCGATCAAAGCCGACGGCATCATCGCGATCAACATCCGCGACGACGACGAGCTGCTCGCCGTGCGGGCCGTCGATCCCGACGACGAGATCATCATGGTCTCCAAGGCCGGCCTGACCGTGCGCTTCGCCGAGTCCGACGCGCGCGCGATGGGCCGCGACACGACCGGCGTGCGCGGGATGGACGTGGGCAAGGACGGCGAGGTGATCGCGATGGACGTCGCGCGCGACGACATGGACCTGCTCGTCGTGACCGAGAACGGCTACGGCAAGCGCACGCGGATCGACCAGTACCGCAAGACCAACCGCGGCGCCAAGGGCGTCAAGACGATCGGGCTGACAGAGAAAAAGGGCGCGCTGGCAGGCGCGCTCGTGGTGCGCGAGCACCAGGACCTCGTCTTCATCAGCGTAGGCGGCATGGTGCAGCGAACCGGCGTCGCCGGCATCTCCCAGCAGGGTCGCTCTGCGACCGGCGTGCGCGTGATGAACCTCAAGGACGAGGACCTCGTGAGCGCGATCGCGCCGGTGGTGGACACGGGGGATGAAGAGGCCCCCGCCGAGCCGAACGGCTCGGCCGACGGCGCCGCCTGAGCCGCGCGCGGCCCGTCCGCGCTCCGGGCCGTGAGGCGACGCGCAGGAGGTCAGAAACCGAACCGCTCGCGGATCGATCTCTAAGCGTCCACATTTTGGCCATCGGGCTCAGATAGCCGCAATGTGCGACCGAACACGGGAGGGTGCGCGATCTCCCCAAGCTGCTCCCAGCGACCCTCTCAACCCTCCTCCTCGCCCTCGGACCCGCCGCCGCCCCGGCCGTCGCCCGGCACCACGCGAGCCACCCACACGCCGACCGCCACGGCCGCGGCTCGCATCACAACTCCGCCGCCCGCCAGGAAGCCCGAGCCAAGCGCCGGGCGGCCCGCGAGCAGGCCCGCGCGAACCGGATCGCGGCGCGCGAACAGGCGCGCGCGAACCGGACCGCGGCGCGCGAACGCGAACGCTCCCACCACAGCGACGTCCGCACGCCGGACGCTCCGGTCACCTCCTCGGCCGCGACGATCGCCGCCGTGCTCGCCACGCCGTGTCAGGACACCAACATCAACCCCTCGGCCGAAAACCAGGCGCGCATCCGCGCCGCCGTGCTCTGCCTGATCAACAGGGTTCGCGCCGAACACTCGCTGCAGCCGCTCACCGTCAACGCGAAGCTCGAAGAAGCCGCCGAAGGCCACTCCACCGAACTGGTCGCCGACGACTACTTCGCCCACGTCTCGCCCAGCGGCGAGACCCCCGTCGACCGCATCAAAGCGACCGGCTACATCCCGAACTCCACCGTTGGGTACGTGATCGGCGAGAACCTCGCCTGGGGCACCTACACGCTCTCGACGCCGCAGGCGATCGTCGAAGCGTGGGTCGCCTCGCCCGGCCACCTCGCGAACATCCTCGAATCGCGCTACACGGAAACCGGCATCGGCATCGACCCGGCCGTGCCGCAGTCGCTCGGGGAAGGCAACCCCGGCGGCACCTACGCCGAGGAGTTCGGCGTCATCGTCCACTGAGAGCGAGGACGGGGTCGGCCGGCGCTCCGTGCCGGCGTCCCGTGTGTCCGCCGGCCGCGGGCGCTCGACGCGCACTCCGTCCCCCGTCGCCCGCGTTCGCTACTCTGGCGAGACCAGAGAAAGGAGGTGGTCCGTACGTCATCTGACAGTTCTTGCGGGACCCTGGAGGTGACCGGCCGGTAGGTCGGGAAGGCTGGTCCGCCTAGCGGAATCCAACCCGGGACACCCCGAGACGGCTGCCGGAAGTGGTCCCTCCGGCTTTGAATCGGCCGTCCTCGGTCTTTCCAGTCAGAGCAGTAGGCGAAGGGCGCTTCCGTCGAGGCGCCCTTCGTCGTTTTCGGCCTTCCAAGGGCGTCCGTGGCCAAGCCGGGCAAGGACGCAGGGAGCGAAATGTGCTTCGCACATGAGCGACTGCGAGGTGCCCCGAATGGGGTAAGGACGCCGCCCGGCGCAGTGCCACGGGCGCCCTAGGCGGCTTGAGGCAGGTACTGCAGCCAGGCCTGGGGAATCGTCGGGCTGGCCACGTGGATGAAGATCTCCGCGCGTGGCGTGCGTGGCGCGTGGCGCGGGTGCATACCGGCTTGGCGTGGCAGCCGGTCGCCCTTGCGGCGGTTGCACGGCGCGCACGAGGCCACGATGTTCTCCCAGCTCGAGGAGCCGCCCTTCGAGCGCGGGATCACGTGGTCGACGGTCAGGTTGGAGCGCGAGCCGCAGTACTGGCAGGTCCAGCTGTCCCGCGCGAACACCGCGCGGCGCGTGATCTTGCGGCGGTGCGCGTCGCGCGGAACCTTCACGTAGGTGACGAGGCGGATCACCACGGGCCGTGCGAGCGTCGAGCTCTCGGAGTGGAGCTCCCAGGAGCCGCGCTCGATCAGCTCCGCCTTCTCCTTCAGCAGCAGCACGACCGCGCGCCGCACCGTGCAGACGTTGATCGGCTCGAACGTCGCGTTGAGGACGAGCACCCTGCCTCCCATCGCCGCGCGCGGCGAGGAATCAGGTCCGTGCCGGTGGTGCTCTGAGGGCGACACGGACCCCACCGGCTCTGGTGGGGTGGTGCTCTCCATGGTCCGGCCGCAGTGTAGCGGGAGCAGACCCGCGAGAGCGCCGAAACCGCCGCCCGCCGGTGCTCAACCGCCGGCGGGAGAGCGGGCCGGGACGCCCGTCTTCGCGTCCTCGCCGTTTCCGTCCGCGCGCCTCGTCGCGGCGAGCGCGCTCCGGTAGGAGCCGAGCACGAGCACGCGTTCGCAGAGCCCGCGCAGCCCCGCGAGCGCGGCCGCCACCCGCTCGTCGCGCTCATCGCCGGCGAGCTCGACGAAGAACATGTAGTCGCCGAGCTGCTCGCGTCGCGGGCGCGACTCGATCTTGTGGAGGTTGATCTCACGGGCTGCGAACTCGTCGAGACAGCGCACCAGCCAGCCGGCGTGGCGTGCGCCCGCGCCCCAGAAGACGATCGAGCTGCGCCGCTCGCCGCCGTCCCGCCGTCGTCACGCAGCGGCGGCTCGTCTGCGGCCTCGCCGCTGCGGGCGAGCCACACGAAGCGCGTTTCGTTGTCCTCGCGGTCCTCGACCCCGGCGCGCAGCACGACCGCCCCGTAGATCTCCGCGGCGAGCTCGGTGCCGAGCGCGGCGGTCGCGTCGTCGCCGGCTGCGACCACGCCCCGTACGGCCTCGGCGGTGGAGGCCGCCGCGCGGATCTCCGCCTGCGCCAGCTCGGTGCGCAGAAAGCGCGTGCACTGCCCCGGCACCTGCGGGTGCGACACGACCGACTCGATCCCCGCCAGCGGCACCTCCCGCGCTGCGATCAGGCAGTGGCGTACGCCCAGCAGCGTCTCGCCCACGATGCGCACCGCTCCGTCCTGCTCGGCGAGCAGGTCGAGCGTGACGTTGATGGAGCCCTCGAGCGAGTTCTCGATCGGCACGAGCGCAAGCTCGACCGCGCCGTCCTCCAGGACGTCGACCGCCTCCCGGATGCTCGCGACCGCCACGGGCTCGACGCTGCCCGGGCGCGCGCTCGTGAGCAGCGCCTCCTCGCTGAACGTGCCGGCGGGTCCCAGGTAGGCGACGCTGCGCGCGCCGCGCTCAGTCGGCTCGGGCATCGCCGCTCCCGGCGCCGGCAGCGCCGGTCAGGGCCAGCCGCACCGCCTCGGCCTCCTCGGGCGAGAGCTCCAGTTCGCCGCGGCCGCCCTGCACTCGCTTGCCGTACACGCGCGCCTGGTCGCGGTGGTGGATGCACGAGAGCACGATGCCCGAGCGTTCGTCGTCGAGCAGCGCGATCGACATCGACTGGTGCCCCGAGAGCTCGTTGTAGGCGTCGTAGCGCACCAGCGCGCGGTGCGAGATGGTGCCGCGCAACTCCGCCTCCGCCGACGCGAGGCGCCCGTCCAGGCGCACCGCCGTCTCCTCGACGTACTCACGGAGGCTTTCGAAGGCCTCCTGCATGCTCGCCGCGTGGGCGATCACGTCCTGCTCGCCGGTGGCGCCGATCAGCAGGCGCTGGGCCTGCCGCACACGCCGCAGCTGGATCGCGAGCAGCACGCATCCGAGCAGCGCCACGACGGCGACGGCTCCGGCAGCGATCGCGATGATCCCCTGCGTGTCGGTGACCGAAGCGGCCATCGCCACAACTTATCTGCTGGCGAGGGCGCCAGAGGCCGACATGGAGCGCCGGCCGACCCTCTCGTCATTCGCCGAACTGGGCCAGGTAGGTGCTCTTGTTGTTTTCGGTGTTCGTCTCGCCCGGCACCGCCGCGACGTTGACCTGGATCTTCCCTGCGACCCCGAGCGGTACGCCGTTGATCGGGATTTCGACGTTGGCCTTGCTGCCGGGCTGCGTCGAGTTGATCACGTGCGAGCCCGTGAGCTGTTTGCCGGCGGCAGTCACGGACACTTCGACCTTGACGTTCGTCTCCTGGCTTTCGCCGGTGTTTTCAACCGTGACCGTGAACGTCGGGTTGCCGCCGCCGGCCACGTGGTTGAGCGCCGGTTCCGGCTGCAGCGTGGTCGTGCCGACCGCGGTCCCGACGAGCGAGCTGCCGTGCGTGCCGGAAGTGACCGCGCCGGCGGTGCCGGTCGACTTGCCGGTCAGGCGTTCTTCGACCGTCGTCGGGTCGAGCCAGCCGAGATTCGGCAGGAAGCGCGAGGGCTGCGTGCTCGTGTGGATCCCGTTGGAGCTCAGCGATTCCTGGATCAGCGGCACCACGCGCTGCGAGTAGATGACATCGGAGGCGAGGAAGATCTCCATGTCGCCGGCGATCTTCGGGTCGACCTGCTTGCCCTGCCCGCCCAGGGCCGCGGGCAGCAGCGCCGCGATCTTCGTGATCCCTTCGACGCGGAAGTTCATCGTCGACAGCAGGTTCTGCTGCGCGCCCTTCATTTCCCCGGGCACGCTGAGGTCTTTCGCGCGCGTGGCGAGCTTCTGGGCTTCGACGCGCAGCTGGTTCACCTGAACCTGCACGTCGATCGCCGACTTGCCCGCGGCGCCGGACAGCGCGGTGAAGAAAGGTTTGGAGACCTGCGCATCGGATTCGCGCGCGATTTCGCTCACCGAGTGGTTGTAGTCCTTCAGCGACTGCTGCTTCTGCGATTTCAGGCAGCCGTTGATGATGAGGACGATGATGATGAGGAGAACGACCGCCGCGCCGGCCGCGACACGGCGGCGGACCATCAGCGTGTGCTGGTCGTAGCCGGAGGGCCCGCCACCGCTCGTGCGGCGGGGTCGTGGCCGGCGTGGGGAGGATGTCGCGCCACCGCCCCCGGCAGGGCGCGACCGCGGTGCTCGTGCTGATGGCCGAGGCGCCGTGTCCTCGCCATCGTCAAAGAACGACAAAAAGCCTCCGCTCCTTCGCAGATAAAGGCAAGGCCCCAGTATGACTGCAGGCCTAGACTGCAAACCTCCTCCCTGACGATTCTGCAACTTCTCCCTCATCGCGGGCTTTCCTGCGCGCCCGGCGGAGGAGCGCGTTCGGCGGCGGCGAACGCGGGATCCGGTGGAGTCGCAGCGCACACTCGTACAGACGCCCCTGCCGGCAGACGGCGCCGGCTCGGCTCCGCCTCGGCGCGAGCCGATCGTCGCGCGCGACGCGCGCAGGAGCTCCGGCGCGCCTGGAGACGAGCAGGTCCTTCTCGGCCGTTACCGCCTGGAGAGGAGGCTCGGCGCGGGCGGCTTCGGCGTCGTCTGGCAGGCACACGACGAGCTCCTCCAGCGCGACGTGGCCGTCAAGCGCATCTGGCTGGGAACGGGTGACAGCGCCAAAGACGCCGACCGTGCCGCCCGCGAGGCGCACGCGACCGCGCGCCTGTCGCACCCGGCGATCGTCGCCCTCTACGAGGCCTTCCCGCTCGGCGAGGCCTTCTACCTGATCTCCGAGCTCGTGCCCGGGTGCACCCTCGGCGAGCTGATCCGCGCCTCCGAGCTCGAGGACGAGCACACCCTGCGCATCGGCGCCGACCTCATCGACGCGCTGGAGCACGCGCACGAGCGCGGCGTCATCCACCGCGACATCAAGCCGCAGAACGTCCTCGTGCCCGATCGCGACGAGGAGCGGCGCCCCGGGCCCGCCGCGAAGCTCGCCGACTTCGGCGGCGCGAGCATCGCCGAAGAGGACGCGCTCACCCGGACCGGCGATGTCCTGGGCACCCTCGCCTACATGGCGCCCGAGCAGAGCGAGGGGCGGGAGGCCGGTGAGCCGGCGGACCTGTACTCGCTCGCGCTCGTCCTCTACGAGGCGCTGTCGGGCGTCAATCCGGTGCGGGGGCCGACGCCCGCCGCCACGGCGCGGCGGATCGGCACGCGCCTGGAGCCGCTCGCGCGCCGGCGCCGCGACCTGCCGAGAGGGCTCACAGCCGCGCTCGACCGCGCGCTGGCGCCGGATCCGGGCGCGCGCGGTCAGCTCCAGGATCTGCGCGTCGAGCTGCTGGAGGCGCTCGAGGAGGCGCCCCGGGACACGCTTCCCCAGCCCGCGCGACGCGGTCGCGCCGGCGCCCCGGCACGGGTTCCGCGGCGCCCCCAGGACATCGCCGCCCGAGGAGGCCCAGGACCGCCCGGCCGAGGTCGCCGTGCCCACCGAGTCGCCCGGCCTGCCGCGAACGCTGTGGGCCGCGCTCGCCCTCGCCGCGCTCGCCTGGCTGTGCGCCACCGGCCGCGCCGGCCTGGCCGTCGTGCTCGCGGCTGCGCTGGTCCCGCTGGCGGCGATCCCTGCCGAACGGTTCTCGGGTCGCGTGCCGGCGGTCTGGGCGGCGTGCCTGCTGGCGCCCGTCCTCGGGCTCGCGAGCCTCGCCGGCGCGTTCCCAGCGCTGGCGGGCCAGGCGCGGCGCTGGCGTCAGCGCTTCGTGCTGGGCGCGCTCGGCTACTGGTGGCTGTTGCTCGCCGAGCCGCTACTGGCCCGCCGGCTGTGGCTGGGTCCGCCGGCCGGCACCCCTGCGCGCGCCGTCTGGGAAGGGTCGATCAGCGGCTCGGCCGCGCACGTGGTCGGGCCGCTCCTCAGCCCTGGCGCGGCGCTCGGTGCCCTGCTCTGGGGGGTGGCGGCGATGCTGCTGCCGCTGCTCGTGCGGGGGGCGAGCGCCGCCGTGGACGTGTTCGCGGCCACGGTCTGGTCCGCCGCGGTCGTGGCCGCAGCGCCGGCGCTCGATGCCGGGCTCGCTGCGGGCGGCCACCCGCTTCCGCGGGGCGCCGTGCTCGCCGCGATCCTGGGCGGGATGGTGGCGGTCGGCGCCCGCGCCCTGCGCGGTCCGGTGTAGAGCCCCTGGGCAACCGCGTAGCATGGCCCTCGGGTCCGCCTGTGATCGCGGGCTCGACCAGCATCCGATGAACCTGCTGAAAAGCGTCGAGAACACCATCGCGAGACTCGTCGAGGGCTCGTTTGGCCGTGCATTTCGCTCGGAGGTGCGCCCGATGGAACTCGCGCGCAAGCTGGCGCGCGAGATGGACGCCCACCGGACGGTTTCGGTCTCTCGCGTCTACGCGCCCAACGAGTACGTCGTCTGGCTCTCGCCCGAGGACCGCGAACGCTACGAGGGCGTCGAAGGGGAGGTGATCGAAGAGCTGTGCGCCTACCTGCTCGAGCACGCGCGCCGCGAGAACCTGATCCTCGCCGGCGGCGTGCACGTCTCGTTCGCCACCGACGAGCGCCTGTCGCTGGGCGAGTTCGGCATCCAGGCGAAGTTGGTCCGCACCGACGGTCACAGTGAAGCCGGCCCCGCGGCGCCGCCCGGAGCCCTCGGCGAGGACGAGCACGGCAAGACGATGATCTACAGCACCTCCGCCCGCGTCCGCGGACCCGTCGAAGAGGCCCAGCGGGCCCGCCCCGAGCGCGCGTTGCTGGCGATCTCCGGCCGGCGACTGCTGCTGCCACCCGGCGGCGGCGTGATCGGGCGCAGCCGCGATTGCGACATCGTCCTCGAGGACAGCGGCATCTCCCGCCGCCACGCGGAGATCCGGCCCACGCAGGACGGATGGGAGATCGAGGACCTCGGCTCGACCAACGGCGTCGTCGTCAACGGGCTGAAGGTGCGGGGCCGCGAGCCGCTGTACGGCGGCGAGCGCATCGAGTTCGGGTCGACCGACGCCGTGTTCGAGCTGTCATGAACAGCCTCGACCCCGTCTCGGTCGCGCTGAAGTTCGGCTTCCTCGCCGTCCTCTACCTGTTCCTCGTCTGGGTCGCCCGCAGCGCGCGGAGGGACCTCGGCGGCAGCTCGAACGGCGGCCGCGGCCAGGCGATGGCGATGGACGCCCCGCCCGACGCGACCGGCATGTACCCGGCGTCCAAGCTCGGCACCGTGGACTACGCGGCGCGCGCGCCCCGTCTCGTGGTCGAACGGGCCCCCGGCCACGAGGAGGGCATGATCTACGACCTCGACGGCGACCTGATCCTCGGCCGCGGCGACTCCGCGGAGATCCGGCTCGACGACCCCTTCGCCTCCTCCCGCCACGCGCGCATCTACGAACAGGGCAACAGCGTCGTCGTGGAAGACCTCGGCTCGACCAACGGCACCTACCTCAACGAGGAGCTGCTGCAGACCCCGCGCCCGCTGCACCCGGGCGACCGCGTGCGCATCGGCGACAGCGAATTCGCATTCGAGGTCGACTAGTGGGATCAACCACCTAGATGCTGCGGGTCGCAGAGCAGTACTCCGGCAGCGACACCGGTCGTCAGCGCCGCGCGAACGAGGACTCGCTGATGGTGCGCTCGCCGCTGTTCGTGGTCGCGGACGGCATGGGCGGCGCGCAGGCCGGCGAGGTGGCCTCGAAGCTCGCCGTCGAGGCCTTCCGCGACGGCCTGCCCGACGGGCGCGAGCCGGAGGCGGCGCTCGCCCGGTCTGGCACAGGCCGCCAACGCGCGCATCCACGAGCTCTCCCATGCCAACGCGGAGCAGGCGGGCATGGGTACGACGCTGACCGCGGTCTACGTCGGCGAGCGCGACGTCGCGATCGCGCACGTCGGCGACAGCCGCGCGTACTGCCTGCGTGACGGGCAGCTGCTGCGGCTCACCGACGATCACTCGCTCGTCGACGAGCTGATGCGCCAGGGACGGCTCACGCCCGAGGAAGCAGTCGAGCATCCGCAGCGCTCGGTGATCACCCGCGCGCTCGGCATCGAGGGCACCGTCGACGTGGACACGCGCTCGTTCACCGGCCGCGCCGGCGACGTCTATCTCGTCTGCAGCGACGGCCTGACGACGATGGTCTCCGAGGAGCGGATCGCCGCGATCCTCAACGCGACGCCGGTCCTGCGCGATGCCGGGGAGGCGCTGATCGCCGAGGCGAACCGGTCGGGCGGTCGCGACAACATCACGGTGGTGCTGCTGCGCCTCGAGGAGGTCGGCGGCCCCGCCCTCGGCGCCGCGGGCGCCGACGAACCGACGCTGACGGGCATGCCGGCGGTCGCGCCGCAGACGGCGGCCGGCGCCGCCACGGGCCAGGCCGCGGCCGCGACGGCGACCGAGGCCGCTCCGCCCGCCGTCGCGCAGCGGCGCCCGCGCACGCCTGCGACGCAGGACGGACACGGGCGGCGGCGCTTCCCGCTGCGCCGCGCCGGGGCCGTCACAGCCGTGCTGGTGGTGCTCGCCCTCGTCGTCGCCGGCGCGTTCCTGGCGATGCAGTCCGTCTACTTCATCGGCACCAACAAACGCGGCCTCGTGACGCTCTACCAAGGGGTGCCGTTCACGCTCCCCGGCAACGTCAACCTCTACACCAGCCGCTACGTCTCCGGCGTCAGCGCCGCCACGATGAGCGCCCAGCAGCGAAGCTCGCTGCTCGACCACTCGCTGCGTTCCGAAGGCAAGGCCGCCTCGTTGATCCGCAGCCTCGAACTCGACCAGCTCGAATGAGTGCTCACAGGTGAACCGCCCGATCATCCGCCTCTTCGGGCTCGTCGTCCTGCTGTTCGCGCTGCTCATCGCGTTCACGTCGCGCTGGACGATCTTCGAAGCGTCGTCGCTGCGAGACAACAGCCTCAACAAGCGGGCGGTGCTCGAGCAGCAGCACATCGACCGTGGCCCGATCGTCGCCGCCGACGGCACCGTGCTCGCGCACAGCCTGCGGCGGGCGGAAGGGATCTACGAACGCAGCTACCCGACCGGGAGCCTGTTCGCGAACACCGTCGGCTACTACTTCACGAACCTCGGCAGCACCGGCATCGAGCGGTTCCGCTCGAACGAGCTCAACGGCCAGACCGACACCGGCGTCCAGTCGATCCTCGACCAGCTGCAGGGCCGCAAACCGCGCGGGCAGAAGGTCGTGACCTCGCTGGACCCCAAGGCGCAGCGCGTCGCCGTCGAAGCGCTCGGCGAACACCAAGGGGCCGTGGTGGCGCTTGAACCGCGCAGCGGCAGGGTCACCGTGATGGCCTCCTCGCCCAGCTACAACCCGAACGTGCTCAAATCGAGCGCCGGCTACGCGCGGCTCGCCCGCGACAGCTCCTCGCCCCTGATCAACCGCGCCACCCAGTTCGGATATGCGCCCGGCTCCACCTTCAAGGTGGTGACCGCGACGGCCGCGATCGACAGCGGCAAGTTCACCCCGGAATCGACGGTCTCGGGACGCAACGACGTCGTGATCTCCGGCGTGCCGCTGCAGAACGACGAAAACGAGAGCCTCGGGCAGATCACCCTCACGGAAGCACTCGCGAAATCGGTGAACACGGTCTGGGCGCAGGTGGGCGAAAAGGTGGGCCGGGCGACGATGACGCGCTACATGAACCGCTTCGGCTTCGACCGCAAGCCGAAGCTCGACTACCCGCCGACCGAAATGTCGACGAGCGGCTCCTACGAAGGCAACCGGCTGGTCTCGCCGCTGAGCCCGAAAGTCGACCTCGGCCGCATGTCGATCGGGCAGGACAAACTCGCCGTCGTCCCGCTCCAGATGGCCGAGGTCGCCGCCGCGGTCGCGAACGGCGGCAGGCTGATGACGCCGCACCTGACGAGCCGCGTCGTCAACTCCGAAGGGCAGACCGTCATGCGCGTCAAGCCGTCGGTGCAGTCGGTCGTGATGAAGACCTCGACCGCCTCGTCGGTGCGGTCGATGATGGAAGCGGTCGTGAACGTCGGCACCGGCACGAGCGCCCAGATCCCCGGCGTCCAGGTCGCCGGCAAGACGGGCACCGCCGAGACGCAGATCGGAGCCGCGATCAACAACGTCTGGTTCATCGCGTTCGCCCCCGCCGCCAACCCGCGCGTCGCGATCGCCGTCACGCTCGCCCACGTCCCCGGCCAGGGCGCGGCGTTCGCCGCCCCGGTCGCCCGCCAGGTGATGGAACAGCTCCTCCGTGATTGATCCCGAGACACTGATCGACGGCCGCTACCGCGTGCTCTCGCGCCTCGGCTCGGGTGGCATGGCCGACGTCTACCTCGCGCACGACCAGCTGCTGGGGCGCGAGGTGGCGGTCAAGGTGCTGCACCACCACTTCGCCGAAGACCAGGAGTTCGTCGAGCGCTTCAAGCGGGAGGCTTCGAGCGCCGCCGCGCTCTCCCATCCCAACATCGTCGGCATCTTCGACCGCGGCGAGTGGAACGGGACCTACTACATCGCGATGGAGTACGTGGCGGGCCGCTCGCTGAAGGCGATCGTCAGGGAAACGGGGCCGCTCGACCCCGTGCTCGCGATCGACACCGTGATCCAGATCCTGCGCGCCGCGCGCTTCGCGCATCGCCGCGGCGTGATCCACCGCGATCTGAAGCCGCACAACGTGATCCTCGACGAGGACGGCCGCGCACGCGTCACGGACTTCGGCATCGCGCGCGCCGGCGCGTCGGACATGACGCTCACCGGCTCGATCATGGGAACGGCCCAGTACCTGTCCCCCGAGCAGGCCCAGGGCTACGCGGTGAGCGCGGCCTCCGACATCTACTCGGTGGGCGTGATCCTCTACGAGCTGCTCACCGGCGTGGTGCCGTTCGAGGGCGAGACGGCCGTCGCGATCGCCTTCAAGCAGGTCTCGGCCGTGCCGCGGCCGCCCAGCGAGCTGAACCCGGCGCTGCCGGCGTCGCTGGACGCCGTCGTGCTGCGCGCGCTCGCGAAGGACCCGCTCGAACGCTACGCCGACGACGACGAGCTGATCGCCGCGCTCGAAGCGGAGCGCGCGACGCTGCCGCCGGGCGGCGCGCCCTACGACGGCCACGACGTCGCGGCGCATCCGCTCGACCCGCCCACCGGCGTGATGCTGGCCCCGCCGCTCGTCTACCGCGAAGACCGCGGCGGCGAGGAGGACGAGGCCGGCAGCCGGCGCTGGCCGTGGTGGGTGGGTGGCACGGTCGCCGCGCTTGCGATCGTCGCCGTCATCGTGCTCCTGCTCGGTGGCGGTGCCGGCAAAGTCAGCGTTCCCGACGTCACCGGTCAGAGCGAACAGACGGCCGACGCGATCCTGCGCCGCGCCGGCCTGAACCCCGTCCCGCAGCTGCAATCGAGCTCGACGGTGCCGACCGGCGTCGTGATCAGCCAGTCGCCGGAAGCCAACAAACGCGTCGACAACGGCTCGCGGGTCAACCTCGTCGTCTCGGGCGGTCCCGCGAGCGCACCGGTCACCGACGTCGAAGGGCTGAGCGAAGCCGATGCGCTCAAGAAGCTCCGCAAAGCGGGCTTCAAGCCGCGCGTGACGAAGCAGGCGAGCCCGACCGTGCCCTCCGGCAAGGTGATCGGCACGAACCCGCCCGCCGGCACCTTCGAGCAGCTCGGCAGCGGCGTCGAAGTGTTCGTCTCGAGCGGCCCGGCGCCGGTCACCGTGCCGGACGTGACCGGGCAGTCCCAGTCCGACGCCGAATCCTCGCTGCAGGGAGCGGAACTGGAAGTCGGGACGATCACCAAGCGCGCGAGCAGCACCGACCAGCCCGGGACGGTGCTCTCGCAGTCGCCCGCAGGCGGCAGCTCCGCGAAGGCCAAGAGCAAGGTCGACCTCGTGGTCGCGGAAGCGCCCAAGGAATCCCCCGTGCCCAACGTCGTCGGCGAGAGCCAGGCGCTCGCGAAGAGCACCCTCGAAGGAGCGGGCTTCAAGGTCAAGACGACGACCGGCCAGACGGCCGAAGCCGGGCAGGTCGGCAACGTGCTGCGTCAGAGTCCCGGGCCGGGTACGAAGGCGACGAAAGGTGCGACGGTGACGATCACGATCGCCCAGCTCAGCCCGGAAACGACACCGACCACGACCACCACGACCACGCCCGCCACGCCCACCCCGCCGGCGCCGGGCCCCTGAGATGGCCTCGGCGGAGAAGCCCGCATCGCCCCGGACGCGCCACGGCGCCCGGCGCGTCCCTCCGCGTGGCGGTGCTCGCGGGCGGGCGCTCATCCGAGCACGACGTGTCGCTCGCTCTCGGCGGCGTCCGTGCGCGATGCCCTCCTCGACGCCGGTCACGAGGTCCTCTGGATCGAGATCGCTCGCGACGGCACCTGGCGTCGCGACGGCCACACGCTGTCCCTGACGCCGGGCGAGGGGGTCGCCGACGCCGACGTCGTGTTCCCGGCGCTGCACGGGCCGTTCGGGGAGGACGGGACCGTCCAGGGGCTGCTGGAGACGGTCGGCGTGCCCTACGTCGGAGCCGGCGTGGCGGCATCCGCGGTGTGCATGGACAAGGTGCTGTTCAAGGACCTGATGGCCACGCTGGACGTGCCGCAGGTGCGCTACGCCGGCATCCGCGCCGACTGACTGGCGCGAGGATCGCGAGGGCGCGCTCGCCCGGGCGGCGGCGCTCGGCCTGCCGGTGTTCGTGAAGCCCGCGCACCTCGGCTCCTCGGTGGGCATCGTCAAGGTCACCCGCGCCGAGGAGCTTCCCGGGGCGCTCGCGGTCGCGTTCGAACACGACGCGCTGGCGATCGTCGAGGCTGCCGCCGCCGGGATCGAGGTCGAGTGCGGCGTGCTCGAGCAACCCGGCGGAGCGCTGCTCGTCTCCGAGCCCGGCGAGATCGTCTTCTCGGCCGACTTCTACGACTACGAGGCGAAGTACACGCCGGGCGGCATGGAGCTGCTCGTGCCCGCCCGCATCTCGGCCGCGGCGCGCGAGCAGGTCGGCGAGCTGGCGATGCGGGCCTTCCGGGCGGCGGGGTGCGCGGGGCTGGCGCGGGCCGACTTCTTCGTCGACGGCGAGCAGGTGCTCGTCAACGAGCTGAACACGATGCCCGGCTTCACGCCGACGAGCGTCTACCCGAAGCTGCTCGCGGCCTCCGGCGTGCCCTACGCCGAGCTCGTCGACCGCCTCTGCCGGCTCGCGCTCGAACGTCATGCCGCCGCCGGCGTGCGGCGTCACTGAGGCCGGGACGGAGCGCCGGCCGCTCCCCGTGAGGCCGGCACGGAGCGCCGGCCGACTCCCCATCACCTCACTTGAACAGCGTGATGTCGGCGATCGTCGCCGACTGGCGGCCGGGGGGAAGCGTGGTCATCCACATCAGGTAGTAGCGGTGCGTTCCGGGGCGCTGGGTGGAGCGGGATCCGCTGGCCGCTGCGGACCGACGAGCTGGCGCCGATCGGCCCTTCCCAGCCCCGGGCGGCAAGCGGCTTCTTGCTTCCGAACGGCTCGGAGAGGTCGATGTGGTCGCGGTGTAGACCTGCACGGCGAAGCCGGGCGTCGGTGTCTGGATCGCCATCGCCCGGGCGGCGACGCCCGGCGCGGCGTCGAGGTAGATGCCGGACCCCGTCCCACCCGTCTTCTTCAGCGTGCCTTCGTAGTAGGTCTCGGTGGTCCAGGTCGTCGAGGGGTCGCTGTCGACGACGTTGCCGATCTGATCGCGGTTTTCCGGCCCGGTGCCGAACGGGTTGTAGCTGTTGGCGGCCGAGCCCGAGAGGCTCACGGGGACGAGCCCGGCCTTCGAGGACGTGCCGGGCGGTGCGCCGGTTCCCCGCTGGGAGTTGTCGGCGGCGAGCAGGATCACGACCACCACGATCACCGCGATCACCGCGAGCGAGACCAGCCAGCGCACCGGGTGGCGCATCCGCCACGGCAGCCGCCGCCGGGCGCGCCCGTGCAGCGTGCGCAGGACCGTCGTCACCTCACCGGTCGTCTGACCCGTGCGCGAGGCCTCGATCGCGAGGACGTTTTCGAGGTCCGACACCATCGCCGCCGCGTCGGGGTAGCGATGCGAGAGGTCCTTCGCGAGCGAGCGGTCGATGACCGAGGCCGTGGCAGCGGATATCTCGGGCCGGCGCGCCTGCACGTCGGGAACTTCCTCGCGCACGTGCTTCATCGCGACGGCGACCGGCGTCTCGCCGTGGAACGGCACGTCGCCGGTCAGCATCTCGTAGAGGACGATGCCCAGCGAGTACAGGTCCGACTGTGGCGTGACCGGCTGTCCGAGCGCCTGCTCGGGCGAGACGTAGTCGGTCGTGCCCAGCACCCTGCCCGCCATCGTGAGGCCCTCCTCGGCGAGGGAGCGGGCGATCCCGAAATCGGTGATCTTGGCACCGCCCTCCGGGTCGATCAGGATGTTCTGCGGCTTGACGTCGCGGTGGACGATCTGGCGTTCGTGAGCCGCCGCCAGCGCTCGCGCGATCTCGATCGCGTACGCCAGCGCCTGCGGGATCTCCAGCGGCCCGTCGCGGCGGATCACGCTCTTGAGCGTCTCGCCGTCGACGTACTCGAGGACGATGTAAGGCGTGCCCTCGCCCTCCTCGTCCTCCAGCGGCTCCTCGCCCGCGTCGATCACGGAGACGACGTGCGGATGGTTGAGCTGCGCGACGGCACGCGCCTCGCGGCGGAAGCGCTCGAGCTGATCGGAGTCCGTCGCGATCTCGCGATGCATGAGCTTGATCGCGACCGGTCGTTCGAGCACCGTGTCGAACGCCTTGTAGACGGTCGACATGCCGCCGCGCCCGATCACCTCATCGAGCCTGTAGCGGCCGCCGATCTGCGTCCCGAGCGCGCTCACCGCCCTATTTTGATCGCTTCCCGCGCGGACACCCGCCGAAGCCGCGCCGGCCCCTGTCGCGCTCGTGGCGCGGCGATCCCGCGAGGCCTGTCAGCCCGCCGTGTTCCTGGCCGGCTGCCGGCGCCTGCGCATGATCCAGTAGCCGATCCCCGCGATCACCAGCGCCAGGATCACGTAGTCGACGTACTCGAACCCTTTGCGGACCGATTCCCAGTCGCTGCCGAGCGCTTTCCCGGCGTAGGCGAGGCCCACCACCCAGGGCACGGTTCCGATCAGGGAGAACACCGTGAAGCGGCCGATCGGCATCTTCGCGATCCCGGCCGGGAGCGAGACAACCGCGCGTACGACCGGGATGACGCGACCGAACAGCACAGCCTGCTCGCCGTAGCGCTGGAACCATCGGTCGGCCTTCTCCACCTGCGCCGGTCCCACGTGGAACTTGTCGCCGTGCCGTTCGAAGAGCTCGAGGCGTCCGCCGCGCCCGACCGCATAGGCGACCCACGAGCCGACCATCGACCCGAGCAGCCCGGCCAGGATGATCCCGACCATGGTCATGTGGTGCGCCGAAGCGCTCTGCCCCGGCTCGGCGACCGCGAAGCCCGCGAACAGCATCACGACCTCCGACGGAATGGGGATGCATGCGCTGGAGGCCGCCATCAGCAGGAAGATCGCCGGCAGGCCGCCTTCGCGCACGATGTGTGCGCATTCGTTGACTGCCGTTTCCGAGATGGAAGCGAGAACGAGCACGGGTCGGCCAACGATACCGGCGTCCGCGCCGCCGCCGGACAGGCTCACGTTCAGCTGGCCGTGTCGCGGGCCGGCTCTCCTCTCGAGCGTCTCCTTCGCAGCAGCAGCAGGACGATCCCGATGACGATCAGCGCAACGATCGCGTAGTCGAGGTACTCGAAGTACTTGCGGGCGTCGGTCCAGTTGCTGCCGAGCGCTTCGCCCGCCAGGGCCAGGGCGAGCACCCACGGGATGCACCCCAGCAGCGTGAAGAGCGTGAAGCGCCAGAAGGGCATCCTCGCGACGCCCGCGGGGAGCGAGATGAACGTGCGCACGATCGGCAACATGCGACTGAAGAACACCGCGGCGGCCCCGTAGCGCTCGAACCAGCGGTCCGCGGTTTGGATGTGACTGGGCTTTATGTGCAGCCAGTGACCGTGGCGTTCGACGAGCTCCAGCCGGCCCGCGCGCCCGACCCAATAAGAGAGCCACGAACCGACGAGGTTCCCGAGCACCCCCGCCGTCACGACCCCGGCCAGCGTCAGGTGGTGTTCGGCGCTGCTGGCCCCCGGTTCGGCGACGGCGAAGCCCGCGAACAGCATCGTCGCCTCCGACGGGATCGGGATGCAGGCGCTCTCGAGGAGCATCAGCACGAAGATCGCCGGATAGCCCCCTTCGCGTACGAAGTGGGCGATTTCGGTGAACAGCGTCTCCGAGATCGAGGCGAGGACCAGCACGCGGCGGCCAACGATAGCGACCGGGGATTCCGCGGCGGTGAGAATCCGTTGCTTAACTACCTCGCCGATGCGCGTCTGGGTCGACCTGACCAACAGCCCCCACGTGCTGGTCATGCGCCCGGTGATCGAGCGCTTGCGCGAACGCGGGCACGACGTCCGCGTGACCGCGCGCGACTTCGCCCAGACGCTCGAGCTGTGCGAGCGCCTCGGCATCGAGCACACGGCGATCGGTCGTCACCGCGGCGAACGCGCCGGCCGCGAAGGCGGCGGGCTCGTCTCGCGCTCTGCGGCGCTCGTGCGCTGGGCGCGCAGGCAGGGCCGGTTCGACATCGCGCTCGGGCACGGCTCCAACGACGTGACGGTCGCGGCGGCGCTGCTCCGCATCCCCAGCTCGACGATGTTCGACTACGAGTGGGCGACCGTGCAGCACACGATCAACTGCCGGCTCGCCGCGGCCGTGGTCGTGCCCGAGGCGATCCCGCCCGAGCGGCTGCGGCGGTACGGAGCGAGGAGCAAGCTGCGCCGCTACGAGGGTCTCAAGGAGGAGTACTACCTCGCCGACTTCGAGCCCGACGCTGCGGTCCTCGGCGAGCTCGGGCTCGACCCCTCGCGCCCGATCGTCGTGGTTCGCACGCCGCCGGAGGTCTCGCTCTACCACCGCTTCCACAGCGACCTGTTCGCCGCCGTGCTCGAGCGGCTCTCCGCCGCCGCGCTCGCCGACGGCGTACAGCCGGTCGTGCTGCCGCGCGTGGACTCGCAGCGCCGGGAGCTCGCGTCGGTGCCGGGGCTGCTGATCCCCGAGCGCGCGATCGACGCTCAGTCGCTGATCTCCTACGCCGCGCTCACGATCTCCGCAGGCGGGACGATGAACCGTGAGGCCGTCGCCCTGGGAACGCCGGTGCTCACGACCTTCCAGGGGCGGCTCGGGGCCGTGGACGAACGGCTGATCGAGGAAGGACGGATGCTCGAGCTGAGGGACGCGGAGGAGCTCGAGCTCCCGTCCGGGCCCTCGGTTGAGAAGGCCGCCCGCGTGCGGCGTGACCCCGGCGCGCTCGTCGATCTGCTGCTCTCCCCGTTGGGATGAAGCTTGCGGGCTCTCCTGCGGAGGCCCGAAATCCAGGACAGAACGCCTGCGGCCGCTTACAATTGCCTGCAATGCGCCGACGTCTCCGCTCGGCGGCCCTATCGCTCCATCGTCACTCGCTGCCGCAGCTCGCAGTGGACGGAGCGCTGGTCGCGCTCGCGTACTACCTCGCCTTCCAGCTTCGCTTCAACGACGGCCCGCCGCGGCACTACGCCGAACTGCGCTCGGAGACGATCTGGTGGGTTCTGGCCGGCAGCCTGCCCGTGCTCGTGCTCTGCCGCGTCTACCAGCGCCGCTGGCGCTACGCCGGGCAGCGCGACTACGAGGCCGTCGTGCGCGCGGTCTTCCTGATCGTGCTGCTGACCGTCGTCGGGATCGAGATCTTCCGACCGACGCACGCCTACCCTGCGCTCGCGGGCGTGCGGCACAACGCGACCGTCGCCGTCGTGCTGCCGAACGGGGTGATCGTGCTGTTCGCGCTGCTCTCGCTCGTGTTCCTGATCGGGGTGCGGGCGATCGCGCGGAGCTTGTACGAGCGGCGCCCGCTGGCGGCGTTCCGCGCCGGCGGCAAGGGACAGCGCACGGTCCTGATCGCCGGGGCCGGCGAGGGCGGGCGCATGGTGCTCCGCGAGATCCTGCGCAACCGCGAGCTCGGCCTCGTGCCGGTCGGCTTCGTCGACGACGACCCGACCAAGCACCGGCTGCGCATCGACGGCGTGCGCGTGCGCGGCAACACCGAGGACGACCTGCCGCGGATCCTCGACGACGCCGAGCCCGACGAAGTCATCATCGCGATCCCCTCCGCGCCCGGCTCGACGCGCGCGCGGATCGTGCGGGAGTGCCGCCGCCGCGCGATCCCGGTGCGCACGCTGCCGACCGTGTTCGAGCTGCTGCAGACGCGCGGGGCGCTCGCCCGCCAGGTGCGCGAGGTCCGCGTCGAGGACGTGCTCGGCCGCGAGCCGGTCCACATGGAGCTGGAGAGCGTGGGCGCCTACCTCGCGGGCCAGGTGGTGCTCGTGACCGGCGCCGGCGGCTCGATCGGCGCCGAGCTGTGCCGCCAGATCGCGCGCGTGGAGCCGCACCGGATCGTGCTGCTCGACCACGCCGAGGACAACCTGTTCGCGATCCTGCGCGAGCTGCAGGACGAGCGCCACGTGCCCGAGTCGATGCTGGCCGCGGTGCTCGCCGACTGCAAGGAAGAGGAGCGCATGCGGGAGGTGTTCGCAGAGCAGCGTCCTTCGGTCGTCTTCCACGCCGCCGCCTACAAGCACGTCGGCCTGATGGAGGCGAACCCGGTCGAGGCGATCCGCAACAACGCGATCGCCACGCAGGTCGTCGCCCACGTCGCCGGCGACGCGGGCACGGAGCGCTTCGTGCTCGTCTCGACCGACAAGGCCGTCGCACCGGCGACCGTGATGGGCGCCTCCAAGGCGCTCGCGGAGTTCGCGCTCGAGGCGGCGACGGCGCGCTTCCCGCGCACGCGCTACGCGGCCGTGCGGTTCGGCAACGTCCTCGGCTCCTCCGGGAGCGTCGTCCCGATCTTCCGCCGCCAGATCGAGCGCGGCGGCCCGCTCACCGTCACCGACGAGCGCATGACCCGCTACTTCATGACGATCCCGGAGGCGGTGCAGCTGATCATCCGCTCGGGCTCGCTGGCGGCGGCGCGCGGAGTCCACAACGGTGCGCGCCGACCGCGCATCAGCGAGATGACCGGGGCCGAGATCTTCGTCCTCGACATGGGCGAACCGGTCCGCATCGTCGAGCTCGCCCGGGCGATGATCGAGCTCTCCGGCCTCGACCCCGAACGCGACATCGAGATCGAGATCGTCGGCAAACGACCGGGTGAGAAGCTCCACGAGGAGCTCTTCAACACGCTACGAGAGCGCGCGCTCGACCGACGCGGAGAAGATCCTGCGTGCCGAGCGCAGCCCGTTGGGCGTCCAGGCCGTCGAGTCGATGTTCGCCGAGATCAGGCTGCTCGTGCTCGAGGGCGACGCGGCTGCGCTCGCCGCCAAGGTCTCCGAGCTCTCGAGCAAGCTGAGGGAGGTCGACGGCGCGAGCGACACAGCCTGCGCCGGGCCGCGGGGGGGACGCGACGCCGGTGCGTGAAGCACCGCCCGCGGGCGGTGCGATCGTCGCTCCCGGCGAGACGCGGCACGATGCGCCTGCGCCCCTCGTACACTCCCCCAATTCATGAGCATCTCGCTGCTCGCCCTCTCGATCTCCACCAAATTCACCCAGGTGGGGGCGATCGCCGCGTTTGCCGCGCTGCTCGGTATCGCCATCCTTTCTCTCCTCGTCTTCTCGCAGGCGCGCGAGATCAGGCGGCTGCGAGACTGGGCCGGGCGCGCTCCTGAGCGCGCCGCGGAGGCCGAGCAGCGCGTCTCCCAGGCAGCCGCCGCGCGGCTTCAGCAGCCGGCGGCGCCGCAGGCGGTACGCGCCGTGCCGCGCGCGGAGCCGATCCACGCGCGCGCCGCGACACCGCCGGGAACAGCGGTGCCGGCGGCCGCAGCAGCGGTGCCGCCCGGCCAGGCCGTGACGGCGTCGGGGGCGCCCGCAACCGCTTCGCCGCCCGTGCCGGGCCCGAATGCGCCCGCCGCCGGAGCACCGCCCGTGCCCGGCCAGCCGGCTCCCCAGCCATCGGCGCCGCCCCCTGCGAGCGGCCAGCCCGCGACGGCAGCGGCAGCCGCCGCGGCCGGCCAGGCGCCGAGCGCGCCGGGCCGCGTCCCCGCGCCCGCGCAGCCGGGTGCCATCCCCTGGCAGCAGCCGGCGGCGGCGAAGGCCGACGCCGCGCCGGCCGAGCCCGAGCGTCCGCTCGGCGCGCCCTCCTCAGCGGCGGCCGAGCGCGCTCGATCGCAGCCCAACGGGACGCCCCCGGCCAAGGTCTCCGAGCAGGCGCCGTCCCCGCCCGCGGTCGCCGCGTCGGCCGCGGGCGTGCGCGCGGGCGCCACGGCGAGCGCCCCGGCCGCCTCTCCCTCCGCTCCTGCCGCCGCAGCCGCCGCCGGGCGCAGCTGCCGCCGCCGCTGCCCGTGCACCGGTCCCGCCGGCAGCGGCGACCGTCCCGGGTGGCGCCGAGCGAAAGCGACCGCCGCTGCCGCCGGCGCCGCCGGCGCCGCGCCGCGCCGCGCCCGCCGCAGCCGCCGCAGAGCCGGCGTCCGCTCCGCCGGCCGCGGCACGCACCGCGCGCGGACGTGCGGGCGAGCCGCCGGACGAGCGCCGCTCCCGCGGCGGTTCGGGGGGCGGCTCGCGCAGGCGGATCGTCTTCTTCGCCGTGGCCGCCGTCGTCGTCGTCGCGATCGCGGTCGTGCTCGCCACGCGCGGCGGCTCCTCCGGCAACCACACCGGCACGTCCGGGGCGGGGACGACCGCCTCGCAGACCCACACGAGCGCCTCCCACACCAAACACACCACCACCGCGACCAAGCAGGCCAAAGCTGCGCCCCCGGCTGAAACGAACGTGGTCGTGCTGAACGGGACGCTGACGACCGGACTGGCCCACCGCATCTCCGCGGCAGCTGCAGCAGACGGGCTACTCCCAGGCGGCGGCGCTCAGCGGGCGCCCGCCCGGCGCCAACGAAGTCACCGTCGTCGAGTACGCGCCCGGCCACCAGGCCGATGCGCAGGGCGTCGCCCGGTCGCTCTCGGTGAGCCACGTGCAGCCGATCGAACAGGCCGTGTCCGCGCTCGCGGGGTCGGCGAAGGTGGTGGTCGTCGTCGGCGCCGACAGGGCCGCCCAGGGCACCACCACGCCATAGCCGGCTTCCTCGACATCCCCGATCGCTCGTCCAAGCCCCGCGAGGAGGGGATCACGCACGTCATCGACCGCGGGCTCTCCCTCGCGGAGGTCGACGGGCTCCTCGAGGTGGCGGGCCCGAGCGTGGACATCGTCAAGCTCGGCTGGGGTACCGCGGTGGTGACGGCGAACCTGCGGCCGAAGCTGGAGCGGTACGCAGCGCACGGGATCCCGGTCGTCCTCGGCGGCACGCTCACCGAGGTCGCGATCCGCCAGGGGCGCATCGAGGGGCTCGTCGCCTGGCTGCGCGAGCTCGGGCTGCGCCACGTCGAGATCTCCGACGGCACGATCGAGCTCGACAAAGCCGTCAAGCGCGAGCTGATCGAGAGCCTCTCGAAGGAGTTCATCGTCTTCGCCGAGGTCGGCAGCAAGGACGTCGACTACATCATGCCGCCCTACATCTGGGTGGAGCAGATCGAAAGCGACCTCGACGCCGGCGCCTGGAAGGTGATCGCGGAGGCGCGAGAGTCGGGAACCGCAGGCATCTACCGCGCCGACGGCGAGCCTCGCACCGGCCTCATCACCGAGATCGCCCACTCGATCGATCCCGGCCGCATGATCTTCGATGCGCCGCGCCACGCGCAGCAGGTGTGGCTGCTCAAGCACTTCGGCACCGAATGCAACCTCGGCAACATCGCCCCCGCCGACGTGCTCTCGCTCGAGACGCTGCGTCTCGGCCTGCGCTCCGACACCGTCGAGCGCTTCGCCACGGGCGGCGAGGGTTGAGCGCCGCGGCGGCCGAGGCCGGCGGCGGGGCGGGCGGGGTTCCAGATTCCCGCGAGCGGCGCCCCGACAAGCTGGCGGTCGCGGTGTTCGCGGCGCTCGTGCTCGCGTGCCTGCTCGCCTTCTTCCTGACGCAGCGGCTCAAGCACCGGCCCACCAGCGTGCAGCAGTTCAAGCTCACGCCGAACTTCGCGCCGACGCCCGCCGGCCACCACAAACAGGAGCTGATCTCCTTCAAGCTCGCCCACGCCGAACGCGCGACCGTCGCGATCATCGACGAGCGGGGGAACGTCGTGGCGACGCTGCTGAGCTCCTATCCGGTCCCGCGCTACAAACAGCTCTCCCTGCGCTGGAACGGACGGCGCGGGACGGCGCGCTCCTACCGGACCGTGACCACCTCCAGCGGCCACGTCTACCTCGTGCCGCGCAACCGGGGCCGGCTCGCCGGGGCGGGTGAATACCGCGTCCGCCTACGGCTCAGCCGCCAGCGCGAACCGGTGCTCTCGCCGCGCAGCTTCATCCTGGAGCGACCATGACCGCCGCCCCGCTGGCGGGCAGCCTGCCGTCGGCCGGCACGCTGGCTGCGCTGGTCGCGGCGGGGCTCGTGCTCGCCGGCGCCCTCGCGCTTGTGATGAGGCGCCATCCCGAAGCCTTCCCGCTGCTGGCGATCCTCGCGCTGCCCTTCCGCGTGCCGGTCTCGGCCGACGGGCGTACCGTCAACCTGCTCGTCCCGCTGTACGTGGTGGTCGCCGCCGGGACCTTCGCGCACCTCGTGCCCAGGCTGCTCGCCGGGCGCGGCTCCTCGACGGGAACCCGATCCGCCGGCGCGAGGAGCAACCCGGCCGCGGGCTACGTCGGCTGGGCGCTCCTCGCCGTCGTCGCTCTCTACACGCTGCAGATCTCCTACTCCGCGGACCGCGCGAAGGCCGCCGAGAACCTGCTCTTCTTCTACATCCCGTTCGGGCTGCTGTTCGTCCTGCTCGGCGAAGTGCGATGGACCCCGCAGCTGCTGCGCCGCGCGCTGCTGGTGCTGGTCGCGGTCGCGGTCGTGCTCGCCGGCGTCGGCTTCGTCGAGTACTACCGCAAGAGCCTGTTCCTGAACCCGAAACTGGTCGCGGCGAACCAGTACGACAACTACTTCCGGGTCAACTCCGTCTTCTTCGACCCGAGCGTGTACGGGCGCTTCCTGATGCTCGTGATGCTGACCGTGACGACGGCGGTCCTGTGGGGCACGCGGAAAGAGGTGAAGGCGGGCGCGGCCGTACTCGCGTGGCTGCTCGCGGGGCTCGTCACGAGCTTCTCGCAGTCGAGCATCGTGGGGCTCCTGCTGGGGCTCGCCGTCCTCGCGGCCTACCGATGGGGGGTGCGCCGGACGCTGCTCGTCTCCGCGTCGCTCGTCGTGCTCGCCGCTGCCGTGTTCCTGCTCGCGCCGAAGAGCGCGCATCTGAAAGGCAGCTCCGCCAACAGCGCCACCGCCGGGCGCACGAGCCTGATCGAAGGCGGCCTCGAACTGTTCGAGGACCGGCCGCTGCAGGGCTTCGGCTCCGGATCCTTCGAAACCGAGTACAAGCGCCACACCAGCGCGAGCCAGGCGACCACGCAGAACGCCGTCTCCGCATCGCACACGATCCCGGTGACGATCGCCGCCGAGCAGGGGCTGCTCGGCCTTCTCGTCTATGGCGCCCTGCTCGCGATCGCCTTCTTGGCGCTCTTCACCGGTGCAGGGCGATCGCCGCCGCGGATCGCGATCGCCGCGTGCTTCGCCGCGCTCGTGCTGCACACGTGGATCTACGCGGATTTCCTCGAGGACCCCTTCACGTGGGCGCTGCTCGCGATCGGTGTCGCGCTCGCGCGCACGGGCGGTGCATCGCTCGCGCCCTCGGCTCCCGGCGGCGCGCCGGCGACGGCTCCCGCCGCGGCGCCGGCCGAGGCGGAAGCCGAAGGGGAAGCGGGCGCGGCGAGCGAGCCGCCTCGTGAGGCCTCGAGCGCCGCGTGAGCCCCGCGCGCCCGCGGTCCTCTCGGACGGCCGCAAGTAGCTTCTAGCCGTGCTCGGCTACCTCAGGCGCCTGGTGACGACGGGCGCGGCGTACCAGTTCGGCGACATCGTCGCGAAGGGGCTGGCGCTGCTCACGCTGCCGCTCTACACGCACCACATCGGGCCCGGCGCCTACGGGGCCGCCGAAACGCTGCTGACGGCGGTGATCCTCGCGAGCATCCTCGTGCGCGGGGGCGTCGGCGAGGCCTTCGTGCGCTTCTACTTCGACGACGACGACCAGGCGCGCCGCGAGCGGATCGCGCGGACCGCGACGGCGTTCGTCGCGTGGACGACCACGCTCGCGGCGATCCTCGGCTTCGTCTTCGCCGCGCCGCTCTCGGAACTGATCCTCGACTTCCGCGATCCGCTGCTGATGGACTGCGCGGTCCTCGGCCTGTGGGCGTTCACGAACCTCGAGATGGCCTATGCCCAGCTGCGCGTGGACGAGCGCGCGCGCACCTACATCTACGCCTCGGGGGCCAACGTGCTGCTCACCGTCACCTTCACGATCGTGCTCGTCGTGTTCGCCGGGCAGGGCGCGCGGGGCCTGCTGCTCGGCAACTTCGGCGCCTCCGCGCTCGTCGTGCTCGGCCTGTGGTGGGTGCTGCGTCACCGCGTCTCGCTGCACGTGCGCTTCTCCGACCTGCGCGCGATGCTCGCGTTCGGTCTGCCCACGGTGCCCGCCGACGCCAGCGTCTACGGGCTGCAGGTCGTCGACCGCTTCTACCTCTTCCGTTCCTACTCGCACACCGCGGCCGGCACGTATGCCGTCGCGATCAAGCTCGCGACCGTCGTCTTCGTCGCGGTGCGGGGGTTCCAGTACGCGTGGCCGCCGCTGGCCTACTCGATCTCGGACGACGACGAGGCGAGCCGCCTCTACTCGCTGGTCACCACCTACTACGCCCTCGCCACCGGTGTCGTCGTGTGCGCCGTCGCGCTCCTCGGCCGCTGGCTCGTGCGCCTGCTCGCCGCACCGGCCTACTTCGGCGCGCACCGGGCGCTGCCGTGGCTGGCGCTCGGCTGGGCGCTCTACGGCCTCTACCTCGTCTTCGTGGCGATCTCCGGCCGGGCGCGGGTGACCTCGCGCAACCTCCCGGCGGCCGCCGCGGGGCTGGCCGTCAACGTCGCGCTGCTGCTGGCGCTCGTGCCTGCGAGCGGGGCGGGGCTCGGGATCGCGGGCGCCGGGATCGCCCTGTGCGGGGCCTACCTCGCGATGCTCGGCGTGATCTACCTGCTCACGCGCAGCCTGTTCCGTGTGGGGTTCGAATGGCGCCGCCTCGTCCAGCTCGCCACGATCCTCACGGCGGTCGCCGTCTCCGGCGAGCTGCTGCTCGGAGACCACGGCTTCGGCTGGCTCGTCGCCCGCATCGCATGGCTCGCGCTCGTCCCGGCCGCGCTGCTGCTGACCGGCTTCTTCCACCCGCACGAGCGTGCGGAAGCGCGACGCCTGGCGGCGGACGCCCGCCGGCGCGTGGCCGCGTTCAGGGCGCGGCACGGCGAGCTCGAGGCCTACGCCGAGGACCCGCTGCGCGACATCTGAGCGTTGTGCCGTGCCGCCGCCTCGCGCAGGCCCTCGCCGCGCGCCGGTCGCAGGCTGGCGCGCGCGTTCAGCCACTGGCGGCCGGGGTCGTGCCCGGGCAGCAGCAGCGCGCCCGCCGCGCGCTCGGCATACGCGGCGGAGGTGAGCCATCGCACCGCCCGTGCAGCGCCCGCGGAGTGGTGCTTTCGCATGTAGAGGTCGCGGTTGCGCGCCATCTCCACGATGCGCCGTTCCGGCGCGGCACCGGTGGCGAGCTGCTCGTGGTGGATCGCCTGCGCTCCGGGCACGTAGAGGCTGCTCCAGCCTGCATCGCGCAGGCGCCGCGCGAAGTCGACCTCGTCGGAGTAGACGAAGAAGTCGGGGTCGAGCCAGCCGACCTGCTGCGCTGCGCTGCGGCGCACGAGCAGCGCCGAGGACTGGCACCAGTCGACCGTGCGCGTGTGGGTGCCGCGGCTCTGCACGACGAAGCGGCGGTGCAGCTGGAGGGCACCGGCGAGCGCCGTCGCGGGGCTCGGGAAGCGCCACGCGCAGGCCTGCGGCGAGCCGTCCGGGGCCAGCAGCTGCGCCCCGGCGCACGCGGCCCGCGGGTGTGACTCGAGCGCCTGCCACAGCGCGAGCGTCGCGCCCGCCAGCAGCTCCGAGTCCTCGTTCAAGAGCAGGGCGTAGCGCCCGCGAGCGCGTTCGAGCAGCTCGCTGTCGTTGGCCGCCTTGCCGCGACGTTCTCCCAGCGCCACCACCTCGTCGACGGCGCCGTGCGCTCGCGCCGCCTCCGCCGAGCCGTCGCCCGAGCAGTTGTCGAGCACGAGCGTCTCGGTCGCGAACGGCAGCTGCGCGCGCTCGCGCGCGATCGCGTCGAGCCCGCGCAGCAGCAGCTCGCGCTGCGCGGTGTTGACGACGCAGAAGGTCAGCTCGATGTTGCCGTCAGAGGAGGCCATGACGCCCGTATTCTCCGCTGCCGTGCGCGTCCACGTCGTCGACCCTTCCGCCTTCACGCCGCCGTACGACCACGCGCTGTGCACCGCGCTCGCCGCCGCGGGGGCGGACGTCGAGCTCGTCACGAGCAGCTTCGCCTACGGGCCCGTCGCGAAGCCCGCCGGGTACGAGCGCCGCGAGCTGTTCTACCGCGCGGCGGCACGCGTCGGCTCGGCGCCGCTGCGGCGGGTCGCGAAGCTCGCCGAGCACGTCCCCGACATGCTGCGCTACCGGCGCGCCGCGCGCGCGGCCGACCTCGTCCACTTCCAGTGGCTGGCCGTGCAGCAGATCGACTGGGCGCTCCTGCCCGCGCGCCGGCCGCTCGTGATCACCGCCCACGACGTGCTGCCGCGCGAGCCCCGTCCCGGCCAGCGGCGGGGTCAGCGGCGCGTGTACGAGCACTTCGACGCCGTCGTCGTGCACTCCGAGCACGGGCGCAGACGGCTGGTCGAGGAGCTGGGGATCGCGGCCGCGCGGGTCCACGTGATCCCGCACGGCGTCTTCGAGCACCTCGCCGCCGCGCCGCCGGCGCCCGCCCCGTTCGAGACCGAGCTGCCGGTGGTGCTCTGCTTCGGGCTGATGCGCCCCTACAAGGGCATCGAGGTGCTGCTCGAAGCGTGGCGGGGGATCGAGGGCGCGGAGCTGTGGGTGGCGGGGATGCCGCGGATGGACATCGCCCCGCTCGAAGCGATGGCGCCGCCGGGCGTGCGCTTCGTGCCGCGCTTCATCGGCGACGACGAGCTGCCGGCCTACTTCCGGCGCGCCGACCTGGTGGTGCTCCCCTACCGCGAGATCGACCAGTCGGGGGTGCTGTTCACCGCGCTGGCGTTCGGCCGCCCGCTGCTGCTCAGCGACGTCGGCGGCTTCCCGGAGATCGCGGCGACGGGGGCAGCACGCACCTTCCCCGCCGGGGACGTGGCGGCGCTGCACGGCGTGCTCGACGAGATGCTCGGCGACGCGCCTGCGCGGGACGCGCTTGCGGCGCGAGCGAGCGAGCTGGCCGCGGGCGAGTACTCCTGGGGTGAGATCGGCCGCCGGACGCTCGCGCTGTACGACGAGCTGCTCGCCGCCCGCCGCTAGTCCCTCCAGAAGTCGTGGAGCATTTCGCCGTCACCTTCGTGGCGGGCGCCGAAGACGATCAGTGCGAGGCCGTCCGGCCCCGCCTCCCAGGCACGGCTCACCTCCGGTGAGACGCGAATCGCGTCCAGCTCGGCGACATCGACGATCTCGTCGTCGAGACGGATGCGCCCGCCGCCGGCGAGCACCACGTAGACCTCCTCGGCCTCGTCGTGCTTGTGCCCGAACGCAGCACGCTTGCCCGGGTTGAGCACGTGGTAGGCGAAGCCCGTCTGGGTGGCCCCCAGCTCCTCGCGCGGGAAGTGCGCCTCGCCGAGCTCGCCGAAGCCGAACTTCGGCGCGCTGTCCTCGGTCTCGCGCAGGTTCTTGAGCGTGTAGCCCACTGCGCGCGAGTCTACCCGCGGCGGGTCCGCCAGAATCCTCACCTGTTGCTCGCCCTCGAGATCGTCTTCTGGCTGTGCGCCGGCCTGATCGTCTGGACGCAGGCCGGCTACCCGCTGGCGCTCGCGGTGGTGGCCCGCCTCCGACGCAGCCGCGGGCGCCGGCCGCTCGCGCCGGCCACCGCCGGGCAGCTCCCCGCGCTGTCGCTCGTGATCGCCGCCCACGACGAGGAGAGCGTGATCGAGGCGAAGGTGCTGAACGCGCTCGCGCTCGACTACCCGCGCGAGCTGCTCGAGGTGATCGTCGCGTGCGACGGCTGCGCAGATGCGACCGCCGAGCGCGCGCGCAGCGCAGGGGCGGATCTCGTCCTCGAGCTCCCGCGCGGAGGCAAGATCCGCGCGCAGGATGCCGCCGTCGAACGGGCCCGCGGCGCCCTCGTCGCGTTCTCCGACGCGAACGCGCTGTGGGAGCCCGGCGCCGCGCGCGCCCTCGTCGCGGCGTTCGCGGACGCCGCCGTCGGCTACGCCTGCGGCCAGGTCCGCTTCGTGCAGGCCGCGGATCGCGACGGGGACAACCAGGAGGGTCTCTACTGGCGCTACGAGATGGCCGTGCGCGAGCTGGAGTCGCGGCTGTCCTCGATCACGGCCGGCAACGGCGCGATCTACGCGACGCGGCGCGAGAGCTACATCGTCGTGGACCCGATCATGGGCCACGACCTGTCCCTGCCCTTCAACGTCGTGAAGCGCGGGCAGCGCGCCGTCTATGTGCCCGGGGCGCTCGCGAGCGAGAAGATGGTGCCGACGATCGACGGCGAGTTCGCGCGCAAGCGCCGGATGATGAGCCACACCTGGCCGATCCTCCTGCGCGGAGGCATGCTCTCACCGCGGGGCTACCCGCCCGGCTACGCGGTGATGATCTTCTCCCACCGCCTGCTGCGCTACGCGCTGCCGTTCCTCCATCTGGTCGCGCTCGCGGCCAACATCGCGCTCGTGGCGCTCAGCGACGGCTCCACGCGCACGCTCTACGTGGTCACGCTCGCGCTGCAGGTGGCGCTGCTGCTGGGCGCGGCGCTTGCGGGGGCGGTGCGATGGCGGCCGCTGCTCCTCGCGCGGTACTACGTGCTCACCGCGGCCTCGCCCGCCGCCGGGCTGTGGGATTGGCTGCGCCACGGGACGGATGCTTCCTGGGAGGCCGCGGAGGGGACGCGGTGAGCGCACGGTGCGAGAATCCCGCCCCGTGCTGCGCCGCCTCGTCGACATCGCGGTCTCGGCCTCGGCGCTGGCGCTGCTCTCGCCCGTGCTCCTGCTCGCCGCGGTGGCGATCAAGCTGGAGAGCCGTGGCCCGATCCTCTATCGCCAGCGCCGGGTCGGCCGGGGCGGCGCGCCCTTCGACGTGCTGAAACTGCGCACGATGGTGCAGGGCGCCGAGCACATCGGCGCGGGCCTCGCGATCGACGCCGGCGATGCGCGTGTGACGAGGGTCGGCGCGCTGCTGCGCCGGACCTCGCTCGACGAGCTGCCGAACCTCGTCAACGTGCTGCGCGGCGAGATGTCGCTGATCGGGCCGCGCCCGACGCTGCCGGTGCAGGTCGAGCAGTACACCCCGCGCCAGCGCGGGCGCCTGGAGATCAAGCCTGGCATCACCGGCTGGGCGCAGGTCAACGGCCGCGCGTCGCTGCCCTGGGCGCAGCGGATCGAGCTCGACCTCTACTACATCGAGCACCGCTCGCTGGCGCTCGACCTGCGGATCCTCGCCCGCACGCCGAGGATGGTGCTCGGCGGCACGGGCCTCTACAAGGGCGCCACGGGTGGTTGGGAGGGCGAGCTGTGAGCGAGCGCTCCGGCCGCGCGGCGATCCTGCTCACAGGCGTCGGCAAGCGCTACGACATCGTCTCCTGCTTCGCGCAGCTGACGACGACGATCGCGGCCGACCCCTCGCCGCTGGCGCCCGCGCAGTACGCGGCGGACGTGCGCGTCGAGGTGCCGCGGATGGACGACCCGGCGTACGTGCCGGCCCTCGAAGAGCTGTGCGAGCGCCACGGCGTCGGCGCGGTGCTGCCGCTGACCGACCTCGACATCGAGATCCTCGCGCGGGCGCGCGAGCAGGGGCGACTGCCCGCGCTGGTGCCCTCCGCGGAGGTCGCGCGCGCCACCTACGACAAGTACGAGGCGCACCTGCTCCTGGAGCGCCTGTCGCTGCCGTCGCCGCCGACGGTGCTTCCAGACGACGACCTCGACGCGCTGGAGTACCCGGTGATGGTGAAGCCGCGCAAGGGCTCGGGCGCGCGCTCGATCCACCTCGCCCACAGCGCGGCCGAGGCGCGCTTCTTCATCTCCTACATCTCCGAGCCGGTGATGGTGCAGCGCGCGATGGCCGGGCCGGAGATCTCGATCGACTGCCTGGGCGACACCGACGGCCGCTGCCTGAACGCGATCCCGCGCACGATGATCGAGTCCCGCGGCGGCGAGTCGATCAAGGGCACCGTGATCGACGAGAGGGAGATGGTCGAGCTCGGCCGGCGCGTGGTCGAGGAGCTGCGGGTGCGCGGCCCCGCGACGATCCAGGTCTTCCGCGACCCCGAGGCCGGGCTCGGCATCACCGACGTCAACACCCGCTTCGGCGGCGCCTTCCCCGGTCCGGCCTACGCCGCGCCGGCGGGGCGCAGCTACCCGGAGCTGATCGTCGCGATGGCCAGCGGCGAGACTGTCGCACCGCACGTCGGCGAGTTCCGGGCTCCTGTCACGTTCACCCGCTACTACTGGCAGCTGGAGCTGGACGAGCACATGCAGCCGACCGGCCGCGAGATCGTTCCCGGCGGGCCGCCCCCGCCGCGGTAGCCGCCCGGCCGCAGCTGTCAACCTGGTGGCTCGCGCGGGTCCGGGGGCTAGAATCGTGGGCCGGATGGCAACGTCGCTCGTCGACTCCCCGCCTGCGCAGGACCAGCAGCAGCCGGACGCCGGGCAGAACGGCCCGCGCGCCGCGGACCCCGGCGCCGCGTCGCCGGGGCAGGACGGCGCCGCCTCCGTCCCGCGCACCGTCGTCGCCTGCACGAGCTGCGGCGCGCCGATGGCGGCCGGCCAGGACTGGTGCATGCAGTGCGGCGCGGGGGCGCCCGGCAGCGTCGAGCGCCACCCTTGGCGCCCATGGGCGATCGCCCTCGCGGCGACGGCGGTGCTCGTGCTCGGAGCCGCCGCTGCCGCCTACGCCGCGCTCAGCAAGGAACCGAAGCACGCGGCCGTGAGGGTCGCCACGGTGGCCCAGGCCCCGCCGCCCGCGCCGGCGCCCGTGCCGACCACGCCGGTGCCGAGCACGCCGACGCCCAAAGCGGCGCCACCGGTCACGAAAGTGCCGCCCGTGACCCCGAAAGCGACGCCGACGCCCACGCCCGCGGCGCCGGTCACGCCGACGACCCCCGCGACGCCCGAACACAACACCTCGACGGGCGGGGAAGGCGGCTCGGGCGGCGCAACCGGCCCCGAACCGATCCTGCTCGACACCGACGCCGCCTCGACCTACAACCCGTACGGCTACCCGGCCGGCGGCTTCGGCGACCCGAGCCTCACGATCGACGGCGACACGACCACCGGCTGGAGCGCGCAGGTGAACCCGGCGACCGCCCCGGCGATGGCCGAGGGCGTGCTGATCGACCTCAAGTCGAGCAAGAAGCTCTCGTTCGTGAAGCTCGTCACCTCCACCCCCGGGATCACGGTGCAGGTCTACGGGGCCAACGTCAAGACCGTCCCGACCTCGATCACCGACACGGCCTGGGTGCCGCTGAGCAAGTCGGTGACGATCAAGAAGAAGCGTGCCCGCCTCGCGCTGAAGAACAAGACCAAGGCCTACCGCTTCGTGACCGTCTGGGTCAGCGGCGCACCGCAGTCGTCGGTGGGGACCGCCGAAGCGCCCGGCAAGGTCACGCTGAACGAAATCGAACTGTTCCCGCCGAGCTAGCCCGAGCGGGCGGAGGCGCCGCGGGTCTAGCTGCGGGCCGAGCGCGAACCGGCGTTGCGCCGTGTGCCCGCTTTGGCGCCGCGCCGCGTCGTGCTCGCACGCGCACCGCGCCGCGAGCTCCACACCTCGTCGAGGAACGAGGCGATCTCGCCGGTCAGGCGCTCGGGGCGCATGCGCAGCTCGACCAGCGAGTCGGCTTCGATCAGCCGCGCGTTGGGCATCTCCTTGGCGAGCATGCCCGCGTCCGAGAACGGGTGCACGGGGTCGCGCTGATGGCCCAGGATCAGCGTCGGCGCGGTGAACGTGCGGCGCTCGGTGCGGTGGGGGGCGGCGCGACCGAAGAACAGGCCCTGCATCAGGGCCCCGCTCGGCCCTGGGTCCTGGCGCACCACGTCGAGCATCACGTTGGTGTAGTGGGGCAGCAGTTTGCGCGGGATCGCGCGGGTCACGCGCGAGACCACCTTCATGATCGGCTCGCCGAACGTGACGGCGACGAGGAAGGGCGTGAACGCGAGCGCGCTGCCGAGCAGGCCGTTGTCGAGCACGGGCATCTCGAGCACGAGCCCGCGCAGCCGCTCGGGGTGGGCCGAGGCGACCTCGAGCGCGGTGTTGGCGCCGAGCGAGGTGCCCATCACGACCGCCTGCTCGATCCCGAGGTGGTCCATCAGGGCGACCACCTCCTCCGCGTAGCTGCCCATCGAGTAGCGCCACATGTCGCGCGGGCGGTCCGAGCGGCCGTGGCCGAGCAGGTCGAGCGTGATCACGCGGTTGCCGCAGGCGGCGAGGGCTTCGGCCAGCGGCCGGTGCATCTCCTGCGAGAGCAGCAGCCCGTGCAGCAGGATCAACGGGCGTTTGGCGGCGCGTGCGCTGGGGGCGGTACGGCCCCGCACGCCGCTGCTCGCGACCTCGGCGGGTCCGCCGCCGTACTCCGTGTACGCGAGCTTCTGTCCGTCGAGCTTGAAGTACTGCCACGCCGCCAGCCTACTACCCGTCCCGGTGTTGGCTGCGTGGCCAGTTCGGGGTGCCGCCGGCGGCGCTGCCGCGATAACTTGCCTCCCATAGAGACCGAAGGACGAGCCGGCGCCCCGTGCCGGCGTCAAGGTGGGTGGATCGGCCGGCGCCCCGCGCAGGCCTTGAAAATCAGACAGATCGGCCGGCGCTCCGTGCCGGCCCAAGGAGGAGAGCCCGATGGCAAAGCAGCCCCGCATCCTCGCCGGCCAGACGGCGGCGATCACAGGAGCCGCCCGCGGGATCGGACGTTCGACCGCCCAGGCGCTCCTGGGCCAGGGGATGAGGATCGCGATCGGCGACCTCGACGAGCGGGCGGCCCAGGCCACCGCCGCCGAGCTCGGCCCGCCCGAGCGCGTGATCGCGCTGCCGCTCGACGTGACCGAGCGCGAGTCCTTCGCGGCGTTCCTCGACGGCGCCGAAGAGCGGCTCGGGCCGCTCGACGTGCTGGTCAACAACGCCGGGATCATGCAGATCGGGCGCTTCATCGACGAGGACGACCTGACCGCCCGGCGGATGATCGACATCAACCTCCACGGCGTGATCCTCGGCTGCAAGCTGGCCCTGGACCGGATGCTCCCGCGCGACCGCGGGCACATCGTGAACATCTCCTCGCAGGCGGGCAAGTTCGGCGCGCCGGGCGGGGCCACGTACTCGGCGACCAAGCACGCGGTCGTCGGGCTGACCGAGGCGATCCGCGGCGAGCTCCACTTGATGGGCGCGCACATCGACGTCAGCTACGTGATGCCCTACGTGGTCAACACAGAACTCGGCTCGGGGCTCGGCGAGGCGCGCGGCATGAGCAACCTCGAGCCCTCCGACGTCGCGGATGCGATCGTCGACGCGCTGAAGACAGGCCGGGTCGATGTGTGGGTGCCGAAGGAGGCCAAACGCAACAACGTGCTCGGCGTGCTGCTGCCGCGAACGCTCGCGGAGGGCATGACGCGCGCGATGAAGGCCGACCGCGTGCTGGCTGGTGCGGACCTGAACCGCAGGCGCGACTACGAGCTGCGCGCGTCGCACTCGGAGCCGGGGCTCGAGCCGGGCAGCGAGACAGCCCGGATCGGCTCGGGCCGAGAAGATTTCTAGCCGGTCAGCAGCCAGTCGGCGATCAGGCTGCCGATGAGCGGTCCCTGGTCCTCCTGCAGGAAGTGGCTCGCGTCAGGGATCGCGCGCGGTGCGGGTCGCCCGATCGACTCGGCGAAGCGCTCGCCCGTGGCCGGCGGGATGATCGGGTCCGAGTCGGCCCAGAGCATCAGCGTGGGGCGGCGGTCCTCCTTCAGCGCGTCGTGGGCGCGCTGACCGGCCTCCGCGCCCGGGGACTCGGGGGTCAGCGGGATCATCAGCGGGAACGCGCGCGCCCCGGCCTTCGAGGCCGCGTCCGGGTAGGGCGCGTCGTAGGCGGCGATCACCTCGTCGCCGGGGTCGCTCTTGCAGGCGCCCTTGACGAGGAAGCCCACGGGCAGGTCCTCGGTGCGCTCGACGAAATCGCGGAAGGCCATCCAGGCGTCGGTCATGCGCTGGTGGCCCGTGAACAGTCCCGTGTCCATGATCACGAGCTTGTCGAAGCGGTCACGCAGCTCGACGGCGGTGCGCAACCCGATCGGCCCGCCCCAGTCGTGGACGACGGCGGTCGCGCCTCTCAGATCGAGCTCCTCGATCAGCTCGACGGTGAGCGCCGTGTGCGTGTCGTAGCTGTACCAGCCGATGTCGGTCGGCTTGTCCGAGCGGCCGAAGCCCGCGTAGTCCGGCGCGATGCAGCGGAAACCGGCGTCGAGCACCGGCGGCATCACCTTGCGCCAGAGGTACGACCACGTGGGCTCGCCGTGGAAGAAGACCACCGGCGGGCCTTCGCCCTCGTCCAGGTGCGCCAGCCGCAGCCCTTCGACTTCGCGGTAATGAGATTCCCAGGGATAGTCCGGGAGCCCCTCGAGCGCGCCTTCCGGCGTCCGCACCGCGTCGGTCATAGCGGCTGGGAGCATACCCACAGGCGCATCGGCTAGGCTCGCGGCCGTGCACACCGCCCTGCAGATGGCGCCGGTCCTGGCTGCCGAGAAGAGCCACGTCCCGTTCTACATCGCAGGCGGGGTGCTGGTCGTGTGGGCGCTCCTCATCTCGATGGCGATCGGCATGCGCAACGTCGCCTTTCCGGCGAACGAGGGCCAGCAGCGCGCGGTGATGGGGATCACCGTGGTGCTCGTCGCGATCACGCTGGTGGCCGCCGTCGCCACCAGCAGCTCGCCCACGAAGGAGGCTGCCGCGACGGCGGCGTCGCCCGCGACCACCGCGCCGGCCGAAACGGCCCCGGCGCCGTCCACGACGCCGGCGAGCACCCAGCCGACCGCCACCACGGGCACGCCGGCACCCCCCTCCTCGCCCGCCGCCAAGGCACAGAAGGTCGCGCTCGAAGCCGATTCGGGCGGCCAGCTCGCCTACAGCCAGACGACGCTGAAAGCAAAAGCCGGCACGGTCACGATCGAATTCATGAACACCTCGCCGGTCGAACACAACGTCACCGTGGAACAGGGCAACAAAAACGTGCTCGGCGCCACGCCCACGTTCGTCGGCGGCAAGCGCAGCCTGACGCTGAAGCTCTCCCCGGGCACCTACACCTTCTTCTGCTCGGTCCCCGGCCACCGCCAGGCCGGCATGGAAGGCAAACTCATCGTCAGCTCGTGAAGCTCTACGTCTGCTACGGCACCTTCCCCACTCCCCGGCCGGGCGGGCACCCGTGCGCCAACGCCTTCCACGCCCTGCGCGACGCGGGCCACGACCCCGAGGTCGTGAAGTCCTACGGCTTCGCGCCGCTGCCGGGCGTGTTCAACCGCACGCGCGGGCGCCGCGAGGTCCAGGAGCTGACGGGCAACCGCTGGGTGCCGACCCTCGTCCTGGACGACGGCACGGTGATCGACGACTCCAAGGCCATCGTCTCGTGGGCCCGGGAGAACCCGGCGTAGCTCTGATGCAGCTCCCGCGCGGCCGCTGAGCCCAGTCGCCGCGCCAGCAGCTCATCCAGCTCTTCGTCGGCCCGCGCCGCGGCGCGTCCGATCGCGAGCGTCATGACCACGCCGCACGTCATGAGCGCGACCCCGGCGATGAGGATGATGGTCATCACGCCTATACGACCCCCTTCTCCAATGGTCAGCCTGGCAGAGCCCACGGACGCGATCTTGCCCTCGCGACCCTGCGTCGGCGCCGATGCATAGATTTCTCCGTCGGGGGGCCGTTGTCCTCCCGCCGCAGGAGCAAAACTCGACTTGGACGGGAGACGCAGATGGACGTGATCGAAAGCCTCGACAGGGTGCGCGCCGAGCGCGACGTACTGGCGCACCCCTTCTACCAGCGCTGGAGCGCCGGCGAGCTGAGTCGCGCGGAGCTCGGCCTCTACGCCGGCCAGTACCGCCACGCGGTCGTGGCCCTGGCCGACGCCTCGCGACTGGCCGCTGAGGCGGCGCCGGCCGGCCTGCACGACGGCCTTGCGCGCCACGCCGATGAGGAGCGCGAGCATGTCGCGATGTGGGACGGCTTCGCTGCCGCGTGCGGCGGGCAGCGGGATGCGCTCGCCCTCGAGTCGACCGCGAGCTGCGCCGAGCGCTGGACGGCGGGCTCGGACCTGCTCGAGCGCCTCGCCGTGCTGTACGCGATCGAGGCCTCCCAGCCCGAGATCTCGCGCACGAAGCTCGCGGGCCTGCGCGAGCACTACACGTTCGTCGCCGAAGGCCCTGCGACCGAGTACTTCGCCGTGCACGAGGTGCGCGACGTGGAGCACGGCCGGGCGGCCGCTCGGCTGATCGGCGAGCTGATGGCCGCCGAGGCCGATCCCGACGCGAAGGCGGCGGCGATGGTGGCCTGCGCCGAGCGTGCCCTCGACGGCAACTGGGAGCTGCTCTCAGGCGTGGAAGACGCGGCCTAGCCGCGCCCGGCCGCGGTCAGCCGCCCGGCGAACAGCACGGCGGCGACCGCGGTCGCCAGATTGAGGCTCGACACGCCCTCGCGCATCGGGATCCGCAGCAGCGCCTCAGCCCGGGCCGCGAGCTCCGGGCTGAGGCCATCGCGCTCGGTGCCGAATGCGAGGACCGCCCGCGGGTCGAGCATCCCGGCGCCGAGCTCCTCGCCGTCGGGGTCCAGGCCGACCAGGGCCGCGCGGAGCCCGCGAGCGCCGCGAGATCGTCCAGACGGGCGACGGGAAGGGCGAAGTGCAGCCCGGCGGCACCGCGCAGCGCGTCGGGGTGCCAGGGGTCGTGAGAGCCCGTCGTGAGCACGGCGCCGGCATCGGCTGCGGCCGCGACCCTCACGCACGCGCCCATGTTGCCCAGGTCGCGCGGGTCCTCGAGCAGGACGAGCGGGCCGGCCGGGCCCGCCAGCAGCGCGTCCACCTCCACCGCCGGGCGGCGGGCGATCGCGACGACCCCGGTTTTCGGGGGCAGTGGGACGAGCTGCGCGAACACCTCTGAGTCCACCTCCTGCGCCTCGGCCGCCATCCGCGGGCGCAGGTCCGGCGCCAGAGCCTCGGCGAGCGCGAGCAGCGCTTCCGCGTCGGGCGTCACGAGCAGCTCGATCTCGGCGCCGAAGCGCAGCGCGTGCTTGACGGCGTGGAACCCTTCGAGCACGGCCAGCGCCGGATCGCGTCGCGCGCGCCCGAAGCGCGGGATGAGCGACCCGTCACGCACGCGCCGATGATCGCACGCGCCGGGCACTCGCCCCGCCGACGTCCTTCGCTAGCCTTGTTCGCGGCTTGCAGCTAGAGGGCATCCACCACATCAGCGCGATCACAGGCGACGCGGCAGGCAACGTCAAGTTCTACACCGGCGTGCTCGGCATGAGGATGGTCAAGCGCACGGTCAACCAGGACGAACCCTCCGTGTACCACCTCTTCTACGGCGACGAGCACGGCTCGCCGGGGATGGACCTCACCTTCTTCGAGTACCCGGGCGCCGCGCCCGGCGTCGCGGGCGCCGGCATGGTGCACCGCATCGTGTGGCGGGTGGGCTCCGAGGCCGCGCTCGAGTTCTGGCGCGAGCATCTCGGCCGTCACGGCGTCGAAGCCCAGCCGACCGGCGACAGCCTGCTGTTCGCGGACCCGGAGGGTCTGGAACACGAGCTGGTGATCGACTCCAGCGGCGACGAGCCGCTGCGGGCGGAGGACCCTGAGATCCCCGCCGAGTACGCGCTGCTCGGCTTCGACGGCGTGCGCGCGTACAGCAACGACCCGCCGCGCAGCCAGGCGCTGCTCTCCGAGGTGCTCGGCTTCGAGCGCCAGAACGGCGAGAGCTGGGAGGTCCGCGGCGACGAGCGCGGCAGCACCTACGCGTACGACCCCGCGCCCCCCGAGCTGAGCCGCCGCCAGGGCGCGGGCTCGGTGCACCACGTCGCGTTCGCGGCGCGGATGGATGAGATCGAGCCGTGGCGCGAGCGCATCGCCGGCGCCGGGGCGCGGCCGACGCCCGTGATCGAACGCTTCTACTTCAAATCCGTGTACTTCCTCGAGCCGAGCGGCGTCCTGTTCGAGATCGCGACGATGGGGCCTGGCTTCGCGATCGACGAGGAGCAGGACCACCTGGGCGAGCGCCTGTCGCTGCCCGCGCCCTTCGAGCCGCTGCGCGAGCAGCTCGAAGGCACGCTGCGCCCGCTGCCCTACCCGCCGGCCTGGCGCGCCGCCGGGAATGGAGCGCCGGCCGACTCCTCGACGTCTGCCCCCGCCGGCTAGCTGCGGCCCGTCCACCCTCCGCGGGGCGGCGCTCAGGTCTCTCCCGCATCACCCGATAAGGGGATATGGACGAGCGGGGGATCGTTGATCAGTCCGCGCTGCGCATGCGCGAAGCGACCTTCACGGCCGGCGTCTGGCTCAGCTACGTCGTCGTGGCGGCGGCTGCGCTGTACGTCGCGCTGACCTGGGAACGCCCGCACCGCATCGTCATCACCGTCCTCTACGGCGTCGGCCTGGCCGGCGCGTTCACGATCTCCCGCCTGCCGCGCGCGCGGATCGTGCGCAGCGCCTGGCGCGAGCAGTTCTTCCTCGCCTGGAGCGTGCTCGATCTGGGCCTGATCGTGGCCTCGGTCGCGCTGGACGGCGGCACCAGCAGCCCGCTCGCCCTCGTGCTGTTCGTGCCGGTCGTCTTCGCGGCGATGTCATACCCGCTCGCCTCGGTCGTCTTCGTGGGGGCACTGACGATGGCCTCCTACGTGGCGCTCGCCGTCGTCCTCGGCGGCGCTGCGGTGAGCTACGAGCTCCTGTTCACCGCGATGCTCTTCTGCACGGGCGCGATGAGCGCGTGGCAGGCGCGCAACCACGACCACCAGCACCAGGCGCTGATGGACGTCTCGCGCGCGGACCCGCTGACGGGCTGCCTGAACCGCCGGGGCTTCGAGGAGCGGGCCGTGGCGGAGATCGCGACGGCGGCGCGGGAGAGTCGGGAATCGGCCGGCGCTCCAGCCGGCCGATGCGCCAGGGCGCGGTGCTGGTGCTCGACGTCGACCACTTCAAGGACGTCAACGACCGGCTCGGGCACGCAGCCGGCGACGAGCTGCTGCGCTGGATCGTCGCCACGCTCCGCGACGGTCTGCGGCCCGCCGACGCGATCGGCCGCATCGGCGGCGACGAGTTCGCGGTCCTGCTCGCGAACATCGAGCCCAGCCAGGCGCTCGCGACCGCGGCGCGCCTGACCGAGGAGCTCTCTCGTCGCCAGCGCTGCTCGATCGGCGTCGCTACCTTCCCGCTGGACGGCATCGCTTTCGAGGAACTGATGCGCGCGGCCGACGCGCGCCTCTACGCGCTGCGCGCGGGCCGGCCGAGCGAGCGCGGCACCGCGGTCGAGGAGCGGCTCAGCTGGGCGGCGACGCTCGCGCACACGGTCGACATGCGCATGAGCACCGAGCACGAGCACTCTCGCGCCGTCGCGGACCTCGCGGTCGAGATCGGCTCCGCTCTCGGCTGGGGACCGCAGATGCTGGGCACGTTGCGTATCGCCGCGATGCTCCACGACGTCGGCAAGGTCACGGTGCCCGAACGGATCCTGGCCAAGCCGGGCCCGCTGACCGTCGAGGAGCGCGCGGTCATCGAGGCCCACAGCATCGCCGGCGCGGAGCTGATCGCGCGCATCGACGGCCTCGCCACGATCGTGCCCTGGGTCCGCCATTCGCACGAGAGCTTTGACGGCTCGGGATATCCCGACGGGCTCGCCGGCGAGGCGATCCCGCAGGCTTCGCGGATCATGCTCGTCGCCGACGCCTTCGACGCCATCACCAGCGACCGCCCCTACCGCTCGGGACGCTCTTACGAGGAGGCGATCGGCGAGCTGCGAGCGGGTGCCGGGACGCAGTTCGACCCCGCCTGCGTCGACGCGCTCGTGGAGCTCCTCGACGCCGTCGAACCGGTGGCCGAGACCGGCGCCTAGACGAGGGCGCCGCCGGCGCGGCGGCTGCGCGGAGCGCGCCCCTCGAGCACCGAGCCCCAGTCCGAGAGCGCCTCCGGCGGCACGGGATCGGTGGCGGCGATGAACTCCAGCAGCGCCGCGGCGAGCCCCTCGGGATCTTCGAGGTTGGGGAAGTGCGCGGCGCCGGGGAGCGTGCGGAACATGCTGTTCGGCAGCGCCCGGTGCGCGGCGCGTCCGTGCTCGAGCGGGATCGTGTGGTCGCGCTCGCCCCAGACGATCAGCATCGGGATCGCCTCCAGCAGGTACAGGCGGTCCGTCGCGCTGACGCGCTGCCCCCGGACGTCGATCACCGAGCGCAGCGTCTGCAGGAACGCCTCGCGCGCGCCCGCGTTCTGCAGCGGACCCAGGGCGCGGGCAACTGCCTGCAGGTAGGCGCCGCTGTCCATCCCGCGCTCGCGCATGCGCGAGCCGAGCGTGCGGATCGCGCCCAGCAGCCGCGGGTTGATCGTGACCGACAGGAGCGGCGCCGTGCCCGGCAGGGCCGCCGTTCGCAGCATCGGCGAGACCTCCTTGCCGAGGCCACCGCTCGACACCAGCGCAAGCCGTTCGACACGCTCGGGGAACTGGTAGAAGAACTGCATCGCGACGCCCCCGCCGAGCGAGTGCCCGACGAACGTCGCGCGCTCGATCCCGATCGCGGTGAGCAGGTCGCGGATGCTGGCGGCGTGCGCTCCGAGCGAGTAGTCGCCGCGCGGCGCCGCCGAGTCGCCGTGCCCGATCAGGTCGGGCGCGACCACGGTGTGCGCACCGGCCAGTCGCTCGGCGACCGCGTGCCAGTGGCTCGAGGAGTTGAGCATGCCGTGGATCAGCACCACGGGAGGGCCGTCACCGGCGATCCGGTAGACAGCCCGGCGCCCGTGCAGCACGATCTCCCACTCCTCGAACTCCGCCACCGAACGGGCACGCTAGCAAAGGGCCATACTGCGCCTGCAGATGCTGCGCCTGATCACGATCCCGATCAGCCACTACTGCGAGAAGGCCCGCTGGGCTCTGCAGAGGGCGGGGATCGCATACCGCGAGGAACCCCACGTGCAGGGGCTGCACCGCTGGTACGCACGCCGCGCCGGCGGCGGCCAGACCGTGCCTGTGCTCGTCACGCCCGACGGCGCCATCGGCGAGTCCGAGCAGATCCTCGAATGGGCCGACGCGCACTCAGAGCCCTCGTTGCGGTTGTTCGGCGAGGGCGCCGAGCGCGAGCGCGAGCTCGCGGTCTGCCGCCGGCTCGACGAGCGGCTCGGCCCGCACGGGCGGCGGCTGATCTACGTGCGCATGTTCGAGCAGCGCGAGCTGCTGCTCCGTTACAACGACCAGGGGGTGCCGCCCTGGGAGGACCGGGCCCTGCGCCTCGGCCTGCCGCTCGCGCAGCGCTTCATCGCCGGCGCGCTGGAGATCGAGCCGGGCATCGAGCGCGAGGACGAAGCGGTCACCTTCGCCGAGCTCGACTGGGTCGCCGAGCTGCTCGCCGACGGCCGCCCGTACCTGCTCGGCGAGCGCTTCAGCGCCGCCGACCTGACCTTCGCCGCGCTCGCCGCGCCGATCGTGCTGCCGTCCGTCTACGGCGTGCCGCTGCCGCCGCTGGAGCTGCTCGACGTGCCCACGACCGCCCTCGTCGAGCGCGGGCGCGTGCACCCGGCGGGCGCCTTCGCGCTGCGGCTCTACGACGAGCGCAAGGGCGCCCCCGCGCCCGCCTGACGCTCAGTCCGGCTCCCGCCACAGCCGCACGTTGCGCAGCCCGGCGAGCCGCGCACGGCGGGCATCGATGCCCTCTCGCGTTTGGGCACCCGAGAGCGCGGCGGCGTCCGGGTCGAGCGCCTCGTCGTCGGGCTCGGGCCACTCGCGCAGGCAGTGCCACGCCGAGCCGAGGCGCCGGCACTCGCCGCCGAGCCGCGCGCCGAGCTCGAGCCATCGCGCCGAGGAGGGCGGCTGCTCGAGCATGTGCTCCGCCTCCGCGAGCGCCTCCGCCAGGCTCGCGGCGAAGCGCGGCAGCTCCTGCTCGGCGGCCGTGCGCGCGTGCCGCCACGCGCGGTGCCGCGGCGACTCGGGCAGCGACTGCGCCCCGGCGCGGGCGAGCGCCGCCGTGCCGCGCTCGCTCAGCGACCAGACCGGAACGCCGTGCTCTCGCGACGGCCGTCACGAGCCCCGCGCGTTCGAGCTCGGCGACACGCTCGTCCGCCACCCGCGCGGCGCTCGAGCGGGCCGCGATCCCCAGATGCTCGCGAAGCGCCCGCGCCGCGACCGGTCCCGGGCGGGGCGGGCGGTGTCGTGCGGCGCGGTCCAGCGCCGCGAGCACCTGATCCGCGGTGGGCTCGCGCCCGCTCCGCTCCCGTCCGCCCATCGTGGCCTCCGTTCCCCGGGCGCTCCGCCCACTGCAGCCGCAGGACGCGATCGCGCAAGCTCTCATCGCGCGTTCGCGACAATCGGCTGGCATCGAGGCTGAGCGACTCGGTGCCGGGCCCGGGGTGTTGACGCACCGCCGGGCCGCTTTTCAGGTTCTCGCGCCGACGCTAGGGCGCAGCCGTGCCCGCGCCAACCCTTCACGCGCAGAACTTGCAAAGTCGACACGTTCGACGCGCCGATTTGACACACCGCGCGCTCCAAAACGGAGGGGATGCGGGCCGGTCAACACGGACCAGACGGAGCAGGCGGCGGGGGTGCTTTGTCCAGCCCGGCCAGTTGCCGCTGTCGGGCTCGGATAATAGACTCGCCCCCGTGGTGGCCGGTGGCGGTACGACGATGGACGCCCCGAGCGGACGTTCCCCGTCGGCCGGTGACGCGGAGAGCGCGCCGGCGGTGCGCCTCAGCGGCATCCGCAAGACCTACGGCGACGTGGTCGCGATCGACGACCTCTCGCTGGAGGTCGCCTCCGGCGAGTTCTTCACGATGCTCGGCCCTTCCGGCTCGGGCAAGACCACGACGCTGCGCGTGATCGCCGGCTTCGAGCAGGCCGACACCGGGCGCGTCGAGCTGCACGGTCTCGACGTCACGGGTAGCGCGCCGTACGAGCGCCCCGTCAACACCGTGTTCCAGGACTACGCGCTGTTCCCGCACATGAGCGTGCTCGACAACGTCGCGTACGGGTTGCGGGTGAAGGGCGTGGGCAAGCGCGAGCGCGCCGAGCAGGCACGGGGAGCGCTCGAGATGGTGCGGCTGCCGAACGTCGAAGAGCGTCGTCCGGTGCAGCTCTCCGGCGGCCAGCGTCAGCGCGTCGCCCTCGCCCGGGCGATCGTCAACAAGCCGCGCGTGCTGCTGCTCGACGAGCCCCTCGGCGCGCTGGACCTGAAGCTGCGCCAGCAGATGCAGCTGGAGCTGAAGTCGATCCAGCGCGAGCTGAGCGAGAACATCACCTTCGTCTACGTCACCCACGACCAGGACGAGGCGCTGACGATGAGCGACCGCATCGCGGTCTTCTCCGACGGACGCCTCGAGCAGGTCGGGACCCCGGGCGAGATCTACGAGCGGCCGGTGAACGAGTTCGTGGCCGGCTTCGTCGGGACCTCGAACGTGATCGAACGGGACGGCCGCAAGCTGATGATCAGGCCGGAGAAGATTCGCCTGCTGAGCGACGGGGAGGACGTTCCCGGCTCGCTCGCGGGAGTCGTGCGCGAGGTCGCCTACCTCGGCTCGGTGACGCGCTACGTCGTCGAGACCGACCGGGGCGAGACGATCGTCGTGCTCAGGCAGAACCTCGACATGTCAGCCGAGCAGGCGCTGCACGAGCGGGGGCGCAAGGTGCGCCTGCTCTGGCGGCGGGAGGACGAGTCGGTGCTGGGAGCCAAACCACAGGAGGAGACTGAGACATGAAGTTCGCAAAGGTCGACTGGGCCCTGGGGGCCGCTCTGCTGGCGATGATCGTCGGCGCGAGCGCGTGCGGGAGCTCGTCGAGCAAATCGTCGGCGAGCAGCAACCTGCCGACGAAGATCGGTAACGGCGAGGGGCAGCTGAACCTCGTCGCGTGGGAAGGCTACGCCCAGCCCGAATGGGTGAAGCCGTTCGAAAAGCAGACCGGCTGCGTTGTGCATGCCAAGTACGCCGGCTCATCTGACGAAATGGTGACGCTGATGCGCCAGGCCGGGAACCAGTACGACATGGTCTCCGCCTCCGGCGACGCCAGCCTGCGCCTGATCGCCGGCGGCAACGTCGCGGCGATGAACGTGGCGCTGGTGCCCGAATGGAACAACTTCATCCCGCAGCTGAAGTCGCCCGCGCACAACACGGTGAACGGCGTCCACTACGGGATCTCGCTCCAGTGGGGCCCGAACATCCTGATGTGGAACAACAAGTCGGTGACGCCGGCGCCGACCAGCTGGGAAGCGATCTACAGCCCGAAGTACAAAGGCTCGATCACGGTTCCGAACAACCCGATCCAGATCGCGGACGCGGCACTGTACCTGTCACATCACCAGCCGAGCCTGGGCATCACCGACCCGTACGAGCTGACCGAACAGCAGCTCAACGCGGCCGTGAAGCTGCTCAAGGAACAGCACCCGCTGATCAAGAAGTACTGGGCGCTCGCCTCTGACGAGATCGAACTCTTCAAGAGTGGTGACGCCACGATCGGCGCGTCCTGGCCCTACCAGTACAACACGCTCGTCGCGGCGCACACGCCGGTGTCCGAACGGATCCCGATCGAGGGCGCGACCGGCTGGGCGGACACCTGGATGCTGTCGGCGCACGCGAAACATCCCAACTGCGCCTACAAATGGGTGAACTGGGTGTCGAAGCCGGAAATCCAGGCGGAGCAGGCGATCTCGTTCGGCGAGACGCCGGCCAACACCAAGGCCTGCCCCTACATGGAAAAAATCAAGAAGGGGTCCTGCACCACCTACCACGCCAACGCACCGGCCGCGTACTTCAACTCGATCAAGTTCTGGAAGACGCCCGTGCAGAACTGCGGCACCGGCCAGAACAACTGCATGGACTACTCGGTCTGGCAGCAGAAGTGGACCGAAGTCACCGGGTAGGCGACGCGATTGGCCAGCAGCACCATTGATGGACGGGCCGCCCACCCGGCGGCCCGTCCCCCCTCGGTCCGCACCCGCGTGTCGGCGGCTTTCTTCCGCCGGCCGTGGCTGCGGGCGGTCCTGCTCCTGTCGGCGCCGGGCGCGTGGTTCGTGCTGATCTACCTGGCGGCGCTGATCCTGCTGTTCCTCTCGGCGCTGTGGAAGGTCGAACCGCTGAGCGGCAAGATCGTCCACGAATTCACGCTCGCCAACTTCGAACGTCTGTTCAAAGAACCGGTCTACCGGACGATCGCGCTGCGGACGGTCGGGATCGCGGCGGCGGTTACCGTCACCGACGCGATCCTGGCCGTGCCGTTCGCGTTCTTCGCGGTGCGTGTTGCGCCGAAACGGCTGTCCTCGGTGCTGTTCGTCGCGATCCTGATCCCGCTGTGGTCGAGCTACCTGGTGCGGGTGTTCGCGTGGCGGCTGATCCTCGCCAAGGACGGGATCCTCAACTACTTCCTCGGCCAGATCGGGGCCCACGTCAACGTCGGCTACACGAACTGGGCGATGTGGATCGTCTTCAGCTACATCTGGCTGCCCTTCATGATCCTGCCGGTCTGGACCGCGATGGAGCGCGTGCCCGACTCGCTGATCGAAGCCTCCGCGGACCTGGGCGCGAAGAGCTGGCGCACGTTCAGGACGGTCGTGCTGCCTTTGATCCTCCCGGGCGTGGTGGCCGGCTCGATCTTCACCTTCTCGCTCACGCTCGGCGACTTCATCACGCCGCTGCTCGTCGGCGGCAGCAACTCGACGCTGATCGGGAACGTCGTCTACAGCGAAGTCGGCGTCGCCAACAACGTCCCGTTCGCGGCGGCGTTCGCGACGGTGCCGCTCGTGATCATGGGCGTCTACCTGCTGGTCGCCCGCCGGCTCGGAGCATTCGAGGCGCTGTGATCGGGGCGAGCCGATGGGGGAAGGTCGCGCTCGGCGTGTGGGCCGCGCTGCTGATGCTCTTCCTGTTCTTCCCGATCGTGATCATCATCCTCTACGCCTTCAACCCCTCCAACGTCCAGAGCTGGCCGCTGGAAGGGCTCTCGACGCGATGGTTCTCGCCGACCTGGCACAACGCCGAAATGCGCCACTCGCTCTGGCTGTCGGTGCGCGCCGGCGTGCTCGCGACGTTGATCGCGATGCTGCTCGGCTCGATGGCGGCGTTCGCCGTCCACCGCTTCCGCTTCTTCGGGCGCGAAGCGATCTCGCTGCTGCTGGTGTTGCCGATCGCGTTGCCGGGAATCATCACCGGTATGGCCCTGAACTCGTTCATCAGCTTCAACGGCGTCGAATTCGGGCTGCTGACGATCGTGATCGGCCACGCCACGTTCTGCATCGTCACCGTCTACAACAACGTGCTCGCGCGATTGCGCCGATCGCAGACCTCGCTCACCGAGGCCTCGATGGACCTCGGCGCCGACGGCCTGCAGACGTTCCGCTTCGTGACGCTGCCGATGATCGCGACCGCGCTGGTCGCCGGCGGACTGCTCGCCTTCGCGCTGTCCTTCGACGAGATCGTCGTCACCACGTTCACCGCCGGCGCGCAGAGCACCCTGCCGATCTGGATCTTCGGCAACATCCGTCTCGGCCAGCAGCTGCCGCAGGTCAACGTGGTGGTGCTGTTCGTGATCATCGTGAGCGTGATCCCGGTGACGCTCGCGCAGCGTCTGACCCGCGACACGGGGCTGCTGCGCAGCACTGGGCGGCCGGCGGGCCCGGCGCCGGGCGCGACGGCGGCGGTCGCGGTGGCCGAGCCGTGATCGCTCGCGCTGCGGCGGCCCGATGAGCTCTGACGAGGGTCAGCGAGCGACGCCCTACCTGGACGCTCTCAGCGCGTACGCGGCGCGGAACCCGGCGCGGCTGCACGTGCCCGGGCACAAGGGCGGCGCCGGCGCCGACGTGGGCCTGATCGAGACCGTCGGCGAGCAGGCGCTCGCGGTCGACATCCCCGCGCTCACCTACGGCATCGACCTCGGGCCGGAGCCGACGCCGTTCGAAGAGGCGCAGCGGCTCGCCGCGGAGGCCTGGGGCGCGCGGCGGACGTGGTTCTTGATCAACGGCGCCTCGCAGGGGAACCTCGCCGCGGGGCTCGCCCTCGCGCACCACGGCGCGGAGGTCGTCGTGCAGCGAAACGCGCACTCCTCGACGATCGACTCGCTGGTGATGTCCGGGCTGCGCCCGACGTTCGTCTCCCCCGAGCTCGACCCCGAGCTCGGGATCGCGCACTGCCTCACGCCCGAGGCGCTCGACGTCGCGCTGGCGGCGACGCCTGGAGCAGCGGGCGCGTGGGTCGTCTCGCCCACCTACTTCGGCGCCGCCGCCGATGTGCGCGCGCTCGTCGAGGTCGCGCACGCGCACAGAGTCGCGCTGATCGTCGACGAGGCGTGGGGGGCGCACATGGCCTTCCACGAGGCGCTGCCCGAACACGCGCTGGCGGCCGGGGCCGACCTCGTCATCTCCAGCACCCACAAGATCGTGGGTAGCATGACCCAGTCCGCGATGCTGCATCTGGGGCACGAGGGCGGGCGGGCCGGCATCACCGAGGACACCGTCGACCGCGCCGTGACGCTGACCGAGTCCACCAGCCCCAACTCGCTGCTGTTCGGCTCGCTGGACGCCGCACGCCGCCAGGCGGCGGTCGCCGGGCGCGAGCTGCTCGAGCACACGATGGCCGCGCTCGCCCAGGCGCGCGAGCAGATCCGCGCGATCGACGGCCTGGACGTGCTCGACGAGCGCCTGGTGGGCAGGCCCGGTGTCCACGGGTACGACCCGCTGCGGCTCGCCGTCGACGTGCGCGGCGTGAACGCGACCGGCTACGAGCTGGCCGTGCTGCTGCGCGAGATCGACGACATCAACCTCGAGCTCTACGGCCAGAACGTGATCGTCGCCGTCTTCGGCATGGGCGAGCGTGGCATGCCGGAGGCCGCCCGGCTCGTGCACGCCCTGCGCGAGGCGGTCACGCGCGTCGGCATCGACCCGCACGGCGAGCACGCCTCCTTCGCCGCGCCCCCGCCCTGGGGCGAACTGGCGATGACCCCTCGCGAGGCCTTCCTGGGCGCACAGGAGGTCGTGCCGGCCGACGAGGCTGTCGGGCGGATCGCCGCGGAGTCCCTGGCCACCTACCCGCCCGGCATCCCCAACGTCCTGCCCGGCGAGCGCCTGACCGCCGAGACGCTTGCCTACATCCGCGGCACGCTCGAGCTGGGCGGCTCGATCCGCGGCGCGAGCGATCGGCGGCTGCGGACCGTGCGCGTGGTGGTCGAGTAGGCTCGGCGCCGCCTGGGCCATGTGTCCAGGAAACGCGCGGCGACTCCTCGCTGCGGGAACCCTGATCTGATGCCCGAAGCCACCCGCACGGCCCGCTGCCGCACAGCCGCCGCCGCGCTCTGCGCGGGCGCGGCGATGTTCGCGTTCCTGGGCTGGGCCGTCCCGCCGGCCGGCGCGCTCCCGGCGTGGACCACCTACCACCACGACGCGACGCGCACGGGCGCCGACCCCGACGGCACGAGCCCGCTGGCGCCGACGCTCAGCTGGCAGTCCGCGAACCTGGGCGCGCCGATGTGGAACCAGCCTGTCGTGCTCGGCGGCCGCGTCTACGCCGCGACGATCGGCGACGACGTCTACGCCCTCGACGCATCGAGCGGGGCGGTCATCTGGCACGCGAGCGCGGGCACCCCGGTGCCGGCGAGCGCGCTCCCCTGCGGCGACGTGAAACCCACGGTCGGGATCGTCTCGACGCCGGTCATCGACCCGGCCACCGGCGTCCTCTACGTGGTCGCCGACACCTGGGACGGCAGCCACGCGCGGCATCTGCTCGAGGGCTTCAGGCTGCTCGACGGCGCACAGGTGATCAGCACGCCGGTGGACCCGCCCGGCGCCGACCCCAAGGCGATCCTGCAACGCAGCGCGCTGAACCTCGACGGCGGCAACGTGGTGTTCGGCTTCGGCGGCAACGACGGCGACTGCTCGGTCTACAAGGGCGCCGTGGTCGCTGCGCCCGAGAACGGTGGCGCGCCCGCGTACTGGCAGGTACCGATCGCCGCGCCCTCGACAGGAGGGGGTGCCGTCTGGGCCACCGGTGGACCGGCCGTCGACGCGGAAGGCAACATCTACGTCGCGACCGGCAATCCCAACCCGCCCGGCGGCCAGGAAGCGACGACCTTCGACGACTCCGACGCCGTCGTCGTGCTCAACCCCGCGCTCGCAAGCGACAGGCTGGTTCGAGCCGCCGAGCTGGCTTGCGGACTCCAACAGCGACCGCGACCTCGGCTCGGCCGCGCCCGAGCTCCTGCCGGGTGGGCTGATCTTCCAGGCGGGCAAGAGCGGCACCGGGTACCTCATCGACGCCGCGACGATGGGGGGAGGCGCCCCGGCCGTGTACAGCGCGCAGGTCTGCAACGGCTCCGGCAGCTTCGGCGGCGACTCGTTCGCCGGCGGCGTCATCTACATCCCGTGCACGAACGGCACGATGGCGCTCGCCTACGACGCGGCTGCGCGGACGTTCACGCCGCTCTGGCAGGGACCGTCCGATGCCTTCGGGCCGCCGATCGTCTCGGCGGGCCTCGTCTGGACGATCGCGACCGGCGGCTTCAAAGGCGGCGGCACGAAGCTCTACGGCCTCGACCCGGCTAGCGGCAAACCGCGCTACACCCTCACCCTCCCCAGCCCGGTCACCGACCACTTCGGTTCACCGAGTGCGGCGGGCGGACGGCTCTTCCTCGCCACAGGATCCACACTCACCGCCTACCAGACCGCCGTGCTCACCCCGCTCGAAGCCCGCTCTCGCCGCCGCTCCCGTCCCGGTCTCGGGCCGGACGGACGCACCTGCCCGTCGCGCGGTGCTCGCCCTGCTCGCGAAGAGCCTGCGTGCCGGCGCGCACGGCGTCGTCGCGACTACGGCTGCGCTGCCCGGCCGGGCGCACCTGCCGCGGCGCGGTCACGCTCCGCGCCGTGTTCACCCGCCGCGTTCACGGACATCCCCGCACGATCCGGGTCGTGATCGCACACGCCGTGTTCGGAGCGCGACGCGGCACCTTCACCCTCTCGCTGCATCTGAAGCCGATCGGGCGCGCCCTGCTGCGCAGGCACCGCCAGCGGCTCGACGTGACCGTGACGCTCGCGCTCGCCGGCAGCCCGGCACACCTCCTCGCGCGCGGTGCTGCGGGGCTGAACCTGTAGGCGCGGGCCAGGCGCCTTCGCATATCCGAATCGTAGTTGTCAGATACGGACCACGTCCACGAGCCAGCGCGTGAACAGCTCCCGCGCGAGCGGCACCGTCTGTGTCTCGGCCGCGCGCACCTCGGCCAGCATCCGCCCGGGCGCGCCGGATCCGTCGAGCTCCTCCAGTTCGGCGACGTACTCCGGCACCTCCATCCACTCCGCCGCAAGCGCGCCGTCCACCTCGAGATGGAACTGGACGCCGTAAGCGCGGCCGCGCGCGAACGCCTGCTGCTCGTAGCGCTCCGAGCGCGCGAGGCGCACAGCGCCGGGCGGCAGCTCGTAGGTGTCGCCGTGCCACTGCAACGTCTCGAAGCGCGGCGGCGCGCCCGCGAACACGGCGTCGCCCGCGGCGTCCGGCGTCAGCTCGACCGTCAGCACGCCCAGCTCGGCTGCGGGGCCGGGCCGCACCTCCGCGCCGAGTGCGGATGCGAGCAGCTGCGCGCCGAGGCAGACTCCCCAGTACGGCGTGCCCTCGGCGACAGCCTCGGCGACCAGCCGCTTCTCGGCGGCGAGCCACGGGTGCGCCTCGTCCTCGTAGGCGCCCATCGCGCCGCCCATCGCGACGATCGCCGAGTGAGCGCGCCAGTCCGGCAGCGGCTCCTCGGGAACAACGACGCGCTCGAAACCGAGGCCACGCTCCCGGAGCACGTCCTCGTACACGCCGGGTGGCTCGCAGCCGGCGTGCTGCAGGACGAGCAGAGAGCGCCGTCACGGGGCCAGCGCGTCGCGCTCGATCGCCTCGGGCACGATCAGCTCGAGCAGCAGCGCGTCGTGGAAGCCGCCGCCGGGATCGCGCTCGTACGCCCGCATCACGCCCACGCGCTCGAAGCCGAGCGAGGCATAGCAGCGGATCGCGCGCTCGTTGGCGACGTTCGGGTCGAGCGTGAAGCGGTGGTGCCCCTTGGCGACGAAGTGTCCGATCGCGAGCGCCAGCGCGCGCCGCCCGTAGCCGCGCCCGTGCGCGGGGGTCGTGAGGGCGATGTCGAAGGCGACGCTCGGGTACCAGGCGTAGTCCTCCTCGTGGTACTCGAGCCAGCCGGACGGCTCCCCGGCGATCTCGATCACCCAGCCGGTGTCGCGCTCGAAGTCGGGCACAGGCCACCAGCGTGCGACCTCCGGCTCGCCCAGCAGGGCGAGCAGCGTTTCCTGGTCCTGCGGGCGCATGGGACGAAGCGCCACGTCGCCCTCGCTGAGCCGCATCGGCTCAGCGTAGCTGTGCCGCCCGGCGGCGGCCGCCGCACAAAACAGGTGCTGCGCTGACTCGAACATCCGTCCAACACCCGGTCGCGAAGCGACGGGATGTGCGTGGCGCAGACGAGGCGGTGCCATGCGGCAATCCCCTGCCTCCTCGCCCGCGAGGCGCTCCAAGCTGCCGGCCGAAGGGCCGCGGGTCCGCCGTGCCGACGGCGCCGACCGCGCGCGTCCGCGGCGGCGCCGCTCGGACCGCGTCGGGGGCGCCGCGCAGCCGCAGCCGATCGGCGAGGCGCTGCTTGCCGCCGGGCTGATCGACCGGGCCACGCTCAGCTGGGCCCTCACCCGCCAGCGCGAGACCGGCGAGCGCGTCGGGCAGATCCTCATCGCCGCCGGCTGCGTGCACCGCCTCGAGCTGCAGCGGGTGCTCGGCTCACAGTGGGGTCTGCCGTTCGTCGATCTGCTGAACAGCGACATCGACGAGGACCTGGTGCGCGCCTTCCCCGCTGAGACCCTGCTCGACGAGGGCTGGGTCCCGGTCGAGGTCGAAGGGGACCGCACGATCGTCGCGACCTGCGAACCGCCCAGCACCGAGACGTGTGAGCGTGTCCGCGCCCACTTCGCCGACGGGGCGAAGATCAGCTTCCGGACGACGACACCGATCGACATCGAGCGCACCGTGCTGCTCTGCTTCCGAAGGCATTTCGTCCGGCGCTCGACGGGCGAACTGCTCGCGCGCCGCCCCGACCTCTCGGCGGCGGCCGGGTGGTCGGTCGGCCAGAAGCGGTGCGTGGCCGCCGCGGGCGTCCTGCTCGCCGTCGGCATGCTCGCGCAGTGGCAGCTCACACTCGCGCTGATCGTCGCCGCGGCAAACGTGGTGTTCCTGGCGGCTGTCGGCTTCAAGCTGGTCGCATGCCTCGTCGGCGTTGCCACCGGCGCCCGCACGATGCCGGCCGGAATCGTGCGCGACGACCGCATGCTGCCGCGCTACACGGTCCTTGTCCCGGTCTACAAGGAGGCGAACATCATCGGCGAGCTGATGGACAACCTCGGCCGGCTCGACTATCCCGCCGAGAAGCTCGAGATCCTGGTCCTGCTCGAGTCGGACGACACGGAGACGATCGAAGCCGCGCGAGCGGCGCGCCCGCCGGCGACGGTGAGACTCGTGGTCGTCCCGGACGCCTCGCCGAAGACCAAGCCCAAGGCATGCAACGTGGGGCTCGTCCTCGCCCGCGGCGAGCTGCTCGTGATCTACGACGCCGAGGACCGTCCCGATCCCCAGCAGCTGCGCAAGGCGGTTGCCGCGTTCGACCAGGCCGGGCCCCAGACGGTCTGCATGCAGGCTCGCCTCCGCTACTGGAACAGCGGCGCGAACCTCCTCACGCGGATGTTCAGCCTCGAGTACGGCTACTGGTTCGGGACGATGCTCCCCGGGCTCGACCGCCTCGGGCTGCCGATCCCGCTCGGCGGCACCTCCAATCACTTTCGGGTCGCCGCACTCCGTGGGCTGCTCGGCTGGGACCCGCACAACGTGACGGAGGACGCCGACCTCGGCCTGCGGGCGGCGGTCGAGGGCTATCGCGTCGGCGTCATCGACTCGGACACCGACGAGGAGGCGTGCGCCGAGGTCCGCCCGTGGATCCGCCAGCGCACCCGCTGGATCAAGGGGTACATGCAGACCGCCCTCGTCCATGCGCGCTCGCCGCGGCGGCTCGTGCGCCAGGTCGGGGTGGTCGACGCCGCAGGCTTCCTGCTGCTGATCGCCGGCACCCCGCTCACGTTCCTTCTCGCTCCCGTGATGTGGATCGGCACCGCCGCCTGGTACGGCTTCGGCGAGCCTCACCTGCCGCTCCTGGACTCGGGCGCCTTCTGGGCGATCGCCACGATCAACCTGATCGTCGGCAACGGGATCATGATCGGCTTGAACGTGCTCGCCGCCGTGCGCGGGCAAGGCTGGCGGGCGGCGCCGTTCGCGCTCCTGAACCCCTTCTACTGGGTGCTGCACTCGATCGCGGCCTGGCGCGCCGCGGTCCAGCTCGTGCGCAACCCCTTCTACTGGGAGAAGACACCCCACGGTCTCTCGGCGGGCGCGAAGCCCGCTGTAGCCGAGGCACAAGCGGCGGCCTAGGGGAGTCCCGTCGTTCTGCGGGTGAGAACGGGTCACCCCTCCGGGGTAGAGTCCCGTCGTGCCCTACACGCCGCCTCAGGAGGTGCTCGAGCGCTACGCGTCCGTCCTCGTCGACTACGCGCTCGGCGGCGGCCGGGGCGTCCAGCCCGGCGAGGTGGTGCGCGTGACGGCTCCGGAGAGCGCCAAGCCGCTGTACCTCGAGCTGTGCCGCGCCGTCTGGCGCGCGGGGGGGAACGTGATCGGCGGCTACTACCCCGACGAGGAGCAGGGGATGGGTGGCTCCAAGGCGTTCTTCGAGCTCGCGTCCAACGGACAGCTCGAGCACTTCCCTTCGCACTACCTGCGCGGGCTGGTCGACGAGATGGACCATCAGGTCTCGGTGATCGCCGAAGCCGACCCCCATGCGCTGGAGACGATCGACCCGGCGCGCATCATGCAGCGTGGCGTGGCCCTGCGCGAGCTGATGGACTGGCGCGGCGAGAAGGAGAACGAGGGACGCTTCAGCTGGACCCTCGGCCTGTACGGCACCGAGGCGATGGCGGCCGAGGCGGAGATGGGCCTCGAGCAGTACTGGGAGCAGATCGTGCACGCGTGCTTCCTCGACCAAGACGACCCGATCGCCCGCTGGCGCGAGATCGGCCGCACGATCGAGCGCACGCGCGAGGCGCTCGACGCCCTCGACATCGCGCGCCTGCACGTCGAGGGCGAGGACGCCGATCTGTGGGTCTCCGTGGGCGAGCAGCGCCGCTGGCTCGGCGGGAGGGGACGCAACATCCCGAGCTTCGAGCTGTTCACGAGCCCCGACTGGCGCGGCACCGAAGGCTGGATCCGCTTCAACCAGCCGCTCTATCGCTACGGCAACCTCGTGAAGGGCATCAGCCTCCGCTTCGAGGAGGGCCGCGTCGTCGAGTCCTCAGCCGAGCAGAACGAGCCGGTGCTGCGCGAGATGATCGCCACCGAGGGGGCCGACAAGGTCGGCGAGTTCTCGCTGACCGACAGGCGGCTGTCGCGGATCACGCGCTTCATGGCCCACACGCTCTACGACGAGAACGTCGGCGGGCCCTTCGGCAACACGCACATCGCGCTCGGGCGCTCCTACCAGGACGCCTACGCGGGCGATCCCTCAGCCGTCAGCCCGGCGGAGTGGGAGCGTCTCGGCTTCAACAACTCGAGCGTCCACACCGACATCGTCTCGACGGCCGACCGCGTCGTCACGGCCGAGCTGCGCGACGGCGGCGAGCTCGTCATCTACCGCGACGGCGAGTTCCAGCTGGACTAGCCGGCCGCGAAAGCGGTCGAGGTCGCGAGCGGGTGCCCGCCCGCGTCGAGCGCCTGGACCTCGTAGCTCGTGTAGCCGGCCGGAACACCGATCGCCGTCTCGAACCCAGCCCGCTGCGCTGTGGCGAGGGGGCGCATCGCGCCACCGGCCGTGCTCGCGCCGAGCACCCGCCAGGAGGCGAGCTTCGTCGCGCCGTTCCAGCTGGCGTAGACCTTCGTCGCCGAGCCTTCGCGCCTGGCCGCGCCGGCGGGCTTGGTTTCGGGCATGCCGTCCCATGGCTCGAGCTGCGCGCGGTACGTGCGATCCGGTTCGGGCAGGATGCCTTCGTCGATGAGCTTGCCCGAGCGGGCGTACTCGGAGAAGTACGGTTCCGAGCCCCAGCCGACGAACGCCCCGCCGCCCGTCAGCGGCTGCGTGTCGCCCATGTATTCCGATTCGAAGCCTTCGCGCTCGCCGTACTGCGAGACGAGCGACGCGGTGCGGGTGCTCTGGTCGAGGCGCAGGACGAGCCCGCGCGACGGCGCCGGTCGCCTTGACCGAGGTGCCGCCGCCGGTCAGCTGGCAGCAGTGGTCGTCGAACAGCGAGACGGCCCCGCCGGCTGCATGCGCACGTCGTGCTGCCACTCGAAGCCCGCGCCGCGATCGAACTTGAAGCTCGATTTGCGCCCGCCGAGCGTCCAATCGATCCTGCCGGTCGACCCGTCGACCATGTACGCCGCCCAGGTGTTGCGCATCGAGACGAGAAACTTGCCCTGCCCGACGAGCTGGATCGAGTTCACGTGGTACGCGTCCCACGGGAAGCCGTTGGTCGGCACCGTTGCGACCGACTCCCGCGGCGAGACGTGCTTCAGCGCGTCCCAGCTTTTCATCAGCTTGCCGCTGGCCAGGTCGTACTCCTGCACGGCCACGTCGACGAGCGCCCCGTTGTAGGCGCCGCCGTAGGAGGAAAGGTCCTTCGCGATGTTCTTGTTGGCCGTGACCCACGCGTGGCCTTCGTCGTCGATCTGGAACTCGTGCAGTGTCAGCACCCAGCCGCGCGGTCGCGTGCAGCCGGGCGACCACGTAGGTAGTGCTCGTCGACGATCACGTCTTCGCCGGTTTCGGTCTGGCCCGACTTCGTCACCTTCCCCTGCCACCAGCCGAGCACCGGCTTGCCGCTGTAGCTCTGCAGTGTCAGGTTCGAGGCGACGTCGTCTTCGGGCACCGGCTGGAACCAGACCGGCTGCAGGTCGCGCTCGAGCACCATCGGGCCGCTCTGCCCGCGGATCGGCGGTTTGTTCAGGTCGTAGAAGTTCGTCGCGAGGACGTAGCCGGGCGCGAGGCTGCTGCCCTTCCGCCCGGCTGGACGCGCTTGATCATCGGCGGGTGCAGCGACGGCTGCGTCACGAAGCTGTATGTGCCGGCTGTCGTGTACTGGCCGATCGGCGCGCCTTTGTTGCCCTGCGAAGGCGACGCTCAGCCCGACGAACGCCAAGCAGCGCGACGCCGACGGCGGGTATGAAGCGCCGCGAGGCTCGCGCGAGCGTTTCCGCGGGCGCCGGCAGGGCGATGAAGGTCATCAGCGCGGCGATGGCGGCGAGCCCGGCGGCGATGAAGTAGGCCAGGCGGAAGCCGCGGGTCAGCGCGTCGTTGACCTGGACGCCGTCGCCGATCAGGTTGCTCGGTGCTGGGTGGCGAGCGTGATCAGCACCACGAGTCCCGAGCCCCCCGCCGATCTGCCGCGAGGTGTTGACGAGGCCGGAGGCGAGACCCGCCTGGCCCTCCTTGGCGCCCTGCGTCGCGGCGATCGTCGATGGCACGATCGACATCGCGATCCCTGCAGCGGTCAGCACGCCCGGGATCGCGATGTAAACCCACGCGCTCCCGCTGGAGTTGATTTTGGTGAACAGGACCAGCCCGACGGTCATCATCACGAGCCCGCTGCCCAGCACCGCGCGCACGCCGAACGCGCTGACGAGCTTTCCCGCGCGCGATGCGAGCACGAGGATCGCGAGCGTCATCGGTAGGAACACGAGGCCGGTGTGGAAGGGGGACAGGCCGAGCACCTGCTGCATGTACAGCGAGCTGACGAACCACATCGGGAACAGGGCGGCGCTGAACAGCAGCACGATGTTGTTCGCCGCGCGCAGTCCCTTGGTCAGCTGCTTTGAACGGGATCAGCGGCGCCTTCGCGAAGCGATCCTCGATCACGCCGAAGGCGACCAGCAGGACGACCCCTACGCCGATCGGGATCAGCGCCTTCGCCGAGCTCCACCCGGCGAGCCCGGCTTCGACGACGCCGTAGACGAGGATCAACTGGCCGACGGTGAGCGTCACCGCTCCGGCGAGGTCGAACCTCGCCTCGGGCGCGCGGCGCCGTTCGGCGACGACGCGGTACGCGACAACGGCCGCGGCGATCCCGATCGGCGGGTTGATCAGAAGGATCCACCGCCAGCTGAGGAATTCGGTGATGATCCCCCCGAGCAACGCCCCCGCCGCCCCGCCGATGCCGTTGGTCGCCGCCCACGTGCCGATCGCACGGTTCAGCGGCGGGCCGGGCGCGAACGAGGCGGTGATGATCGCGAGCGTCGAGGCGGCCATGAGCGCCCCCGAGAAGCCCTGCAGCCCGCGCGCGACCACGAGCACGGCCTTGTCCGGGGCGAGCCCGCCCGCGAGCGAGGTGAGCGCGAACAGGACGAGGCCGATCACGAAGATCCGCCGCTGCCCGAAATGGTCGGCCGCGCGTCCGCCCAGCATCAAGAAGCCGGCGAACGTGATCGTGTAGGCGTCGACGACCCACTGCAGGCCCGGCGAGGAGAACCCGAGGTCCGCCTGGATCGAGGGCAGCGCGACGTTGACGATGCTCAGGTCGAGGATCACCATGAACTGCGCCACGCAGCACACGGCGAGCAGCAGGCCGAGGCCGCGCGGGGCGCCGTCGGTCTTCTCAGGCGCGGCGGCGGGCGGTGCGGGTGCGGTCGCCTCGGCGCTCATCGCAGCGCTCCGATCCGGCGAGCGCGCGGAGGGGTGTTGGTAGGGTGGGCGCCCCAGTCCCCGAGCGAGGAACGGAGCCCGGCCCATGAAGAGAACGCCACTGACCGCCATGCTAACGCTCGCCGCTGTCCTGGCGAGCAGCGTCGCGCTGTCGGCCTGCGGCGGCAAATCGGGCTCCTCGACGGCGACCTCGACCCCCGCGACGACGTCGACCACGACGCCCGGCGCGACGACGACGACGACCAAACACGGTCACAAGTCGCAGCCGAGCTACTAGGTGGTTGATCCCACGGCGGCGTGGCGGCGGTGCAGCGCCGTGGGATCGGCCGCCTACGCACCGGGTTTGCCTCCCGCTGTGGTCAGGCCCGCGTAGAACCCGATCACGCGGCTGGTCGCCGACGTGCCGAGCACGTGAGCGGCGCTGTCGAGCGCCTGCACGGCCGCGTACTTGTACTTGTGCGGGAGCGTGACCCCGCTCTCGAAGCCGCTCGACGGGATCGTCGCCCGCACCGACAGCGTCTGCGGCGATTCGCCGGCGAGCACGCGCCAGGAGGCGACGCCGGTGGCGCCGTTCCAGCTCGCGTGCACGATCGTCTCTTCTTCGGTGTTGTTGGCGCTCGCGGCGATCGCCGGCGGCGTTGCCGGACGCGCGCTCCAGGGGAAGCGGTAGGCGCGGTAGAAGGACGTGTCGTAGGGCTGGTGGGCGTCGAACAGCAGTGAGCCGTCGGGGGCGTACTCGCTGATCTGCGGCGAGCCGCCGTAGCCGATCAGGACGTTGCCGTTCGAGAGCGTCTGCATGTTGCCCTGGCTGGCCGCCAGCACCGGCGGGTCGGGGTGGTCGAAGGATTTGACGAGGCGGGCCGTTTTCGCGCGCAGGTCGAGCGCGATCACGAGCCCGCGCGACTGTTTGTGGATCGGCGGGTTCGAGCCGTCGTCGAAGAACGTCACTTCGTCGCTCGAGCGCATGCGGCCGTCGTGCTGCCAGGCCATCTCCGTGCCGGGGCCCATCTTGAACGAGCTGTGGTTGCCGCCGAGGCGCCACTGGATCCGCCCGCTGCCCGCTTCGAGCTCGTAGCCCGCCCACGTGCTGCGGGCCGAGAGCATCAGCCTGCCGTCGTCCTGCGGGTCGATCGAGTTGACGTGGAAGTAGTCCCAGGGCGTCGAGGTCGACGGCGCTTCGACTTCGGACTCGGCGGCGGTGACGTGATCGAGGCTGTGCCATTCCCAGCGCACCAGGCCGCTCGGGATGTCGATCTCCTGCACCGCCGTGTCGGTGATCGCGCCGTCGGCGGGCCCGCCCGCGCGGCGCAGGTCACAGCGGATCGGGTTGAAGGCGGTGATGTAGGCGACGTCGTTCTTGCTCAGCTGGAAGTCGTGCAGGTCGGCCTTCAGGCCGTTGCCGCCGGCGACGTGCGCGATCGGCTCATACGAGGAGCTCATCACCACGTCTTCGCCCTGCCCGAAGCCCAGCGACAGCACACGCCCCTTCCACCAGGCCAGCACGCGCTGCCCGCGGAACTCCTGCACGCTCAGGTTCTCGGCCGTCGTTTCGCCGGTCAGATGTTCGAACCACACGAGCCGCCCCTGGGGGGTGTAGATCAGCGGCCCGTACTGGCCCGGACCGGGACCGTTCGTGACGAAGATGTCGCCCGAGGAGGGGTCGCGGTCTGCGCCGGTCACCGTCATCACCGGCGGCTTGACGCCCGGCATCGTGATGAAGCTCTGCGAGTCCGCCGGCGTCGCGGGCGAGGCAGGGAACTCGGGTACGTGCGCGGTCGGGTACGGCGTGTCGACGTCGAACGAGAAGGAGACCGCACGCCCGGCGATCGTCGCGTTCACCTTCACCGTCTCACCCGCGCTGAACGGCTTGGCCGGGAGGAAGCTCGCGCCGTCGCCCTGCGAGTACGACGCGATCCGGCCGTCGTGGCGGCCGCTGGCCGAGCCGACGGCCGACACCGAGGAGATGGCGCCGGCCGGCGCGCCGAGGAAGCTGATCTGCGTCCGCGGGTTGGCGGTCGCGCTTTCAGGTGCGGGCGAGGCGAAGATGTGGGTGCCGGGCAGCTGCGCCGAGCGTTCGGGTGAGCTCAGGTCGCACGGCGGGGAGGCGGCGGCGGCCGTCGAGCCCGAGTCGGCGTCGAGACTCGCGGACCCGGTCGCGAGCGCCGCGATGGCCCAGCCGAGCACCACGACACCAAGGATGATGAGGACGTAGCGGCGCATGCAGGAGCAGGTTCGACCCGCGCGGGCGCGCGGCGGCGCCGCCGGGTCGAGGCCGGAAGCGTGCCACATTCATGTGCAGGGAACGTAAGAGTTGGGTCAACATGGCGATCGGCGGCATCAGAGCGCTTTCGAGACCGGACACAGGCCGGCAGGCTCCTGGGCGAGCGGGTTCGGCGCCTGGGCGTCCCACACGATCCGGTCGTGCTGGCGCTGCCCCGCGGAGGCGTGCCCGTCGCCGCCGAGGTCGCCCTTGCGCTCGGCGCACCGCTCGACGTGCTCGTCGTGCGCAAGCTCGGGGTCCCCGGCCACGAGGAGCTGGCGATCGGCGCGATCGCGCCCGGAGTGCGCGTGCTCAACGAGGCACTGGTCAGGGAGCTGGGGCTCTCGCCGGAGGAGCTCGAGGGGGTCGACGCGCGCGCCCGCGCGGAGGCGCAGCGCCGTGAGCGGCTCTACGGCCGTACGCAGCCGCCGCCGGCGATCGAGGGGCGCACGGCGATCCTGGTGGACGACGGGCTCGCGACGGGCTCGACGATGCTCGCTGCGATCTCCTCAGTGCGAGGCGTCGGGCCGGCGAGCGTCCTCGTCGCCGTGCCGGTGGCGGATCCGGAGGTCTGTCGCCTGGTCGGCGCCGCGGCCGACCAGGTGCTCAGCCTGCTCACCCCGCATCCGCTCGGCGCGGTCGGCGCCTACTACGAGGACTTCTCGCAGACCGGCGACGCGGAGGTGCGCGCGCTCCTCGCTGCCGCGCGCGAGCGGGAGGCGTAGCGCCCTTCGCGTCGGCTCAGGGCTCGAGCTCGAGCTTGACCTCGCACGAGTCGACCGAGGCGCGGGTGCCCGGCGTTTCGCCGGCGTCCATCGCCTCGAAGATCTTCGCGGCCTCTTCCATGTCGGAGGCGCTGTCGAAGCCCTGGATCACGATCGCGGTTCCCTGCGCCGCGTCGAAGCCGACGGTCAGGCCCGTCGCCTTCACGCCGGGCGGCGGCCCGCCCGAGGCCGTCACGCGCTCCTTCAGCGCGTCGATCCGCTCCTGCGTCACGCCCGTGAATCGCACCACCCGGATGTGCATCTGAGTCCCCCTTCGGTCGACTTCAGCCGACGCTAACCGGGATGGTGCGCTTAGTCAACGGACGCCGCGCCTCACTGGTCGAGAGCCCGGCGACAGCCCCACGACGCCGACAGGAACATTTCCAGCATCGTGCGCTGCTCCTCTTCGGTTCTGGCGTCGATCTCATCGATCAGCTCCACGATCCGCGACGCCGCCGCGATCGGATCCACGGGCCAGTTCTCAGATTCCATGACACGATCCTGAGCCACGTCTCATCTCGGGAGCTAAACGTCACGTAGCGGCCGGCTAAAAATGTCGGCCCAGGCCTCAGAGGCCTTCGTGCGCGGCGAGCTCCCCGGCGGCGACGGCCTCCGCCAGCCGGGCGTGGTCGCGCTCGTTCTGATCGGCGTACACGGCCGCGAACCGCGCGATCGCGCGGTCGAACGCCGGTCCGGATCCGAGGTAGGCGGCGATCGCGAGCCGATCGCCGGAGCGCGCGTGCATGCGCGCCAGCGACCAGCCGCACGCACGCGTGTGGGCGCGGAGCCCCGACTCGCTCAGCGCTTCGAGGTCGGCTGATGCCTTCCAGTCCCAGAGCTGGCGCACGTAGAAGTCGTGCTCCTCGCCGTCGAGGCCTTCGCTGCGCTGCCAGCTCAGGAAGACGTCGACCGCGGCCTGCGAGATCCGCTGGCCGTGGACGACGCGCTCGCCGTGATTCGAGAACTCGCTGCGCCCGACGTACGGCTCGAGCACCGAGGCCTGCGCCTGCTTCGCCTGGAGCACGAGCGGGTCGCGGCCGTCCCGACCGGCAAGCAGGAAGATCCATGCCCGGGTGCCGACGCTGCCGACGCCGACGACCTTGCGTGCCATGTCCACGAACCGATAGCTGCTGAGCAGGTAGCGCCGGTCGGGCGCGAGGCTCGCCGCGTACTCGTCGAGCAGCTCCCGGATGTACTCCCGCTCGTCGCGGCGGTCGGCGGGATCGAACAGGTCGCGGAAGGGAACGAGCAGCGGCGGCACGTGGCGGAAGCGCAGCCGGCCGTCCACGCGTTCGGTCAGCTTCTTCACGGCCCGCAGGCTGGTCTTCCGCCGGGCCCTCGCGAAGGGCTTGGCGAAGACGATCCGTTCCCTGCCTGCGAGCGTCCCGCCGAACCGCTCGACGAGCTCGCTCGCGTTCAGCCGCTCGTAGAAGACGTCGAGGTGGCTGACCCGCGCGAAGGCGCGCATGGCCTCGCGGTACTCGCGCACGCAGTCCGACACCAGCCGCCGCCGTCGGCTCGCGGGCAGCCCGATCTCGCGCGCCGCGATCTCGACGCTCGCCGCCATCCTCTTCACATCCCACTCCCACGGCGCCGGGAGCGTCTCGTCGAAGTCGTTGGGGCTGAAGACCACGCGTCTGTCCGGCGCGCCGAACGCGCCGAAGTTCGAGATGTGCGCGTCGCCGCACGCCTGCACGAAGATCCCCGAGTCGGGCGTTCCCGCCAGGTCCGCTGCCATGACCGCAGCGGCGCCCCGGTAGAAGGTGAACGGTGAGACCAGCATGCGCCCGTAACGGATCGGCACGAGCTCCTGGACGCGCGTACGGGCCTGCGCTCGGAGGATCGCGACCGGATCGCGTCGCCGCGCGCGCGGCATCCATTCGCCGTGGGCGGAGCGAGGAGCTCTGCCTCGCGCCGCGCGTCCGAGTTCAGGCGACTCTCCGGGCTGCAGCGTGGCGGTCCGCGGCGCAGAGGAGCGAACCCTCGAGGAAGAGCGTCCATACCGCTTCCCGGTTCCCGTGGCCTGCACCCCGTTTTGACCATACTGCGCTCGTGCGGCATGCGCCACGCAGAGCGCCGGCGGGCGGTCGTGCGAGCCTGGCGGCGACGCTCACCCTGCTCGCCGTCGTGCTTGCGCTCGGGTGCGGGAGCGGGGGCCGTGCAGCCCAGGCGTGCGAGGGCCTGCGTGTGCTCTGCTCGCGCCCGCTGGACCAGGTTTTCTTCGCGGCCACGCACAACTCCTACGCCGCCTCCGCCGAGCCGGGGTGGCACTTCGCCAACCAGACCTATCCGATCCCGCGCCAGCTCGACGACGGCATCCGCGCGCTGCTGATCGACGTCCACTACGGCGTGAGCGATCCGGCGACGGGACGCGTCCGCACGGACTTCGCCGCGGAGGGCGCAGACCGCAACAAGGTCGCCAAGCAGGTGCCACCGCGGCGCTGCGGGTCGCGGACAGCGTTGCGGGTGGCATCGGCCTCGGCAAGCTTCACGGCGAGCCGCGCCTCTACCTCTGCCACACGCTCTGCGAGCTCGGCGCCGAGCCGCTCGGGCGAGAACTCGCGGCCATCGGAGCGTTCCTCGCGCACCACCCGCAGCAGGTCGTGATCCTGCTGGTCGAGGACTACCCTCCGCCCGCGGCGATCACTGCGGCCTTCGCGCAGGCCGGCCTGACGAAGTACGTCGCCACACTCGAACGGAACGCGCCGCTGCCGACGCTCGGCGACCTCGTCGGCAGCGACAGGCGCTTGCTCGTCTTCGCCGAGGACCACGGCGGCACGCCCGCCTGGTACATGCCGGCGTTCTCCTTCATCCAGGACACGCCGCTCGGGGCGCTGCATCCGGGGCAGCTCAGCTGCCGGCGCTTCCGCGGCGAAGCGAGCAGCCCGCTGCTGCTCGTCAACCACTGGATCCCGCCGTTCCCCCCGAACGCGGCGCTCAACGCGCGGATCGGCCGCCCGTCCTTCCTGCGGGGGAGGATCGAGCACTGCGCGCGCCAGCTCGGCCGGCGCGGTGCGATCACCGCCGTCGACGTGTACCAGCGGACCGCGGTGGTCGCGGTCACGCGGCAGCTGAACGAACGGCGCTGAGGGCTACAGCTCGGCCAGCACCTCCGCGGCAGCGCGTTCGCCGAGCGCACGCCCGCGAAGCGCTGCGCACGAACCCGCGACTCACTTGTCGGGAGATCGCGGGGCGTTTCTGATTAGAAACCGGCGCTCGGGGTAATCACTGGCGCCGTTCCAGCTGGTGCCGGTCGAGGGGGGACGGAACCGGGCGAGGCTTTCGAGACTGCGCGTGCGCGCAGATACAGGGGGAAATGTGCTGCGTGTCAGACGAGCAGGCGTTGACGGTCGAGTCGGTGGCGCGTAGGCGTCCGGCGGCCGCGCGCGACGGGTCGCGATCTCCGCGATCCTCGCGGTCTCTTCGCGAGCCTCCGGTCGCCGCGAGCGCCTCGGCCTTCGACGTGCAGGGCAGCGTCGAACAGGTCGACGCGACCGGCCTGGCGCCGAACGCGCAGGCGTCGCTCCTGAAGGGCAGCAGACCGTTGCCACGCAGAACGCCGACGAACAGGGCGGCGTCCTCTTCCGCGAAGTGAAGCCCGGCAAGAAGTACCGCGTGCGCAGCGGCGGCGAAGAGTCGGCACCGGTCACCGTCCACAAGGGCACCTCGGCGCCGTGGGACCCCAGCGTCTACGAACAGGAAATCCCCGACAACGGCTACACCTACCTGACCACGCGCGACGGCACGAAGCTCTCGATCGACGTGCACCCGCCGACGAGCCCGGCGGGCGAGCCCGGCGTGCCGTCCATGTTCCACTTCCCGACCCTGCCGATCCCCGGCGTGCCGACGCCCAGCTACACGGCGCCCTACCCGACGCTGATCGAGTACTCGGGCTACGGCTACGCCAACCCCGCCGGGCCCGAAAACGGCATCGCGGTCCTCGCCAACCTGATGGGCTTCGCGGTCGTCGACGTGAACATGCGCGGCACCGGGTGCTCCGGCGGCGCTTTTGACTTCTTCGAAAAGCTGCAGAACCTCGACGGCTACGACGTGATCGAAACGATCGCCCACCAGCCGTGGGTGAAGGGCAGCAAGGTCGGGATGCTCGGCATCTCCTACGGCGGCATCAGCCAGCTGTTCACGGCCCAGACCCAGCCCGCCGGCCTCGCGGCGATCGCGCCGCTGTCGGTGATCGATGCGACAGCGACCACGCTCTACCCGGGCGGCATCCTCAACACCGGCTTCGCGGTCGAATGGGCCGAGCAGCGCCAGCAGAACGCCGAACCGGCCAGCCCCGGACACGGGCAGGCATGGGCGACGAAGCAGATCGAAGAAGGCGACGAAACCTGCAAGGCCAACCAGGCGCTGCACGGCGAGGCCGCCAACCTGCTCGACAAGATCAAAGCCAACTCGACCTACAACGCGAAGGTCGCCGACCCGCTCGATCCGGTCACGTTCGTCAAGAACATCAAGGTGCCGACGTTCATGGCCTGCCAGTGGGAGGACGAGCAGACCGGCGGGCACTGCGCCGATCTGGCACAGCACTTCACGGGCACCACCAAGAAGTGGTTCACGTTCACCAACGGCGCGCACGTCGACTCGCTGGATCCGGCGACGTTCGATCGCCTCTACGACTTCTTGGAGCTGTACGTGGCCCATCAGGCGCCGCTCCTGAACGCGGCGGTGGTGAACGCGGCCGCACCGGTGATCTACGACGAAGCGATGGGGCTCGAAAAGACGAACCTCGTCACGCTGCCCGTCCGATCCGATCCAGCTCCAGCCGACCTACGAATCGGCGCTCGCGGCGTTCGAAGAACTCCCGCAGATCAGGGTCCTCTTCGACAACGGCGCCGGCGCCTCGCCGCTGGGAACGAAGACGGCGGGCGACCCCTACCCCGGCTACGAACAGACCTTCTCCTCGTTCCCGGTCCCGGGTACGAAGGCCAAGACCTGGTACTTCGGGCCGGGCGGCACGCTGGACGAACAGAAGGCACCGAGCGAAGGGCAGGACAGCTACACCTCCGACGCCGCCGCCACGCCGCTGACGGACTTCAGCTCGAGCACCGGCACCGGCGGCCTGTGGGGCGATGCCGCGCAGTGGGAATACAACTGGCAGCAGCCTCCCGCGGGCGACGCCGTCTCCTACGTGACGACGCCGCTGACCGAAGACACCACCGCGGTCGGCGGCGGCGCCGTGACCGCCTGGGTGAAGTCCTCGACGCCCGACGTGGACCTGCTGGCGACGGTGACCGAAGTGCGCCCCGACGGCAACGAGACGTTCGTGCAGAACGGGTACCTGCGCGCCAGCGAGCGCAAGCTCGCCACGAGCAAGAAGAACATCCTGCAGCAGAAGCCGACGCAGCTGCAGCCGATCCCGACGATGCTCGCCTCCGACGTGCAGCCGATGCCGTCGAACGAATACGTGCCGGTCACGATCCCGCTGTACTTCGAGGGCCACGCCTACCGGCCGGGCTCCCGGATCAGGGTCACCATCTCCGCGCCCAACGGCACACAGCCGATCTGGTCGTTCGCCCACACCGAGCCCGAAGGGGGCACGGCGAACGAGTCGGTCGCGTTCTCGCCGAGCATGCCGTCGAGCCTGACCCTGCCGGTCGTGCCGGGGCTGGATATCCCGACCGAACTCCCGGCGTGCCCGAGCCTGCGCAACGAGCCGTGCCGCCCGTACGCGGCGATCGTCAACAGCGGGGCCTGAGAGACGACCGAGCCGCCTTCCCGCCGTTCGTGTTAGGAACTGCAGCCATCGCCCGCAGACGGCGGGCGCACCGACCGATGGGAGATTCGAGAAATGCGCAAAGCGTTCGTGGGGTGTGTCGCGGTGTTGGGCCTCGCAGCGCTTGCGCTGCCGGCTGCCGCCTTCGCCGTCCCGACGGTGGCGATCAAAGCCCAGATCGTGCCGATCAAAGGCTTCCCCGGCACAGGCAACAAACTCGGTGCCGGCGCGGCTGTGTCGAGCCAGGTCACGATCTCCGGGACCGAATACGGGGGCTTCCCGCCGCCGCTGATCGGCGTCAACGTGTTCCTGCCGAAAGGGACGGTGCTGCACCCGAGCGGCTTCCCTGCGTGCCCGCCTGCGACGCTCGAACCGTCGGGCCCGGGCCCCAAAGGCTGCCCGAAGGGTTCGGCCGCGGGGCCGGTCGGCAAGGTGACCGGCGTCGTCGCCTTCGGAAAAGAAATCGTCCCCGAGACGGCGACGATCGAACCGTTCTACGCGCCCGACGGCGGACTCGAGTTCTTCACCTTCGGCCACGAACCGGTGCTGCTGGAAATCCTCTCGAAGGCGCATTTCGTGGGGGCGAGCGGCCTCTACAGCAAGGAGCTGATCGCTGAGGTGCCCCTCGTGGAAACGGTGCCGGGCGCCCAGGACGCCTCGGCGGAGTCGATCTCGGTCGTCGTCGGCTCGGCGATCCGCAAGAACGGCAAGACGATCTACTACGGGCGCGTTCCGAAGACCTGTCCGAAGGGCGGTTTCCCCGGCAAGGCGGAACTGACCTTCGCCGGCCTCGGCGGGCTCGCGCAGCAGACGGTCACCAAGACGCTGACCGTTCCCTGCCCCAAGCACTAGCTCCGAACAGCTGAGCAGCAGGCGGTCCGGCGCAAGCGACCGGATCGCCTCTTTCACCCACCCTTCGCCTCGACTTCACCCTCGGGGAACACAGGCGTTGCAATGTTGCCCGAAGGTCACCGCGCCGTCACGATCTCGCAACAGGCCTTCCGGGGATCCAGGGACATCATCGCGCTGCACTCGGAGCGCTGGCAAGCGGCGCCCGCTCAGGTAACCCACAAGCGCGAAGGAGAAGCCACGTGAGGAGCGTGAAGCTCAGTACCCGAGCAGTTGGGAGGCGGCGAGCAACGTCTTCGGCCGCATGGTTCGGCCGCGCCGGCAGGAGCGCCTTGGCGATCGCGGTTCTCGCCGCCCTCGCCCTCGTTCCCGCCTCGGCAGCGGCCGCGCCCGACGGCCTCGGCGTCAAGCCCGGGAAGATCAAGCACGTCTTCCTGATCATCATGGAGAACAAGTCGTATGACGCCACCTTCACGGGGCTCAACAAGAACACCTACCTGTGGAAGACGCTTCCAGAACAGGGTGTGCTGCTGAAGGACTACTACGGGACCGGTCACTTCAGCCAGGACAACTACATCGCGATGGTGAGCGGCCAGGCCCCGATCACCGACACGCAGGCCGACTGCCCGTTCTACGACAAAGCCGGCGGCTCGATCAACATCTCCGGCAAGCTCAAGACGAACCCCAACTACGGTCAGTTCGTGGACAGCGCCGGCGCGAACGCGGCCTCGGGTCAGATGGGCTGCGTGTACCCGTCCGACGTGGGCACGCTGTTCAACCAGCTCGACGCAGCCAAAGTGAGCTGGAAGGGCTACGCGCAGGACCTCGGCTTCCCCGACGAAAGCGGCCCGCAGCACAGCGCCGGCGTGCAGTTCTGCGGCGCGCCCTACGCCGAACCGGGGGCGACCGGCAGCACGACCCAGCCCAACCCGGGCTCGGCGAACGGGACCGACCAGTACGTGCCGAAGCACTTCCCCTTGCCGTGGTTCGAATCGCTGCTCAAATCCGGCGACTGCAACGAAGAACACGTCGCGAGCCTGTTCGACGCCGAACACGGTCTCTACCACGACCTCCAGAGCGCCGCGACGACGCCGCAGTTCGTGTGGATCTCGCCGAACAACTGCAGCGACGCGCATGACGCGGTCTGCCACGGCAACAACCTGTCGGGCGGCTTCGCCGACCCCAACACGCCGAACGCGCCGGTCAACTACACCGGCGGCCTCTACGCGGGCGACAGGTTCCTCGAACACGTCATCCCAGAGATCGAGGAATCGCCGGCGTTCAAGGAAGGCGGGCTCATCGACGTGACGTTCGACGAGGGCTTCCCACCCTTTACGTTCACCGGCAACAGCTTCGAAAACTCGACGCTGGTGGCGCCGACCGCGGCGACCTCGATCGCGGCCGACGAGGCCGGCGAGACGCTGTTCGGCAACGAGGTCAACTGGGAGCCGACCGGCCCGAACACGCCGCTCGAAATCAACGAACACGGCGAACAGCTGTACCCGGGACCGGGTGACAACGCGTTCATCGACCGTCCCAACAGCTGCGTGGCGCAGACGGTGCCCGCGCAGCCGGCGGGCGTGTGCATCCTCGGTGGCGGGAGCCACTCGCCCGGTGCGCGCACCGACAAAGCGGCCACCGCGGAAAGCGGCAGCTCGACCGTCGCCGACAACTCCGCGGTGATCACCGACAAGGGACGGTCGGTGACGGGCGCGGGCATCCCGGCGGGCGCGTTCGTCGGTGAAGTGAACGACACGTTCGTCGAAGCCACGGCGTCGTCGCAGAGCGGTGGCATCGTCGACACCGGCTCGTTCACGCTGGTGAACCCCTCGGGCGAACCGCTCACAGCCACTGGCGCTGTCAGCGGCGTGACGCTCGGCGCACGGTCGAACGCGAACGACCCGCTGTTCACCTCTACGGGATCGACGACAGGCGGGGGCGACACGGGTAGCGTGCTGATCAGCCCCTACATCAAACCGGGCAGCGTCAGCACGGTCTTCTACAACCACTACAGCTGGCTGCGCACCATGGAGGATCTGTTCGCGGTCAAGTCGGCCTCGAAGGGGCTCGACAAGCAAGGCCACCTCGGCTACGCCGCGCAGCCGGGGCTCGCGCCGTTCGGGTCCGACGTGTTCACGAACCCGAAGGGTCGCTGATGTCCGACTCCCGTCCCCACCGCCGCTGCGATGGCCTCGAGCGCTGACGAGCGGCGGTCCGGGGCGGGAGCGGAGCGCCACCGTGGGTTGGGCCGACCGGCTCAACCCCGGTGGCGGGCCGTGGCAGTGGCGGGCGTCGGGGCGGCGCTCGTGCTCATCGCGGTCGTGGCCGCCTCCTCGGGCGGCTCCTCGACAGGGGCGTCGCACGCGCGCGTGTCCGGTGGCCCGGGCGGTGCGGCGACGACGGCGGTCAAGCTGCCACCTCCCCACGTCGAACACGTCTCTCGTTACGGCGGGCTGCCGAGCTGGCTGCCGAAGCCGAAGGTCGCCGTCGGCAGAACCCTGGAGGGGAGCGCCGCTCGCCCGGCGCTGTCGCTGCAGGGCGAACCCGTGTCAGTCGAGCTGAGCTCCGCAAGCGTGCTCGCGACGGTGGTCGGGCCGTCGGTGCCTCAGACGGGGCTCACGCCACCTCCGGAAACGACGCCTTGCACGTTCGTGGTGACCCTCGCGCGGGCGACGGCGCCGGTGCAGCTCGATGCGGCTGCGTTCTCGGCGATCGACGAGTCAGGGCACGTGCATCGTCTGCGTATGACTGGGTTGAGGGGAGGACCATCCCCAGCCTCGGCGGCGCCCGGAAGGCCGGTGTCGTTCGAGCTGCGTGCGGTGCTGCCCACCGGCGACGGCGCGCTGCGCTGGGCGCCCGCGGGCAAGCCGGTCGCGTCGTGGGACTTCAACGTGGAGATCGACTGACGCCGGCCTGATCGAGATGCCGTTGCTCAGATCGCCACGCGGGTCCGCAGGTTTCGTCGGTGCAGGTACCCGGCGAGCCCGGCGCCGGTCACGTGGGCACAGCCGGTCGCCGGCCGGCGATCGTCGCTGCAGGGGGAGTTCTCCGGATGGACGAAGGGTGCCTCCTACGGATTCGCCGGCCTGCCACGACCGCCACGGCGGCGCGTCGATCAGGCACCTGATCGCAGGCCTGGCGACGGCCTTCCGCCCCGATGTGCGGCAACTGCCGAAGCCGATCGGGTGACTCCGCGCGTCGGGACGGCGTCGGCGGAGATGGCCGTCGCCGCAGATTGGCGAGCCGAGGAATGGAGCTAGCCGGACTCGAACCGGCGACCTCCTGGGTGCGATCCAGGCGCTCTCCCAACTGAGCTATAGCCCCGCAGCCGGTCGCCCGAAGGGCGGCCGAGCGTCGCCGCCAAGTGTAGTCGCAGTGGCGCGGGCGGGCTCTCCGTGCCGGTGCCGCGCGGGCGCAGTATGGTTTCGGGGCGTCATGGGATTGCTCGACGAAGCCATCCGCGACCACCTGGAGCTGAAGCGCAGGCGCGGCGCCGACCCGACCGAGATCGCTCGCGAGGAGCGCGAGGCGCTCGAGCCGGTGTTCCCCGACGAGCCGCGCCCGGCCGGCTTCGAGGAGGAGCCTCAGGCCGCGAGCGTCTTGGACGAGGAGCCACCGCACGGTGACCCCCTGGAGGATGCGGCGGCCGTCGCTGACGCCGCGCCCGACCCCGTCGCCGCTCGGACCTTCGGCGATGAGACGGCCGAGTTCGACATGGAGGCCGTCCTGGCCGAAGACGGGCACGCGCCTGCGCTCCCGGAGCCGGACGCACAGGAGCCCGTGCGGGCGCCCCCGCAGGGCGAAGAGGACATCCTGGAGTGGGAGATCCCCGAACGCAGCGATGCCGAGCCGCCGCCGGAGCCGCTCCCCGGCCAGGAGCGGATGAGCTTCGAGTAGCGAGGCTCTGCGCGCCGCACGCGGCGCGCAGGATCCGTCAGCCGGTCGCGGTGCCGTGCTCGAACAGCACAGCCGCGAGGGCCTGGACAGGGGGCTCCCGCTCGGTCACGCGGTCCAGCCGGCCCGTGCGGGCGTATTCGTGGACGAAGGACTCCGCGGTCAGCAGGATCGCCTGTAGGCCGCCTCGGCGCGACCGGCCCGGGTCGCTTTGAAAAGAGCGCCGGGCCGGCCATTCCCTCCGCGAGACCGCTTCCCCCGTTGCGGTCGGCGCGACCGGCCCGGTCGCTCTTTGTTCTCGGCCGGTTTCCCCCGTCCGGCCGAGAGGTCGGGTGGGCGCGATGCTCAGCCCACGCCGAAGCTCGCGATCACCAGCTGCCTGATGCTCCTTCCGAGCAGCCCGTTTTCAGCACCGGGCTCGAGCAGGTGCGCGTGATGTGCCCGCTTTCGTCCCGGCTGATCGTAAGTTCGTCTCCATCGGTGGCTTTCACCGTCAGCGAGTAGCTCTTGTCGCTCGAGGTGGCCGCGGACAGGTAGGCGTCGGTCGTGCTCGCTTCGACGCGCACCGAAGGCTCGGTTTCGTGGAGGCTTTCGGAGTTGACCTGGTTCGTAGCTGCCTTCGTGGTCCGTCGAGATCGACTCGGCGGCAGTCATGGCGCTGCGAACCATCTCCTTGGCCGACGCGTCCTTCGCCTTGGCCGTCTGGCTGATGAACGCGGGGATCGCGATCGCGCAGAGGATGCCGATCACGAGACAGACGACGAGAAGCTCGATCAACGAGAAGCCGGCGTCACTGCGACGACGGCGGCGGCGGGGGAAGGTCCCACTGTTTGTAAGGGACCGCCCCGAGAACTGAAGCATCAAAGTAGACAACTCAGACCTCCGGGGTGATCACCTGGCGGCCGAGCTGTCTCCTTCGGAGACCTCTGACTTTGCGCCCCCGTCTCACGACGGGTTTGCCTTTTTTCAGTGGTTTTGTCGGTGCGGAGGGGGAGTGTAGGGAGGGGTCGTACGGGTGTGTGAAATCTCGACGTATGTACTACGGACGCGCGGCCGCGGCCGTACCGCGCCGCCTGCGGACGCCTCTGCGCGCCCTCGGCTCGAGCCCGACGAGACGGTTGACGTCCTTCCTGGAATGGAGAGCTACGGGGATCGACACCCCCAGGCGGATGAGCTCGGCCGCGAGCGCCGCGGGCACGGCGGCCGCGAGCGGCACGCCGAGCCACATCAGGCTCACGGGGACCAGCACCTCTGAGATGCCGGCTCCCGCGAGCGGCAGCCCGCGCGGAGTCAGGACGTAGGCGGTTGCGTAGCCGAGGATCGCGACGCTGGGCGAGCACGAGATGCCGAAGGCGCGCAGCGACGCCCACAGGGCGCCGGCCTCCGCGGCCCAGTAGAGGGTCATGCCCGCCACGGCGAGCAGCGCGCGAACCGGGCGACGCCACTCGCACGCGAGGATCTCCGCGCCCGCGGCCAGGCTGCGCAGCCGCGAGTTGCGGTCGCGGGCGCGCAGCCACGGCCACGCGGCGATCGCCAGCGCGACGCCCACAGGCACGCCGATCGCCCAGGGCAGCACGGCGATGCCCTTGACCTCCGGGTCACCGAGCAGCACGAGCGAGCAGCACCAGGCGCCGAGCGCGAGCACCGCGTACTCGAGCAGCGCCAGCGCGGCGACGTGCGCCCGCGCCTCACGCCTGCTCGCACCAGCGCCGCGCAGCGCCCTGGCGTCGATCGAGAAGCCGCTCTTCAGCGAGGTCGCGCCGGCGCCGAACGCGGCGACGCGCATGGCGTCGTCCGCTTCGAGCGCGCTCTGATCGCACGCCCCGGTCACGCATCTGTGCGCGATCGCGTAGCCGAGGTAGGAGGCGAGTCTCGCCGCAGCCGCCACCGCCAGCCAAACCGGCGCAAGCTGCTCGACGCGGGCGCGGACGGCCAGGGGCCCGGCAGCGACAGCTCATGCCGGCGAATGCGCCGACCGCGATCAGCGCGGCGGTCGCGCCGAGCAGGAGCGGATGGCGCTCGATCCTCTCCGCCCATCCGTGCTTTCCGGCGCCTCCCATGGGATGTTGCTACCCGGATCTGCCGGCGCTAGAGCGGTGTTTCCGCGCCGTGGCGTCTCCTAGATCCACCGGGCTCTCGGATCGCGAGCGGAGTAGGGTGACTCGAAGATGCTGAAGCTGATGTTCATCCCGTTCCGGCTGATCGGCGGCATGGTCGCCGGGCTGGTCGCGACGAAGCTGTTCGAGCGCATCTGGCGCATCTTCGACAAGGAGGAGGCGCCCGATCCGGAGTACCGCGAGATCCCGGTCCCGAAGCTGCTGGCGGCACTCTTGCTCGAGGGCGCGATCTTCCGCGCCGTGCGCGGGCTCGTCGACCACGGCTCGCGCGTGGCCTTCAACCGCTTGACAGGTCGCTGGCCCGGCCAGGAGCGCCCGGAGCCGGACCGCACCTGAGGCGGCTCCTCAGCTCTCGCTGACGCGCCTCATCAGCTCGACGGCGCGCGCGAGCTGACGGCGCTCGCTCGCGTTCAGCTCCGACGCGATCGCGCGGGCGAGCCAGCCCTCGCGATCGCGGCGGTCCTCGGCGAGCGTGCGCCGCCCTTCGTCCGTCAGCTCGACCAGCGTGCCGGCCGTCGGCCGGGTCGGGGCGGCGGCTGATCAGCCCTGCCCCCTCGAGGTCCGCGATCGTCTGCGCCATCGACTGCGGGCGCACGCGCTCGGCGGTCGCCAGCGCGCCGATGCTCGAGGTGGGCCGAACACGATCTTCGTCTTCGAGCTCGACGGCCTGCGTGTCGCGCACATGGGCGACTTCGGCCAGAGCGCGCTTCGCGAGGAGCAGGCGGCCGCGCTCGGCGGACTCGACCTGCTGATCCTCCCCGTGGGTGGCGGCCCGACGATCGGCGCGCGGGGCGCGAGCGCCATCGTCGAGCGGCTCGCACCTCGCTGGGTCGTGCCGATGCACTACCGCACACCGCGGATCGGCTTCCTCGAGACCGCCGACGAGTTCCTCGCCGGCTCCGAGCACGTGCACCGGCTCGAGGGGCCGTCGTTCGAGACCGCCGAGCTGCCCGCAGCGGACGGCCCGCTGATCGTCGTGCCGGCCGCGCCCTGACCCCACGTCCCCGATTAGGCTGTCGCCACCCCGACAGATCGGAGGCCTCGATGGCTGACAAGCCCACGCTCTACGTCTGCCACGGAGACGAAGGCGGGCCGCGGATGCACCCGTGCAGGCGCGTGCAGGAGGCGCTTGGCGCCGCGGGCATCGACTACGAGAAGGCGATCGGCGGGCACGGCAGCCCGATCCCGTTCCTGCGCAAAGGCTCGCGCGCGGAGCTGGCGGCGGCGACGGGGCAGGAGAAGCTGCCGACGCTGCTGCTCGGCGACGGGACCGTGCTCGCGGGCTCTCGCGCGATCCTCGCCTGGGTCGGCGAGCAGCCGTCCGGAGCGGCCTAGCCGGCGACCGCGGTCGCGCTGTCGAGAAGCGAGCGCAGGCGGGGGTGGGGGTTCTCCTCGCTCCAGACGAGCGACACCGAGGCGGGCGCGGCATCGGCGATCGGCAGCGCCCGCATGTGCGCGAGCACCTGTGCGATCAGTTGCGCATCCGTGAGGGGGAGCGCGGTGACGGCATCTGTCGCCGTGGCCAGGCAGCCGAGTATTTCCAGAGAGGTGGCGACGTGGTCGCCGGTCGTTTCCGCAGGCGGCCCGCCGCGATGGTCGTCGAGGCTGTGGAAGCCCGCCCACGTCGGGCTGAACGTCCCCGCGGTAGCTGATGAAGCTCTCGTCGAGCACGTCCTCCAGGCTGGTCTGGGTGGCGGTCGCGAGGCGGTGCCCCTCGGTGACGACCAGCGCGCGCGGCTCGACCCGCACGGGGCGCGTGAGGATCCCGGGTTCGGGCGCGGGCGGTTGGCACAACGCGACGTCGACGGTCTCCAGCCAGCTCCGCGTGTCGCCGCGCGGGAACGGGAGCTCCCGGAAGGAGACCTCGCACTCGGGGTGAGCCTCGGCGAACGCGTTGAACAGCTCGTGCGCGACGAGCGGCGGCGGCGGCCCGATGAAGCCGACCTCGAGCACGCCCTGCGCAGCGCGCGCGAGCGACTGGGCGGTGAGGCTGACCTCGCGCTCGGTCTCGACCACGGCGCGCGCCTTCTCGAGGAACGCAGCCCCTGCGTCGGTCAGCCGTACCCCCTTGGCGTGGCGTTCGAGCAGCTGCAGGCCGAGCTCGCTCTCGAGCTGGGCGATCGCCTGCGAGAGCGCCGGCTGGGCGATGAACAGCTTCTTTGCGGCACGCGTGATCTGACCCTCGTCTGCGACGGCGACGAAGTAGCGCAGCTGGTCGGTCTTCAGGGTCATCCGGGAGCTCTCACCGACTCGCACCCCCCTCGCCCGATCCCGTCGGGCAGGCGCGAGCTGGGCCGGGGCGGCCCCGGCAACGTCGATCATACGCCGCCGTGTATCACTGCTCGCACGCGTCGAGGGAGCGCTGTGCGATCGCGCCCAGGTGTGCCACGGCGATGCCATCGTCGTCCTGGAACGGCAGGATCTCGATCACACCGGCCTGCTCGAAGGCGCGGTGGATCAGCCGCGAGCCGCGAATCAGCCTGAAGCCGTAGCCGCGCTTCTCGCACAGGCCGCAGCGAAACGCGATCACGGCCACGCCGACCGAGTCGATCGCGACCAGGTCGCGCAGGTCGAGCGTGATGTCGGTCACGCCTTCTTCGCAGAGGCGCTCGATCTCCACCTCGAGCGCGTGCGCAGAGCGATGGTTCAGCTCGCCGGTGAGGATCAGCGTGTGGTTCCACGTGTTGACGCTCGTCAGCACGAGGCCCCGCCCGTCCGCGTCCTCCTCGTCGGCGTCGCGACGCGTCGGCGGATCGCCCAGCAATCGGGTCCTGACCTCGGGACCTCCTATGTCTACCTCGGACACCGTGTGGTGGCGTTTCATCGAATCCCAACTCCTTTCGGAGTGCTTCGTAAGTGATTTCCAGGGGCGGCCCGCCGCAACGCAGCGGTCCGCAGGGGCGTCGGTCGGGCCGGAGGCCTAGCCGGGTCGCTCTGGAATCAGCACGAAGAACGCCGTCAGCCAGGGCTGGCAGGCCAGCCGCAGACGGCGCATGGCGCGCGGTGCTGCGAGCAGAAGCAGCACCGCGAAGGCGAGAAATCCGGAGAGGCCGACGCCACCGGCGCCACCGGCGGTGGCCCCACCCGAGGAGCCGCTCGGGGCGGGGCCGGGCGACATCGGCATCGGCCGCCCGCCTCCCGCGGAGCCGCCCGGATCGTCCCCGCTGCCGCGCGTCGCCGCGGCGGCGCCCGCGAGCGCCGCCCCGACGGGGGCGAGGGTCACGACTTCGGGGGCCAGCGCCCCGGGCGGGCGCATCCAGCTCGTCGTGGCGCAGCTGCCCGCGGTGGGTCCGCCGAGTCCGGGCAGCGCGCAGCCCGAGCCGCCGCCGCTGCCGCCGCGGCTTGCCGGCGGCCGTGGCATGCGCGCTCGTGCCGGTTTCCTTGGCGATCGTCGCGTCGCCGAGGTCGATGACCATCGAGCCGGTCGGCGCGCTCGCGAGGCTGCTCGGGGGCGTTTCGGCGCTCGGGCCTCCCGCAGAGCCGCCTGCGGTCGCGGCCGGGAGGACGACGGTCAACGCGCTCTTTTCGTCGCTCTTGCCCTTCGCGGGTGCTTCCGTGCTGGAGCTTTCGGTGGTCCGTTCCGGGTCCGGCGAGGGCACCGACGGGCTTTCGGTGACCGGGGTTTCCACGGGCGGGGGGGTTTCGGCGACCACGGGCGTTTCCGCGGGCGGGGGCGTTTCGGCGGGCGCGGGCGTTTCCGCAGGTGGCGGAGTTTCGGCGATCACCGCTTCGACCGGCGCCGGGTCTTCGCTCTGTTCAGGCTGCGACTGTGGTTCGGGCGGCGGCGGGGAGAGGGGTTCTTCGATCGGCGGTTCGCCCGATGCCCCGCTGGTGCTCTCGCCTTCGGGCGTCAGGAGCGACTGTTCGCCGCCCGCGGGCGCTTCCGGCCCGGCGGGGAGGTCGGCGTAGGCGGGCGCCGCGCCGAAAGCCGCCGCGAGCAGCGCCAACAGCGCCGTTCTCGCGACGAGACGGCGAGTGCTGACAATCCTTGTCCAGGCGCGCTGGGCGGTACCGAGCATAGTTCCTCGCTCGTGCTTTCTCGGAGCGTCTGATGATAGACGGCCGGGCGATCGCTTGCTTCATCGCTGTGCCCCGGATCGGCAGCGCCGCTAGCGGCTTTCACCGAACAGCCGCAGGAACAGCAGGAAGACGTTGAGGACGTCGAGGAAGATGCTCGCCGCGAGCGGGATCGCTTCCTCCTGGCCCGCACGGCGCAGTCTGTTGAAGTCGACCACGGTGTACCCGGCGAAGATCACGAGGCCGATGATCGAGTAGGCCGTGTAGGCGGCCGGGATGTGCACGAAGATGAGCACGAAGCCGGCGATGATGAGCGCGAGGAGCGCCCAGAACAGGAACCGGTAGAGGAACGAGAGGTCACGCCGGATCGCGTAGCCGCCGGCTCCCAGGCCGCCGATGAAGAGCGCGGTCGCCCCGAACGCCTGGCGCACCGCCGTCGGGTCGGTCGTCGCGTAGTAGTTGACGGTGCTGGCGACGCTCGCGCCGATCAGGAAGCCGAACGCGAGCAGCAGGCCGAGCGCCAGCGACTGGTTGCCGCGGGCGTTGGCGACGTTCAGGCCGATCAGGCAGCCGAGCGCGGCGATCCACGCGATGAACCAGAGCGCGCCGCCCGCGTGGCGGAACGCGAACACCCCGAGCGTCGCGACGGCGACGGTGAGGGCGACGAGGCCCATGACGCGGCTGAAGAGGCCAGGCGCACGAGCCTGAGGCAGTCGTTCGGCGTAGCCGGTGGCGGCCATGCGCCGAGATCTTACGGTTCGCCCCGCCGGGGGGCTCACACGAATCGGATGACGGCGAAAGCCCCTTCCAGTCTCGACCCCGCGCTCCCCCCGAAGCGCATAGGTCGAGACCAGAGGGCTTTCCAGTGGCGCGATCAACCCCCTTGCGCGCCGACCAGATCCACGGGGCGAGTCGCGCCTGCCGCTGCGCTCTCCGGCGCGCGCGCCGGGCGCGTCCTCGCGCCCGGTGGGCGCCGTGCCCACGCCTCGATAGCGGTTCACCCAGCGGACGGCCTCCGCGGCCGTGTCCCGGTTGTCCGGATCCACGGCCGCCCCTCGTTGGCGATAGACCCACCGGACCGCCTCGACCTGGGATCGCTCCCGCTCGGCGTCCCGCTTCGTCCGCCAGGCCTCGTACGGGTCGTTGGCCGGAGCGTTCGCAGAGAGCGTCTGCGGTTCGTAGCGGGTCGGCGCGTCCTCGGCGCCGTCGCGTGAAAGCAGACGCGGGGTCGGGTAGTAGCTCCTGGCGCCCTCGGTGTGTGCCGAGCGGGATCGCCTATGTCCTTGCAGAAATCGCATCGTCTCGTTCCTACGCCGGCCGATGTGCGAGGCCTCGACGCGAGAGTTGCCCCCTCTCGAGACCGGCTCCGTCACTGTGCCGAGTCTTGATTTGACAGTGAGAGAAGGATGGGAGGGCTTCGTGTCAGCCGTCGGAAACCTCGACGAACGGGGGAGGTTTCGGCCCCCCGGGACCACACGGCTGTCGGCCCAAACGGGCAGGCGCGGCCGTCCCGGTGGGACGCTCTCGAGCGCGGCGCACGCGGCACCCCGCCGGGCCTTCGACGCGCCCTCGCGAACCGGCGAGCCGCAGCCGGCCGGCTGGTATCTTGCCCGTCGATGGAGAGGCGTGGTGGCGCGGCCTTGGGGAGGGCGGGCGGTGCGACCGCGGAGAGAGAGCCCGCAGGTCAAACACAAGGGAGATCCACGATGAGAACGACGAGGGTGGCCGGCGTTCTGGCGATCGGCGCGGTGCTGGTGCTCGGCCTGCTGGCAGCGCCGGCTCTGGCCAAGGAAAAACCGGTCTTCGGCAAATTCAAGGCGACTGTCGCAGGCAGCGTGCACGGCATCGGCGAAGCCGGCGAAATGACGCTCGGGCCGTACCACTTCGAAGAATGCGAAAAGGAACTGCGTTCGCTCGGCAGCGTGACGATGGGCGAATCGGAAACGTTCTTCCAGGAAGTCAAATTCAGGAAATGCGAAACCAGCCGCCCCGGCGGTGGAGGCCTCGAAGAAACGGTCTTCGCGAACTTCGACCTGGGCATGGAATTCCACTCCAACGGCTCGATGAAACTCGGTCCGTCGGCCGTGACCTTCCAGGCGACGAACAGCCTCTGTGAAGTCACGATCCCCGCGCAGTGGGTTCCCGCCGGGGCCGAAACAGAAAAAGGCCAGGAACGGATGTGGGAAGCGGGAATCGAATACAGCACCGAAAAAGAAAAAACGGAAAGCAAAAAGTTCGGCGAATTCCGCGAACGGCTTGACGTCGAATGGGAAGTCAAAGGCGTGCGGACGACGGTCAAACTCACGCCCGAATGCAAATACAACGGCTCCCACAAGAACGCGGCGGGCGAAGCCGAATTCCTCGGCGGCCGGCTCGAAGGCGAACTGGAAGAAATCACCCTGGGCGGTGGCAACCTCAGCTTCGTCGAACCGGTCTGAACAGGACCGCATGCGATTGCGGGGCGGGCGGTTCTCTGTCCGCCCCGCGATCGGGTAGCGTGGACGGCAGATGGCAGGCCCTCCGCGACCACCGACGCCACCCGGCGGGGAACCGACCCGCCCCACCGAACCGCTGCGCCCAGCGGCTCCGCGCCAGCCCGAACCGCCCTAGCAACGCGAACGCTACGCTGCCGAACCCCCGCCGAAGGATCCCTGGTGGAGCAATCCCTGGGCGGCGTTCTCGGTGGGGCTCATCGGCGTCCTGCTCGGGGCGCTGGTTGGCTACCTGGTCGGACACAACAACGCGCCGACCAAGACGGTCGCCAGCGGCCCGGCCATCACGCACACCGTCACGAGCACGCAGACGGTGCCGAAGGTGACGACGGTGACCAGCAAGACGGTCACGCAGGCGCCCGCCGACGAACAGAAGCGCGTCGAAGCCGAAGAAAAGGTGAAGACGCTCGAACGCGAAAACGAAGAACTGCGCAAAGCCGAAGGGGGCTAGCCCGCCGCGGGCCGCTAGGCTCGCGCCGTGCTCGTGCGCTCCGAGGAGCAGGGGGCGCTGGTCATCGGCCAGCTCTCGCACGCGTGGCTGTCGGGACAGCTCGCGCGAGCATGGGGCAACGAGCGCTTCGCCACGCCCCGACCCCACGAGGAGATCGCGCTCGGCGCCGAGCAGCACGACGTCGGCTGGGCGCTCTTCGACCTGGCACCCGGCCGCAGCGCCGAGAGCGGGCTGCCGCGCAGCTTCCTGGAGACGACGGTCGAGGAGCATCTGGAGATCTGGCGCACCGCGCCCGACCGGCTGCTGAGCACGAGCACCTACGCGGCCCTCGTCGTCTCCTTGCACGGGGCCTCGTTGTCGGGCCTGCGTCTCGGCAACGCGACGGACGGGCGCGAGCTGCTCGAGCGGCACGTCGCCGACGAGCGCGCGCGCCAGTCGCGCCTGCGCGAGGCGCTGGGCCTCACCGAGCAGGACACCCAGCGCCTCCAGCGCTGGATGTGGGCGTGGGACGGGCTCTCGCTCGCGCTCTGCAACGGCTGGGACCCGTTCACCTCGCGCGACGCGCCGGCGGGGGAGGAGCTGGTCGACCTCGAGCTGCGCCGCGCCGGCGAGGCGCAGACGTCCGCTGTCCGTGGCACGCGCCACGAGGGCGTGTTCAGCCTGGATCCCTGGCCGTTCTCAGGGGCCCGGCTGCTCGTCTCGTGCGAGGCGCGTGAGCTGCGGGCGGCGCGCTTCGCGGATGACGAGGAGATGCAGCGGGCGCTCGAGGACGCAGCGGTGGTCCGGCTCGTGTTCGAGCTGCGCCCGGCGAGCGTCTAAGCGGTCAGCGCCACGATCCCGTTTCGCACGAGCGCCGCTGCGAGCAGCACGATGATCACGGCCGCCAGCGTGCGGGCGTGGCGCTCGAGCCATAGCCGCACTCGTCCGAGCACGGCTTTCGCCCGCTCGGGCGCGACCGCGAGCGCGATCAGGGACACGAGCAGCGGGCAGTAACGCGACGAGCCCGAACGCCGCCCACAGCGCGATGAATTCGGTCGTGCTCGGATTCGCCTGCGAGATCGACTTCAGGGCGATCGGGATGAAGCCGCCGGGGTTGGCGAGCGTGGCGCCTGCGGCCACGACCGCGATCGCGGGCGAGGACGCGACGGCCGACATCTTCTCGACGGTTTCGGTGACGCGTTGCGGGTTGGCGGGCCGGCGCATCGCCCGAACGACCCACGCCAGCAGCAGGACGCCGAAGACGAGGTCGAGGATCGCGACCGCGGTGGGCGGCTGTTCGGAGGAGTGGCTCGGCGCGGCGGCGTTGCCGAGGACGAACGCAGCGAGCACGCCGACCAGCATCGTGGCGCCGAAGGCGCCGATGAAGAACCAGAGGCCGGTGCGGAGCGGGCGGTCGCCGAGCACCAGCGCGAACACCGTGAACGACAGCGTCGTCGGCGAGAGCATCGCCGCGAGCGCCGTCAGCGCCAGCTCTGCGTAGGGAGAGCTCAAGCGAGCGGCGTCACTTGCGGGCGACGACCATCGAGTCGGGGCCGACGAGGTGGTGGACCGAGCTCTCCGCGAAGCCCACCTCCTGCATCCACGAGCGGCAGTCCGCGCCGGTGTAGTCGAAACCGCCCGGGAGTCTCGATCAGCATGTTGAGGCTCATCAGCAGGCCCTGCGGGTTCTCGCGGCGGTCGTCGTCGATCAGCGCCTCGTAGACGATCAGGGTGCCGCCGTCCGGGAGCGCGCGGTGCGCCTTCTCGAGCAGTGCCATCTTCTCGTCGAGGTTCCAGTCGTGGAGCACGTGGCCCATCACGAGCACGTCGGCGGCAGGAAGCTCGTCGGCGAAGAAGTCGCCTCCGGTGAAGGTCATCCGGTCGGCGACGCCGCACGCCGCCACGTACTCCTCGAAGATCGGCTGGACCACGGGCAGGTCGAAGCCGCCGCCGCGCAGATGACCGTGCGCCTGGGCGAGCACCGCGGGCACGCAGCCCTGCGCGCAGCCGACGTCGACGACGGTCTCGTGCTCGGACCAGGGGAAGGCGGCCGCGAGCGCGTGGGCCGCGCCGGTGCTGATCCCGGTCATCGCTTTCAAGAAGCCGCTCAGCCCGGCCGGGTCGGAGTACAGCGTCGCGAAGAAGTCCTCGCCGACGCGGGCCTCGTTCTGCGGCTCCCCGGTGCGCAGCCCGTCGGTGAGCGTGTTCCAGAACCGGAACAGCCGCGCGTTCAGCATCTCGAGCATCCCGCCGACGTAGGTCGGGGCGTTGCGGTCGAGGAACAGAGCGGTCGACTGGGTGTTGTCGTAGACGCCGTCGCTCCGTTCCAGCATCTCGAGCGCGACGAGCGCATCGAAGAAGTCCCGCGCGCTGCGCGGGTGCAGGCCGAGCCGTCACGCGCAGATCCTCGGCGTCGCCGGGGCCGTTGGCTGCCAGGTCGCTGAAGAGGCCGAGCTCGACGGCGCTCAGCAGCGTCTTCGATGCCCAGAAGGCGGTCCCGAGTTGCATGATCGGGCCAGGGTCGGGCACGGCGACGCTCTCCGTGGCCGTGGTCGGTGCGGTGCTCATGAGGCGCCCCCTTGCTTCGCCGGTTGGAGGCGGAGCCTAGCGTGCGGCGGCGCTTCTCCGCGCGGGCCCCGCGGCCGCCTGCCGCCCGGTGACACCGCGTGCCGCGGTCGCTGTTAGCGTCCTTGCCCTTGAAACGAGCAGGAGGGGGCAGGACAGTGCGAGCCCGATCGCGGGTGCTTCTCGGCGCGTGGCCGGCGGCGGTGATGATCGCCCTGGCGACGGCTGGATGCGGATCCTCCTCCTCGAGCACGTCGGTTCCGAGCAAAGCGTCCGCCGACTCGTCGCGGAGCTCGACGGCGGCCGCAACCGGCCCGGGGAAGGGCAAGCCGGCGGTGACGCTCGGCACCAAGAACTTCACCGAGCAGCTGATCCTCGGCGAGCTCTACGCCCAGGCACTCCGCGCGAAGGGCTACACCGTGAGGCTGAAGCCGAACATCGGGCCCTCCGAAGTCGTCGCCCGCGAGATGGAAGCGGGCGACATCGACGGCTATCCGGAGTACACAGGCACGATCGTCGCCGTGCTGGGACACGACTCGCGGCAACCGGCCAACGCGCGCCAGGCGTTCCAGCGTGCGGCCGCCTACGAGCGCGAACACGGGGCCGCGCTGCTCGCGATGGCGCCGGCCGAGGACACGGACGTGCTCGTCACGACGCCCTCATACGCCGCCGCGCACCACCTCTCATCGCTCGGGGACCTCGCGAAGCTCGCCTCCTCGGCGACCCTCGCTGCGGCGCCGGAGTTCAAGACCCGCCTGGCGGGCTTGCGGGGGCTCGAAGAGGCCTACGGCGTCCACGGCCTGCAGTTCCTGCCCGTGAAGATCGGCACGCAGTACGACACCCTGCGCAACGGGAAGGCCGACATCGTCGCGGTCTTCACCACGGACGGCGAGCTCAGCCAGGGCGGCTACAAGCTGCTGCGCGACCCGAAGAAGATCTTCGGCTATCAGAACGTCGCGTTCGCGCTGCGCCGCGACACGCTGAAGCGTGAGGGGCCGGCGTTCGCGAAGACGATCGACGAAGTCAGCGCCAAGCTCAGCACGCAGGCACTGCGCCTGATGAACGCGGCGGTCGAACTCGACCAGCAGAGCCCCGCGCCCGTCGCACACCAGTTCCTCGCGGGCAACGGGCTCGTCTGAGCCGCCGGCTCACGCGGCGGCGAGCTCGCGCTCGGCGGGACGCACCGACTCGACGAGGCTCTGCAGCGCGCGGTCGAGCGCGCCGGAGTTGAGCAGCGCGACGACGGCGCCGCGCAGGATCTTCGCCGTCAGGCCATCGCGCCTGCGCAGGCCGATGCTCGCGTCCACGACGACGCGCCCACCCTGCTCGCTGCAGACGATAGGCGACGTCCATCGACACCGGTCCCTCGGCCACCAGCTCGAGCCGGTCGGGCCCCGCGCGCCGAACGTCGATCTCGAAGCTCGCCCTGACACCGGCGAGCGAGCCGCTGACCCGCTCGTGGCTGCCCGCGCGCAGCAGCCCGGGCACCCGTCCTCGAGCTCGAAGCCGACAGGCGCCCACGCCGCGATCAGCTCGGGGTCCGTGAGCGCCGCGAGCACCTCGCCGACGTCCGCCGGGACCGCCGCGCAGGCCGACCAGACCTCGGGCCCTTCGCGTTGGTTTCCGCTGATCGCCGACATCGAGGCGATCTTGCCCTGCGGTCGGCCCGGCCGCCATGGGGCAGGCTCCTCGATCGGGGGTGCGGTCAGCCGTAGTTGCCGGTGCAGGGGATGCGGGCGCGGATCAGCGTCCCCTCTCCCGGCTCGGCGATCACCATCAGCGTGCCGTCGAGCGCGGCGACGCGGTCGCGCAACCCCTGCAGCCCCGAGCCCTTGCGCTCGTCGGCGCCGCCGTTGCCGTCGTCCTCCAGCTCGACGATCACGTCGTCGCCCGAGTAGTGGGCGCGCACCGTTGCCGAGCTGGCTTCCGCGTACTTCAGGACGTTCGCGAGCGCCTCGGTGATCACGTAGTACCCGACCGTCTCGACCGACGCGGGGGGGCGCTCGGGCAGGTCGATCTCCTGGGCGACCGGCAGCGGCGCGCGCGTGACGAGCGCGTCGAGCGCGAAGGCCAGGCCGCGGTCGGTGAGGATGCCCGGGTGGATGCCGCGGGCGAGCTCACGAAGCTCCTCCAGCGCCGCGCGGAGCTTGCCGTCGATGCCGTCGATCAGCTCCAGCGCCTCCGCGTTCTCGCCGACGCGGGTGCGCAGCAGCTGCAGTTCGAGCGCGAGCGCGACGAGCTGCTGCTGGGCGCCGTCGTGCAGGTCGCGCTCGACTTTCCTGCGGGCCGCGTTCGATGCCTCGACGATGCGCACCCGCGAGGCACGCAGCTCCTCCACGCGGGCGCGCAGGTCCGCCTTCAGGCGCTCGTTGTCGAGCGCGAGCGAAGCGGCCGCCGCGGCGGCCTGCACCAGCTCGGGGCTCGCCTCGAGGTGGGCAGCGTGGATGATCGCCGCGACGCGCTGGCCTTCGTAGTCGACCGCCGTCCAGGCGCGGTCGGAGCCGGGCTCCGGAAGCGGCACGGGGTGCCCTGCTTCGTCGACGAACTCCTCGCGGTCGGGCAGCCAGTAGGCGATCGCCAGCGTGCGATCGCCGAGGCTCGCGGCGAGCGCCTCGCGCACCGGGGCGCCGGCGGCGAGCGAGGTGCTGAGGAGCGCGTGCGCGAGCGAGCGCATCGCGCGCGCGGACCAGTCCGTCGCAGCGATCGTCAGGATCGCCATCGGCACGGCGAGCAGGCACAGCACGATCCCGAGCGCCGGGCCGAGCGCGAACGGACCGACGAAGGCGGTGTCGGTGCCGGCGATTCCCCGGATGCCGTACACGAGCAGCGAGACCGTGAGCGCGGCGCCCGCCGCGATCACGCTGACCGCCACGACCGCGACCGGCGCGCGCAGCGCGAGCAGGAGCATCGCGCGCCAGAAGGGGCGGCTGCGCAGCCGCCCCTTCACCTGCTGCCACAGCCCGCCTCTGCGCGCAGGCGTCAGGGGAGGCAGCGCGGGGACGCGTGCGTCGAGCAGGCTGTTTGCGAGCGTGCGCTCGACGGCGGCGCAGTTCCACAGCAGCGCCGAGGCGGCGATCAGCAGCGGCAGCCCGATCCAGAGTGCGCCGAGGGCGCCGCCGAGCACGAACGCGCCGACGAGCAGCGCGAGGTAGAAGCTGCCCAGGACGAGGCCCGTCGCCATGTACGCGAGCGCCTTGAGCAGGCTCCCGGCGTGCACCGTGCTCGCCGAGGGCGCGCGTCCGGTTGCGGTGGCCGCGGTGTTCACAGGCCGCCCCCGATCGCCACCGTGCCGCTGCCGCTGTGCAGGTCGAGCGAGAAGGGGGCGCGTGGATCGCGGGTGACGCCGGCGATCCGCCGGTGGGCGCCGCCCGCCTGGATGCGGTAGCGGCCGGGCGGCACGAGCGCGACCGCGTTGCCGCTGCCCGTGTGCAGCTGCAGGTACTGCGGCGCGCACGCCGCGGCGACGTGCAGGTCGCCCGAGCCGCTCGCGGCCGAGATGCCGAACCCGCAGTACGCCTCGGCGTCGAGGTCGCCCGAGCCCGTTCGCACCGTGGCGGTGCCGCGGAAGCCGTCGAGGCGAACGTTGCCGCTCGTGGTGCGGACCTCGACGGTCGCCGTCTCTGGAATCGCGACCTCGTACGACGCCGAGCACGAACCGACGAGGATGCGCGGGCAGGATGAGGAGACGGCGAGCGCGCCGCCCCTGATCGAGCGCCGCTCAGCGGCGTGGTGCCCGAAGGCGTAGCTGTCGGTGCGCCGCACCTCGACGGCTCCCGAGGGGCTGCCGACGATCGTCGCGTCACCGGAGCCGAGCTGCAGGCTGACCTGCCTGATCGTGCCGGGGTAGGAGTACGTCGTCGTGCGCGAGCTGCGCGACGCCAGCCAGCCGATCCCGAGCAGCAGCGCGACCAGCACGAACACGGCCGCCGAGAGGGCGACCGCCGCGCTCCAGCCGTGGAGCAGCGCGCTCGCCGCAGGCCGGCGGATGGCCGGCGCTCCGCGGCGGGCCGTGGGCTCGCTCATCAGGCGCGCAGGAAGGTGAGCACCGCGAGGACGCGGCGGTGGTCGTCCTCGGCGGGCGGCAGGTCGAGCTTGGAGAAGATGCTCGTGACGTGCTTCTCGACCGCGCGCTCCGAGATCACGAGGCTGGCGGCGATCGCGTGGTTGGAGCGCCCCTCGGCCATCAGCCCCAGCACCTCGCGCTCGCGCTCGGAGAGGAGCTCGATCGGGGCTCTCCTGGCGGTGGCGGCGCAACAGCCGGCTCACGACCTGGGGGTCGATCACCGAGCCGCCGCCCGCCACGCGCTCGACCGCGTCGAGCAGGGCGCCGACGTCGGTGACGCGCTCCTTGAGCAGGTAGCCGACGCTTTCGTGGCCCTCGCCGATCAGCTCGATCGCGTACTGGTCCTCGATGTACTGGGAGAGCACGAGCACTGCCGTATCCGGCAGCTCACCGCGGATCGTCAGCGCCGCGCGCAGGCCGTCGTCGGTGTTGTCCGGCGGCATGCGCACGTCGATCACCGCCAGGTCGGGCTTGTGCGCGCGGGCCTTGCGCAGCAGGTCCTCGGCGTCGCCGCACTGGCCGACCACCTCGCAGCCGCCCTCCTCGAGCAGCCTCACGAGCCCCTCGCGCAGGAGCACCGAATCGTCGGCGACGAGCACCCGCAGCGCGGCGTCAGGCATCGAGCAACGCGCGAAGGTTCGTTCCTGAGAGGTCGGCCTTGGAGACGAATCCGCGGGCACCGCTCGCGCGGATGCGTGGCTCGAGTTCGCCGTCGCTTCGGCTGGAGATCAGGACCACCGCAGGAGCGCCGTCGGCGGCGATCACACGGTCGGCGACCTCGAAGCCGTCGATGTCCGGAAGGTGGACATCGAGCAGGACCAGGTCCGGCGACAGCGCGGCTGCCTGCTCGACGGCCGTGCCTCCGTCGCCGGCCTCGCCGACGATCTCGAAGCCCTCGGCCTCGAGCAGCTTGCGCGCGGTCGCGCGGAAGCCTGCGTGGTCGTCGACGATCAGGACTGTGGTGGCCATTGCGAGGTCATTCTGACTGATGTAAAGGTGCCCGCCGCCCCGCTGCGGACGGGACGCGGGCCGCCCGGGTGGCGCTGGACGCGTCCACCTCGGGCGGCGCTGTGCGTCGCCGGTCCATCAGCGGGCGGGAGCGATCGGGTGGTTGGACTGGATCAGCTCGCCGCCGTCGTAGGCGGCCTTGACGGACTGCAGGCGGCGGTGGGTGTACTCGTGCGCGTAGAGGTCGCGGCTGTCGAGCCGGGTCTCGGCGAAGTTCAGGTAGCCGTGCCCGTGGTCGTACGGTGCGAGTGCCTCCTTGACGCCGGCGACCTGCGCCTCGACGAGCGGCCCCAGCTCGGGGATCGGCGTGGCCCCCACGGCGAACATCGCGTAGTCGGCCTCGATCGAGCCCGTCGCTCCGTGCTCGGGAGCAGGGCGGGCGATCGCGCCACCGAGCTGGCGCAGTTCGGCGGACAGCAGCGCCGAGGCCGACTCGCCCGTGGTCGCCTCGACGAACGTGTCGATCGTCTCGGCGCCGTGGGAGTCCACGAGCATGCCGTCGCCTTTCCCGGAGATCGGCTGCTCGGGATCCATGTGCAGGTGACCGAGCGCCCGGCCGGAATCGTGGCGAAGGTGTCGATCGACGGGCACAGGGCACGCAGCGGCCTGACGAGCTCGGCGCCCTCGTCCTCGTCGCCGAGGTAGATCGCCTCGACCACGACGAAGCGCTTCCCGCGCAGCGGCTCCGGAACCTCGGGGATCGGCGGCGGGTTGAGGATCCGGCCGACCGAGATGATCTCGTCCGGGAGCGCCCACTCGGTCCACTCGCGCCATGCCTGCAGCACCTCCCGAGCGCGCTCCTGCGGCCAGAACATCACGCCTGCGTAGACCTCGGTGACTGGGGAACAGGTCGATCTCGATCGCGGTGACGACGGCGAAGCTGCCGCCGCCGCCGCGCAGCGCCCAGAACAGGTCCGGGTGGCTCTCGTGGTCGGCGCGCACGCGCTCGCCGTCGGCGGTCACCGCCTCGATCGCGGTCACGTGGTTGGCGGCCAGCCCGTACCGGCGCGAGAGCCAGGACAGCCCGCCGCCGAGGGTGTAGCCGATCACGCCGACGTCGGGAGAGGAGCCGGCCAGCGCCGCGAGCCCGTGCTCCGCGGCGGCGGCGGTGACGTCCATCCAGAGCGCGCCCGCCTCGACTCGTGCACGGCGGGCCCGGGGGTCGATCTCGACCGCGCGCATGCGGTCGGTGCGCAGCAGGACCGAGCCCGACAGCCGGCCCTCGAGGTTGTGCGCGTTGTGGCCGGTGCCCTGCGGGGCGACTTTCAGACCGCGCTCCCCTGCGAACTCGACGATCGCGGCGACGTCGGCCGCGCTGTGCGGGAAGGCGACCGCGGCGGGCCGCTGGTCGACGCGCGAGGTTCCATGCCTGGCGCGCCTGGTCGTACCCGGGGTCTCCCGGAGCGACGACGCTGCCGTCGATCGCCATCTCGAGCATGCGCAGCCCGGCGACGTTCTGCTGTGCGGTGCCCTGGCGGGCGGTCTGGGTCTTGGACGGCATCGGTGCCCCCTTCTGGTTTCGGTGACGCTGTGTGAAAGAGCTTCGCCCGCCGAGCCCGCAGGCCCTATACGGGGAGCAGGTGAGGAGAGGTGCGGCTAACCGCCCTCTGCACGCCAGCGCGCGGCGGTCGCGCGCAACGCGAACAGCGACGCGACGCCGGACGCTGCGGGCAGCCACACAGCGATCGTGCGGTATGCGAGCACGGCCGCGAGCGCGGGCGCCGCGGGCGCGCCGAAGACGACGAGCGTGCCGGCCAGGCCTCCGCTGAGGCTGCCGGGCAGCGGCAGCAGGTTGAACATCGTGCCGAGGAAGTACGCGAGCACGACGACGGGGATCGGCAGGGCGGCACCGAACGCGTGGAGCATCGCGACCAGCACGCCGATGTCGAACGCCCACCACGCGACGGCGCCGAGCAGCGCCGGGCGGGGGTGGCGGAGCTCGCCGCCGGCGCGAAGAAGACCGCTGCGCAGCGCGGGAAGCTGTCGCTCCGCGCGTGGCACGAGCTTCGCGAGCCGCCGCGGGGCGGCAAGCAGGCCACGACTGCGGCGGTGATGGCGAGCGCGATCACGACGGCGAGCAGCCCGAGCACCCGCCCGTGCGCGACGTGCACGGCACCGAGGCCGATGGCGGCGCCGGACAGGAGCAGCCCGGCCATGTAGACGGCGTAGAGGATCAGCAGGAAGGCGAGGAGGCGCTCGGTGATCTCGCCCCCGCGCAGCCCGCGCGCTTTGAGCGCCCAGACGGTCACACCGGCGCCGCCGAGCCCAGCGGTCGGCAGCATGCGCGTGGCGGCGGTGCCCGCGAGCGCGATGTCATAGGAGTCCTTGGGCCGGATGCGGCGGTCGGCGCCGCCGATCACGCGATGCTGCAGCGCGACGTAGCCCGCGAGCGATGCGGCCTCGAGCAGCGCGCCCAGCGCCACGAGCTGCCAGCCGCCGTTCAGCGCGTGTTCGAGCGCGTGAAGGAAGTCCGTGCCGTTGCGGGCCAGGAGGAGCACCACCAGCCCGGCCGCCGCGACCCACGCGAGCGGCAGCAGGCGCGCCTTGCGCGTGCGGCCCGGCGCGATCTCCAGCAGGAGCGCGTCGAGGCCGTGGCGCCTTGTGATCGGGGAGGAGAGCTCCATGTCACGACGGTCGCATCCCGTTTGCCCCGCCGCCATGGGGAGACCACGCCGGCCCGGGTGCGGTTATCCGTACTGCCCTACGCGCGCGCCGGCGCCTCAGATCAGGCGGCGGCCGGTACGCTTGCGCCGTGGAGTTCGGGATCGCGTGCTTCGCGACGCACGACGGCGTCCAGCCGGGGGCGCTCGCGCGGCTGGCCGAGGAGCGCGGGCACGAGTCGCTGTTCTTCCCCGAGCACACGCACATCCCGGCGAGCCGCGCGACGCCGTACCCGGCGGGCGGCGAGCTGCCGCGCAAATACAGCCACACCTACGACCTGTTCGTGGCCTTGGCATGCGCCGCCGAAGCCACCAGCCACCTGCGCATCGGCAGCGGCATCTGCCTCGTGATCCAGCGCGATCCGATCACGACGGCCAAGGAGGTCGCGAGCATCGACCGCATCTCCGGAGGGCGCTTCGAGTTCGGCGTGGGCGCCGGCTGGAACCGCGAGGAGATGGAGAACCACGGCACCGACCCGCGCAAACGGATGGCGATCATGGCCGAGCGGATCGAGGCGATGAAGGCGATCTGGACCGAAGACGAGGCCACCTACCACGGCGAGTACGTGAACTTCGACCGCATCTGGTCCTGGCCCAAGCCGGCCCAGTGGCCGCACCCGCCGGTGCTCGTCGGCGGCAACGGGCCGACGGTGCTCGACCGTGTGCTGGCCTTCGGCGACGCCTGGATGCCCAACTACATCCCGGGCGAAGACCTCGCCGCGCGGATCGAGGAGCTCCGGGCCCGCGCGGACCGGCGCATCGACGTGGTCATCAACGCCGCGCCCGCCAAACCGCAGGTGCTCGAGGAGCTGGAGGGCATGGGTGTCCGGCGGGTCGTGCGCTACATCCCGTCCTCGGGGCTCGCGCCGGTCGAAGCCGCGCTCGAGCGCTGGGAGACAGCGGTCGCCGAACTGCACGGAGAGTGAGGTGACCCCCGCGGAGGCGCGGGAGCGCTTCACGCGGGCTGCGGTCGCGCGGCTGGCGAGCGTCGGCTCCGACGGCAGGCCGCACATCGTGCCGATCGTGTTCGCGCTCGACGACGAGACGATCTACAGCGTCGTCGACGAGAAGCCGAAGCGCAGCGTCCGCCTGAAGCGCATCGAGAACCTGCGCGAGCGCGACGCCGCGGCCGTCCTCGTCGACCACTACGACGAGGACTGGGCGCGGCTCTGGTGGGTGCGCGCCGACGGCCGGGCTCGGGTCCTCGACGCCCGCGAGGAGGAGGCGGCCCGAGCCGTAGCGCTGCTCGCTTCGCGCTACCCGCAGCAGCGGGCGGCGGGCGCTGTGCTGGCCGTCGACGTCGAGCGGTGGTCCGGGTGGTCGGCGGCCGAGGACGCGGGGTAGGCGCCGCACGCCGGAGGCCGGCATGGAGCGCCGGCCGACCCTTTCCGGAGGCCGGCATGGAGCGCCGGCCGACCCTTTCCATTCTCTAGAGCATCGTCGTGTCGGCCTGCTGCTCGAGCAGGATCCGACCTTGGATCTCACGGGAGACGGGGCCGACCTGGAAGTGAGCGGTGGCGGTGTGGGCGTCGCGGAAGCGCCGCTGCAGCGGCGCGCCGTCGTAGATCACGGGGCCACCTGCGAGATCGAACAGCGCGCCGGTGACGGCGGCGCCGGTCCGCGCGGCGTTGGTCGCGGCGATCCTGAGCCCGTTGCGCAGCTCGACCGGGACCGGTGCGTCGCCCTGAGCGGCGGCCCAGGCCGCCTCGACGGCATTGTCGAACAGCGCTTCGGCACCGCGCAGCGAGGCCTCGGCCTCGGCGAGCGCGGCGTGCGTCGTCGAGCGCTCGGCGAGCGTGCGCGCGGAGCCCTGGCCGACCTTGACCTTCGCGAGCTCGGCGAAGTCGCCGATCGCGCCGCGCGCGTTCCCCATCGCCGCGGCCGCGACCGACAGGGCGAAGTAGCCGAACACCGGGAAGCGATAGAGGGGGCGGTCGATGTGCGGACCGTCGAACAGCGAGAACACGCGTCGCGCCGGGACGAACAGATCGTCGGCGACGCAGTCGTTGCTCCCGGTCCCCCGCAGCCCGAGCGTGTGCCAGGTGTCGAGGACCTCGAGCTCCTCCCGCGGTATGCCGACGACGATCGGCAGAGGGCGCGCGGCCGGCTCGGCGTCCGGAGCCACGAAGCAGCCGGCGAACAGGACGCCGGCGTGGTTGATCCCGCTGCAATAGGGCCAGCGGCCGCTGACGAGGAATCCTCCCGTCCGTCGGTCGTCGCGGTGCCGCGCGGGGCGAAGATGCCCGCGGCGATCCCGGCCGGGTCGGCGAACAGCTCCTCGCGTCCGCCGGGTGCGAGCCAGCCCGCGAGCAGGCTGCTGGTGGCGGCGATCGAGACGCACCAGCCGGCCGAGGCGTCGCCGGCGGCGATTGCCGCCGCGTGGCGAAGCAGCTCGCCGGGCGGGAGCTCCAGTCCGCCGGCCTCGCTGGGCGCGCCCGCGTTCATCAGGCCCGAGCCGCGCAGCCGCTCGAGAAGGTCCGCGGGAAGGCGGCGCTCCGCCTCCGTCACGTCCGCGAGCTCGCGCGCGAGCGCTGCGATCGCCCGAACCTCCTCCTCCATGGGCGCGATTGTGCCAGGTGCGCTGCTTCTGCGTACGAACCCGCCGAGCGTGTGTTCCGCCTCGGTTCGTCGGTGCCCGTCGTGACGGCGGGGTCAGCCGCCTGCGCCGTCCGCGCCGCCCCGCGCTTCGTCGGTCGCTGCTGCCCGGGGCGTCCCGTCTGCGCCGGCCGCCTCCGCCGGCAGCCCCAGCGAAGCCAGCGCCTCTCCCAGCTCTGCGTACCAGGCGGTGTGCACGATCAGTTCGCCGCGAAAGCGGTAGGCGCAGACGATGTGCTGTTCGACCGGCGCCTGGGTCCCCGGGATGACGCCGCGCCACAGCAGCTCGACAGCCAGCGAATCGCCGCTTTCGATGAAACGCTCGGGGATCAGCTCGCTGCGCTTGAAGGCCGCGAGGATCGACTCGAAGTTGGCGATCACGGCCTCCACGCCCTTCACCGAGCCTTCGCCCTCCGGCCATAGGCCGCCGCCCTCCGCCACGACGTCCGGTGCGTACATCTCGCGGTACACCGAGATGTCGCCGTCACACCAGGCGCGGCAGGCGCGGCGCACCGTGTCCGCATGCTCGTCCCCCATCACAAGAAAGTATGGCAACGCCGGGGACGCTCCACCGTGCTCCTGTAGCGTGTCGGTCGAACCGGTGGAGCGCGTCAAGGGGGGCCGATGGCCGCGCAGCAGAAGACTGAGAAGGTGGCCATCCTCGGCGGCGGGCCGGCGGCGATCGCCGCGGCCTTCGAACTGACCGATCCGGCCCTGAAAGGGCGCTACGAAGTGACGCTGCTGCAGCCCGGCTGGCGGCTCGGCGGGAAGTGCGCCAGCGGCCGCAACCTGGAAGCCAACGGCGGCATGCGCATCGAGGAGCACGGCCTGCACGTCTGGTTCGGCTTCTACGAACACGCTCTGCGGTTGATGCGCCGCGCCTATGAAGAAGCCAAACGCCCGGGAGATTCCCCGCTGCGCGACCGTTCGACGACGCCTTCAAGCCCTGCAGCGAAATCGGTCCTGTACGACAAACAGGGCGAAGCGTGGATCACCCTGCCGATGGTCGCGCCGGACAAACTCGCGCGTACCCGGCAAGGAAGCAGGCGCGCTGCCCGGACTTCTGGGACATCGCGAAGTGGCTCTGCCAGTGGTCGCTGCGGGAAGTTCCGCGCAATGCCCGAAGTGGTCGACCCCGCCGCAGCGCGTCGCTTCGCTCTCCGGGCAGACGGGCGAGCCTTGGAGCAGGCTGGTCTTCGAAGACGAAGAGGACGGATCCGGTGGCGCCGTCGCAAAATCTGCTGGAAGCGGCGCTCAAGCTCGCTGCAACGTGCTCAGACGACGCGGCACGAGGCGCTCCCCCTCGAAGGCGTTCCCGGCCCGGATCCGCTCTCGCCCAGGATGCAGCTCAACATCGGCGCCCCGGTCGAGCGCGTTTTCGTCGAGCTTCGATCTGCAAGTTCCGTGACCTGGTGTGGGCCACCGGGCACGAACTGTTCGAAGCCGACGCCCACTGGCGCGCGTTCTTCTCGATCTTCGACACCTTCGCCGCCGCCGCCGCCGGCGTCGTCAAGGAAGGCGTCCTCGAAAAGGGCTGGGAAGCCATCAACCAGTACGACCTCTGCGAGTGGCTGGAAAAACACGGTGCCAAGCCGACCACGCTGGGCCAGACGCCGGCCGACCGCGCGCCGCTGCTGCGCGCGATCTACGACGTGGCCTTCGGCTACCCCGAAGGCGACATCGAAAAGGCGAACATCGCGGCCGGGACGGCCGTCAACGACCTGCTGCGCCTGGCCTTCAGCTACGCCGGCTCGATCATGTACAAGATGCAGGCGGGCATGGGCGACACCGTGCTCACGCCTTTCTACGAAGTCCTGAAGAAGAAGCGCAACGTCGACTTCCGGTTCTTCAGCTGGGTCACCGACCTGCACCTCTCCGAAGACCACACCCAGGTCAAGTCGATCGAGTACGTCGAACAGGTCGACCTGCAGGGGAAAGGCTACGAAGCAACCTTCCCGGTGAAGAAGCTCGAATGCTGGCCGAGCCAGCCGCTCTGGTCTTGCATCCCCGAAGGCGACAAGTTCAAGGACAGCGAACCCGCCTTCGAGGCAGAACCGGACCCGCTCGGGCGAGGGGCCGACGGGGTCAAGTTGCTCGAGCTCGGCACCGACTTCCAACACGTCGTTCTCGCCATCCCCGTGGGCGCGCTGGAACCGATCTGCACCGAGGTCGTTGAACACAGCCCGGGGTTCGCGAAGATGCTCGCCGCGGCCGTGACCGTGCGCACCCAGGCCTTCCAGACCTGGCTGACCGAGACACCGAAGGATCTCGGCTGGACCCAATCGCAGAACTCCGTCGCCGGCTGCTATGTCGAGCCGCTCGACACGTGGTGCGACATGACGCACCTGATCGAACGCGAGGAATGGACGGACTCGGCCGGCGTCAAGGGCCTCGCCTACTTCTGTGGCGTCCTCGACCACCGCCTGGAGACGCCCGCGCAGGCCCGCGAACGCGTGAAGGACAACGCCGAAGCGTTCCTCGAGAACCACATCGGCCCGCTGTGGCCGAAGTCACTGAGGTCGGGCGGCAAAGGCATGGAATGGAACTTTCTCGCCAACCCCGGCCGCGGGGAGGTGCGCGGGCCTGCGCGGCTCGGGGCCCAGTACTTCCGTGCCAACACCCGCGGCAGCGAACTGTACGTGCTGACGCCCAAGGGCTCGGTCGAAAACCGGCTCGCCGCCGGCCAATCCGGGATCGACAACCTCTACCTGGCCGGTGACTGGACCAAGAACGGTGTCGACGGCGGCTGCGTCGAGGCGGCGATGGCGTCCGGCGTGCACGCCGCCCGGGCGATCCAGGGCCTCGCAGAAGAGCTGGTCGGCCAGAGCGACACCTGGCTGGCCTCGCGGCGGCCGGGCGGGGCCAGCATGCCGGCGCCGTCTGCCCGCCGCGAGCCCGACGGGACGGGGCCGTTCCACCCGGGCTTCGGCGGCGGCGGTGCGAGCGCGCAGACAGACGGACAAGCCGATGCCGGCCGGCCGCCGGAACCTACGACTGGAGGAGGCCCAATGACCCCGCTCGCCGACTACATCGAGTACGGGGGGCGCGCCACGGCGCCGCCCTCGTTCCTCTCGACCGGAGGCAACTTCCGGAGCTTCCTCGTGCACGGCGATGAGCAGAAGATCGCCGACCTCGTAGAGCGCGTCTACAACGTCCCCGCCGCCGGCAAGGTCGTCTACCGGCCGCTGTTCGGGAAGTGGCTGCTGCTGCAGAGTGGCGCCTTCAAGAAGGTCAGCTCGCAGGCGCCGGGCTTCCAGAACTGGGGCTCCGTCGACGAGGCGCAGATCTCGGTCTGGATCCCCGTCGAGGCGGGACGCGTCGAGGACGGCGAGTTCATCGGCGAGCGGATCGGCATGGCCGTTCCCTACATCCTGGTCAACAACCCGATGTCCTACGCGGGCGGGCGCGAGATCTACGGTTTCCCGAAGACGCTCGGCATCTTCGACCCGCCCACCAGCGTCGGCGACCCGCTCACGGTGCAGGCCTTCGGCGGCCAGTTCTCAGCACAGAGCGAAGCGGGATGGCACCGTCTGTTCGAACTGCGACGGACCGGCACGCCGCCGGCGGGCGGGGCGACCGCGACCCAAACCTGGTGCTCGCTCGCTGAGGTTGAGGAGGCGCTGCCGCCCGCCTGGGCCGGCCTCGCCGATGACCTCCCGGAAGTGAGCCTGCTCAAATCGATCCTCGCGGCGCTGACAGGCCACGAAACCACCCAGGTCTTCCTCAAGCAGTTCCGCGACGCAGAAGTCGCGGGCAAGGCCTGCTACCGCACCATCGTCGAGGCCCCGATCGAATACATGAACACCCAGGTCCGCCCGTCGCTGGACGAGTGGCAGCTCGTCGTCGATCATCTCGACAGCCACCCCGTCGATGAAGAGCTCGGGCTTCGGACGCAGACGACGCGCCTGTCGTTCGAGGGGCAGATGGACTTCATCGCGAAGGCGGGCACGGTCGTGGCCCCCTGACCGGCCGGGGCTGCCCCTGGCGAAACCGCACGGCTACGCGCGATGATCTGAGACATGGCGGCCGGGGGGTGCGCTGAGTGCGGAACGGTCAGCGGGCCCGCTGCGCGCTTCTGCATGGCCTGCGGCGCCCCGCTCGGGCGCACCTGCACCGCCTGCGGTTCAGCGGCGGCCCTCCGGGCAAGCTTCTGCGTGGCCTGTGGCGCCCCTCTGGAGGGCGCGCCCGCGGGCCCGCCAAAGGTCGTGGACCGCGCGCAGGCCGAGGAGCGCCGCACGGTCACTGTGATGTTCGCCGACATCGTCGGCTACACGACGATCGCCGAGCGCCTTGACCACGAGAGCGTCAAGCGCCTCACCGACCAGTGCATGGAACGCCTCGCCGTCGAGGTCACACGTTTCGGCGGCTACGTCGACCAGTACATCGGCGACAACCTCATGGCGGTCTTCGGCGCTCCGCAGGCGCACGAGAACGACGCCGAGCGCGCCGTGCGCGCGGCCTGCGCGATGCACGAGGCGATGGCGGAGCTGAACAGCTCGCTGACCGGCGACTACGGCGTCGAGCTGAGCCTGCGTATCGGCGTCAACACCGGCGAGGTGCTCGCCGGCACGGTCGGCGGCGAATACACCGTCGTCGGGGATGCCGTCAACGTCGCCTCCCGGCTGCAGGGGGCCGGCGAGCGCGGGCGCACCCTCGTCGGGAGCGCACCCGCCGCTCCACCGCGGGGACCGTCTCCTACAGGCCCGTCGGGCCGCTGGTCCTGAAGGGCAAGGAGCAGCGGGTCAGCGCATGGGAGGTCGTCGCGATCGAGGAGCCGGGCGCGGGCTCCGAGCGCGCCGTGCGGGCGCCGCTGGTCGGCCGACGCGGCGAGCTCGAGCAGCTCTCCTCGATCTACGACCTGGCCGCGAGCCGGGGGGAGCGCAGATGGTCACGCTCATCGGCGAGGCCGGCGTCGGCAAGACCCGCCTCGTGCAGGAGCTCGAGCGGCGGCTGGCAGGGCGGCAGCCGGCACCCCTGCTGCTGCGCGGGCGAGCGCTCGGCTTCGGCGCGGAGTCGGGCTTCGGCCCGCTCGCGCAGATGCTGGGAGAACGGGCCGAGGGCGGGGCGGACGGCGAGGCCGGCCTCGCGCGCGAACGGTTGCTCGCCGCGTTGGCCCCGGCGGACGGCTCGGAGCCGGGACTCGACGGCGAGGATGCCCGCGAGCGCTTCTTCGCGACCGTCCGCGCGTTCGTACGGGCCCTCGCCGGCGATCGGCTGCCCGTGCTCGTGTGGGAGGACGCGCAGTGGGCCGACGAAGGCACGCTGGAGCTGATCGACGACCTCGCCGACTCGCTCGCCGCGCCTGTGCTGCAGGTCTGCGTCGGCCGTGAGGAACTGCTCTCGCGACGGCCGCGCTGGGCGACGAACAGGGGGCGGCGCACGTGTGTGTTCCTCGAGCCGCTGGAGCCGGAGGATGCGCGCGAGCTGATCGACGCCCTGCTGCCCGGCGCCACCCCGGAGCAGCAGCGCGTCCTCTTGGCCGAGCGTACCGGCGGCAACCCGCTGTTCGCAGAGGCGCTCGTCGACGCGCTCGGCGAAGGCGACCGCACAGGACCGGCGCTGCCCGAAACGATCCAGGGCCTCTTGGCGACCCGGCTCGACGCGCTCGACCCTTTCGAGCGCCAGCTGCTCGGCCACGCATCGGTCGTCGGTCTGCGCTTCCCGCTCGCCTCCCTGCAATCGCTGTCGGCCGGCGCCGACCTGCATGCGGCCCTGGGGACCCTGCAGGAGCGCAACCTGATCGTGGCGAGCGCCGCGACGGGCTCGGACCGAGAGTACGCCTTCGCGCACATGCTGATCCGTGAAGCCGCCTACGAGATGCTGCCTAAGTCCGTCAGGGCTCGCAAGCACATGGAGGTTGCCGGCGCCCTCGCGCGCGGCATCGGCGAGCCGTCGGCGTTCGCGCTGGCCGTCCACTACGCCCGTGCCGCCACGCTTGCGGCCGAGGTCCACCTGCCGTCGGCAGAGCTGGGAGGAATGCGACGGGCGGCGCTCGAGCACGGCATCGCCGCGGCCGACGCGGCCGCCGCACTGTTCTCGAACCAGGAAGCGCTCGAGCGCTACCGCGCCGCTTCGGCCTTCGCCGAGCCCGAGGACCCGCTCGTCTACGAGATCGCCGAGCGCAGCGGCGAGGTCGAGTCGCGGCTCGGGCGGATGGACGCGGCGATCGACGCCTGGGGCCTGTGCCTGAGCTGGCACCGGGGCCGCGAGGACGCCGAGCGGGGCGCCGAGATGCACCGCAAAATCGCGGCTGCGCTCGTCCACAAGGGCGAGCGCGACGCGGCCGTCAAGCACCTCCAGCGCGGCATCAACATGGTCCGCGACGAGCGCGCGTCTTCGGCGCTCGCGCGGCTGTTCGGCGAGGCCGCGGCGCTCTACATGCAGGTCGGCGCGAACATGCTGGCCGCATACGCCGCCGAGCGGGCGCTCGCGATCGCCGAGCAGCTCGAGGACCCGCGTGCCACGAGCCGTGCCCTCATGATCTACGGCGGCGTCTACGCGCGCGTCGGCGACGCCGCCAAGGCCCGCCGCAGCCTCGCCCGCGCGGTCGAGCTCGTGCGCGATGTCGACCCCTCCGAAACGGTCGTCGCCCTGCTCGCCGCCGGGCACCACCTCGACCTTTTCGACGGCGACCAGGCCGGCGCGCGTGAACGCTTCGCCGACGGCCTCGCGCTGGCCCGGCGGACGGGCGACGTGCCGATGCAGATCGAACTGCACGCCGCGTTGGGGGCGATCGCCCTGCGCCGCGCCGAATGGGGAGCGGCCGGCGATGAGGCCGACGCCGCCGCCGGGCTGGCCGAGGCGCACGGGCTCGCCGGCAAGCTGTGCCTCGCCGAGGTGCTGCGCGGACGGCTGCAGTGGCAGCGCGGCGCGCTCGATCTCTCGGCGAGCCTGTTCGTCGCCGCGCGCGCACGGGGCGGCCCAGCTCGGCTCCTCCGAGGTCGGCGCCGAAGCCCTCCTCGGCCTGGGCGCGACGCTCTGCGACGCCCGTCGGCTCGACGCGGCGGCGGCGGCCCTCGGCGAGGCCATGGCGGCCTGCGAGCGCGCCGGCCTGACCTCGCAGGCGGCGGAGGCCGGAGCGGGCCTTGCGCTCGTGGCCCTCCGCGCCGGGAACACAGAGGCCGCTGCCGAAGCGGCAGCACGGGCGGAGCGGATCGCCGCGCACGGACCGGACCCCGTCGCTGCCGCCGCTGCGCTGGAGGCGGCGGGGCTGACGCACGTCGAGACGGCCCGGGGCGTCACCGAGCTCGAGCGGGCCGGGAAGCGCTGGGAGGAGCTCGGCCGTCCGCTCGATGCGGCGCGCTGCGCCGCCGAGGCCGCTGAGCGCTGGCGCGACCTGGATCTGGACCGGGCGCGGAGCGAGGCCGGGCAGGCGGCGGCCCGCTTCGAGCAGCTGCACGTCGCACACCTGGCCGAGCGCTGCCGACAGCTCGCGCGCGGGTCCGCCGGGGCGGTCAGCTGAGATCCTCCTCGGGTGATCGCGGAGGACACCTTCTTCGGGCGACTGGACGAGCACGAGCGCGAGGAGCTGCTCGCACTCGGCGTCAGGCGCACGTTTCCCCGCGGGGCGATCCTGATGCTGCAGGGCGAGGTCGACCAGGACCGCCTGATCCTGCTGCTTGACGGACGCGTGAAGGTGACGCGCTCGGCCGAAGGCGATCACGAGCTGATGCTGGCGATTCGCGACGCCGGCGAGCTCCTCGGCGAGCTGACGTTCATCGACGGGCAGCCCCGCGTCGCGAGCGTCACGACGCTGGAGCCGGTGCAGGCGCTCGTGCTGAGCGCGTCGCGTTTCCGCTCGCACCTGCAGCGCACGCCGCGGGTCGCCGTCGTGCTGCTCGAATCGGTCACGTCGCGCTTTCGCGACTCGACCGTCAAGCGTCTCGAGTTCGCCGCCTCGGATACCCTCGGCCGACTCGCCGCCCGTATCACCGAGCTCGCCGACCGCTACGGCGACCCGACCGACGGCGGGATCGCAGTGGCGATGCCGATCTCCCAGGACGAGCTCGCGAGCTGGACCGGCGCCTCGCGCGCCGGCGTCGCGCAGGGATTGCAGGCGATGCGCGAGCTCGGCTGGCTCTCAACCGAGCGTGGGCGGCTTGTGCTGCACGACCCGCAGGCCGTGCGCGACAGGGCCCCCTAGGTCCAGGATTGGGTGGTTCGCCGCCAGCTGCAGCCCGATAGTTGGTCTGACAGTGGCGAAGGAGGCGGACATGAGGTTGGTCGAGCTCGCGTCGGGCACTTGGAGCGAGACGCTCCGGGAGCTCTCACGCGACTGCACGGGGGGTGCGGCAGCCGTCCGCTCGTCGGGCGCGGGTAGATCCTCTCCGCGCCCGGCTTCGCCGCTCTACTGGCCGCTCCAGGTACTGCGCTACGACGAGGAGCGCCGCGAGCTGGAGGTGTCCGTCGGGCTCACCCGGGGCGCCCGGCCGTCGCTGCGCTGCTTCGTCTCCGAACCGCGACGGATCTTCCTCGCGCGACGACGTGGCAGGCGCGCGCTGCTCGTCTTCGACGCCAGCGGCGCGAGCACCTGGATAGAGCTGGCCGCCACCGCCGATGACAGTGCGGCCGAGGCGCACCGGGGCCGCGCGGGCGACACCGTCCCCGGCACCGACGAGCGCGATGCCGGGCCTCCGGCGATCGCGAGCGCGGGTGGCTGATGGCGGTCAGCCAGTCCCCACAGGGCTTGCCGGTCACGTTCAGCCACAGCCAGCTCGTCTACTTCGTACGGGTCGCCGAAGAGGGGCAGATCTCGCGGGCGGCGCGCGCGCTCTACATCGCCCAGCCCGGACTCTCGCAGTCGATCGGACGCCTGGAACGCCAGCTCGGGCTGGAGCTGCTGCGGCGCCATCCGCGCGGCGTCAGTCTGACCGAGGCGGGTGAGGTCTTCCTGCCGAAGGCACGAGCGGCCGTCGCGGCGGGACGGGACGCCGCCATGGCGGCCCGATCGCTGGCCCGGGGCCACGGAGGCACGATCCGGATCGGGTTCTTGAGCAGCCCTCCGCCGCTGAGCGCGCCGCAGGTTCTCGAACGGTTCGCGGTCGCGCACCCCGACGTCGAGGTGTCGTTCTGCGAGCTGCCCTTCCCGACCCTGCCGGCAGCCGACTGGCTGGCCGACGTCGACGTCGCGATCTGCCACGGCCCCGTCGGCACGGAGGGCGTCGAGTCCAGATTCCTGTGGAGCGAGCCGCGGGCCGCGCTGCTGCTGAAGACCCATCCCTTGGCCGGGCGGGCGGAGCTGCTCGAGAGCGACGTCGTCGCGGAGCGGTTCTATGGCTACCACCCCGGCGTCGACCCGCGTTGGGCCTCGTTCTGGACGCTGGACGACCACCGCGGCGGGCCGCCCGAGAGGACCGGCGACGCGCCGGCCAAGGCGATGGAGCTCGTCGCCGCGCTGACCTCCGGGCGCGGGATCAGCACCGGACCCTACTCCGTCGCGCGCACGATCACCGAGATCGTCCCGCAGCTCGCTGCCGTGCCGCTCCGCGACGCGGCGCCGGCGCGCTGCGAGCTCATCTGGCGCTCGCCCCCGCAGAACCCGCTCACGTTGGGCCTCGTCGAAGCGGCCGGCTGAGCGGCTGCGGCGGTCCGCCGCGCCGAGGGCTGCAAGGCATGGGGCCAGGCTGCGCGATGCGCTTCTCAGATGGCCGCGAGGCGCTGCTCGATCTGCGCCTTGGGCACCGCCCCGACGATGCGGTCGGCCTCCCGGCCGTCGCGCATGATCACGAGCAGCGGGATGCTCATCGCCTGGTAGCGGGAGGCGAGCGAGGGGTTCTCGTCGACGTTCACCTTCACCACCTTGAGCTCCCCGGCGCGCTCGGCTGCGAGCTGCGCGAGCACCGGCTCGACCATCCGGCACGGGCCGCACCACGGGGCCCAGAAGTCGACCAGCACCGGGACGCTCGCGTCGGTCTCGGCGTCGAAGCTCGATTCGTCGGCCGGGACGACCCAGGGGAGCGGCGACTTGCAGCTGGCGCAGCGAAGCGTCCCGCTGGCCGTCGGGTTCGCGCGGTTCTTGGTCCCGCACGAGGGGCACGCGATGATCGCCGCCATGTCCCCACCTTAGGCGACACCCACCCGGCCGTGGCCGAGCGGGCGCGCCGTCGAGGCACTCAGAGGAGCTTGGCCTTCTGTGCCGCGAACTCCTGGTCGGTGAGGATTCCCTGCTCGTGGAGCTCGCCGAGTTCGCGCAGCCGCGCGATCGGGTCGACTTCGGGTGCGGCTGCCTGCTGCGGCGCCGGCTGTTCCTGCGCGTACTGGCCTTCTTCCTTGCGCTGCCACTTCTCACCCTGGCGGCGGCTGACGTTGTTCGACACATGGGTGGCGGTGCCGGCGATCACGGCGGTCCTCGCCATCCCTCTCAAGAGCGGCATCTGCGATCTCCTCTCGGGTTCGGGGGGTCAGCTTTCCAGTTCGTCGAGCGCGTCGAGCAGGTCCTGCGCGCCGACGCGCTCGTAGGCGATCAGGCGGCCGCCGTTGCGATGCACGGCGTTCACGAACGGCGCGGCCCAGCTGTTCTCGAAGACGATCGCGAGCGCCGCGGTGCCGGGCTCCATCGCCTCGACGACCGTGCGTATGTCCTCGTCGCCGATCAGCCCGGTTTCTGCGCCCTCGAACGCCGCGACCTCGGGGATGCCGTCGATGTTGTTCACGTCGAACGCGTCGAACGTACCGTCGTCGTTGCGCCGCAGGCCACGAACGTCGAGGACGTCGATGATGCCGCGGTCGACGAGGTCGATGAAGATCGGCAGCGCCTCGCCGGTTTTCGGGGCATCAGGTGGGTAGCCGATGACCACAATGTCGACGGGGCCGAGCATCGCCTCCGTTGCTGGGTCGCTCATCAGTCCTTGCTCCTCTCCTTCTTCGCCGTTTGGGGGTGGCCTGCAGGCTAAGCGCTGGCGGAGCACGGGCCATGCAACAGATCGGGTGATGCCGAGGGGTTTGGCGTGGAGCCCGCCCTTGCCGGTGGAGTTGATGTTGAGGATCGCCCTGCCGGCGAGCGCCGCCTGCGCCTCGTCGGCGACCCGCTCGAAGCTCATCATGCGCTCGTGGCCGATCAGCGGTTCCAGGCGCGCGACATCGAGCGCTTGAACTTCGACCTCCTGCAGCCGGGTGGCTACGGCTCGGCCCACGTTGCCTCAGGCGATGACTGCGGTGAGGCGGGCCAGCTCGGCGTCGATCGCCCCGAGCATGACGTCGAGGTCCGGGCAGGCGTCGCGGTCGGCGCTCACGCCGATCACGATCTCGTCCATGTAGGAGAAGATCGCGATCCCGATCGAGTGGTCGGCGGCGAGCGGTACGAGAGGGTAGACGGCGCGCAGCGGCGCGCCGAGGGAGTACAGCGGCGCCCGCGGCCCCGGCACGTTGGTGATCGTGATGTTGAACAGGCGCGTGGCGTACAGGGAGCGCGCGACGATCGCGTGGAGCACCGGCGGGGCGAGCGCCGCGACGTCGAGCATCGTCTCAGCACCGAGCGCCGCGCGCGAGGCCTTCAGCTTCTGTGTCCGGCGCACGACCGTGTCGAATCGCTCCATCCCCGCCTCGGCCGCGACGGGCAGGTCGACGAAAAGCGAGCTGACGCGGTTGCCGAGCGAAAGGCTGTCGTCCGCACCGCGGAGGTTCATCGGGACCATCGCGCGGACCCCCGCTGCGGGCGGGCGCTCGCCGCGCGAGAGCATCAACTCCCGCACTCCGGCCGTGCAGGCCACGAGCAGCACGTCGTTGACAGAGCCGCCCAGCTCGCGCCCCGTGGACTTCACCGCCGACAGGTTCGTCCTGACAACGCCGAAGCGGCGCGTCGCGCCGATCGGGACGTTCAGGGTCGTCCGCGGCGACGCGGACAGCTCGCTCGAGACGAGCACCTCGGCCAGCGCGCGCGAGCGCTCCAGCGCTTCGCGCGGGTGCAGCGCTGCATGAAGCGCGGAGCCCGCTGTGTGGCCGACGGCCCCGATGGCGCCGCTGACGACCCCGGAAGCCCGGGGAGCAGCGACCTCCCATGGCGCATCCGGGCCGTCGAGGATCTCGTGCGGCTCGCCGCTGCCCTCCGGGTCGAGATCGAGCAGCAGCTCGACGACGCCGACCGAGCCGACACCGTCGACCATCGAGTGGTGCGTCTTCGACGCGATCGCCCAGCAGCCGTCGGCAAGCCCCTCCACCAGCACCATCTCCCAGAGCGGGCGTGTCCGGTCGAGCCGGTGCGAGAAGAACTCCGCCGCCCAGTCGCACAGCTCCTGGTCGCCGCCCGGGCTCGGGATGGCCGCGTGGAGGATGTGATTGCGGACGTCGAAACGGCGGTCCTCGGTCCAGCACGGCCAGGAGAGCCCGCCGGTGTGCGTCGAGGACAGCCGCTGTGAGTAGCGCGGGAGGCGTGCAAGCCGCTCGGCTGTGATCGAGCGCATCGCCTCGAGCGTCGGCGTGCCGCCGCCCGGCAGCGGGTCGAAGAGCATCAGCCCGCCGATGTGCATCGTGGCCCCCTCGTCGGCCTCCTCCAACTCGAGGAACGTCGCGTCCAGGGCGGTGAGGCGGCGTCGCTCAAGGCTGCTCGCTTGGACCCTCGGGCGGAACGGTCAGCACCGAGCAGCCGGTCTCGTGGATCACGTGCCTGCTCACGCTCCCGAGCGCGCGCGGGCCCGTTCGCCTGCGGCTCCCGACCACCACGAGCGACGCCGCGAGGCGCTCGGCGACGTCGGTGATGACCTCGTGCGCGCGGCCGTGGCGCAGCATCAGATCCACCTGCGTGAACCCCTGCTCGCGCAGCCACTCGACCTGCGCGAGCAGCGGCGCCTCGGGCGGGTGGCGATGCCCGACGGCGTGGAGAACGGTGACGCGCGAGGCGTGCGGGTCGGCCAGGCCAGCCGCAACGGTGAGCGGCATCGCGGAGTCCTCGAGCCCGTCGCTGGCGATCAGCACGTGATCGCAGAGCGCCTCGTCGTGGATCGGCGGCCTTGCCGTCAGCAGCGCGACGGGTAGCTCCCGATGCGTCGAGTCGCCCACGCCGGCAACGAACATGCCCCCCAGCCACGAGGACGCCGGTGGCGCCCATCGCCAAGAGGTCGTAACCCGCCGCCCAATCGAGCACGACGTCGGCGGGTGGAAACGCGGGATCGACCTCGATCGTCGGCGAGACCCCGGCCTCGAGCGCGATCGCCTCCGCGTGCTCGACGATCTCGTGCGCGTCCGTGGCGTTGATCGCCGGGGCCTGCCGCATGCGCTGGTCGCGGAAGGAGGTCACGAGCAGCAGCGTGAGCTTCCCGCCCGGGCCGAGGAGCGCCGCGGCTTGCCGCACGGCCGCGTAGCCGCCCTCTTTGCCGTCGATCGCGCACAGGCCGCGCGAGAACACCGACGGCTGCGGGCCCCTCTGCGCGGCGGTGTCGGCGACGCTCCTCTCCATGCCTCGACCGTACGCGCCGGGGCACGGTGCGATCGTCCGCAGTTTGCCGCATTGCTGGGTGGAGAACCGCTGCTTTGCGGAGCAGCCGTCCCGCAGCGCCACGCTCGCGTAGGGTTTGGTGCCCCGTCGTGGGGTGGGAAGCGACCGTGAGCGAGCGCGAGCACGACATCGTCCTGTTCGGAGCGACGAGCTTCGTCGGGCGCCTGACCGCGGGCTACCTGAAGACCGCCGCGCCGGCAGCCGTACGGATCGCGCTCGCGGGGCGCTCGGCCGAGCGGCTCGAGGAGCTGCGCGGCTCGCTGGGCGCCGACTGGCCCGTGATCGTGGCCGACACCGGCGACGCCGCGTCGCTGTCGCGGCTCGCCGGGAGCACGCGCGTGGTGGCGACCACGGTCGGCCCCTACCGCCGCTACGGCCTGCCCGTGGTGGAGGCCTGTGCCGCTGCCGGGACGCACTACGCCGATCTGACGGGCGAGGCGGTGTTCATGCGGGAGTCGATCGACCGCTTCGACGAGCCGGCGCGCGCTTCCGGCGCGCGCATCGTCCACAGCTGCGGGTTCGACTCGATCCCTTCGGACATCGGCGTTCTGCTGCTGCACGAACGGGCGGTGGCCGACGGCGCCGGCGAGCTCGAGGAGACCGAGCTGGTCGTGCGCTCGTTCCGCGGCGGCGTGAGCGGCGGCACGTTCGCTTCGATGCGCGGGATGCTCGAGGACCGCCGGCGCGACCCGGCGCTCGGCCGCATGATGGACGACCCCTACGGGCTCAGCCCCGATCGCGCGGCCGAGCCCGACCTGGGCGCCGAGAAGGACCTGGCGGGGATCGAGCGCGACGAGCTCGCCGGCGGCTGGGTCGGACCGTTCGTGATGGCGGAGCTCAACACGCGCGTGGTGCGGCGGAGCAACGCGCTGCAGGATTGGGCCTACGGCCGGGGGATGCGCTACCGCGAGGTGATGGGCTTCGGCAACAGCCTGCTGTCGGGGGCGCTGGCGGCCGGCACCGCGGCCGGGACGGGCGTGCTGCTGGCGGGCATGCAGTGGAGCCCGACCGAATCGCTGCTCAGCCGCGCGATGCCCTCGCCCGGCGAGGGCCCGAGCGAGCGCGCGCGCAACAACGGTCATTTCAGGATCGAGACCCTCACCCGCACCTCCGGTGGGCGCCGCTACGTGTGCAAGATCGCCGCGCAGGGCGATCCCGGGTACAAGGCGACCTCGGTGATGTTCGGTCAGAGCGCGCTCGCGCTGGCGCTCGACGGCGAGCGTCTGCCCCAGCGCGCCGGCGTGCTCACGCCGGCGACCGCGATCGGCGCCGTGCTCGCAGAGCGCCTCCGCGCTGCCGGGCACACCTACGACGTCGAGGCGCTCGCGGGCTGAGCCGCCGTCACGCGCGTGCGGCGGCGAGCCCGGTCAGCGCCGCCTCGGCGATCTGGGCGTGACGGCGCCCGGACTTGGCGAGCTTCGCCTCGTACAGGCGAGCATCCGCGCGGGCGAGCGCCGTGTGCAGCTGCTCGCCGGGCAGCCAGTCGCTGATCCCGACCGACCAGCTGACCGCCCCTGCCTCACGCTCGAGCCGCGCGATCGCCGCGCCGGCGTCGCACTCCGCGGTGGCCGGGAGCAGCACCACGAACTCGTCGCCGCCGTGGCGCGCGAGGATGTCCCCCGGCCGCAGGCGCCGAAGCCACTCGCCCGCGACCTCGGCGAGGAGCCGGTCGCCCGCGGCGTGCCCGGCGCGATCGTTGATCTGCTTGAAGTCGTCGAGGTCGATCGCGGCGACCGCGAGCGGGGCGCCGGTCCGGTCGGCGATCGCGCGCTCGCGCGCGGCGGCCGTCGCGAACCCGGTTCTGTTCAGCGCGCCGGTGAGATGGTCGGTGCCGACCTGACGCCGCAGCTCTTCGCTGAGCCCGCCGAGCACGATGCAGATCGACCACACGGTGCTCGTGACCACGATCCAGTAGATGAAGGAGTTGGGCTGGCCGCCGGCGGCGAGGCCTGCAGCGAAGCCGGCGCTGACGAGCAGGCCGAGCGTGACCACGACGCGGCGCGGGAAGAAATGCGCGGCGTAGATCGCGATCCAGGGGTAGGCGAAGGCGGCGACCATCACGCCTCCGCTCGTGCGCGCGCTGGCCACGAGGGCGCTCGTCGCGACCTGCGCTTGAGCGCGAACCGTCAGGTGGAGCCCCGTTGCGCTGTCAGCGGTCGCTCACGGCGAGGCGGGCGCCGAGGTGGCGAGCACGTGCCCTTTGGCATCGAGAGCCCGGGCCTCGAACACCGAGTCGGTGCTCGGAACGCTCATCTTGGTCTCGAGGCCGCTCCACGGGTAGGGGCGCGGCACAAGCTAGCATATTTATGGACAGCATGTAAATATCTACTGGGATTCAGATGCGCGCGGTGTCCAATGCGAAGCGGTCCTACCTGCGCTCCGAGGAGCGGCGCGCCCAGCTGCTCGAAGTGGCCACTCGGATCGCGGGCGCCGAAGGCGTCGATCGCCTCACGATCGTCGGTCTCGCCAAAGAGGCCGGGGTCAGCCGCCAGCTCGTCTACGACCACTTCTCCGACCTCCGCGGGCTGGTCGGCGCCGTGCTCGTGGATCGCTTCACCCTGATCGACAACGCGATCTACGAGTCGATCAGCGCGCCGGGGGCATTCGACAACGAGGCCCACGCGATCGAGGTCGCGCTCGGGGCCGCCCGCGGCTTCCTCGAGCTCTCGCGCGAGGACCGCCACCTGCTGCGCAGCGTGCTCACGACCACCGACGCGCCCGCGCACGAGCTCAACCCGCTCGCGCTCGCGCTGCGCGAACGGAGCATCAAGCGCTGGCGCCCCGTGCTCGGAGGCGAGCGCGAGCCGAGCTCCCGGGCCCGCGCGTGGGCGCTCGCCAACGCGCTCGACGGGCTCGGCGACCTCGTTGCGACCGGGGATCTCGACATCGACGCGGCGCTGGCCGAGTTCGAGTTCCTCCTGCGCGCGACGCTCGCGGCCTCGGCGCGCAAGAGCGGGCGCGCGTCGCGAGCGCATGGCGCGAAGGCGAAACCTCGCCGCGGCCCCGAGCGCGTCGTCTAGAGCCCGGGCACCGCGGTGCCGGTCTTCGCCGCCTCCTCGGTGACGAGCGCGCGCAGCCTCTGAAGCTCTCGCGCGGCCGCCGTCGTCCGCGGGTACGCCGTGTCTCGCTCGAGCAGGTTGCGGACCTCCAACGGGTCCGCTTCGAGGTCGTAGAGCTCGTGTTCGGGAGCCGCCCGCCCGGCCGGGTCGAGGTAGGCGGCGTACTTGAAGCGGCCGTCGCGGATGCAGCGGACGCGGTTGGGCTGGCCGGGCGCCTCCTGGCGGGCGGTGCCCGCCTGGTGGTCGTCGTAGGTGAAGAGGACGTGCTCGCGGGCGCCGGCGGTGCGCTCCGCGCCGAGTACGCCGTCGAGCTCCACCTGCGCGGCGGCCGTCGCGTCGCGATCGGGCCGTGCCGCCTCCGCCAGCACGCCCGAGAGGTCGACCCCGTCGAGGGTCCCGCTCAGCGGCGCGCCGGCGATCGACAGCAGCGTCGGCACGAGGTCCACGAGCGACGCGGGGGCGTCGGTGCTGACGGCCCGCGGGAAGAGCAGGGGGTTCGAGAACACGAGCGGGACGCGGATCGTCTCCTCGTAGGCGTTGAACATCTTCTGGCGCAGCCCGCCGTGCGAGAGCCCCATCTCGCCGTGGTCGGAGATCCGCGCGATCACCGTGCGCGAGCGCAGCGAGCCGGGATCGGTCGCGTCACCGAGCGCGCGCAGCAGCCGGCCGATCTTCTCGTCCACGACCCCGTGCAGGTAGGCGTAGAAGTTGACGTAGTCGCGCTGAGCCTGACGGCTCTCCAGCGCGCCGATGTAGGAGATCTGCCCGAGCTGCATCAGCGAGTGGACGGCGGGCTTGTCGTTCAGCCGCTCGTCGATCGTCGGCGGCAGCGGCACGTCGAGGTGCTCGAACTGCGAGCGGTCGAAGCCGCCCGCTTCATAGGAGTGCGGGTAGCCGAGCACGTCGTGCGGGTTGACGAGCGAGACGATCAGACAGAAAGGCTCCGGCAGCGGTGCGGAGGCGAGGAAGCTCTCGACCTGTCTGATGTAGTCCTCGTCCCAGCCCATCCCCGACCGGCCCGCGTTGCCGCCGCCGAAATGCGCAGGGTCGGTGTTCTCGCCGGCGTCGGGCGCCTCCCAGCCGCCGAAGCCGAACTCGCGCTCCATTCGCCGCGCGTCGGCCTCGCTCCAGGCATGCCCGCCGGCCAGGGGCGCCGTCAGATGCCACTTGCCCTTGTAGACGACCGTGTAGCCCGCGTCGCGCAGACGCGTGCCGAGCGTCGGCTGATCCGCCGGCAGCTCGGGCTCGCCGCCGGCCTTCGGGCCGATGCGCAGCGCGCCCTTCAGGAAGGAGCTGACCAACCTCCCGCGCGGGACGGCGCCGCTCGCGTACAGGTCGCGGACCTCGCGCAGCACGGCGGGCAGGAACTCGGGGTTCGGCTGCAGGTCGGCGTTCGTGAGCGTCAACGTGACGCCGTGCCGCGAGGGGTAGGTGCCGGTCAGGAACGTCGCCCGGCTGGGAGAGCACATCGCCGTCGCGGTGCACGCCTGCTCGAAGGAGAGAGCGGTGGCGCGCAGCTCGGCCTCGTTGGGCATCAGCTCCTGAAGCCAGCCCGGCTCCTCGGGCCAGTGCATCGGCGTGCGCTGCTGGTCGGTGATCAGCAGGACGATGTTGGGACGTTTCGCGCCGGGGCTCACAGGACGGCGCATTCTGTCTTGCCCGCGTTTCTCGCGCCGCGCCCCCCACTACTTAGACTGGCCGTGTCCTTCGATCAGGGGAGCGCTGCCATGTCCACATCGCCGGCCGATTTCAACGCCTCGATCATCGAGGAGTTCCGTGCCAACGAAGGGCGAGTCGGCGGGCGCTTCGAGGGCAACCCGCTGCTCCTTCTGCACCACACCGGCGCGAGGTCGGGTGACGAGCTACGTCAACCCGCTCGCCTACCAGGCCGACCAGGGGCGCTACGTGATCTTCGCCTCCAAGGGCGGTGCCCCCGACAACCCCGGCTGGTACCACAACCTGATGGCCAACCCCGACACGACGATCGAGGTCGGCACCGAGACGCTCCCCGTGCGCGCGCAGGAGGCGACCGGCGACGAGCGCCGACGGCTGTTCGAGGCACAGGTGCAGCGCATCCCCGTGTTCGGCGAATACGAGGAGAAGGCGGGCCGGACGATCCCGGTGATCGTGCTCACGCCGCTGCGCGAGCGCTGAGCGCCGCGGGAGCGGCTGACCGCGGTCGGTCCGGTCAGCCGCCGGCGGCGCGGGGAAGCAGCGCCGCGACGCGTGCCGGGTCCGCACCGTCGCGGCTGACGACGCGGTCGCGCCCGGCGCGCTTGGCCTCGTAGAGCCGTTCGTCGGCGAGTCGCGCGAGCGCCGCGATCTGGCGCGGGTCGTCCGTCGCGGCGACCCCTGCGCTGGCCGTGAGCGCCGGCCCGGCGCCGAGCTGTCCCCAGTCCTCGTCGCGCATGCGCCGGCGGATCCGCTCGCAGGCTGCGGTCGCGGCGTTCAGCTCGGTCGCTTCCATCAGAACGAGGAACTCCTCGCCGCCGCTGCGCACGATCACATCCGAAGATCGGAGAACGTCGCACAGCAGCGCGGCGACCCGCACCAGCACCCGGTCGCCCACCTCGTGCCCGTAGTCGTCGTTGACCGACTTGAAGTGGTCCAGGTCGATGATCGCGAGGCTCAGCCACTCCTCGTTGCCCTCGCCCGACAGGCGCTCGAGCTCGCGTGCGAAGTAGCGGCGGTTGTAAAGGCCGGTCAGCCAGTCGCGCTCGGCCTGGTCGCGAAGCTGCTCCTGCAGCCGTTCGAGCTCCTCGGTGCGGCGCTCGAGCTCGGCGTGCGCGTCGGCCAGCTGCCGGTTCTTGGCTTTGAGCGTCGCGCTCGTCTGCCGGGCGGCGTTCGTCTCGAGCGTCGCGCGCTCGAGACGCAGCTGCAGCTCGGCGAGCTCCTGGAAGGCCTGGCGTTCGAGCTCTGCCGCCCGTCCTCAGCGCGTCGTAGGCCTCCTCGACACGCCCCGCCTCGCGCAGGCTGGACGCGAGCGTGGAGAGGATCAGGCTACGGGTCTGGGGGACCCTGTCCCCCAGCCACTTCAACGCTCCCTCGCCGACGCTGCGCGCGTCGTCGAGCCGGCCGAGTGCCATCCGTGCCTGCACGTCGGCGCGCACCGTCGCGCCGAGCACGTACGGGTTGGGCTCCTCCGAGGCGGACAGCAGCTCGAGCGAGAGCTCGGCGTCGGAGAGCGCCTCCTCGGCCCTTCCCAGGAGCAGCCGCAGGTCGGCGCGGGTGGAGTGGATCACGCCCAGCGCGAAGCTGTTCGCGGTCGTGACCCGGTGCGCCGCCGAAAGTGCCCGTGCGAGCTCGGCCTCAGCCTCCGCGAGCTCGCCGTCGGTCTGCATGTTGCACGCGAGGTCGTTGCGGGAGATCGCCTCCTCCCAGGGGTCGCCGCTCCGGACCGCGAGCTCGAGCAGCTCCTCGACACGGCGCCGCAGGTCGGCGACGCCGACGTTCCCGAACACGGGGCACGTCGCCCGCCGCGCGTAGACGCGCAGCCGGAGGTCCTGCGTCGCATCGGCGCGCTCGACGGCACGCTCGGCCTGGTGGAGCGCCTCCGTGTAGGAGCCGGTGAAGAAGCTGAGCTGCGCGCGCAGCGCGGCGACCTCGGCGTGCGTGGCCGGGTCCGGCGTGGCGTCTGCGTGGCGCTCGGCCTCCATCGCCCGGCCCAGCGCCCCGCGCAGGTCGCCGCGGTGCAGCGAGACCATGCCCTGGAGCGCGCTCGCGCGCGCACACAGCTCCTCGTCGGCAGCCTCGGAGCCGATCTCGTAGCAGCGCACCGCGACGGCGAGCGCGCCCGCCGGATCCTCGTAGTAGCTGCAGCGCGCCTCGGCCAGCGGGACCCGTGCCCGATCGAGGTCGATCGCCGGGGGAAGGGACATGGAGATGACTCGGCAGAACGAGCCGCGAACTTGACGCAGGCGGGCGCGCCGCCGCTGTCATAGAACGAACCAGTTTCGCGTCACGAGAGCGGCCCGTACGGGGCTCTGACAAGCTGAGCCGATGCGTTTCCGCCGCGACGGCTCTCGTCGCGATGTCGCCCGCCGCCACATCGCCCCCACGTTCGGGGTTCGTGACATGGCGATCGACCTCGGCACGGCCAACACCCTCGTCTACGTCGAGGGCCAGGGGATCGTCGTCTCCGAGCCCTCGGTGGTGGCGACCGACGCCCGCAGCGGCGAGGTCCACGCGGTCGGAGCCGACGCCGAGCGGATGATCGGTCGCACGCCCGCCACGATCTCGGCCAGCCGCCCCCTGCGTCACGGGGTGATCGCCGACTTCGAGGTCACCGAGCAGATGCTGCGCTACTTCATCCGCAAGGTCCTGGACCGTCACCGCGCGCACCCGCGGCTGATCGTCTGCGCCCCCTCGGGGATCACCGAGGTCGAGAAACGGGCGGTCGAGGAGGCCTCGCTCGCCGCCGGCGCGCGCCACGTCCACCTGATCGAGGAGCCGATCGCCGCCGCGATCGGCGCGGGCCTGGACATCGCCGAGCCGGTCGGGCGGATGGTCGTCGACATCGGCGGCGGGACGAGCGAGGTGGCGGTCATCTCGCTCGGCGGCATCGTGCTCTCCCGCTCGCTGCGGGTCGGCGGCTACGAGCTCGACGAAGCGATCGCCCGGCACATGCGCCTCGAGCACTCGCTTGCGATCGGGTCGCGGACCGCGGAGTCGATCAAGATCGGGGTCGGCTCGGCCGTCGCCGGCGGGCCCGACGAGGTGAGCGAGGTGCGCGGGCGTCACCTCCTCACCGGCTTGCCGACGGAGATCCTGCTGGGGAGCCATGAGGTCCGCTCGGCGATCGACGTGCCGCTGCGCGAGATCGTGCAGACGATCAAGGACACGCTCGAGGAAACGCCCCCCGAGCTGACGGGCGACATCGCGCGCGAAGGGATCCTTCTGGCGGGCGGGGGAACGCTGTTGCGCGGGCTCGACGATCTGCTGACGAAAGAGACGGGGCTGCCCGTCGTGAGCGCGTCCTCGCCGCTGACGTGCGTCGTCACCGGCTCCGGCGAAGCGCTCGCCCACTTCGACGAGCTGAGGCCTTCGAGCGGCAGGCGCCGCGAAGCCAGCCACGGCTGAGGATCGGAGCTACAGCCGCGCAAGCGCCTCGTCCGCGTGCTCGCTCGCGCGGTCGAGCACCGCGCACAGCGCTTCGACGACAGCGACGTCGAACTGCGTGCCCGCATGCCGTTCCAGCTCGGCCCGCGCGTCGTCGTGGGCCATCGCGTCACGGTAGGAGCGGTTGCTGGTCATCGCCTCGAACGCGTCGACGACCGCGACGATCGCGGCCTCGACGGGGATCTCCCGGAGGCCGAGCGGATAGCCCTTGCCGTCGGGGCGCTCGTGGTGGGCGCCGACCCACTCGACGCACGTCCGCGAGGCTCTCGTGTTCGAGGATCTGCGCGCCGAGCTCCGGGTGACGGCGGATCATCGCGCGCTCGGCCTCGTCGAGGCTGCCCGGCTTGCCGAGGATGGAGTTCGGCACGCCGACCTTGCCGATGTCGTGGAGCATGCCGGCGAGCCGCACGCGCTCGGCACGCTGCTCGGAGAGCCCGAGCTCGCGAGCCGTCATCGCGGCGTATCGCCCGACGGTCTCGCTGTGGCGCGCGCTGCCGCTGAAGCGCAGGTCCACGGCCTCGGCGAGGTCCATCACGACGGACAGGAACCGCTCGGCTGCGATGTCGCGCGAGCCGAGCTCGGCGCTCAGCTCGCTGAGGGCGGAGCTGTAGATCACGCTCATGTCGCGGCCGTTGCCCTTGGCGGCGTAGAGAGCTTCGTCGGCGGTGCGCAGCAGCGCGCCCGCGGTCGCGCCGTGCTGCGGGAACGCGGACACGCCGAGGCTCGCCGTCAGCGTCACGGCGTCACCGGTGAACTCGTCGCGCAGGCTGCAGCGCAACCGCTCCGCGAGCGTGAACGCCTCGTGCGCGTCGGTGTTGGGAAGCACCAGCGCGAACTCCTCGCCGCCGACGCGCGCGACGGCGTCGAGCTTGCGCTTGCCCTCGACGAGGATCGTCGCCGCGCGCCGCAGCGCCACCTCGCCCACGTGGTGGCCGCAGCGGTCGTTGACCTCCTTGAAGTGGTCGAGGTCGATCATCAGGAGCGCGAGCGGCTCCTCTCCTCGCCGCGCACGCTCGAGCTCGAGGTCGAGCGTCTCGCGGTGGCCGCGGCGGTTCGCCAGTCGTGTCAGCGGGTCCGTGCGCGAGGCGTCGTAGAGGCTCGCGATCAGCGACTCGACGTGGGCGCGCATGCCGCGGATCACGGCGGCCGCGACGGCGAGTGTGCCCATGCCGACGAGCCACCACGCGGCGAGCCCGCCGTCGGGTTCACGCTCGAGCAGCAGAACGAGGTAGGCGACGCCGACGTAGCCGAGCTGCCAAACGGTCTGGCGCACCGTGAAGAAGTACGCGCTGTAGAGACAGACCCACACGTAGAAGAACACGAGTGGGCTTGGCGTCAGCGCCGAGAAGTACGCGACGCAGGTCACCAGCGAGCTGCCGATCGCGAGGACTCCAGGAAGGATGCGCTCAGGGACCCAGGCGCTCTGCCGGTAGAGGCCGGCGGCGACGGCGGCGGCCACCCCGATCACCACCAGCAGGCCGGTTGCGCTCGCTTCCTGCGAGTGCGGCAGCACGACGATCAGCAGCGCGAGCCCCGCGCCGGCCGCGAACAGCGCCGCGAGGATCTTCGCCATCAGCGGGGCGCTGAAACTCGTGTCGACGGGCGTCGGCAACGCCTCGCTCGGCGCAGTCTCCAACCGGCCCGCGAGGTTCATGTGGCGGCATCGGCCTGCCGCCGCCTTTACATGAGTGAAGAAGATGTCAATCGGACGGTCCGTGGGCGCCCGAGCGTTTCACCGGCAGCGCGCTGTCAGTTATATGACACAGTGAAGTGTCACTGTCACCTGGAGACGGAGCGAGGGTTATCGCACCCAAGCCGCGAGCAACGGATCCGCGGCTGCCCGCGCGCGCAGCTGCTCCACGATCGCCAAGCGCAGCTCGCCCTTGGTGCGGGCATAGGTCTCGGCAGGGAAGCTCGCCAGGGTGCCGGCGAGCGCGAGCGCTCGCGGCAGCACGTCGGGCGGGTCGTGCGCCTCGTCGAAGACGCCGAGGCGCACGCACTCCTCCGCGCCCACGAGGTCGTTGCCGAGCGCCAGGAAGCGTGCCGCGTGGGCGGCCAGCTCCGCCTGGACGACGCCGATCGCCGCCTGCGGGTACGGCACGCCGACCTTGACCTCCGTGAGGCCGTACTTCCCCGCGGTGGAGGCGACCCGCAGGTCCGTGCACAGCGCGAGCACGAGACCGCCCGCGATCGCGTGGCCGGTGATCGCGCCCACGACCGGGCACGGCAGCGCGTACGCCGTCAGCGCCATCTCGTTGATGCCTTCGACCGAGCGTCGCTGCTCGTCGGGCCCGTAGTCCGGGACCGCCTTCAGGTCCACACCCGCCGAGAAGAAGCCCTCGCGTCCCGTGAGCACCAGCGCCCGCGGTGGGTCGAGCTCGACGGCCCGCAGCGCGGCGACGACGTCGTCCAGGAGCTCCAAGCTCATCGCGTTCGCCGGCGGGCGGTCGATCCTCAGGACGGCGATCTGCTCCTCCGAGCGCTCGAGCGTCGCGTGCGGCATGTGGCGAGCCTATGCGATCGCCGCAGGAGCTAGGTTGCACGCATGGCTGCTGCGGAAGTGGAGGCGAAGCCGCGCCGGCGCGTGAACACCCGCGCCCTGCTCATCGGCCTGCTCGTGGTCGTCGTGATCGCGGCTGCCGCCGCCCTCTTCGGGTGGGACCTCTCGAGCTGGGTCAAAGAGGTTTGGAACACGATCACGACGATCTCGATCGGCTACCTGATCGCAGGCATCGTCCTCATCACCATCCAGACCACGGCCGCCGCCTTCGCCTGGTACTCGATCCTGCGCTACGCGTACCCGGGCCAGGTGCGCTGGATGCAGGTGTGGGCCTCATACGCGGCGGCGGTCGCGCTCAACTTCGTGTTGCCGGCGAACCTCGGCACGCTCGTCATGCTGCTGATGTTCACCACGTTCATCATCGCCGCCACGTTCGCCGGTGTGGTCGCGGGCTACGTCGTGCAGAAAGTCTTCTTCACGGCGATCGGGGTGGCGACCTACCTCTACCTGTTCCTGAGCGTGGGCGGCTCGTTCGGCCTCCAGTTCGGCTTCATCGAAGAACACCCGTGGGCGTTCGTGATCCTGCTGGTCGCGATCGGGGTCCTGATCTACCTCGTGCTCCAGACGCTTGCGCCCGCGGATCAGCGAATGGTGGGAAGAGGCGAAGGAAGGCGGACAGATCGCCGCGCAACCACGGCGCTACTTCACACTGGTCGCGGCGCCCGAGCTCGTCAGCTGGCTGGCCATGCTCGGCACGATCGCGGTCTTCCTGGCCGCGTACAACATCCCCGTCACCTTTCACACCGTGATGAGCGTCACCGGCGGCAACTCGATCGCGAACATGACGTCGGTGACCCCGGGCGGCGCGGGCGTCGTGCAGGGCTTCAACGCCCTCTCGCTGCGTAACGTGACGAGCGCGAGCAACGCCACCGCCTACTCCGTGGCGCAGCAGATCGTCGAGACCGCGTGGAGCATCGCGCTCGCGATCGTCCTGCTCGTCAGGGCGTTCGGCTGGACCGGCGGACGTGAGCTGCGTCGGCCAGTCCTACGTCCAGGCCAAGCAGAAGGCGGCGGAAGAGACGGCCGAGCGCCGCGCGCGCCGCGAGGCCAAGCGCACCGCGCGCCGCGAAGCCGGGCAGAGCGTCGGCAGTCCGGCGCGCGACGCCGACGAGTAGCCGTCAGCCCTCGGCCTCGACCGCCGATTCGCCCGGGGGGATCTGCTGCGTATCGCGGAACAGCAGGCGGTGGACGAGCGCCGCGAGCAGGCCGCCGACCAGTGGGGCGACGATGAAGAGCCAGAGCTGGCGCAGCGCCCAGCCCCCCACGAACACAGAGGGGCCGATGCTACGAGCCGGGTTCACCGAGGTGTTGTCGACCGGGATGCTCGCGAGGTGGATCAACACGAGCACCAGGCCGATCGGCAGCCCGGCGAAGGCGACGTTCGCGATGCGGTCGGTCGCGGCCAGGACGGTGAACACGAGCAGCGCGGTGAAGATCACCTCGACGGCGAAGGCGGAGCCGAGCGCGTAGCCGGCCGGCGAGTGGGCCCGGAAGCCGTTGGCCGCGAGCCCTTCCGCGCCGGCGCTGTAGCCGCCGGGCCGGCCCGAGGCGACCGCGAGCACCAGTCCGGCGGCCGCGATCGCGCCGACGATCTGGGCGATCCAGTAGCGCACGGCCTCGGCCGCCGCGATGCGGCCGTTGACGAGCAGGCCGAGCGTGACCGCGGGGTTGATGTGGCAGCCGGAGACGGGGCCGATCGCGTAAGCCATCGCGAGCAGCGAGAGACCGAACGCGAAGGCGACGCCGAGGTTCCCGACCGCGTGGCCCGCGATCACGGCGGTGCCCACGCCGCCGAACACCAGCACGAAGGTCCCGATCGCCTCTGCAGCGGAGCGCTTGAAGATCACAGCCGGATCCCCCTTCACATGGGTTGGCTAACCCGCGGAAACGTAGACGTGGAGCCGGACGACGTTCGTCAGGGGATGTTGACCACGGGCACCGCCTGCCCGCGTCGCGCAGCCTCTGTCTTCAGCCGCGGCCTGAGCGTGCGCCCCTTGCGCAAGAACCCGAGGCCCCGCTGCAGCCGGCTGCCGGTGATGCTCCAATCGGCGAGCGCCCGCTCGACACGCAGGCGCGGCCCCGCCTCCCCTTGCACGAAGGCGCCGACCAGCGTGTGGTTCTCCTGACCGGTGAAACGCTCGTCGTGTCCGTGGACCGTGAGGCAAGCCGGTCCGGGCGCGAGCGGCGGAGCGCCCGCGCCGATCTCGAGCGCCACCTCCTCACCTTCCAGCGCACCTGCCTTCACGGGCAGGCAGACCGGATACCCATCCTCGCCGACCACGGTGAGGTCCGCGAACGGGAGCGTCTGCAGTGCCCGCGCAGCGATCTCCTGCCAGCGCTGCGGCGGCTGGAGCCAGGCGGGCGGCTGGCGCCCGGACGGGGCAGGGTCGGAGTCGGGCAGCGCGAGACGGGGGCCCGCCTGCCACACCTGCGCTTCGCCGTCGAGCGTCCGGTCGGGCCACCAGTAGATGCGAAGCGGCGTGATCTCGATCCAGATCCGCGCGTAGTAGAAGACCATGCGCCTCAGCACCGCCTTGGCTGGCCTTCGACGGCGGCCGGGAGCTTCGCGACCGACAGCCGCGCGTAGCGGTCCGTGTTGCCCTGGAGATCGGCGTCGCGCACCGCGGCATGGCCTTGGACGAGGACGACCGGCGCGTCGTCCGCCCCTGTGCCGATCGCGTCGGCGAAGAGGAGCGCGACCTTGGGGTTGCGCCGCGCGCGTTCGGCTTTGGCCGGGTAGGAGAGACCGGTCGAGACGTCGAGCGTGCCCGTTGCCCCGATGTACGGCGTGGTGGGAATCGTCACGGGCGCGCCCGCCCGGGTCAGGCTCGCGTACTCGCATGTCACCGCGCGATCGAACACCGATCGCAGCTCGGCCGGCCAAGCGGCCTCTCCTGCCCCCTGCGTCTCCATCGGGCGACAGCCTATTGGGAGACCGCCGGCGAGCGCGAGTCGCGCGTCTGGCCGGCGGCGCCCTTGAACAGCTCGTAGCCCACCTTGCGGATCTGGATCTCTTCGCTGCCCTCGGTGATGCGGTAGCGCCGGTGGTGGCGGTAGATGTGCTCGAAGGGCATATGCCGCGTGTAGCCGATCCCGCCGCAGGTCTGCATCGCGCGGTCGGCCGCCTCGCAGGCGAGCCGGTTGGCGCGGTAGTTGGCCATCGCGACGAGGTGGGTCACCTCCATGTGGTGGTGGCGGTCGAGCTCGGCCGCCGTCTTGCGGACGAGGCCGCGGACGAGCTCGCAGTCGGTCCACAGCTCGGCGAGCGGGAACTGGATGCCCTGGTTCTGCCACAGCGGCTTGCCCCACACGGTGCGCTCGCGCGCGTAGGCCACCGCTTCGTCGATGCAGAAGGCGGCAGCGCCGAGCGACGAGGCCGCCTGGCGGATGCGGTTCTCGTGCACGAAGCGCTGGGCCAGGGCGAGCCCGAGATCGAGCTGGCCCAGGATCGCGTCGTCGCCGACGCGCACGTCGCGCAGCGACACCTCTGCGTGGTCGCTCGGCATGTTGAACGTCCACCACATGAACTCCACGTCGAGCCCGGGCGCGTCGCGTGGCACGATGAACGCGGTGATGCCCCTCGGCTCGCCCTCCGAGCCGGAGGTGCGAGCGAAGACGAGGTCGTGGCTCGCGCGATGCATGCCCGAGTTGAAGCGCTTGCGCCCGTTGATGACCCAGCCGTCGCCCTCGCGGCGGGCGGTCGTCTCGAGGTAGGTCGCATCCGAGCCGTGGTCGGGCTCGGTGAGCCCGAACGCGAGCGCCACCTCGCGCTCGAGCGCGCGCTCCACGAACAGCTCCTGCTGCGCGGGGGTGCCGAACTCGTGCGCGAGGATCACGGTCGGGAAGTTGCCGATCATCGAGATCTCGCTCTGCGGGTCGTTGTGCAGCCCGATCGGCATCCGGTTCAGGTGCTCGCGCACGATCGCCATCGCGAGATTCGAGCCGCCCCGCCCGCCGAGCTCCTCGGGCAGCGCGTAGCGCCACAGGCCGGCACGGTCGGCACGGGCGACCATCTCCTCCAGCAGGTCCTCCCACTCGCGCCGCGGGATCCCGCCGTCGTCCCAGTCGGTGCGCGCGTGCTCGCGCCGGTGGTCGAAGAACCGGGCGTTGTCGCCTTCGGCTTCCAGGGGCTTGACCTCGGACGCGATGAAGTCGTCGATCTCCTCCAGCAGCGCGGCGATGTCGTCAGGCGTCTGCTCCCTCACGTTCTCTCCCTCTCTTTCTCATACGTGTGCAGGTAGCCGGGATTGGCGGCCTCGAGCTTCGCTCGCACGATCGTGCGCAGCGCCGCGAGCAGCTCCGCGCGGCGCTCGTCGAAGGCGCCCGTGCGGATCGCCTCCGCCAGCGCGCGATCGTCCGCGGCGCCGAGCGCGCCCAGCACCGCTGGCGTGCAGGCGCGCGTCGCGGGGCGCCTCTTCCAGCTCGCGGCGCACCATCCCGAGCGCGCGGAGCGACACGCGCAGCTCGAACGCGGGCCGGCCCTCGAGCAGCGGCAGCACGTGATCGCCGAGCGCGCCGCGCGCGGCGTCGATCAGCTCCACTGCGGTCGGCCGGTCGTGGAGCGACTCCGAAGCCACCTCAGCACCTCCTGGCGCGAGCTCCGCGCCTCCCGGGTCGAGCAGCTCGAGCAGGTCCCACTCGACCTCGCACGCGCGGCGGCCGATGACCGCGTGCTCGACCGAGTGACGCGCGCCCGAGAGGTGACTGTGCGCCTGCATCACGGTGATCACTCCCCAGCGCAGCGTGCCGGCGAGCTCCCAGCGGCGCAGTTCCTCGATCGCCGGGGAGATGCCCGCGTGGCGGGCGTAGGCGGCGAGCAGCTGCTCGCGTGTGCCGAGCCCGGCCGCCGGCAGGTCCGGACGGGCGAACCGCCATGCCGGCACGCACAGCCAGCCGAGGTCCTCGACAGGGTCCCCGATGTGGGTCAGCTCCCAGTCGAGGACCCCGCTCACGCGCTCGCCGTCGACCATCAGGTTGCCCATGCGGAAGTCGCCGTGCACGAGCGCCGTACGGGCGGCGGGCCGGTCGGCGCCGAGCGTCCGGAACGCGAGCTCGAAGACGGGATGGGGCTCGCCGAGGTGATCGTGAAGGGCGCGCAGCTGAGCGAGGGGCGCATCGGTGGCCGGCGCCAGCGCGGTGTCCGCGGGCATCCGGTGGACCGCGGCCAGCGCGCTTCGCGATGTCGTCGAGCAGCGCCGGTGACGCCCTGCGCGTCCGCGCACACGATCGCGGCTGGGTCGCTCGTGCCCGAGAGCGCCTCGACGAGCGTCCAGGCGTCGCCGAGCAGCGGGTCGTCACGGCCGTGGGCGACGACCGCCGCGACAGGGACGCCCGCCGCCCTCGCGCTCTCGAGCAGTGCCGCCTGGCCGGGCGGCTCGCCCGTCGGCTTGCCGCCGCGTTCGCATTGCAGGATCAGGGCGCCGTGCCCGTCCGCGCCGAACGAGTAGGTCTCGCGCGAGGCGCCGCCGCTCAGCCGGCGCAGGCCGCTCACCCGCACCCCGCCCAGGACTTCGCTCAGCCGCGCCGCGATCGCGGCGCCGCGATCGGTGTCGCCCCTGCCCGGCGCCGTGGCCTGGCCTCCCTCCATGCCCGGAACTCTCTCAGGCCGGGGCGGCTCGGGGCGGGTTGATCTCAGGCGGTCCGGGAGGGCGCGGCGAGACCCGCGTGGAGGACGGCCCTCTCGACGGTCGGCTCGACGCCGCCATCGAAGCGCTCCGTCCGGTCCCGGCCCGAGTGCTTCGCGCGGTACAGGGCGATGTCCGCGGCCTGGAGGAGCGCCTGGAGCGTGTCGGGGGCCTCGGCGGCGGCGAGTCCGGCGCTGATCCGCACCGCCGGCAGCCCGGCCGACTCGGCCTTGGCCACAGCGCCGCGAGCGCGGTCGGCCAGGAGCGCGGCGCCCTCGGCGTCGCACGCCGGCATGAGCACGGCGAACTCCTCGCCGCCCAGCCGTGCAACCACGTCGATGTCCCGCACCTGGCCGGCGAGGATCGCCGCCGTGCGCGTGAGGACGGCATCGCCCGTGTCGTGGCCCCACTCGTCGTTGACGCGCTTGAAGTAGTCGATGTCGAAGATGACCACCGCGAGCCGGCTGCCGTCGCGCCTGGCCCGGGTCAGCTCGATCTCGGCGCGCTCGTCGAAGCCCCGCCGGTTCAGCAGGCCGGTGAGCGCGTCCGTCCTCGCTTCGCCCGCCAGCTGCGCGAGCAGCGCGCGGTTGCGCTTCACGAGGATCGTGGTCACCACGACCAGGACGGACGCGGACGCCATCACGTCCAGCCAGCGCCCCGGGTAGCTGCTCGCCGGCGGCAGGGCCAACAGCGTGCCGGCGTGCGCCACGCCGATCAGGCACACGATCGCCACGCCGCCCTTCGGGCCGAAGAAGAACGTGGTCCACAGCACGGGCCAGACGTAGAGGATCGCCCCGTCGCCCGCACCGGGGGTCGCGGCCAGAGCCGCAGCGATGAGGAGCACGCCGATCGGGCCGAGCATCGCCAGCGCCGCGCGCGGCAGCCGGGGCCCGACGAGAAGGACGACGGATACGAGCGCGAGGGCCGCGAGCGCGGGCGCGATCGCGAAGCTGGGATCGCCGGGGACGATCCCCTCGATCGCGGCGTCCACCGTCGCGCCGCCGTACATCGCGGCCGCCGTCATCGCCATCAGTCGTTTGTCGTGGGCCAGCTCTTCGTAGGAAGCGCTCACACGTCTCCTATCGGCACCGAGCGCCCGCCGCGAAAGGGAATCGGTGGCCTCGCGCGCCGCCTCCGGCTCGGCGATCAGCCGCTGACCGTGCGCGCGCAGGCCTCGATCGCGTTGGCCTGCCGACGCTGCAGCTCGTGCCGGCGCTCGGCGACGTGCACCGCGTGGCGGCGCTGGGCCGGGGTCTGGCTGAGGATCTGCTGCGGTTCCCCCAGGGTGGTCACGAGCGACGCGAGGTCGCTGCCGTGCCTTTCCATGCACGATCGCAGCCGCTCGACCTCGGTCACTTTCGAGGTGACGAGCCCGAACCATTTGCTCGGCGCGCCGGCCGCGACGACGGCGACCACGGCGCCGATGGCGAGGTAGTGCGGCAGGCGCAGGGCGCGAAGGAAACTCATGGCGGGCCTCACCGAGCAACCTAGTCCGAGTCGCCGACCGCGGTCAAGCGTTCGGTAGCCTGCCTGCGACCGTCGTACCGGGACGGGAGGCGCCCGGCCCGACTTTCGGAACTCCATGGCCGGCGCCACCGCAAAGACCGCGCGTCCCGGGCGGCGCCACGCCTTTCGACTCGCAAGGCAGAAGTGGCGCGACGGCGAGCGCATCGACATGAGCGCGCTGGCACGCGAGCTCGGCGTCAACCGCGTCACCTTGTACCGCTGGGTCGGCTCTCGCGAGCAGCTGCTCGTCGATGTGATCTGGAACCTCACGGACCATCTCCTCACCGACGTCGACCGCCAGGTGGACGAGCAGGGCGCCGAGCGGATCATCCAGATCGTGACGCTGTTCATCGACAAGGCGATCTCCCACCCCGGCATGCAGGCGTGGCTGGCGGCCGAGGGCGAGTCCGCGATCCGCCTGCTCACGCGGCACGCGAACGGGTTCCAGCCGCGCGTCGTCGCGCGGCTGGAAGGGTTCCTGCGCGAGGAGGTCGAGGCCGGGCGGCTCGACCTCCCGGCCGACATGCACGAGGTCGCGTTCGTGCTCGAGCAGCTGGTCGAGTCCTACGTCTACCTGTTCCCGATCGCGGGCGAACAGCCCGAGGCGCGGCGCGCCGAGCCGATCCTGCGGATGCTGCTGCGCTAGCGCGCGAGCGGCTAGCGTTGTCCAGATGGTCGACGCGTCCCGGGAGCCGGACGGAATCGTCCTCGGCGAGGACGGATTGGCGCGCTGCTGGTGGGCCGACTCCGCCCCTGAGTTGCGCGCCTACCACGACACCGAATGGGGTTTCCCGGTCGCCGACGACCGCCGCCTGTTCGAGAAGCTGAGCCTCGAGGGGTTCCAGGCCGGCCTCTCGTGGCTCACGATCCTGCGCAAGCGCGAGGCGTTCCGCCGCGCCTTCGACGGGTTCGACTACGCGCGCGTCGCGCGGTTCGAGGAGAAGGACGTCGAGCGTCTGCTCGCCGACGCGGCGATCGTCCGCAACCGCGCCAAGATCGAGGCTGTCATCGACAACGCAGGGCGCGCCGTCGAGCTCGCCGCCGAAGGCGACTCGCTGGCGCACCTGGTTTGGAGCTTCGAGCCCGGGACCCACCCGGCCGGCCTCCAGCGCGGCGCGCTGCCGTCAACGACCGACGACTCTCGCGCGCTCGCGCGCGAGCTCAAGCGCCGCGGCTGGCGCTTCGTCGGTCCGACGACGGTCTATGCCTTCATGCAGGCGATGGGCCTCGTCAACGACCACCTGACCGGCTGCGACGTCCGGGCGGCAGCAAGCACGGCGCGTGAGGGCTTCGCGCGGCCCTGATCACGAGTCGCCCGCAGGCTGCATGATCGTGAACGCAGCACCCTGGGGGTCGATCAGCGCGGCGAAGCGGCCGATCGGCATGTCCATCGGCTCGGCGGCGACCGTGGCGCCCTGCGCGCGTGCTTTGGCGACCGTGTCGTCCGCATCGGCGACCGCGAAGCACACGCTCCAGTGCGGCGGCGTCCCGGGCGGGAACATGCCGTCGGCCATCTCCATCATGCCGCACACGTTGTGCCCCGCCAGCGACCACACGGTGTAGGTGTCGGGCGCGCCCTCGAATTCCGGTTTGCCGGCGTCCCAGCCGAACACGGAGCTGTAGAAGGCCTTGTCGGTGTCGGCGTCGGGGGTGTGGATCTCGTTCCACGTGAGCGACACCGGCTCGTTGACGAGGTCCGCACCGGCGAACGCCTTCGGCTGCCAGACGCCGAAGACGGCGCCGGTCGGGTCGACGAAGACGCCCATGCGGCCGAGGTCCATGACGTCCATCGGGGCGACGATCACCGAGCCGCCGGCGTCCTGCACCTTCTGCGCAGTCTCCTCGGCGTCGGCGACCGACACGTAGCTCGCCCACGCGGTCGGCTGGCCCTCCTGCATGTGGCCCATCAGGCCGGCGACGTTCTTATCGCCCGACTGGAACATGCGGTAGCCGCCGGTCTCGGGGGCGCCCGGCTCGGTGGCGCCCCACCCGAGGACGTCGCGGTAGAAGTCCGCGGACGCCTCGGGGTCGGGCGAGGCCAGTTCGACCCAGGACGGGGTTCCAGGTGCGTAGTCGGGCATGACTCCTCCTTCTCGGAACGGGGTTGATGATGATGCTGGCAGAGATGAGATCCGCGGATGTTGAGAATTTCATCGGTCTCCTGCCGGGATCGGTCAGACTTCGAGAAGGAGGGGAGGTGGTGGTGGAGCGATTCGACGTTGTTGTGGTGGGGGCCCGTCTCGCCGGGTGCGCGGTGGCGGCACCGCTGGCTCGCGCCGGGCGGCGCGTGCTGGTCGCTGGACAAGATGCCGTTCCCCTCCGATCAGCTCTCGACGCATGTGCTGCTGCCGGCGGGCACCAGCGAGCTGGCCTCGATCGGGGCGCTGCCGCGGATCCTGCGCCTGAACCCCTCCAGGGTCCGCTACGTCGAGGTCCAGGCCGAAGGGATCGCGTGCCGCGAGCGCCTGCGTCCGGCCGCCGACGGCATCGACTACGGAGTCTGCGTTCCGCGGGACCTGCAGGACGTCGAGCTCGTGGAGTCCGTACGCGAGCAGGGGGCCGAAGTGCGGGAGCGCTGCGCGGTCGTGGGGCTGCGCTGGCGCGCCGGCCGGGTTGCGGGAGTGCGCTACCGGCGCGCGGACGGAGGCGAGCAGGAGGTGGAGGCCACGCTGGTCATCGGCGCCGACGGCCGCCGCTCGACGGTCGCCTCGCTCGTGGGCGCCTGGGCTCCCTACCGGGTGTCGCGAAACGGTCGCGGCCTGGTCTTCCGCTACCTCGAGGACCCGCTCGCGGGCAGCGTCGAGGCCGAGACCTACCACCAGTGGCGCGAGGGCGACTCGTTCGCGTTCGCCTTCCCGACGACGCCGGCGGGCAAGCTGCTCGTGCTGCTGATGGGCCACCGCGACGAGGTGCGAGAGGCTCGGCGCGACCCCGACGGCTACTGGCGCGGCAAGCTCGGCGAGCACCCGGGCCTCGCTGCCCGGATCGAAGGCGCGGCGCCCGGCTCGAAGCTCCGCTCGACGGCGGACACGCCGGCGTTCTTCCGCGCCTCCTCGGGCCCCGGATGGGCCCTGGCGGGAGACGCCGGGCATTTCAAGGATCCCGTCACCGGCCAGGGCATGCGCGACGCGATGTTCGCGGGACGGACGCTCGCAGAGCGTGTTCTGCCGGTGCTCGACGAGCCGGCCGCGGTCGACCGCGAGACACGCGTCTGGGAGGCCGAGCGCGACCGCGAGTGCCTGCCCGCCTACCACTTCGCCAACGCGGACACGCGCGTGGAGCGGCCGTCTCCCGCGCTGTGCGAGCTCGTGCGCGATGCGGGCCGGACCGAGGATGCGGACCTCGGCGACCTGTTCGGGCGTGCCCGCACGCCGCAGCAGATCGCGCCGCTGCGCCGCCTGGCCCGCGCCTTCGCGATCGCGCTTGCGCGCGGAGAGCGCCCGCGCGCGGAGACACTGGCCCGCGGCGCGGCCGAGCTTCGCACCGAGCTCGAGGTCCGCCGCGAGCTTCGCGCGGGGAGGTTTCGCTCCATGCGCCGGGTTCGCGGCTCCGAGCACGAGGGGGCGGTGTGGCCCTCGCCGCCGGCTGAAGCGCCGGCGCCGGCGGTTCACGCAGAAGATGCGCGTCCTCCCGCCGAGGTCTCGGCATGACGCGGATCGCGGTCGTGCAACCGGCCCTCGAGCTCGGCGAGGTGGAGCGCAACGTGGCGCGCATCGAGGACCTGATCCGCGACGCCCACCGCGAGCACGACGCCGAGGTGATCGTCGTTCCCGAGGGCTTCGCCACGCCCAACGTCTACGCGAAGGTGATGCGCAGCACGCCGCGGCCGATCGACGGCCAGCCGCTGCAGATGCTCACCCGCCTCGCGCGCGAGCTGGACTGCGTGCTCGGCGGGGGCTTCGTCTCGATCCGCGGCGAGCACACCTACGGCACGTTCGTCCTCGCCGAGCCCGACGGCGCCCTGCACCTGCACGACAAGGACATCCCGACAGCATGGGAGCAGCACTTCTACGTGGGCGGCGACGACGATGGGGTCGTCGCGTGCGCCGCGCTCGGCTGCGAGGTCGGGCTGATGTCCGGATGGGAGTGGGCGCGCTACCGCACCTCCGCACGGGTGCGGGCGCGCGGCGCGCAACTCGTGCTCGGCGGCATGTGCTGGCCCTCGCTCCCGCTCAACTGGCCCGCGCCGTTCAGCCGGCTCGCTCGCCGGGAGCACGCGATCTGGCTGCGCCAGGCGCGCGAGCTGCCGGGGCAGGTCGCGCGGCTGACCGGGGCGCCGGTCGCGCACGCCGCCCACGTCGGTCCGGTACGCGGGGAGACCCCGCTCGTCCCCGGCATCCCCTGGGAGACGCAGATGCTCGGCGAGTCGCAGGTCTGCGACCGTGACGGCACGATCCTCGCTCGGCTCTCGCTCGAGGACGGCGAGGGCCACGTGGCGGCGGACGTCGAGCTCGCGGCGCCGCGGCCGAGCGACGAGATCGAGGACCGCTTCTGGATCCCCGACATGACCGTGACCTCGCAGCTCGCCTGGTACTCGATGAACGCCCACGGCGCGCTCAGCTACAAGCTGCGCCATGCGCGCGGAGGCTTCGCCTGGCAGCAGTGGCCGGCGGGGGATCTCCCGGACGAGGTCCCGGCGGGCTCGGAAGCCGACGCGCCGGCGGCGAGGAGCTTCGAGGGCTAGCGCGGCCGGGCAACCTTCTCGAGCGCGCCGCGTGGCGCCGGTCAGTCCCGCAGCGCGGTGAGCGAAGCGAGAGCGGCGTCGACGAGCGCCGCGACGATAGCCCGCGCGTCGTCACGGCGCCGCGCGAGAGCGACCTCGATCGGCTCGACGTCGCGCAACGGAATCGCTCTCACCCCGTGTCCCTGGGTGAGGCGAACCATGAACTCCGGCAGCACGGAGATCGCCTTGCCCCGCGCGACGAGCGTCCACACGTCGTCGAGCGAGGTCGGCGTCTCCCTCGTGACGCTGTGCCGCGCGCCGCGATAGTCCATCAGCCAGGCCTCCCTCGCCCAGTCCTCGGGGATGCTGGGATGAAGACCGGGGAGTGTCTCCCCGGCGAGCTGGTCGTACTCGAGCGAGGTCTCGCCGGCCAGCGCGTGGCCCTCGTGCATCAGCACCAATCGCGGAGACCGTCCGATGACCGTGTGCACGAGCTCGGGATCAGACGAAGGCGGGAAGAGCAGCTCCACGTCGATCCGTCCCCGCCGCAGTTCCGTGAGCCGCTCGCCGGGCAAGAGATGGCGCGTCGTGAGCTCGACGTCACGATGAGCGCCGATGAAATGACGCAGCCACGGACGCGCGACCGCGGCGAGCACCGACGAGTACCCGACGCAGAGGCGGGTCTCGGATCGCGCCCATGGGGCGAGGGCGTCATACGCGAGCTCGACGGCGTCCAGGGCCGGGCGCAGCTTCTCGAAGAAGACCGCCCCGGCGTCGGTAGGCTCGACCCCCCGCGCCCGCCGCTCGAGGAGCTGTACCCCCAGTTGCCTCTCGAGCTTGGAAATCGCCTGCGAGAGGGCCGGCTGGGCGAGATGCAGCCGCTGCGCGGCCTTTGTGATCTGCCCCTCCTCGACGATCACGACGAAGCTGCGCAGCTGGCGCAGGTCGATGCCCGGATGGAGGCCGTGCACGGTGGTCCGCTTCGCGGGAGCGTCGGCTTGATGTGCCGACACGAGGTGCTGATCGGCCTGCTGAGCCGGCTCGCCGCGCGACGGCCCTCGCATGCGTTCCTGATCAGCGTCTACGGGCAACCCTGCGCCACCCCCAGCGGTCCGCGTTGTCGGGCTCTTTGCCCCTTTTCCGATCTGCAGAACTGAGAGCCACCGGAAAGATAACGGACGTTCTCTATCCTGTCAATACGTAACAAGCCGTTCGCTATTCTCGCGTCGTGGGGTCGCCCAAGGCTGGAAAGACGAACAAGCAGGCCAAGGAGGACTCCGAACGAGAACTCCTCGCAGCAGGTCTGGACGAGCTCGTGAGCGCCGAGCGCGTAAACCCGATGAGCCACCTCAAGGTGCGAATCGTCTGCGACCGCGCTGGGAGGACCAGCGGCGCGTTCTACATGCATTGGCCCGGGGGGATCGACGAATACCGCATGGCGCTCGGTGAGCTGCTGCTCGGTGAAGTCGCAGGGATGGACGAGGAGCTGACAGAGCTCAGGGATATCGCCCGAGAGGCCAGCGGCCTGCCGACCGCCCTGTCTGCGATCACCGAGGTTGCCGAAGCGGACCTGCGCCTGCTGCTCGAAAACGAGACATGGGACACGGTCGAGCTGTTGACCCTCGCGTGGGGGCGTGACCCGGAACGCCTGAGAGAGGCTGCGGCGACAGGCTATCTGGCCGCGGATCACCTCACCGCCGGGGCGTACGACGTCGTCCTCGAGGCGTTTGGCCGCGAGCCGCGCGACCCATTCACCTCTCACCAGATCGCAGCTGTGCTGCAAGCCTTCATCGAGGGGTTCGGGCTCCGTGTGAAGGTCGAGCCGGAGGTCATGGGAGGGGAGGAGCACGCCGGCCGGATATATGCCCTGGGAGTCGCCGCTCTCCTTGCCGCGATGACCACGGCGCGGGGCGACTCGGACGATGTCAGCGAAACGCTGACGAAGGCCCTGGGCGCACAGCCGGCAGGCGGTTAGCGCCCCGGGTTGCTGCCAGTCGGAATCCGGCAGACATGCGGGCATACGCCGGCACCATCGCGAACGCGCGGCTGTTTCAATGAGCTCGAGATGAGCGGCAACGGGGTGGTTCCGGGCAGCGGCGCGATCGAGGCGATCCCGCTGACGGCGCAGGACCAGGCGATCCTGCGCCTCGAGGGCAGCCTGCTGGCGGGTCACACGTGCAAGGTGATCGAGCTGGCCTCACCGGCGCCTTCGCTCGAGGAGCTGCGCGCCCGCGTTGCCGAGCGGATCCCCGCGGTTCCGTCTCTGGCGATGCGGCTCGGCACAGCGGGCGGTGGTCCGGCGTGGGTGTCGCAGGCGGATTTCGATCCCGCCGGGCACGTCGCCGAAGCGGCCGGCGGAGCCGAGCTCGACTCGGCCGCGCTGCGCGCCGAGGTCGCGCGCCTGTTCGGGGAGCGCCTGGACCGCGAGCGGCCGCTGTGGCGGATCGACGTCGCGCGCCTCAGCGGGGGCGGCGCGGCGCTCGTCTGGCGGCTGCATCACACCCTCGCCGACGGAACCACCGCGATGCGCTTCGCGCAGATGCTGCTGTGGGACGAGCAGCCGTCCCCGGCGTCGGGAGCGGCCTCGCGCGCCGCTCACGTCGCGGACGAGCGCCGACGCCAGGCGCATCTCGCCGGTTCTTCGCGCGGGAGTTCGCGCGCGCCTCATCCCCGCTCGACGGCGAGATCGGCGTGCGCCGCGAGGTCGCCTTCGCGAGCGTGCCTCTGCGGCCGCTGCACGACGCCGCGCGCCGGCTCGCCGGCGCGACCCTCAACGACGCGCTGCTGAGCGCCGTCGGTGGCGGGTTGCGGGACTGGGTCGAGCGCCACCACGGCGGCCTCGGCACGATCCGCGTGAAGGTACCCGTGAGCCTTCACCACCCCGGCGAAGACGCGGCCAACGCCGATTCCTTCTTCATCGTGGACGTGCCGCTCGCCGAGGCCGATCCGGTGGCGCGCCTGCGCGCGGTTCGCGAGAGCACCGCCGGGCGCAAGGAGGAGCACGACGCCGAGACGATGGACCGTCTCCTGGCGGAGCTCCGGAGCACTCACCTGGCGGGGCTGTGCGAACGGATCGAGCGCAGCGGCCGTGCCTTTGCGCTGAACGTGTCCAACGTGCCCGGCCCCCGCGCGCCGGTCAGCGTCCTCGGCGCGAGCGTCCTCTCGATGCACTCGATCGCGGAGATCGCGCGCCATCACGCGGTGCGCGTGGCCGTGGTCTCGATGTGCGACACGCTGTACCTCGGCTTCTGCGCCGACGCCGACATCGTCGACGACGTCGGCGAGATCGCTGCGGCGACCGAGCGCGAGGCGCTGGCCACGATCGCTGCGGCCGATCGGTCCTCGCCCGCCGCGTCCGACTAGGTCTTCTCCGCCACGAGAGCCACCTTCCTCACGCGCCCGGCCCGCAGCCACTCGACCCACAGCCGGTGGGCGCCCAGCAGCTCCGCCAGCGCCTCCTCGCCGATCACGGCGGCGATGTCGCCGGCGCCGGCGGCGAACGCCTCCGTGAGCGCTTCGGCGGTCGCGAGGTGGGAGCGAGGTGCAGTCCTCCTCCCAGCGCACGGCGAGCCCGGCGGCGTCCAAGCAGGCCAGCAGCTCCTCCAGCGGGACGAGCGACACGGTGTCGGCGTCGGGCATCGTTCCGCGCTCCTGCTCGGAGAGGGGCTCGCCCGCCTCGACGGTGCATGCGAACCGCCCGCCGCCGGACCAGCGCGGCGGAGATCTCCCGAAGCAGCGGCTCCTTGTCCTCGAACGCGAGCATCGTCTCCAGCAGCAGCACCACGTCGAAGGGGCCCGGCGGGACCGGGGGGATGCGCGCAACCTCGAAGCGGCATCGGCAGGCCGGCCGCCCGTGCCCGCGCGAGGTCGATCGCGTCGGCGCTGTAGTCGACCCCGAGGTAGGTGCAGCCCGACTCACGGGCGATGAGGCGCCCAGGACCTCCGATGCCACAGCAGAGATCGAGCACCGAGACGCCGGTCGCGATGCCCGCACGCCGCGCCAGCTCCCGGATCTCTCCGGCCCGCATGAAGCTCTCCTGCTCCACGAACTCGCCGCGGGGATAGGCCGCGACGCGGGCTGCGTGCAGGGCCCGCACGAACGGAGCGCGTTCGTCCTGCCTCACCGCTGGCCGACGTCGCCTCGTCGCGCCACCCCGCTGGCCCCGCCGTGCATGCGCCGAAGGTTGCCAGCTTTGTGCCGGGAAGGGATTACCTCCCGCGAGCGTCTAGATATAGATGGCGGCAAGCGCGCATCCGCTGACCGAGCCACGCGCGCGCGCGGCGCGAGTCCCGAGCGGTCCTGCCGTCGGGCTCATCGTCCAGGGGCTGATGCTCGCCGGGCTGGCCGGCACCATCGGCCTCGGCGTCGCCGGATCTGTCATCGGACTGACCTGCGCGGTGATCGTGAACGTCGGGCTGGCCATCGGCCTGTCGCGGCAGGGGTGCGAAGGGCTCGGCACCGCCAACTCGGTGACGCTCGCGCGGGCGTCGCTCGTCGTCGTCGTCGGGTCGCTCGTCGCCGATTCGTTCACGCGCGCCATCCCGGTCGCGCTGCTGGTCGGGATCAGCTCGCTCGCGCTCGCGCTCGACTACGTGGACGGCTGGATCGCACGGCGCACCAGCACCTCGGCGGCGCTCGGCGCGCAGTTCGACGGCGAGGTCGACGCGCTCCTGATCCTGTTTCTGAGCGTGTACGTGGCCCGGTTCCTCGGCGCTTGGGTGCTGGCCATCGGCGCCGCCCGGTACGCGTTCCTCGTAGCCGGGTGGCCGCTGGCGTGGATGCGGGCGCCGCTGCCGCCGCGGGACTGGCGCAAGGTCGTGGCCGCAACGCAGGGAGTCGTGCTGACGGTCGCCGCCGCAGCCGTTCTGCCGGCGTCCGTGGCCCGAGTGGCTGTGTTCGCGGCCCTCGTGCTGCTTGCCGAGTCGTTCGGTCGCGACGTGTTGTGGCTCTGGATGCACCGCGGGGCGGCAGACGTTCCGGTGGCAGCGCAGCCCCCAGCTCCCGGCCGTCCGCGGCCGCTGGCGTCCGCGCGCGTCCGTACCGGAATCGCGCTCATGTTCACGATCCTCGCGCTGCTGATCGTATGGGCGGCTCTCGTCGCTCCCGACCGGCCCGAAGACCTCACGGCGACGGCGTTCCTCAGAGTGCCGCTCGATGGCCTCGTGCTGATCGCCCTGACGGTCGTCCTGCCGAAGGTGCCGCGACGCTTCGTGGCCGGGGTCGCCGGACTCGTGCTCGCAGTGGTGGTGATCCTGAAGGTCCTCGACATCGGGTTCTTCTCCTACTTCAACCGCCCCTTCGAACCGATCGGCGACGCGGAGAACCTGGGGGCGGGCGTTGAAACCCTGCGTGACGCGATCGGGCGCAGCCAGGCCGAGGAGCTCGTCGTCGGGGGCGTAGCGTCGATCGTCGTCGTGCTCGCTCTGATCACGTCGTCGATGGTCCGCGTGCTGCGGGTGGCTGCCGAACACCGCCGCAACTCGCTGCGGGCGGTAGCAGTGCTCGGTGCGCTGTGGCTGCTCTTCGAGCTGTCCGGAGCACAGCTCGTCTCCCACACGCCCGTGGCGGCCACGAGCACCAGCGCCTACGTCGCCTACGAGGTGCACACGGTCAAAGCCGACCTCCACGATGTCGGGGTGTTCGCCAAGCAGATCCGCCACGACCCCTTCCGCAACACCCCGGCCAGCCGGCTGCTGACGGGGCTGCGCGGCAAAGACGTCCTCTTGGTGTTCGTGGAGTCCTACGGACAGGTGTCCGTCCAGGGATCGTCCTTCTCGCCGGCAATCGACGCGCTGCTCCAGAAGGGAAACAGGCAACTGCACGCCGCGGGCTTCTCGGCGCGGAGCGCGTTCATCGACGCGCCGGGCTTTCGGCGGCATGAGCTGGCTCGGCACACTCGACGCTCCAGTCCGGGACCTGGGCCAACACCCAGCAGCGCTACAACCAGCTCGTCGGGAGCAACCGCTTCAACCTCACGGAGGCGTTCAACCGGGCCGGGTGGCGGACGATCAACTTCGCTCCGGCCGACGACCGGGACTGGCCGGAAGGGAACGTCCTTCTATCACTACGACAAGCTCTACGAACGCCGTGGCCTCGGGTATCACGGTCCGGGTTTCACCTACGCGCCGATGCCCGACCAGTACATGTTCTCGGCGCTGCAGCGACTCGAGCTCTCCAAGCCCCATCGGCCGCTGTTCGCGGAGGTGGACACGGTCTCCAGCCACATGCCGTGGAGCCGCATCCCGCAGCAGATCCCGTGGAACGAGGTCGGCAACGGCTCGATCTACAAACGTCTGCCCACCTTCACGGAGCCGAGCTCGTTCTGGTGGCACCCCGATCAGGTGAAGAAGGCCTACGCCCGGTCGCTCGAGTACTCGCTCAACGTCCTGATCTCCTACGTGCGGCACTACGGGAGGAAGAACCTCGCGCTCGTCGTGGTGGGAGACGAGCAGCCGCTGTCGATCGTGAGCGGGTCGAAGGCGAACCACGACGTTCCGATCTCGATCATCGCCCGTGACCCGTCGGTCTTCCGCCGGATCAGCGGCTGGGGCTGGCAGAAGGGCCTGCTGCCCAGCCCACAGGCCCCGGTGATGCGAGGTGAGCGACTTCCGCGACTCGTTCCTGACGGCGTTCGACTCGAAGCCGGCAGCGCGATAGGGGCTGTGGGCGGCATGACGCGGAGACTGTGGGGGTGCGGCCGCGTCCTGGCCCCCGCGCTCGTGCTCGCCGTCCTGGTCTGGCGCCTCGGCACCGGTCCGTTCCTCGAGGGTCTGCGCTCGGTCGACGGCGAGGCGCTCGCAGCGGCGACGGGGATCGTGGCGCTGACCACGGTGTGCTGCGCGTGGCGGTGGACGATCGTGGCCCGCGGCCTCGGCGTCGAGCTCTCGCTGCCCTCGGCGGTGGCCGCCTACTACTCCTCGCTGTTCCTGAACGTCACCCTGCCCGGCGGGATCGTCGGCGACGTCCACCGCGGGGTGAGCCACGGTCGCGATGTGCGCGACGTCAACCGCGCGCTCAGGGCCGTCGTGTGGGAGCGCTTCGCCGGCCAGGTGGTGCAGGTCCTCGTGGCCGTGCTCGTCCTGCTCGCGCTGCCGTCCCCGCTGCAGTCGGCCATGCCGGTCGTCGCGATCTCACTTCTCGTCGCGGCGGCGGTCGTGGTTCTGCTGGTGAGGCGGCGCGCCGCCGGTGAGTCCGCTTGGGGGCGAGTACGCCGCGCCGCGGCCGGTGACATCCGGGAGGCGCTGCTCGCACGGCGGGCGTGGGTCGGCATCGCGCTCGCGTCCGTGGTGGTCGTCGCCGGCTATGCGGCCACGTTCGTGATCGCCGCGCGCAGCGCCGGCACCACCTGGCCCTACGTCCCAGCCTGCTGCCGCTGGCGCTGCTCGCGGTTGTGGCGATGGCGCTGCCGAACGTCGCCGGCCTGGGGCCGCGCGAGGGCGTCACGGCGTGGGCGTTCGCGGCCGCCGGCCTGGGCGCCGGGCGCGGCGTCGCGGCCGCGGTCGTCTATGGGGTCATGGTGCTCGTCGCGAGCCTGCCGGGCGCCGTCGTGCTGCTCGTGGCATGGTTCCGGGGGACGCGGCTTCCGGCGCCGTCCTTTCGGGAGGGAGCAACCCATGCCTGACCGCCCCTACGTCCTGCTGAGCTGTGGCATGTCGATCGACGGCTACCTGGGCAGTGCCGCGCCACGGCGCCTCGAGCTCTCCAACGAAGCGGACTTCGACAGGGTCGACGCGGTGCGCGCGTCGTCCGATGCGATCCTGGTGGGCGCGGCGACCGTGCGGATCGACAACCCGCGGCTGCTGGTCCGCTCGCAGGACCGGCGCGCCGAACGGGCGGCGAGGGGTCTCCCGCCGTCGCCGATGAAGGTGACGGTGACGGAGCGGATGGAACTCGACTCCCGCGCCGACTTCTTCACCGCCGGCGACATCGAGAAGCTCGTCTACTGCGTGAGTCCGCGCGTGCTCGACGCCCGCTCCCGGCTCGGAACCGTGGCCACCGTCGTCGACGGCGGCCGCCGGGTGGAGATGCGGCGCCTGACCGAGGACCTCGGCGAGCGTGGGGTGCAGCGGCTGATGGTCGAGGGCGGCGGGACGGTTCACACGCAGTTCCTCACCGACGACCTCGTCGACGAGCTGCAGCTCGTCGTCGCTCCCCTCTTCGTGGGCGACTCCCGAGCCACGCGCTTCGTCCGCGACGGGCAGTTCCCGTGGAACCCGGGCCGGCGCGCGAAGCTCGCAGAGGTCCGCCAGATCGGCGACGTCGTTCTGCTCCGCTACGCGCTCTCCGAGCGGTTCACGGCCGGCTGATGCCCCCGCCCCCCGCGACGATCCGCACCCAGGTCACGGCCCCGCTTCGCTTCTCCGACGGGTACTCCACCCTCGCGCGGGTGTTCACCTTCGACGGGCTCGTCGACGGCCGCGAGCACGTCGCCTTCGGCCTGGGCGATCGAGCCTCTGCGGTCGCCTCTGCCGGGAGCCTGCCCGAGCCGCTGGTCCGGCCCCACAGCGAGTGCCTCACAGGAGACGTCTTCGGGAGCCAGCGATGCGACTGCGGTGCGCAGCTGCGCGAGGCCGTCGAGCGCATCGCCGGCTCGGGCGGCTTCCTGTTGTACCTGCGCCAGGAGGGACGCGGGATCGGTCTCTACGCAAAGCTCGACGCCTACGCGTTGCAGGACACGGGGCTCGACACCTACGAGGCCAACCTCGCTCTCGGCCATCGCGAGGACGAGCGCAGCTACCTCGTTGCCGCGCAGATGTTGCGCGCGCTGGGGGCCTCGCGCGTCGCCCTGCTCTCCAACAACCCCGACAAGGCCCGCCAGCTCGCCGACTTCGGGGTCACCGTGAGCGAGCGCGTACCGACCGGCGTGCACCTGTCCGCGGCGAACGCTCGCTACCTGGCGACGAAGGTGCGGCGCGGCGCGCACACGCTCGACGTCCCGCTCTCCGCGGGCTGAGGCCCGCTCCTCACGGGAGGATCAGCATGTCGGCGTGGCCCACCGTGACGGTGAGCGCTCCGGTACCTGCCTGCTGCAGACGCAGGCGCGCGTACGGCTCGCAGCGGGCGTCCAGCTCGGTCTCCTGCTCGCACGCGGCGCCCACCCAGCCGGTGAACCACTCGGCGAACAGGCCGGAGTCGGCGCCTCCGAGTCGCCAGGCGCTCGCTCGTACGAGGACCTCGGCGCCCAAGCTGCGGAACACGTCGACGGCGAAGGCGACGGCGCCGGGTCCGAGCAGCCTGCCTCGGCGTTGATGTGCATCGAAAGCCGCGGCGACGGAGGCGTCCAGCGGCTCCGCGGGCGTGATCTCGACACGACCGGTGACCGAGAGGGTCAGCAGGATCGGGCACCCAACCGCGACGGACGTTCGCGCCAGCCGGTCCAGCTCGTCCTCGGTCAGAAGATCCAGCAGCGCCGATGCCGCGATGGCGCCCGCTCCGGCGAGGTCGCGCGGGCTCAGACCCGCGAGGTCTGTGTGCCGTGTCTCGACCGTGACCGGTGCGTCGTCCGCGCTCAGCCCGGGCACGCCGGCAGCGGCAAGCGCGAGCAGATCACCGTCACGGTCGTGCAGAACCCAGTGCTGCGGGCCCGTGAGCTGCGGAGCGAGCCAGCGGCCCATCGAGCCGGTGCCGCAACCGAGGTCGTGGATCACGCGGCGGCCGTTCCGGGGCAGCGCGCGCTCGAGGTGCTCCACGAGGTCGCGGGAGCGAGCTTCCGCGTCGGCCGGCTCCCGCAGCGCCAGCCATCGCGGGGTGACCCGGGATGCGGCCGCGCTCACGACCGCACCTCGGCCAGGACCCGGGCGACGTCGCTTGCGGTGGCCGACCAGCGGCGAAGCGTGTCCCGCCGCTCCCGGGCCGCGAGGCGAAGCCGTGCTCTCAGCCCGGCGTCGGTGAGCCAGTCGCGCAGGGCGTCACCCAGCGCGCGCGGGTCCCCCGCCGGGACGAGCAACCCCGGTGGGACCCCGGCTCGCCCACGGCCGAGAGCCTCCGGTAGGCCGCCCACGTCTGCGGCGATCACCGGCAGCCCGTGAGCGAGCGCCTCGGTGACGACCAGACCGTAGGTCTCCGCGCGCGAGGCGAGCACGAGCAGATCGGCGGACGCGTAGGAGCGGTCGAGATCGTCTCCGGTGCGCGGTCCGGGGAAGGACACCCGGTCGCCCAGGCCGGCGTCCTCGGAGTGGCGGCGAACGCTCGCTGCGAACGCCGGGTCACGGTCGCAGCTGCCCACGCACGCGCAGCTCCACGTCAGCTCGGAGATCGACGCGAGCGCGTCGAGCAGGACATCGTGTCCCTTCTCGAAGCTCACCGCGCCGACGCAGAGCAGCGTTCCCCCGCCCGCGGTGCCGTGGGCCTCCTCGGCGGCGTCGACGCCGGGCTCGGCGACGTGGACCCGGTGGCCCGGCAGCCCGTACAGGTCGAGCAGTCGCCGGCGGGCCCAGAAGCTGGTGGTCACGACCGAGCGGGCGGCCGCGAGGACCGCGCCCTCGCGCTGCCGCGCGTCGTCGCCGGACGGGCGGTGCCCGAGCGGCATGTGCACGAGCACGATCATGCGCAACCGGCGCGCCTGCGGCACGAGGACCTCCGGCGCCGTCGAGGCGATCAGCCCGTCGAGCAGCACGACATCGTCATCGGGGATCAGCTGCACGGCACGCTCGAGCGCGGCGAAGGACTCGGCGCCGGGAGCGCTCCAGAAGCCGGGAACGGCGACCGCGTGCGCCGACCATCCGAGTGAGCCGAGCTGGCTGCAGAGATGGCGATCGTAGGTGTTGCCGCCGCTCGGGCGGCCCGGGTCGTCGATGCCGTCGGGGACGACGACATGGACGGTCCTCACAGCGGCCGCTCGTAGCCCGCCGACGCGACGTGCGACTCGTGCAGCGTGACGCCGAGGGCGTCGAGCCCTCGTGCGTTCTCCCCGAGTGCGCCGGCGTGCACGCGCTCGGCCAGCCGGTCTGCGATCACCCGGGCGAGCGCCTCGGTTGTCGTGTTGATGCCCGCCAACGCCGGCTCGTCGTCGAGGTTGCGGTACGTGAGCTCGGCCAGCACCGCGTGCACCTCCTCGGTCGCACGGCCGATGTCGACCACGATGCCATCGGCATCGAGGGCCGCGCGCCGGAACGTGGCGTCGACCACGTAGGTCGCTCCGTGCAGCCGCTGCGCGGGACCGAAGACCTCGCCGCGCAGGCTGTGGGCGATCATCATGTGGTCGCGAACGGTCACGCTGAACATGTCACTCCCCGTCGTAGGTGATGGTGTGGCAGAGCGCCGGCAGCCGGCCGGCGGCGAGACCGGCCATCACGTCCGGCAGCTCGCGGAACGGAGAGCTGCCGGAGAGAAGCGCGTCGAAGGCGGGGTCGCGCAGCAGCTCGAGTGCGAGCGCCAGGCGCTCTGCGGTCGTGCGGCGTCCGGCGCGGGCCGGGGACACCGTGCCGACCTGGCTCGCGCGGATCCCCAGGCGGCCGGAGTGAAACGCGCCGCCGAGCGACAGCCGGACCTCCGCGTCGCCGTACCAGCTGAGATCGATCACCGTCCCCTCCGGCACGAGCAGCTCGAGCGAGCGCTGGAGCCCGGCGGACGTGGCGCTCGCGTGTATGACCAGGTCGCAGCCGCAGGGCGCGTCGCCGGGAAGCGCGAAGTCGACACCGAGCGCCGCGGCGACCTCGCGCCGGCTCTCGTCCACGTCCACGAGGGTCACATGCGTTGCCGGGAAGCCGCTCAGCAGGCGCGCCGCGCAACAGCCCACCATCCCGGCGCCGACGACTGCGATCCGGTCTCCCAGGAGAGGGGCGGCGTCCCACAGCGCGTTGACGGCGGTCTCGACCGTACCGGCCAGAACGGCGCGGGCGGCGGGCACGGCCTCGGGGACGAGGGTCACCGCGCTCGCCGGGACGACATAGGCGGTCTGGTGTGGATACAGGCAGAACACCAGCCGGCCACGCAGCTCCGGCGGCCCCTCCTCCACGGCGCCGACGTTCAGATAGCCGTACTTGACCGGGCCCGGGAGGTCCCCCTCCTGGAACGGTGCCCGCATCTCCGCATATTGGGCGGGTGGCACGGCGCCACGGAAGAGGAGCGTCTCGGTGCCGCGGCTGACCCCGGAGCACACGGTTCGGACAAGCACGTCGCCGGGTCCGGGGTGCTCCAGCGCGGCCGTCCGGATCTCGCCGCAGCCCGGCGAGCGCAGCCAGAAAGCATGTGCATCGAGTTGTCCGGGCGTCACCTTGTCTCGGATGTCCGGCTCGCGGGTGGGCTCGCTGTCCCCCCTCACGTTTTCCAGGCGCCCATCCTATGGTCTCGCCGCTGCGCGCCCGGGCGCCGCTCACACCCTTCGAGAACCAGCGGCGAGGAACGCGGTCCCGAAGCACAGCTCTGTCCACGACGCATCGGTGAGCTCCGCCTGCACGGCTGCGCGAATCTCATCCCACGGACGGCGCTCGACCCACTCGTCGATGGACGCGAAGTGGCGCACGCCCGCGATCCCGAGCCGCCCAAGCCAACGCGGGGTCTCTGCGGGGACCTTGAGATCGAGCACGGCCCAGCGTCCCTGAGCGGACAGGGCCGCGGCGCCGTGCGCGATGACCTCGGCGCACTCCGGGACCTGCGACAGGGCGTACGTCGAGAGGATCGCGTCGACCCCGTTCGGGAACTCGAAGTCAGCCGCATCGGCTTGCACGAGGCCGACGTTTCTCCATCCGTTCTTCTCGATCCTCTCCTGGGCCCGGGCGAGCATCGCGTCGGTCAGGTCGACGCCGACGATCCGGCCGGCGGGACCGATGGCCTCCTCGATCAGGGAGAAGTTCAGACCCGTGCCGCAGGCGAGGTCGACGACGGTGGCGCCCGGGCGAAGGTCGAGGGCCTGCACGGTGCGGAGCCGTTGCGCGCGCTGCGGGTAGCCGGGCGCGGGGTAGAGCCGGGAGGTGATGTCGTAGTGCTTCGCTTTCCTGCGATAGGTCTCGATCAGGTGCTCGCGGGTACGGTCGGTCTCGCGCGTGGGTGCTGCTCGTTCCCGAACCTGCAACCGTCGCCATCAGCCGCACTCCCGATCCGTGCGGCGCCGCGGACTCGACCGCCGCCTTGATCGCGACCATCTCGCCGTCGCTGACGCGCTGGATCCTGGCTCTGAGGATGCTCGTGGGAATCGCGCGCATGATCCCTTCGAGATCGACCTCGATCCACATCCGCGCCTCGGTCTGCCCGCCGTCGTTCGGCTCGAACTCCATTCCCCAGCGCGCCGCGGATGTGCCCATGGGCCCGGCGAACGCGAGCGAGCGGGGCGCGTCGACGACGGTCACCTGCTGGCTTCGGCCGCGGCTGGTGCCGAGGATCCCCTTCGCTCTCTGATCCACGCGCGCTCCGGGTTGAAGGGGAGCGTCCCCGCGAACCCGGGCCTCGAGCACCGTGGGCGCCCACTCCGGCCAGCGTCCCACGTCGCAGAGATAGGCCCACACCTCCGGAACGCTGCCCGCGATGGTTATGCGGCTGTCGGTCGTGACCGCCGGGCCGCTGCGTCCGTCTCGATACACGACAAGAGAGACTCCCCGATCTCGCGAAACCTTTCAACGCGGCAGTGCGCCCCCAACCTATTTGCGTTCGTACAGGTAGGCTCGGCGCCCGGTCAGGCGAGAGGAGGCCTGTAGATGAACGTCGACTCGATGGGGTACGTGCCGGCAGTGGCGCAGGCCGGCGACCAGGCAACCGCGGCCGAGGATTTCGGATTCGACCGCTGGTGGGCCGCCGAGACGCAGGCCGACGTCTTCCTGTCATGCGGGAACGCCGTCACGCGCACCGGCAGGATCGAGATCGCAACGGGCATCGCGGTCGCCTTCGCGCGCTCGCCGATGACCGTCGCGATCCAGGCCAACGACCTGCAGCTGCTCTCGGGTGGCCGGTTCGTGCTCGGGCTCGGCTCGCAGATCAAGCCGCACATCGAGCGCCGGTTCTCGATGCCGTGGTCGCACCCGGCAGCGCGCATGCGCGAGTTCATCCTCGCGATCCGCGCGATCTGGCGCGCCTGGGAGCAGGGGGAGAAGCTCGCGTTCGAAGGGGACTTCTACACGCACACCCTGATGACGCCCTTCTTCGATCCGGGCCCCAATCCCCATGGCAACCCCAAGATCGTCCTCGCGGCCGTGGGGCCGAAAATGACCGAAGTCGCGGGCGAGGTCGCGGACGGCATCATCTGCCACGGCTTCGGCACGGAGCGCTATCTGCGCGAGGTGACACTGCCGGCGCTGCAGCGGGGAGCCGACCGTGCCGGCCGCGACCTCGCGGGCTTCGAGATCACCACGCCCGGGTTCGTCGTGGCACGCGACTCCGAGGAGGAGATCCAGGCCGGCATCGATGCCACGCGCCAGCAGATCGGCTTCTACGGCTCGACCCCCGCTTACCGCCCCGTCCTGGAGGTCCACGGCTGGGGCGAGCTGCAGGAGGAGCTCAACACCCTCACCAAACGTGGCGAGTGGGACCGGCTCGCCCGCGTGATCGACGACGAGGTGCTGAGCACGTTCGCTGTGATCGGTGCGCCGGAGGAGGCGACTGCCGAGGTGCGCAGGCGCTACGGCGATGCTACGACGCGCATCACCCTGCCGGTCCCCGAGGGCGCAGACCCGGCGCGTTGGGCGCCGGTGCTGGACGCGCTGCGCTCCTGAGGCCGAGGAGGCGATCGCGCGGCGGGGGCGCCCTGCGCCGGCCCCGCCGCCGGACGGGCCGCTCGTGCGTGTGACATCCTGATCGGTGGGCTCCGCACCCGGCGCGGGGCGCTCGAGCGGGGGTCGGTGATGTCGGGCCAAGCCATCAGCAGCGTGAGCGATCCGCTCGCACGTCACTCTCTGAGCGCGCGCGAGCTCCAGGAGATGCTGGCCGTGGAGCGCTCGGGTGAGCCGTTCCTCGCGATGCGTGACAGCGACGGCGCCCTGCAGCTCGTCCGGCTCGATGTAGATGCGACCGAAGTGACGCTGGGCCGCGGCGCGGGAATGGACCTGTCGATCCCATGGGACGCGGAGGTCTCGGGCCTGCACGCCGAGCTGCGGCGGCTCGGCGAGGAGTGGACGGTGACCGACGACGGGCTGTCCCGCAACGGGACGTTCCTCAACGGCGAGCGGGTCGCGGGCCGGCAGCGGCTCCGTCCGGGCGACCGCCTGATCGTGGGTCAGACGGTGATCGCCTTCTGCCACGCCGCCGCGGGCTCGTCCGAGAAGACGGTCGACAGCGGCACGCTGCCCGAGCCGGAGCGCATCAGCGAGACCCAGCGCCGGATCCTGGTCGCTTTGTGCCGGCCATACGGCGAGGACGCACAGTTCCCGGTGCCGGCGAGCAATCAGCAGATCGCGCGCGAGGTCTTTCTCGGGATCGACGCGGTCAAGCGCCACCTGCGGACCCTGTTCGGGCGGTTCGGGCTCGGCGAGCTCCCGCAGAACCAGAAGCGGGCGCGCCTCGCCGAGCTGGCCCTGCGGACGGGGATCGTCTCCCAACGCGACCTCTCGCCGGACTGAGCTACCCGCAGAGCCGCTCCTCATCATCGAGGACCGCGGCGAGGACGTCCTCGACCAGAAGCACGCGCCCGCGCTCGATCGCGTGCTCGAAGCGTTCGGTCCCGAGGCAGTCGCACAGGCGCTCGAGCTCGCCGGTCTGCAGGCGCTGTTCCAGCGCCGACAGCAGGATCTCCACCTGCGCGAGACGCTGCGAGGCGCTGCCGTGCAGCTCCGCGGCGCGCTCCGGTTGCGACTCGGTCAGGGCGAGCCCGAAGATCGAGAACGCGACGTTGGCGCGGTCGCCGCACGCCTGGTTGGTGATGAGGGCGTCGACGAAGAGCTCACGCGCGTTCTCCCGGCGGCCTTGCATGTGCTCGATCAGGGCGAGGTTGAGCGCCGCCATCGCAACTGCGGCTCCGTCGCCGGCGGCTTCGGCTGTCGCCCGCGCCAGCGAGAAGTGCGTTGCCGCCGAGGCCAGGTCGCCGGCGCTCAGGTCGAGGTCACCGAGGTGGTTTTCGACGGACGCGACGCCCGGCGCGTAGCCGGTCCCGGCGAACACCGCTCGTGCGCGCGCGTACGCGAGCCGGGCCGCGTCCTGCCGGCCGAGCTGCTCGAGCGCCACGGCTCGGGCGTCGAGGAGACGCCCGAGCACCGTGGCGTCCTCGATCGCGCTCGCGCTGTCGAGCGCCTCCTGCGCGCGCGCGAGACCCTCGGCGGCGCGGCCGGCGAAGGTCTCGCTCCACGACAGCCAGATCAGCGCCTCCGCTGCGGTGTCCGTGTCGCCGGTCGATCGCGCCAGTCTCAGGGCCTCGAGCGCGTGCGGCTCGGCGGCGCGGGTGTCGAAGAGCCGGCCGGCGGCGAGGTGAGCGATCGCGCTGTGAGCCCTCGCGCGCAAAGGCGCCGGCGTCGCCGGGCCGGCCTTGCGCAGGATCGCCTCGAGCAGCTCGATCCCTTCGCCGGCGAGCCCACGGCAGGCCCAGAACTGTCGCATCGCCACGCCGATTCGCAACGCGCTCTGCAGATCACCTTCCTCCAGGCCGCTCTCGATCGCGGCGCGGATGTTCAGCTGATCCTCGTCGAGAGTCGCGAGCCACTGCGAGGACTGCTCGGAGTCGAGCATCGGCGCCGCGCGCTCCGCGAGGGCGAGGTAGTGGGCGCGGTGCGCAGCCCTCGCCGAGGCGTGCTGGGCCGAGGAGAGACGCGCCTGGCAGAACTCGCGTACCGGCTGCAGCATCCGAAACCGGGCGTGGGCGTCGACCCCGACGAGGCTCTTGTCGGCGAGGGCCATGATGAGCGATCCGGCGTCTCGCGTGCCGCCGTTCGCTGCCGTCGCGACGGCTTCGGCCGCATCGAGAGCGAAGGTTCCAGCGAAGACCGCGAGCCGCGCGAGGACCGCCTGCTCGCCGGGTTCGAGCAGGCGCCAGCTCGACTCGATCACGCCGTCGAGCGTGCGCCGTCGATCGGGAGCATCTCCGGCCGGGGGCGCGAGCACGCGGAGGTCATCCCGCAGGCGCCGCTCGAGGTCCTCGACGGACAGCGTGCTGAGACGCGCCGCCGCGAGCTCGAGCGCCAGCGGGATGCCCTCGAGGCGGGCGCAGATGCGGGCGATGGCAGCGGCCGTCGCGGGCCCGGCGTCCACGGAGAGTCCGTGCTCGCCGGCGCGCTGGAGGAGCAGCCGGGCCGAGTCGCTCGTGAGGACGTCGTCCGGCTCGTCGCTCTCCGCGGGCAGCTCGAGCGGGCCCAGTGTGCAGAGTTGCTCATCGGGGATCGCGAGCGGCTCGCGGCTGGTCGCGACGATCGTGAGCCGGGGGCACGCTGCGAGGAGCTCCGCGGCCAGGGCGCCGACCTCGGTGACGAGGTGCTCGCAGTTGTCGAGGACGAGCAGCACCCGGCGCTCCTCGACGAGCTCGATGAGCGCGGCCCGCACCGATCCGCGGTCGGCGAGCCGCAGTCCGAGCACGCGCGCGAGCGCGAGCTCCAGGCCGGCGGCGTCCTGGACCGAGTCGAGCTCGAGCACCCAGGCGCCCGAGTAGTCGGTCTCCACGCCGGCGGCCAGGTGCAACGCGAGCGTGGTCTTGCCCACGCCGCCCGGCCCGACGATGCTCAGCAGGCGCGAACGGGCGAGCGCCTCGCGCATGGTCGCGAGCTCGTCTCGCCGGCCGATGAACGACGCTGTCTGTGCGGGCAGGTTCCCGGGCCGCGGGCGCTTGGCGCGGCGGCCCAGCTCGGCTGCCGGGCCACCGCCGGCGATGCGCCTTCGTGAGCTCGCTTGTGAACTCGCCGGCCGAGGCGTAGCGGGCGCCGGGCGCCTTCGCGAGTGCGCGCGCGATCACGGCGTCGACGGCGCGTGGCAGCTCCGGGCGCAGCTCGGTCAACGACGGCGGCGGGGCGTGCAGGTGGGCGAGCAGCGTCCCGGACTCGTGTTCGCGCGCGTAAGGAGTGCGTCCGGCGAGAGCCTGGAAGGCGAGGACCCCCAGCGCGTAAACGTCGGCGCGGGCGTCGAGGTGCTCGCCGCGGAGCTGCTCCGGCGCGACGTAGGCCGGGGTGCCCGTCCAGGCGCCCGTGCTCGTCGCGGGCGAGGCGCCCTGGCCGACGGCGAGCCCGAAGTCGACGACGTAGCAGTGCTCGCCCTCGCGCCCGGGGTGCTCGACCATCACGTTGCTGGGCTTGACGTCCCGATGGACGAGCCCGGTCGCATGGGCGGCGTCGAGGGCGGCCGCGATCTGCCGGAGGAGGACGAGGGCCCGCTCGAGGGGCAGGGGGCCGTGGGCGTCGATGATCTTCTCCAGGTCCTCACCCTCGATCAGGCGCATGGCGATGAACAGGTGCCCGCCGGCCTCGCCGGCGCCGTAGACCGGGACGACGTTGGGATGGTCGAGATCGGCCGTCGCGCGAGCCTCCCGCATGAACCGCTCGCGATAGGAGCCGTCGGCGACGGCGCCGGAGACGATCATCTTCAGCGCGACGCGACGGTTCTCGGAGATCTGGTGCGCTTCGTACACGCGCGCCATGCCGCCGCGCGCGATCAGCCGTTCGAGCCGGAAGTCGCCGACGAGGCGCTGCGCCTGCTGCGTCCGGTCGGCTAGATCTCGCATCACGGCGGAGCGGAGCGCGTCACCGGCAGGCCGGGTGCGCCGCCGCTATTCGGTTTGCGAGAGCGTTGCGTGTTTCGGCAGCTTGAAGACGGCTTTGCCCACGAGTTCCGCCGGGCTGCCGGCGATCGTCAGCGTGCTCGCGGGGAGCGCCGGCTGCGGGAAGTCGACGACGTTGCCGGCTTCGCCCGGGGTCGGCCCGAAGCTCTCGGTCCTGCCCATGATCGGCGCCGTCGGTTCGCAGTGCGGTTTCTTGAAGGTGCAGTCGTCCCCGATCAGCTGGAACGTCGTCGTGCCGGCCGATCCGACGGGCGGTTCGGTGCCGGTGTGCAGCGTGACGCTCGTCATCTGCACCTTGGCCTTGACGGGACCCGGGGCCCCTTCTTCCATCTGGGTGCAGTGAGCGAACTTCGAGTTGACGAGTTCGCCCGTCCCGGGTTCGCCGCCGACGAGTGTGCCCTTGGCCTTCCAGCTCGCGCACGTGATGTCGATGCCCTGGTTCGGGGCGATCAGCTGGATGGGCGTGATCGACGCGAACTTGACGGAGACCTGCTGGCCCGGCGCGAGCGGCGTGCCGTTGACGGTCCAGTCCGTGTTCGCGGCAAGCGCCGGGGAGATCCCGACGGCCAACAGGCCGACGAGAAGAGCTACGGAGAAGAACAGCGCGAGACGGCGCATCCGTCGAAGCCCCCGAGGTCGATCGGCTCCAAGCCTACCACCGGGAGTTGGCTCGAATGGACCGATGATCGACATCTTCACAAGGGTCTCCGGGGTGGCTCGGAACGGAAGGATGCAACTTCGTACACCTTGGGTGCCTGGCCGCGGCGCCGCTGCGAAACGACGATGGGCTCAAGCGGGAACCGACCCCCGCTGAGCGGGCCGGGTCGGAGGTCCAAAGCCCCGGCTCGGCCCGCATCTCACAGACCGAAGGAGGCAGACATGTTTCGCATCAAGATGATCGCCGGCACCGGCCTCGCGGCCCTGGTGCTCGCAGCCCTCGGGGCCACCGCCCCGGTCGCGTCGGCGAAAAACCCCTGCGCGGCTCCGGTCGAGTGCTACGGGGCGCTGCTGAACAACCACGTCGTCCCGCTCCCCCCGGGAGAAGAACCGATCATCAGCATCGTCGCTGAGCACGAGCTTGAGTTCACCGGCGGCACGCTCGTCGTCAACTGCCCGCAGGGCCAGTTCAACGGCTCGATCCAGAGCACCGATGGCGGTCTGCAGGCCGGGATCAGCGGCGCCAGCTTCGGTGCTGCGGCCGGCGGGCCCTGTGGCAGCTCGATGGGTGGTGCTGAGGTGTCGCTCAACCCGCAGCCGTTCCCCCCGAAGCTCGTGCTGAAGCCGAACGGCAAGGCGCAGCTGACAGGTCCGATCTCGCTCGAGATCAGCATGGACGAAGCCGGCCTGAGGTGCTCCTACGCGGCGAAGTCGCTCAAGGGCACGTACGGCACGAAAGAAGAAGAAGAAATCAAACTCGGCAGCAAACCGCCGAAGTTCACGGAGCAGGAAGGCAGCAGCCCCGGCTGCGCGAAGAAGCTGACGCTCTCGCCTAACACCTGGGACCTCAGCGTGAGTGTGCCGGGTGCCGGTCAGGCTCCCCTGGTCTTCATCGGGTGAGAGTTGACTTGGCGGGTGTGCGAAGGGCCGGCTCATCGAGGGCCGGCCCTTTGTGCTGCGTCCGTGGGCTACAGCTTCGGGTTCCCTTTGAAGGCCCTTTTGCGCACGCATGTGTGGTAGGTGCGCTTGCCCGTGACCGTTCGGCCGTCGCTCGTCTTGGCGGTGATCGAGGCTGTGAACGTGCCCTTCGGAAGGCCGCGGAGATCGATCGCCGCGGTCAGCTGCCTAGAGGGGATTCGAGCATGAAGATCTCGACCTCCATGTCCGGCCCCACGTAGTGATTCGAGATGAACGCGAGTACGTGGCGTCCCGTGACCCGCTCGACCTCGTCGATGAACCGCTTCTGCATCGCGGTTTGAAAGGCGCTGCGCGTCTCCTGCACGATCGTGGATTTCTGCAACTCGATCATCGTCTTCTCGACGTCGGTGTAGACACCGCCGAGGACGCAGACCAGAAGGTCGTCGCCCATGAGCTGGGTCTTCGCCGAAACCGGCTTGCGATGGTGGTAGCGCTCGTGAAGAGCGACCAGCGCGTCGGTGACGAAGTCGAGGACGTCGCTGTCGAGCGGTCTGACGGCTGCCATGGCGGCGAGCCTGCTCTCTCGTCCTCCGGTCGGGGCTCGCGCGCGAGGCGAAGGGCGAGACCCAACGGCGATAGAACCCACTCTACTCCCTGTCCGCTACCATCGCGACACGGATCAAGCAGGGTCCTCGGAGCAGATGTCCCCCTCGCCCAGACAGCAGACGCAGCCGTCCACTGGAGACGTGCTCACTGCGATCTCCGACGGCTTGGTCGCGCTCCTCAAGGAGTACTACGGGCGCGGCCCCACGCGGGCCAAGTCCTACTACCAAGACGACCTCGTCGTGTGCGTGCTCCGCGGCGGCTTCACGCGCGTGGAGAGGACGCTGATGGAGGGCGGGCGCGAAGACTCGGTCATCCAGCAGCGCATGGACTTTCAGGACCTCATGCGACGGCGCTTCGAGAAGGTGATCGAAGACGCGACGGGCCGCAGAGTCATCGGCTTCATGAGCGGCAATCAGCAGGATCCGGACCTGATGTGCGAGGTCTTCATCCTCGGGCCGAGCGATCTTCTCGAGGACGACGAGATCCGGACGGCTCCGCTTCCTTCGAGTGGCTGAGGCGGGCGCGGGCGCTACGCCGGCTCAGCTTGTCGGGACGGGCGACGGCCCCCCGTCGCGCGCCTGGGCGAAGGTGACCAGCCGGCGACCGTCCTCATCCCAGAGCTTGAGGGACAGCGCCCGCAGCCCGTCGCCGAGCGACAGCTCCGGGACATCGTGGAAGACCGGGTTCTCGTAGTGGGCCCGGGGGAGGTTGTAACACGGGATCCTCGCGTTGAGGTGATGGACGTGGTGGAAGCCGATGTTCCCCGTGCAGAAGCGGAGCACCGGCGGGAGCTTCAGGAACGAGCTGCCGCGCAGCGCCGCATCGGCGTAGGTCCACTCGCCGTCGCTCACCCAGTACGCGTCCTCGAACTGATGCTGGACATAGAACAGCCAGATGCCGATCGCTCCGGCCAGCATCGCCGGTAGCCCGCATACGAGCAGGTAGGAACGCCAGCCGATCAGCCAGCACAGAGCGCCTACGAGCAGCGCGAGGGCGATGTCCGTGCCGATCACGCTGCGCCGCATCCGCGGACGCGCGCCCTTCGCGACGATGCGCGGGCCGATCACCATCGCGATCAGCGGGCCGATCCCGAGCATGACGAACGGGTTGCGCTCGAGGCGGTATCCGAGCCGTCCGCGTGGTGAGAGCGCGCGGTATTCCCCCACCGTCAACGTGTGGATGTCGCCCACCCCGCGCCGATCGAGGTCGCCGGAGGACGCGTGGTGGACCGCGTGGTCGTGCTGCCAGCGTACGAACGGCGAGTACAGGAACAGCCCCAGAACGGTCCCGAGCCAGGCGTTCGCGCGCCTGTTGGCGAGAAACGATCCGTGCGAGCAATCGTGGAACACGATGAAGGTCCGGACGAGGAAGATCGCGGCCGGTATCGCGACGAGAAGCCCGAGCAGCGGCGCCCTCTGCAGTACGAAGTACATGGCCACCGAAACCCCGATGTACGGGACCACCGACGTCGCGATGGTGAGCGTTGCGCGGGGACCGTGGGGCCGCGCATATGGCGCCAGCCGCGCGCGAAGGGACGCGTTCTCCCGGCGCCTTTCATCACGGTCGGTGCCGGCTGGGGGCGGCGCGGGCGCCTCCGGGGACGGGGCGCCCACGCCGCGTTCGGCACCAGAAGAGGGAGCTTCGGCGCCGACCTGTGCGGCCGGACTGCTTGTCCCACCCGCCCAAGATGTTCGTGCGTCCGTCTCGCCGGACGGCAGATTTGGCCGCCGCGCCAGTGCGTCTGCGCTCGAGGTCACTCCAGCGCTGGGCGCCGGCACGACGCGAGCGACACGCGATGCGCGGGGGTGCAAGCGGCGACGGGCCGTCATCCCCCGTCCCGCAACTCGAGATCTCCAGTCATCACGACCTCCTTGGCTGCCTGCAAACAAGGAAGTCAGGTCGTGATGCCGAGCCCCTTCAGGAGACCGACCGCAGTTGATGCCCTCCGCGGCCGACTGTAGCGGATGGCTTTGGTGTCGGCAAGCGCGGTCAACACTCGTCTCAGAGCGAGCCGTCGATCGCGCCGATCAGTCGCTGGCGGCAACCGCCGTCACAGTTCGCCGGCCAGCCGGGCGACGATCCAGATCAGGCCTCCCGCCCCGATGAGACGACGGAGCCAGTTGACCCCGTCCACCGCCTCCTGCCATGCCCACACGCCGAAGCCGATTGTGAACACCGCACGACCGGTGTCGTGTGCCGTCTGGTCCGTTACGGCGGCGAGCCCCAAGCCGGCAAACGCGAGAAGCAGCGGCGGGTTCGGGAACTGTATGACTGGAAAGCTGCGCGGCCAGCCCGTCTGGCCGCGTCGCCAAAGCTCGGCGACGGTCACCAGCTCGATGTTCGCACGGTACGACCCGGGAGGGCTGTTCTCGTGGGGTTCCTCCGCCGCGCAGCCGTCAGGCGATCTCGGTGGCGTCGCAGCCGTAGAGGTGTTCGCGGAGTTTGTCGCAGCTCTCCGCAGACCAGCGCTCGCTGGTCTCCAAGGACTCGATCATCTCCTCGGCCGAGCGCAGCAATGGCCTGTTTTCGGGCTCCCCGAACAGGAGCGCATCGGCTGCTTCGACCAGCTGCTCGCGCTCGCCGCGGTGCAGCTTTGCCGGGCCCTGTCGTTCGATCGTCTCGAGCAGCGCCGTGTAGTGCCGGGCCCGTGCGCTCATCGTCTCGCCGGGGGTCATCCTCCCCCACGTTAGCTCTATCGGAGCCATGAGCCGGAGCTCTCTCCGGGTCTACGATGAGCTTGTGCTCCGGTTCCTCATCAGGCGCGGACCCCTCAAGGGACTCGCGAAAGGGTTCCCGATCGTCAGGGTGCTCTTGGCCGCGGAGATCGCCGGGATGGCGTGGGTGCATCTCGCCAAGCTCAGCAGGGCCCAACGTCGGCGAGCGCTGGCGCTGCTCGCGAAATCGCGAGGGCGTCCGGGCCGCCTCAGCGACCACGAGCGGGACGAGCTCGCGACTCTCGTCGCGGCCTTCGAACCGCGCCTTCTCGCCGGCTCGATCGCAAGGCGGCTGAGTCCTCTGCCGGTGCCCGAGCGCGTGCTCTACGGTCCGCGCGACGCCCCCGCCCGGAAGGCCGTGGCACGACGTCGTTGAGGGCAGCGGGCGTCCGGTACGCCCGCGAGGATTGACGAGCATGCTGACCGAAGTGCTGAGCGCGTCGTGGCGGGAGGTGCGCGATGTGTTCCGGGCCGCGACCACGACACATCGACGGCTGCGCAACGTCCTGGTGACCGTGGCCGTCGCGACCCTGGGTATCGACCTGCTTTGTACGGTCCTCGCCTATCTCCTCGAGCATCACGCCCACGAAACCGAGGTCAAGACGCTTGGCAGCGCAGCGTTTTGGACCACGACACAGCTGCTCACGGTGTCGTCCTCGGTAAAGAACCCGATCTCGGCGGGCGGACGCGCGCTGGATGTGTTCATGGAGATCTACGCGATCACCGTCATCGCCACACTCGCCGGTGGGATCGGCAGTTTCCTGCAGAAGCGGGGCGTGGAGATGGATGAAAAGGCCTGAGCGCCCCCCGCCCACACGCCATCGCGCGGCGCCGGGGGCGCCGGCCGACTACCGTAGGTGCCAACACGCTCCCCGAATCGATTGAGGCCGCTATGGCGCAGCAGGCTGAGGCACCCGTCGCACCCGAGACGTACCCGGCGAGTCGCCTGTACCGGCTGTTCACGGCGCTGTTCGTGTTCGGCCCGCCCGCGCTGTTGCTGGCGGCGTTCCGCAAGCGCTGGCTTCTGGCAACCCCCGCCAATCGCCGCATCTTCGGAGTGTTCTACGCGTTGAGCGGGTTCGGGATCACCGCTGGGTACCACCGGCTCTTCACCCACCGCAGCTTCAAGACCTATCCGCTGATCCGCGGCATCTTCGCCGTGCTCGGGTCGAGCGCAATCCAAGGCTCCGTTCCGGACTGGGTTGCCGATCACCGCAAGCACCACGCCTACGCTGACGAACAAGGTGACCCGCACAGCCCCCACATCGGCCACGAGGGCGGGCCCTTGCGCGGCTTCGTCCATGCCCACTTCGGGTGGCTCTTCGCCGACGAGAAGGCATCGCGACAGCGCTACGTTCCCGACCTCCTGGACGATCCGGTCGTGATGGGCGTCCATCGCCGGTTCGCCCTGATCGTCGTGCTCAGCTATTTCGTCGCTCCCTTCGCAGCCGGCCTCCTCGCGACGAGGAAGCTCCGCGGCGGGATCGGAGGCTTCTTGTGGGGCGGGGCAGCCCGCGTGTTCTTCGTCCATCACGCCACATGGAGCGTGAACTCGGTCTGCCACCTCTGGGGTAAGCGCCCATTCGAGACCCGCGACCAGAGCCGCAACAACGCCCTTGTGGCGCTCGTGGGACTGGGCGAGGGCAATCACCACAACCACCACGCCTTCCCGAGGTCGGCCAAGCACGGCCTCGAGCCGTGGCAGGTCGACCCGACCTGGTGGCTGATCTGGGGGATGGAGAAGACAGGCCTGGCCTGGGACGTGCAAAGAGTCGAGCCGCAGGAGATCGAGCGCAAGCGGTCTCAGCCACCGCTCCTCACCTTCACCCAGTGCGCCGCCGCCGTCGCGAGCATCCGCGGCCGATCAGGTGCTCGCTGGCTGACGACGAGGGCGTGCCGGCAGCAGCCCCTTCCCACCCATCGCTCATCAGCGCAACGCAAACATCCAACGAGAACGTCCCGGCCACGACGGGATCGGAACTGTTCGACCGCGTCGCGAACGTGCTGGCGATGACCGTTCCCTTGGGCCTGCTCGTCTTTGCGGCCTGGAGAGCTTGGGGCGGGACCATGCGCTGGAGCGATCTGATCGTGCTGGGGATCACGTACACGCTCACGGGCCTCGGCGTCACCGTCGGCTTTCATCGGCTCCTCACCCACAGGAGCTTCAAGACGGGGCCGACGCTGCGGTTCCTGCTCGCGTCACTCGGCTCAGCCGCGATCGAGGGGCCGGTGATCGAGTGGGTCTCCAACCACCGGAAGCACCACCAGTTCTCTGACGAGCCCGGCGACCCGCACAGTCCCCACCACCACGGCCCGGGGATACGCGGAGCGCTGCGTGGTCTGCTCCACGCCCATTTCGGGTGGGTTCTCGGCGGGGGCGCGCTCGCGAACCCCGAGCGTTACGCGAAGGATCTGCTGGCCGATCCCGTCGCGCGCTTCGTCGATCGCACCTTCCTCGTCTGGCTGGTGGCGGGCCTTGCGCTGCCGTTCGCGCTGGGCGCGGCACTGACCGGCACGCTGGCCGGAGCGCTCACCGCGTTGCTATGGGGGGGAGCGGTGCGGATCTTCCTCCTGCACCACGCGACGTTCTCGGTCAACTCGCTGTGCCACTACTTCGGCCGTCGTCCCTACGTGACCGGCGACCACTCGCGGAACCTCGCCTGGCTGTCGGTGCCGACCCTGGGGGAGGCATGGCACAACAACCACCACGCCTTCCCGACCTCCGCGCGCCACGGGCAAGGCCGTTGGCAGTTCGATCCATCGTGGTGGGTGATCCGCGGCCTGGCCCGATGCGGCCTCGCGTGGGACGTCGTGCGGGTGTCCCCGGCCAAGCGGATGGCCAGGCGTGCGAGGGTGGGTCCTGCGGGGACCGGGTCGTAGCGCGCAGGGCTGAGCCGATGTCGCCGCGGCCAGCGGTGTGCGGAAACCGGTGACCTCCTGCCGACGTCGCTGGGGGTCAGCTCAGTTCGGCGCCGAGGTGCTACAGTGTCGCACATGAACGTGGGCGTTCGGGATCTGCGCAACCACACCAGCCGGGTGATCGACGCCGTTCAGGCAGGCGAGCGGGTGACGCTGACTGTGCGGGGCGAGCCTGTCGCGGACATCGTTCCTCACGCGCGGCGCGCTCGCTGGCTGTCCGGCAACGAGCTTCGCTCACAGCTGGCTCACCGAGCCGCCGATCCCACGCTGAGCCGGCAGCTCGAGGAGCTCGCGGGTCAGACGCTGGAACAGTTGTGAGCACTCCTGACGTCGGGCTGCTCGACACCTCCGTGTTCATCGCGCGCGAGACTGCCCGCGAGATGGCAGAGCTCCCGGCGCGGGTTGCCGTGTCTGTAATCAGCATCGGTGAGCTCGAGCTTGGCGTTCTTGCAGCCGAAGATCCGACGATCCGGGCGCGTCGCGCAGATACGTTGGCCCTGGCACGGAGTGCCGACCCGATCCCGATCAGCGAGGCGGTGATGGCCGCGTGGGCACGTCTCGTCGCAGACTGTCGCGCAGCTGGCATCCAGCGTGCGGTGAAGCTGACGGACGCACTCAACGCCGCAACCGCGGTCGAGCACGGGCTGCCGATCGTTACTCAGGATGAGGACTACGAGCAGATGGCCCGCGCCCACGGACCACTGCAGGTAGTCAAGGTGTGATCCAGAAAGCAGCTTGCGGCGGACCGCTGTTTCTCAGCCGGCTCGCCGCGGACGCAGGTCGGGGCTCCGTCGTGGCCGGAGGTGCGGCCGGTTAGCTCTTGGCTCATCTCGCGGTCTCTGTGAGATGTTCGTCGAGAAGGGGCTGCAGAGGCGGCGGCCGGGGCAACGGCAGCGAAGCGAGTCGCTGGTCGCTCCGGTGAGCGCCTCGTCCCGGCGCCCGCCGGCCGGTGGATCGATTCGCCTTCGCCCCGGAAGGGTTGACGCCGATGTACATCTCGGATTACGCTCGACCGCGCCTTGGTGCGGGGCGGCGTAGGGGAGCGTTGTGAAAGCCGGTGCTGCACCAGGTTCATCTGCGGTCTTCAACAGAGGGAGAATCCATGCTGGGGGTCAGGGCGGCGCTCGTCGGGGCGCTGGTGGCTGTTCTGGTCGCGATCGCGGGGCCGGCGACGGCCTCCGCGAGCTACACCGTGCCCTACGGGAACACGGCACTCGGGGACGCGATCTGGAACGAGACGTGGGAACCGGAATCGCTGACAGGCGGCAACAACGGCTGTAAACCGAGCGCGGCCCATCCGTATCCGGTCGTGCTCGTGCACGCGACATTGGCGGACGAGGGGTCGAACTGGGTGACACTCGCGCCGCTGCTGGCCAACAACGGCTACTGCGTGTACGGGTTCAACTACGGAGCGACGCTGGCGTCGTTCGAAGTGTGGCCGTTCATCGGTCCGCGCGTCGACGGACTCGGCCACATCGAAAGCTCGGCCAAAGAACTGTCGTCGTTCGTCGGCAAAGTGCTGTCGAAAACCGGCGCGTCGAAGGTCGACCTGGTCGGGCACTCGCAGGGCGGCATGATGCCCAACTACTACATCAAGAACCTGGGCGGGGCCGCCAAGGTGAACGAGTTGATCGGCCTCGCGCCGAGCAACCACGGCACGACGCTCGACGGTGTGACGGAATTCGTCGAAAAATTCCCGTTCGCAACCGAAATCACGACCGCTCTGATCGAATTCCTGGGCGCGCCCTCGCTGGCCGAACAGACCGAAAAATCAGCGTTCATGACGAAGCTGTTCGGTGCGGGTGACCCGGTCGTCTCCGGGGTCAAGTACGTGGTGATCGAGACCACGCACGACGAGGTCGTGACGCCCTACACGCACGCGTTCCTCAGCGGCTCGGGCGTGACCAACATCACGATCCAGAGCCAATGCCCGAGCGATCCGGTCGCGCACATCGGCATGTTCGACGACTCGCCGTCGCTGCAGAACGTGCTCAACCAGCTCAGCTCGAGCCCCAACCCGTCGTTCAAAGCCACCTGCTCGAACTACGGGCAGGGGATCTAGCGGCGCAGCAGCAGATGACCGCCCGGCAGTCCCGGCCTCCTGTGTGGGCCGGGACTGCCGGGACCGGGTGCAGCCGGGCCTGAACCTCGGGCCCGGTCGCGCCTGCGTTCTCCTAGTAGCGCCACGCCCCCGCGAGCCCGTCGGTGCGTCCGGCGACCGTCTGCCCCGGCCTCACCCCTCCACTCGTCGCTTCAGCTCGGCCGGTCGCCCGTTGACGAACAGCGCCCTCGTCGCCGCCTCGACCGGCCCCCGGATCACGAGCCCGAGCACGCGGCCCGGGTCGGCGTCCAACCGGTAGGTCGCCCGCGTCCGTCGGCCGCCGAGGTCGACGAGCTCCCACGCCCCCTCCACGGACTTCAGATCGCCCTTCTCCTGCGTCCACGTGAGGCGCTCGGGACCGTCGTAACGGAAGCGGACCCGTGCCTTCACCCGCCTGACCTTGATGTCGTTCTCGGTTTCGACCAGCGTGGCGCGGCCGGACTCGTCGCGCTCGAGCGCTGTCATCGCATCGAGGCCGCCCTGCCAGTCGGGCGCGCTGAGCACGTCCTCCACGACTGCCCAGACCTTCTCGAGCGGAGCGTCGATCTCGACGCTCGCGGTGCCGCCAAGGTTCGCCATCGGAGCCTCCGTCGGCTGGGGGATCTTGACGGTTCGACCCTAGCCGACGCGCTCGCGGCGCAGCGTGCGTGCTCGTCCGATTGCCGGTAACTACCGAGAAGAGCCGCCGCGGCATACGGATGCCGGGCGGCTCCGCTGCGCCTAGGTTCGGGCGCAGGATGCATCGCCTCGCCCGCACGTACCAGACCGGAGCCTCCCTGACCATCGCGAGCTCGTCGAAATGCACCGCGTGAGGTGAACGTGTCGGCGCCCTCAACCCTCCCCCCGGTCGCAGAGCGCATGACCGGGGCCGCCACGCTCGGACGCCTGTTCCTGTCGGCGTCTGAGCGTGGCGAGGAGATCGCGATCCGCCATCCCGTGGACGGGGTGTTCCAGCCGATCACCTACGGACGGTTCGGCGAGGTCGCTTCTTCGATCGCGCTCGGGCTGATCGGGCTGGGCGTGGCGGCCGGCGAGCGGGTCGCGATCCTCTGCTCCACGCGCGCCGAGTGGACGTTCGTGGAGGCGGGGGTCGCGTGCGCGGGCGCCGTGGTCGTACCCATCTACCACACCAACTCTCCAGAGGAGTGCCGGCACGTGCTCGGCAACTCCTCGGCGCGGGTGATCGTGTGTGAGGACGCACGGCAGGTGGCGAAGATCGACCGCATCAGGGAGTCCTGCCCGGAGCTTCGGCACGTGGTCGTCATCGACGGCGAAGCGCCCGGCGCGATCACGCTGGACGAGCTCGTTCGGCAGGGGGAGGCCATCGATCCGGGGGAGGTGGAGCGGCGGGTCGACGCCGTCGAGGAGGCCGAGGTCGCGACGATCGTCTACACCTCCGGCACCACCGGCCCGCCGAAGGGCTGCCTGCTCACCCACTCGAACATCCTCTCCGCCTCGGCGATGTACAGGAGCCAGTTGCAGCTCGACGAGGTCCAGCCGGTCATCTACATGTTCCTGCCGCTCGCCCACGTGCTCGCCCGTATCGCCCAGATCGTCGTGATCGACGTCGGCGGCACGCTCGTGTACTGGCGCGGCGACGCCTCGCGGGTTCTCGAGGAGGTCACCGAGACGCAGCCGACCCACTTCGTGGCCGTCCCGCGGATCTACGAGAAGATGCACGCCGGCGTCTTGGGCGCGGTCGAGGAGCGCGGGCCGCACGCCCGGCTCGTGTTCGGCTGGGCCCTGGAGGTGGGGCGGCGCGCGCGCACGCTCGAGCGCGCCGGGCGGCGCCTCGGCGGGATCGGCGCCCTGCGCCTCGCCGTCGCGAGGCGCGCCGGCCTCGACGAGGTCCGCGCGCTGTTCGGACCGGCCCTGAAGCTCGCGCTGGTCGGCGCCGCGCCGATCGACCGCGAGGTGCTCGCGTTCTTCGATGCCTGCGGCGTCGAGGTGCTCGAGGGCTACGGCATGACCGAGAGCTGCGCCGCGGCCACGCTGAACCCGCCGGGCGCCCCGCGCTACGGCACGGTGGGGCGTCCCCTGCCCCGCAGTGAGGTGATGGTGGCGCCCGACGGCGAAGTGCGGCTGCGCGGCCCGCACGTCTTCTCGGGCTACCACCAGGATCCGGACTCGACCGCCGCGGCCCTCGACGACGGATGGCTGCGCACCGGGGACCTGGGATCGCAGTCGGCGGACGGCTACCTGAAGCTGACCGGTCGCAAGAAGGATCTGATCATCACCTCGAGCGGGAAGAACATCTCCCCGTCGAACATCGAGAACGCCCTGCGCGAGATCCGCTGGGTGGCCGAGGCCGTCGTCTACGGCGATCGCCGGCCGTACCTCGTCTGCATGCTCACACTCGAACCGGAGGCGGTTTCCGAGCTCGCCGACCGGTTCGCGATCCCCGCGGAACTCGAGTGCGTCGCGCGTGACGAGCGCGTGCACCAGCTGCTCGAGGAGGAGGTCGAACATGCCAACCGCCGCTTCGCGCGCATCGAGCAGATCAAGCGCTTCGGGGTCCTCGACCACGACCTCAGCCAGGCGGAGGGGGAGCTCACCCCGACCCTGAAGGTCAAGCGCGCGGCAGTGTACGAGCGCTACGCGGGTTTCTTCGACGACCTGTACTCGGAAGAGCGATGACGGTCCACGCCGGCGAACGCCTCTCGAGCGCCGACGCGGCGTGGCTGCAGATGGACCGCCCGACCAACCTGATGGTCATCAACGGCATGCTCCGCTTCGGCGGGCGGCTGGAGCTCGAGCCGCTGCTGGAAGTCGTGCGCGAGCGTCTGGTCGAGCCCTACCCGCGCTTCTCCGAACGGGTCGTCGAGGGCCGGCTGCCGCTCTCCGGACCGAGCTGGGAGCCCGATCCCGGATTCGATGTCGCCCTGCACGTGCGCACTCGCTCACTGCCGGCCGGCCCGGGCGAGCAGCGGCTGAGGGAGCTCGTCGGCAGCCTCGCCTCCGTCCCGCTCGACCGGAGCAGGCCGCTGTGGGAGATGCACCTCGTCGACGGTCCCGGTCGCGACTCGACCGTCGTCGTGCGCATGCATCACTGCATCGCAGACGGGATCGCTCTGGCGCGGGTCATGCTCTCGCTGACCGATCCGGCGCCGCAACCGGGTGGCGGCGGCGCAGCCTCCGCCGGAGCCGGCGCCCCCGCCCCGCGCGCCCGCAGCCGGGCTGCGGGCGCAGCTGACCCGCCCCGCAGGCGATGGCGCTGGCCGGAACGCTCGCCACGATCCGGACGGCGGGCGGGCTCGTCGCGGGGGCCGCGCGCGAGACGATCGAGACGATCGAGCGCCCGGCCCGCGTCTTCGATCTCGCGGGCGCGGTGGCGGCGGACGGGAAGGCGCTCTCCAAGCTCGTGCTGACCACGCCCGACGCCCGCACCGTCCTGAAGGGCGACCTCGGCGCGGAGCGCTCGGTGGCCTGGAGCCGGACGCTCCTGCTCCAGGACATCAAGCGGACCGCCCACGCTCAACACGCGACCGTCAACGACGTGCTGCTCGCGGCCGTGGCGGGCGCACTGCGCAGCTATCTGGTCTCCCGCGGGTCCTCGCCGGGGGAGATCCGCGCGATCGTCCCGTTCAACCTTCGCCCGCTGGATGAGCCCGTGCCGCGCGAGCTGGGCAACCGCTTCGGGCTCGTGTTCCTGACGCTGCCGACCGACCGCGCCGACCCCGCCGAGCGGCTGAGCGAGCTCAAGCGGCGGATGGACGCGATCAAGCAGTCGGCAGAGGGCCCGGTGTCCTACGCCATGCTGGAGGCCGCGGGGCTCGCTCCGTCGCCGGTCGAGGGCCGCATCATCGACATCTTCTCCGCGAAGGCCAGCGCCGTCATGACCAACGTTCCGGGCCCGCGCGAGACCGTCTACCTCGCCGGCGTCCCGATGCGGACGGTGCTCGCGTGGGCGCCGACCGGTGGCAGCGTCGGCACGAGCGTGAGCATCTTCAGCTACAGGGGCGGCGTCACGATCGGGCTGCTCGTGCACACGCGGCTCGTCCCCGACCCCGAGCGGATCGTCACCCGTCTGTATCGCGAGATCGCGGCGATGGCGAAGCTCCCTCCGGCGTAGACTGGCGCGCGTGGATCGCATCCTGGGCGCCGAGGCGGCGAGCCGAGCCGGGACATGACCGAGTCCGGCACGAGCGAGCTGCTGAGCGAGTGGCGGCGGCTGATGGACTCGGTGCTCGCCTCCGCCGGCTCGGTGGCGGGTCGATCGCCGTTGCCGCGCGAGTTCGTGAAGGCCTCGCAGCGCCAGATCGAGCTTCTCCAGGAGGTCATCGAGCGCGAGCGCCGGCTGCAAGGCGAGCTCGCGGCGCTCGCGGCCGCGCCCGTGGACGCGGTGTTCGACCTGCTCCAGGAAACGGGCGAGACGTTGAGGCTGCAGGCCGAGGCGATCGAGTCCGCGGGCCGCGCGCTCGAGGAGACCGCGCGGTTGATGAAGCGACAGTCCGAGCGCTTCGAGCGGACTATCGCTGCCCTGCGGCAGCCGGCCGAGCTCGCGAAGGCGGCCGCCGGCGTCGGAGGCTCACGGCGCCGCAAACCGGCCGCCGGCGCCGGCTCGCGCAGTCGGGCGAAAGCGGACGGCGCCGCGAAGCGCAACCGAGCGAAAGCGGACGGCGGCGCGAAGCGGCCTCGGCGCACGAAGTAGGCCGCAAGGTGCCCGCGGCGGGTTGATCGACCTGCACTCCCACATTCTCCCCGGGCCTCGACGACGGGTCGCTGGATCTCGAGGACAGCCTCGCGATGGCGCGCGTCGCGGCGAGCGACGGCATCGCGGTCGCCTGCGCCACTCCGCACGTGCGCGGCGACCACGACGTCCGGATCGAGGAGCTGCCGCAGCGCATCGGAGATCTGCAGCAGGCGCTCGACGATGCGGAGATCGAGCTGCGCGTCGCGCCCGGTGGCGAGGTTTCGGCGCTGGTTGCGGACTCGCTCAGCGACGGGCACCTCGTTGCGATCGCCCTCGGCGGTGCAGACTGGATCCTGCTCGAGCCCGCGCCGGGGCCGATCACATCCGAGTTCGCAGCACTCGTTCAGCGCCTTGCGGCGCGCGGCTTTCGGTCGGTTGTCGCGCATCCCGAGCGCCACGCCGGCGCGGACTTCGAGCCGGCGCTGCACGATCTGCGCGAGCGCGGCTGCCTGCTGCAATGGACGGCCGAGTTCCTCGCAGCACCTGATACGGGCATCGCCGAGCTGATCGTGAGACTCGGCTGGAGACGGCCTGGTCCACCTGCTCGCGAGCGACGCCCACTCCTCTCACGGCGGGCGCCCGATGAAGCTCAGCCGCGGCGCCGAGCGGCTGCGCGAGCTCGGCTTTCCCGAGCTCGCCGCGTGGAGCGTTCAAGAGGGGCCGGCGGCGGTGCTGCGCGGTGGCCCCGTCGCGCCTCCTTCGGCCGGGGGCTGAGGGCGGCGCGAGCGTCGCCCTCCGTTTGCCCGCGCCGGCGCTCGGTCACAGCGGCCACGGTCGGAGCGTCACCTTGCCGGTCAGCTCGTCGACCACCTCACGCGAGGCGCGGCCGATGCCGCGGCGCAGGAAGTTCGCCGCACCCGCCGCAGCGCCCTGGACGAGCGCGCCGGACAGGTCCTCGTGCGTCGCCCAGCCGGCGACGAGCGCGCCGAACATGGCGTCGCCGCAGCCCTCGCGGAACCCCCGCTCGAACGGTGGTGTAGCGAGCTCCAATGCCCGCTCGCCGTCGAGCACCAGCGCCGGCAGGGCGCCTCGAGTGACGATCACCCGTCGTGCGCCGGCGTCGCGGAGCCGGTGCGCTGCCGCCAGCAGCTCGCCTGGCTCCGACACCGGCCCGCGCACGAACTCCGCCAGCTCCCAATCGTTGATCTTCACCAGGTCGGGCTCACCCTCCAGCGCCGAGTCCAGCCGGGGCGAGGACAGATCGACGAGGGCTCTCGCCCCAGCGGCGCGGGCATCGGCCACGACGTCGCGGTAGACCTCGAGCGGCAGGGCGTCAGCCGGCATCGGGTTCGTCACGATCAGCCACCCGCAGTCCGCCGCGTGGGAGATCGCAAGCGAGCACAGCTCGTCGAGCTCGTGCCTGCTGGGTGGATCGCTCAAGGTCATCGCCACGACCTCCCGCTCGCCCTGCCGGCGGTCGACCACGTAGCACCCGCTCGCGCTCGCCGTGCTCACGAGCCGGCTCTCCTCGCCCACGCTCTGTGCCAGCAACGGCCGCAGCAGCTCGCCCGGCTCGCCTCCGAGCAGTCCGCAGAGGATCGGCGTCGCGCCCATGCAGCGTGCCGAGGCGGCCACCCACACTCCCTGCCCGCCGGCGTGGAAATGGATGCTCGACCGCTCCGGGCTCTCCGCCTCGATCGTCACGCTCAGCAGCGGATGCGGTGCGAACAGCGCGATGGCCGGCTCATCCGCTGTCATCGGGGCTCCCCACGGTCTGTCTCACCTCAGCGGTCGCGGACGCACGAGCACGGCCGGATCGGTCCTGAAGCCCACGCGCTGAGGTTACGGAGCGACGGGCACCGCTGTCGGGGCGAGGGGAGCAGCCAATGCCCGGTTTGACAACCGCGCGATCGTCGCCGATGCGGTATCGGCTCGAGCCTCGCGAGCCGTCCGAAGGGGAGAGCTGGGTCACGCCTTCGGCGGCGCAACGGCATCCGCGTGCGGTCGGGGGCCCGCGATACGTTGCTCGGATGGCTGCGACGCCGGAGCGCCCCGCAGAAGAGACATCGATTGGGGATGGGACTCGCCGGACGGCTTTGGCCGCGGAGCGGACGTGGCTGGCGTGGTGGCGCACCGGCCTGGGCGCGTTGGCCGTCGCGATCGGCGTCGGGCGCATTCTGCCCGGGCTTGCCGCGGGCCCTCGTTGGCCGCTTACGCTGCTGGGCATCGGTTATGGAGTACTCGCGATGGCGATCCTGATCATCGGCGCGCTGCGCCAACACCGGGTCGCGGGGGCATTGCGAGCAGGTGCCTACACGGAGCTCTCCCCGCCCTTGGTGTGGTCGCTTACGCTCGGCACCATCGTCCTTGGCCTGGGGACGCTGCTCGCAGTCGCGGTCGAGCTCTAGCCCCGCAGCGCTGACGCCGCGCCGCCGATCGTCGATGGACGCCAACCGGGATCGAACCGGTGACCTAGTGCTCGGGAGGCGGCTTTGCTGGGCCTTCTGGTCACGATGCCCGGATGCTCGTGGATGTCAAGGGCACACTGGGTCCGTGAGCGCTCAGGTGCTTGACGCCTACATCAGGGTCTCGAAGGTCGCGGGCCGTGGCGGCGAGGGCTTCATCTCGCCCGACGTGCAGCGCGAGCGAATCGAGGCTCGGGCATCGTGGCACGGCGCGCGGCTCGTCTGACCTGTCGCGCGGACTCCTACGGCGACGTTGCGGCCCAGGTTCCGCCGTCGCTGAAGGCGGAGTTGCTGCTCGAGCTCACGGTGAACAGGGTGCCCCAGTCGTTGGGAGGACCGGTTGCCACGGCGCCGGGCGTGTTCAGCGGGAAGCCGTTTGAGTACAGGCACAGGTTGCCGGGCTGCGCCGTCGGGTTGGTGTTCGTCCCGCCGGAGCAGCCGGGGGGCACGGACACTGGACCCGGCACGTAATGGAAAGTGGGTGCGGAGGCGAACGCGAACCCGAACGAGATCGACTCATCGGCGGTGCCGCCCGAGCTGGACCCGCCCGCCCAGTTGCCACGCAGCGTTATCCCGCGCGGCAGAACACCCGGAAACGGGCCGGGCGCCCCCGCTTGGCCCGTCGGTCCGGGCTGACCTGCCTGTCCGAGTGCCCCAGGCTGACCGGCCTTTCCGGGCTGGCCCTGCTGGTTCCACGCGACTGCCCGCTGGCCCTTTCGGCATTTCGCTCCGCCGGGCACGAGCTGCACGACACCGGTCTTCGGCTTGAAGCAGGCGTGGATCACGCCGTGCGAATCCGGGATCCCGCCGAGCGCTGCGTACGCAGAGCCGCCGAGCGCGAAGAACAGCGCGGCGAGCGCCACGTGGTGCTGACGCAGATAGGAGGCGAACAGGCGCAGAGGACGAAGCGGCAGCACGGACGCAAATATCGCACGCAGGGCGGCCGGTCTCGCACGGCTTCGTAGATCCCGTCCGATATCGGCGTTTCGGGCACTTGTAGCGATAGTGCCCACCGCTGATCGGGTAGAACTGGCGAAAGCGTCCGGTCTGTTCCTGACCTCGCGACGCCAACCCGAGCAAGGGGGACCGATGCGCGGACGCCTGACCTATGCCAACGTCGCGGCGAGCTTGGCGCTCGTGCTCGCGATGAGCGGTGGAGCCTTTGCGGCCAACCGCTACCTGATCAACTCCACCAGGCAAATCAATCCGAAGGTTCTCAAGAAGCTCAAAGGAGCCCGCGGAGCGAACGGTGCGAGCGGTCAGCGCGGTGCCACCGGCGCCAATGGCCCCGCCGGCAAGGAAGGAACGCCCGGGAAAGAAGGCCCGCCCGGCGCTCCGGCCAGCGCCAGCATCGCCACCGCATTCGCGGAAGTGAGCCCGGGGAGCCCGATCTCGCTGGAAGAAAAAGATGCACTCGTCCTCAGCACGAAGGCCACCGGGAAACCCCTGGCCTTGCCGACCAGTGGTGCGCACGTCCTTGCGGAGGCGAGCGTGCAGGTCGCTAACACGGAAGTCTCGGAGGTGACGATCACGTGTCAGCTCGCATGGGAAACTCTCGCCGGGGGCGGTCCGCATCTATTCGGCAACGCGGCCGTGGTGGATCTCGAGGGTTCATTTGTTACGCGGGCCGATCTCCCGCTGACAGCAACCGTGTCGCTCGTCGGCGGAGAAACTTATGACTTGCAGGTCTACTGTCACTCCAACTTCGGAGCCAACAGCGGCAGGGTACTCCGAGCCGCGCTCAACGCTGTCGGTCCTGAGTGACCCTTTCGAGACAGGTGATCGCCTGTGTGCAGAGCGCCGTTCGCGCGACTCGGGCGATCGGTCCCGCAGGTTCAAGCAGCGTCGAGGCGACCACCCGCCGCCGGCGGTTGGCCGCAGGACCGAGTATTCCTGTGGGGGAACGGCTGAGCCTTCGCGCGCCGCGGCTTAAGCTCGACCGCGCTCTGGTCGGGTTGCCCCAGTATGGGCGGAATCCGGCCGGGGGTCAGTCCTGTGCGTCCCGCGCTGGGTCAGCGATCAGTACACGGCGATCCCGAGCGCCGGCAGGTCCGGTCCCTTGAGCTGACCGGGATCGAACCGGGGACCTCCTGGCTTGCAAGGTCTTGCTGGGCCTTCTCGGCCTGATTTGCGGCTCTGACCTCCTGCGAACGGCGCAGGGGGTCGCCGCGGAGCCAGCCGGCTATCAAAGGACAGGTGCGCCGGTCAGCTCTTCGTGCGGTAGCCGGATGCGGCTGTTCGAGCCGGACATCGCACGCGCGAACCCCGGCCGGCCGCACAGGAACGAAGCTCCCCTTAGACTCCAGGCGCATCAAGGTTTGGGGACTCTCCAAGAAGGCAGCGCGCTATCACCAGGCGTCGAAGCCGACACGCGATGCGATCGCGATGGGAGGAGACCGATGAAACTGAGCGTCCTCGGCGCCGCTGGCGCCACCGGCATTCCGCTGGTCGAGCAGGCGCTCGCCGCGGGACATCGCGTCACGGCACTCGTTCGGTCCGGGCAGAGACTGACCATCACCAACCCCAACCTCCATGTTGTCGAAGGCGACGCAACCGACCGCGCAGCTGTCTCGGAGGCCATGAACGGCGGCGACGCTGTCATCAGCGTCCTCGGCGCGAGAGGACCGGTGATGGCCGAGGCGACGCGCGCCATTGTGGACGCGGCCAACCAGAAGGGGCCCGAGCGGGTCGTCATGTTGTCCTCCTTCGCCGTCGCGCGTGACCGGCTCACTCCCGTCGCCAAGGTCGTAACCGGCATCGCAATGGGTAGTCAGATCAAGGACAAGACCGCCGGTGAGGAAGTCCTGCGCGCCAGCAGCCTCGACTGGACGATTGTCTACGCCACCAAGCTGACCAACGGGCCCAAGTCCGAGGCTACGGTCGTCCCCGAAAGCGAGAAGGTCGGGATGTCGCAGAAAATCTCACGCGCGGGCGTGGCCTCGTTCCTCCTGCAAGCGGCCACGGAAGACCTCTACAGCCGCCGCGGCGTCGTCATCACCGGATGACACGGCCGTTAGGCAGATCGGGACGGCGCCTCCTCAGCGTCTGAAGCCCTCGGGTAAGAAGTTCCCTCCGAGCCGACCTCGCTCAGCCCCCTCCAGCGGCCAAGAGAAAGACCGGCACCTTCGTCAAATCCCCGAGATCGGCAAGCCGGCCGCGCAGGCCAAGGGAGCACTAGCCGGGACTCGGCGAGCGTGGAAGCAGGCGGAGACGCTCATGTCTCTGCGAGGCCCGGCTCATTCGGCAGGCTGTGCCAGCGCGGCGATCGCGACCATGACGATCGACAAAGCGCCGTAACCGACGCGCTCCCGGAGCCGGTCGCTGGTGCGAAGGGCGGATACGCATTGCAGCGCGTAGTAGGCGGCGAATGCACGAGACGCGACAACGATGATCACGTTCGTGGCCAAAGTCGCTGCGAGAACGGCAGAAACGGCCCCGACCAGTGCGTATGGCAGTCGGCCTCGGAGAGGTGCCCAGTGGATCCCGCGGAGATTGCCCACCCCGGCCTCGGTATCGGCGGTGGCGGCGCTGAACTGACTGAGGACGGCGCACAGCACGAGCGGCAGCACGAGCGCGGGCGCAACCCGTTTGACCAGGTCGAGCAGGTTGGCGTCGGCGCCCGACGCCGTGCCCAGACCCATGAGGGGCGTTGCCAGGACGACCAGCATCACGTACACGAACGACGACACGAGCTGCGAAAGGCGGCAGCCGGCAATCCGCGCGCGGCGGTCGATGTGTTGCTGGTAGCGAACCGTTTCGAAGCCCTGCACCGTAATGAGCATCCCGCCCAGCACCAGCAACACCGAGCCCAGACCGTTGTGCGGGACTGGCGGTTTGTAAAGCCCGCCATTCGCAAGCTGCGAGGCGTCTTTGGCGGCGAACGTCGCGCTGATCGCGAACACGAGCACCAGCACCGCGCCGAGCGACACACGCTCGAGGAGCTCCAGGCCGGACAGGCCGCGCATGAGCCCGATGAGCGTGATCAGCGCGATCACGCTCGCCCCCACCGCGCTCTCCGCGTTTCCCGATCCCGCGACGAAATAGCCCACGACGAACTGCGCGAGTATGCGCGCGTAGAGCGCCACCGAAATCATGTAGGCAACAACGATCACCTGGTCCGAGGTGCGCTCGACCAGCGCTGTCGTCCGATCCAGCCGGGCCTCGCTGACCAGCGGCTCGATCGTGGCGACGTTGTGGCGAATCACGATGCCAACCGTCCACGCGAGCAAGCACACCGCCGCCATCCCAACCGCGGCCAGCGAGCCCATCTCCCGCTCGAGAATCGGGATGATGATGAGAAACCCGGAACCAAAGATCGACGCCAGCGGAGTGGCCGTCGCGAGCAGGACTGCGCGCCTTGTGGGTTCGCCCGGGATCCGGCCACCGTACAGCCCACCTCCGAGCCGCGCGCGGTCGTGGAGCGAGCGTCGCCCTCGCCGTGCACGACGAGAGGCGTCTCGACTCCTGCTTGACCTCGTCCGCCCGGCGCTGTTCTGGTACGGGCGATTAGCGGGCCATTCCTCTAGTGGAGCCAACCGGGATCGAACCGGTCATCTCCTCCCAACGTCAGAGGGGGTCGCGCCGTCGCCGTCGACCTTGCTTCCAGCTCCGCCGCGCTTTGAGCAGGTACTGGCCGTGTCCGTGCAGCGACGCCGCGGCGGTGAGCACCTGGTAGGCGAGGAGATAACCGAGGAAGGCTCGCCGGTCAGGCTCGGTCCGGAACCGGGGCGGCGGAAGACGTGTCGCTCCTGCCAGCGCCGGAGCAGGTCGAACAAGATGAGCGTGACTCGGAGTAGGTGCATCGAACGACGGATCCAGACCATCCCCCGCTCCCAGCGAGCGAAGCGTCGCTCCTATGAATCGAGCTACAGCGATCCGTTATGGCTTCGAGGCCAACTTCGCTCGCTGGGTGCTCGGGGCGATTCGCACGACGTCCCACGCGAGCCCGAGCCGCTCGAGCCCGTCGATCAGCCAGCCGCCCGGATCCAGCTGCCAGCGGGTGAGGCCGTGGTGCGCGGAGGTCGGGAAGGCGTGGTGGTTGTTGTGCCACGCCTCGCCGAACGTCGGCAGCGCGAGCCATGCGAGATTGCGAGACTCATCGCCGGTGGCGAAGCGACGCCGGCCGAAGAAGTGACACAGCGAGTTGATCGAGAAGGTCGCGTGGTGCAGGAACAGGATGCGGACGGCTCCGCCCCACAGCATTCCGGTCAGGCCGCCAACCACGGAGCCGGTGAGCGCGACGCCGAGACCGAACGGAAAGGCAAGCCCGAGCAGAACCCAGAGAGGGAACGTGCGATCGATGGCACGAATCAGCGGATCGGCGAGCAGGTCCTTGGCGTAGCGCTCCTCGCTGGCACGGTCGACGCCGCGGAACATCCATCCGACGTGCGCGTGGAGCAGCCCGCGTAGTGCCCCTCGCCAACCGGCGCCATAATCGGCGTGGGGACTGTGGGGGTCGCCGGGACGGTCGCTGAAGCGGTGGTGCTTGCGATGGGTCGATACCCACTCGATCACAGGTCCCTCGACCGCGGCGGAGCCCAACACAGCGAACAATGCACGCACCGGGCGACCTGTCTTGAAGCTGCGGTGGGTGAACAGCCGGTGGTAGCCGACGGTGATGCCGACGCCAGTGATCGAGATAGCTGACCGCCAGCACCACGAGATCCTGCCAGTGAAGCGCTCCTCCCCAAGCCAGCCAGACCGCGAAGCCCAAGAGGGCGACGGGCACGACGGTGACGATGACGTTCGCGAGGCGATCGACCGTCTCGTGCTCAAGAGCCAGTGCGTCATCGCCGGCGGTGTTCTCAGACATGACTTGTTACCTGTCAGGGACGCGCTCGCGTCCGCCAACGGTGACCGCCGGCGGACGCGGGACGGCTAGGCGGCCTGGACGTTGACCGCCTTGGGGCCCTTGTCCCCGGCCTCTGAGTCGTAGGTGACCTTCGCGCCTTCGGCGAGCGAGCGATAGCCCTCCCCGACGATCGCGCTGTGATGGACGAAGAGGTCCTTCGACTGGTCGTCGGGCGTTATGAACCCGAAGCCCTTGTCGTCGCTGAACCACTTCACGGTTCCTGTAGCCATTGTGTCCTCCGGCGTTGGTGCGTGCTGCGAACGCGGAGTTGCTGTGAGCAAAGGCTACGAGCGCTGGCACTGCGATGCTGGACGAGAATCCAACCTTGTACATGCACGGTAGCAGCGCTGCTGCGGCGGCCGGCGAGTCGCCACGCCATCCGTCCGTGGAAACTGGCATCCCATGACCGCTGGGTTGGCCTTGGCGTTGGGCTCGGCGCTCGCCACGAACATCGCATTCTTGTTCAAGCAGCGCGGCGCGGTGTCGGCCCCGTCGGTGCGCATGCGTCATCCCTTGAGCAGCGCTGCAGGCTTGTTCCGTTCCCGCCCGTTCGCGCTGGGATGGGCGGTGGCGATACTTGCTTGGGGGCTCCACGTAGGAGCCCTCGCGCTCGCGCCGCTGTCGATCGTGCAGGCCGTGCTCTCGGGTGGGTTGGTCTTTCTGGCAGTCCTGGCCGATCGTTACTTTGGCTTTCAGCTCGGCGGCCGGCAATGGGCGGGCGTGATCCTCACCTCTGCGGGGCTCGCTGTGATCGCCGTCACGGGCGGAGCGCACACCAGCGCCGTCCGCCATTACTCGCTCGCGGCTCTGATCGCTGTGGAGTGCGGGGTCTTCACGCTCGGTGCCGTGCTGATAAGGATCTCGGCGCGTCGCAGCATCCGGCCTGCCAGGGAGGGGCTGATGCTCGGCGTCGCCGCCGGCGTGCTGTTCGGTGTGTCTGACATCGCCTTGAAGTACCTCACCGGGACCGTCCACCAAGGCGTCCAGGGTGTCATAAACGAGTGGACTGCAATCGCGATTGCCGCCTCGGTGCTGGCGTTCTACGCCTCGGCTCGCGGCCTCCAGCTCGGCCCAGGTGTAGCTGTCATCGCATTCACGTCCATCGCCGCCAACCTTGCAGCGATCATGGGCGGGATCCTCGTGTTCCGCGACCCCGTCGGGATCGGCGCGCCGGCGATCATCGCGCGCATGATCGCCTTCGGGCTCGTGATCTTCGGCGCCGGATTGATGCCGGCGCCCCTTCGAGCAGGGCAGGCGACCGACATCTAGCGAAGAGCCGCAGAGGTGTTCGCGCCCGCCGTGCGCGAGCTGTCACCACAGCGCCCAGCTCGTCGGCGGCGCTGCTTGTGAGTTACGGGGATCAGCGCCGTGCCGATCCCCGACGCCGAGCCCACGACGTTCGTGCTCGCGGGACGGCGAGATCGACGAACGGCACTGTCGCGAATTCTGAACTTCCCCGCCAGCGGCTACCGGGGCCGTGTCCCCGCGAGGGATATGGTGGAGGTACGCGAGTTCTGACTTTGATCGGTGGATCCGATCACGGCGGGGCGCGCGGGCAGCTCGCACGGATCTCGGTCGTCTCTCTCCTTGTTGTGCGCTGTCCGATCTGAAGAGGGGGGAGGAAGGACTTGCGATGCGCCCCACAACACTGGACCGTGGCGTCGGAAGGCGCAATGCGGCCGCAGGAAACGACGCGTTGATCGGACGAGCAGCCAAGCGCGCAGGCTGGGCAGGAACGGCGCTCGAGAGTGCCGCCCAAGACCTCGATGGCACATGGGGCACCGACGGCAATGCCTTGAGCGGCCTCGCGGAGATCGTGCGTGATGCGGCGGGGCGCGTCTCCAATCTCGCTGAAGAGATCGAGAGCCGCAGCGTCGTCCCGAGGGATGTCGACCCCGACGCTCATCCGTCCACCGGCCGAGAAGGGAACCAGCTTCCACAGGGACGGATTGTCGCCGCTGTCGCTCGGGTGCTGAGCGATCACGGGCAGCCGTTGCAGGCGCGGGAAATCCACACGCGGGTGGAGACTCTGCTGGACCAGCCGGTGCGCTGGGCCTCAGTGAAGGCGACGCTCGCCGGCAATGTCAACGGCGCCGCGCCCAGATTCGTACGGGTAGCCCGTGGTCGCTATGCGATCGCTTGCACCTCGACCCTCCAACCACCGCCGCCCCACCAACCTCGGCTCACGCCTGAAAGGAGTGTCGGTGGGTGATCTAACCGACATACTCGTAGTGGGGGGCCAGACTTTCCGTGTACGGGAAGCGCCTGATGAGGTCGAGATGAAGGTCCTCGAGGCTTCACGTGGCTCGATACTGGAACTGGTGCGTCTCACGGAGGCGGAGTCCGGAAGGTCGCTCGCGTTGAACCCGGCGCACATCGTTGCGGTGAGCGATACGTAGCCTCCGCGGAGCGCCCATGTGCCGACTCGTCGACGAGTCAGCGGTGACGGTCAGTCGAAGGCCGTTTCGTAGTAGCGGACCTTTTCGTCGATCGCCTTGTCCGACTTCTGGCGTACGGGTTCTGTGTGGGGTCCGAGATGAACGCCCGGCGTTCCGGGCGCGAAATGCGCGGGCTTCGCCGGCAGGCCGTAGTCGGTGCTCCGCTCTATCAAGGCCTGGCACGCCCGCTCGGCGACCGCGGAGATCGTGAGAGACGGGTTCACTCCCAGCGACGTCGGGATCGACGACGAGTCCATGCAGAAGAGACCCGGGTAGTCGAACACCTCGTTCTGATGATCCACCACGCCCAGGTCCTTCGAGTCAGCCATCCGGCAGCCTCCCACCGGATGGGCCGCATTCGCGCTGCGGAAGGTGAACTTCATGAATCGACCGAGCCCTGCTCTCGCGAGCACGTCGGCGATCGCTGTGTTCGCGGCTTCGCGCGCGCGCAGGGTCTGTTCGGAGAGGTCGTAGGTGAACGGCCCGACCCACAGGGGACCGGCGTTCGGCCGGACGGCGCCTCCGTTGGGCGGCGGCGCCAGGAATTCGCCGTCGTTCGTGTCTTCGATCATGGCCAGGATCTCGATGTGGTTGTTGAAGGTCGAGAGCGCCTGCTTCTTCTGCAGACCCCACCACGACGGTTCCCCGGACGGCTCGCGGCCGTCGTCGTAGAGGACGTGGGGGAGGGTCGAGAGGAAGATCTCCTGGAGCGTGAAGCGGGTCCCGTCCCACTGGTTGCCGCACCGCCCAGCCCAGAAGTCGTACGACATCGTCGTTATGTGATTCCCCTTGTAGGTCTGGCCGAATCCCGGTAGCCCGAGCACTTCTTTGACCTTCTGCTCGTCGTACTCGATCGCGGCGATGTGGTCGCCGTTGATTCCGAGGTGCTTGCCGACTTGGCTCGAGAGGCTCGGAAGACCGGGCCGTGAGCGCATCAACAGCGGCGCGTTCCCCATCGCTCCCGCTGCGAGGATCAGCACCTTGCATTCGATCTCGGAGACTTGCCCGTTGGGCTGACGCGTCGGTTCAGCGCCTTCGTTGTCGAGTTCCGAGGAAGTCACGATGTAGCGGTACGGTCGCGCCTGGCTCTGGACGATCAGCTCCGCCTCGATGTTCGGACGGACCTCGACTCCCATTTCCTCCGCCGACGCCAGGTAGTTGGTTATGACCGAGTTCTTCGCCCCGTAGATGCAGCCGGTGTGACACCACTTCGACTGGATGCAGCGACTGAGGTCGATCGCGAGCGGCACGCGGTCGCACGTGTGGCCGGCGCGATCGAGGGTCGCCGCCCACAGTCCGCCCGACTTGGCGACCTGCTTCCAGCTCGGACGCTGCACGCGAAGCCCCCGCTCGGCGCGACGGTAGAAGGGATCGAGCACCGTGCGACTGATCTCCTGAGGCCACATGCGCCGGTCGGGGCCGTCGTCGGGCCGGTGATCGCGTCGCTCGAACGTCTCACTCGGCGAGCGGAGCGAAGCGGCGAGATAGAAGTTCGAGCCACCCCCGACGGCGTTGCCGACGAGGATCTGGGCACCCTGTCCCTGGATCAGCCCGTAGATCTTCGACAGGTTCTCGACACCCATCGACTGGCGGAAGTCCGTGTGCTGATGGCGCGCACCGTGGTCCAGGACGACGATGCTCGGAGTCTCTCCAGCCGCGCGGTAGAGCTCGGCCAGCCGAAACGCCGAGATCGACCCGCCGAAGCCGGAGCCCACGATGCAGATGTCGAAACGCTCGGCCACTCCGTGTCTAGGGCAGGTAGCCGTGCTTCGTGAGCTCGGTTGCGAGCTTGCGCTTGTACGAGAATTCCCGATAGCCGTTGGGCGCGGTGCCCGGGTAGCCCATCACCTGATACGCGGAGGACGTGTCGATCGTCGCTTCGCTCTGCGCGCCCGCGCAAAGAAACGCGACGAACGGCACGGCGGCCGCGGCTTCCCATACCAGGACCGTGGGGTTTTCCGGAGCGAGTCCTTCGAGGCACACCGCGACCCGCTGTTCGAAGGCGAGATTCAGAAACGGGGCACCGTGCGCGAGCGAGCGCGTCGACAGCTCGGCCAGGAACGGAGCTTCGAGCGCGGCGAAGCCGACCAGGGCATCCTGATAGACGAGCAGGGCATCCGCCTCGACCGCCCCGGGCTCGCTGTCGACGCCCGCGATCGCCAGCGGATGGATCTCGTTGCCGAGGTCTGTGGTGGGCGCCTTGCGGCCCGGCACGATCGTGTCGGCGAAGGCCTGAAGGGTCGCGTCGGGAAGCAGGACTTCGGCGGCCGCCTCAGAGACGAAGATGCGTTCGGCTACGGGCAGCGCCGAGGCGACGAGAGCGCCGAGCCCGAGGATGCCGCCGCGCTGGAGCACCTCGCGGCGCGAGAGCATCCCAGCGAATCCGCCGGACCTTCCTCGTGGCGAAGCCGGCTCACAACCGCCTAAGCAGCTGGAGAGGCGTTACGCCGGTAGACCTTCCGTGCCGCTGCGGGCGTGGCCACCTTTGCCGCGCAGCTCGGTTCTCCGGCGCCGAGCGTCGCGTAGGCGCCGCCTTCGCCGGGTCCGAAATAGGGCGAGAATTCCGCCGGGAAGCCCGGCAGGAGGCTGGGATCGGCCGGCACGCCGCCGATCGTGAGGTTCTGGACGTGCACGCCGCCCATGCCCTTCGCCTTGTCGAAGAAGTACATCCCGTCCCAGTGCCAGAGCGTTGGCTGACCGCCCTGTTCGATCGAGCCGGTCCAGTGGTCGACCTGGTAGTAGAAGCACTTGGGCACCGCGGCGGCCGTCCTCGCCGGCTCGTTGAGCAGGAAGTCGACGATGCCGAGTTCCGTGACGTTCTGGTTCGTCTTGTCGAATTCCACACACAAGGGGTCGGCGTTCGGTTTCTTGTATTCCGTGCCGGTGCCCAGTTTCTGGAGCTTGCACTTGAACGGGTTGGCTCCGTTGTAGGGCGCGATCGGAGCAGCCGTCGCGGCTGTGGCCGCGCCCAGCATGCAGCTGATCGCGACGATCGCGACTAGTCCCCCCATACGGAAAAGTGCCCGCATCCCCGCCCGCGCTGTACCCAAGAACCTCCCCCAGCTAAACATCTGCGGCGCATGCGCCAAGAGCCGCGTGCCACCAGCCCCGTGGCGACGCCTACGGTGTAGAAAAGGCCGGCCTGCGCGACATGCCGCAGGCCACGCGCGCTGCTCGCCCTGAGGTCGGCCTTCGAGTCGAGAGCGGTCCTCTTGGCCCGGCCTCTTCGAGCGGGTTGGACCTCTGTGAGGTCGACTGTTCGGTGGGGCCGACCGGACTCGACCGGGTGACCTCCTGCCGGCGACACAGATGCTCTTTGCGGGGAGTTTTCGGCGAGGTCGCGAGGCTACTGCGGCGATGGAGCCAGCCGGGATCGGACCGGTGACCCCCTACTTGCAAAGCGATCCTGGTGATCTCCTGCCATGGCGGGCCTTGCGATCGCTAACGTGCTCCGGCATGTCCGGGCTCAGGCTGTCCTTCGTCGAGTTTCCCGCTGACGATCCGGATCGCGCGCGGCGATTTTGGAGCGGCCTACTCGGTGAGGCGCTCGAGCCTCGCGAGGCGTCCGACGGGGAGGGCTGGCAGACACGCTCTGAGGCCCCGGCAGTGGGGGTCCATTCGCGTGGCCGCGGCCCTGGCGACTCGTTCTCGTTGCCGTACTTCGCCGTCAGCGACATCCAGGGTGCGCTGGAGGCCGTCGAGGCGCTCGGCGGAAGCGTCATCCATCCCGGAGATCGGTGGGCGATCTGCAGGGATTCGGAGGGCAATCCCTTCGCGCTGGCCGGCGAACCGCAGGACGGGTAGACCGCACCAATCAAGCGTACGATCAGTCGCATGAGGACGCGTCACCGACGCCGGGGTGAGAAATCGACTTTGAGGCGGAGGCGACGATGGCCGAAGAGCTGAGCGGCAAGCGCAAGAGGCGGCTCGCGGCCTTCATCGAGCCGTTCCAGGTGAGTCCCGGGAGGGCTGTGGAGCTTCCCAAGGACTTCGATCCTGGGTTCAAGGGCGGAATCGCGAAGAAGAAGGATGGCGTCGCGCTGCTCGAGGAGGGAGTCCAGCTGCTCAGCGAGTACCAGGCCCGCCTTGCAGCTCAGCACACGTCGGCCGTGCTCGTGGTCCTCCAGGCGCTCGACACGGCGGGCAAGGACGGCACGATCCGTCACATGATGAGCGGGGTCAACCCCCAGGGCGTGGCTGTGCACAGCTTCAAGGTGCCATCGGCGGAGGAGCTCGCTCACGACTACCTGTGGCGCTACGCGCGCCGCCTGCCCGCGCGCGGAGAGATCGGGATCTTCAATCGCTCGCACTACGAGGAGGTTCTCGCCGTGCGAGTGCATCCCGAGAACCTCGACCGCCAGAAGCTTCCTGAGGCGCTGAAGAAGGCAGACGTGTGGAAGCAACGCTACCGGGAGATAAACGACTGGGAGCGTCATTTGAGCGACAACGGGTTCAGGATCGTGAAGCTGTTCTTGAACCTCTCGAAGGAGGAGCAGCGGGTGAGGCTGCTGCGCCGGATCGACCTGCCCGACCACAACTGGAAGTTCTCCGATGCCGACGTCGCCGAGCGGGGGCTCTGGGAGCGCTATCAGCAGGCGTTCTCCGACGTGCTGTCGCACACGAGCACCGAGTGGGCTCCCTGGTGGGTGATCCCGGCGGACCGCAAGTGGTTTGCCCGGATCGCCTCGGCCGCGGTGCTGGTGCAGACGTTGATCGAGCTCGATCCCCGCTTCCCGGTCGTCACGGACGCCCGGCGCGAAGTGCTGCTCGACGCCAAGCAGGCCTTGGAAGCGCAAGCGCCGAAGGGCGCAGCCCCGGACCCGTTCGAGCACGAGAAGGGGGACGGCAGGGCCGGGACTGCGGAGCGCAGCCGTGGCGCCACGGGTTACCGCGGGTAGTCGTCACGTCCTCGGACCATGGCGAAATGTTGCGAGGCCCCGGATGCGGTGCTCGTGCGCGGGCGCGCTCTCGATCGCCGGCGGGCGCCTGCCCGCAGCGGCCTGATACCAGTCGGCGTAGCGGCTCACGAGTGGGGCGGCGGAGAGCCCGTGGAGCAGGACCGACAGGCCCACGGTCAGATAGCACGCCGTGAGGATCGTCTCCGTGTGAGCGTGGAATGTGTCCTCGACCACCACCGCGAACACAATCGATGCGAGCCCGCGTGGGCCGAACCAGCCGATGAACGCGACTGTCGGGCCGCGCGCGTGCGTACCCCACATCGATATCGCCACGGGCAGCATCCGTACGATCGTCAGGCTCAGCACCGCGTAGAGCGCGATCTGCCAGCTCACATGCTCGAGCGCGGGGCCCAGGAGCACCGCTCCGAAGACGAGGAACGTGATCGTGTCGAGGAGTGCCCCGGTCTCCTCCGTGAAGCGCATCATTCCAGCGTCTTCCTCGCGGGTGATCGCGCCGAACAGGATGCCGGCGACGAACGCGGCGATGAACCCAGATCCGCCCAGGGCGACTGCCACCCCGTATGCGAACGCGGCGGCGGCCACGGGGATGATCTGCCTCCAGGCATCGTCGATGAGGCCCCTCCGTCCGGCATGTACCACGATCGATCCGGCCAGCATCCCGCCGGCGACGCCCCCAAGAAGCCCATAGCCGATCTCCTCGCCGACCACGTGGAGGGGATGCGCGGCGCCGCCGGTGCCCGACGCGGTGGCGAGAACGATCAGCAGCAACGGGACGCAGATCCCGTCGTTGAGGCCGCTCTCGGCGTTGAGCGACTGCCGCACCCGCAACGGAAGCCTGGTGTCTGTCACGACGGCGCTCCCAAGCCCGGCGTCGGTCGGGGCGAGGATCACGCCGAGGATCAACGCCTCGCTCAGCGAAAACGAGCCGAACAGAGCAAGCGCGGCGACGGCTCCCAGCAGGATCGTCAGCGGAAGGCCGATACCGAGCAGCCGTCCCGGCAGCGAGGCCTCGCGTCGGAGAGCCCTGATGTCAATGCGCGAAGCATCCGAGAACAGCACCACCGCGAGCGTCGCTTCCGCCAGCCTTCGGACCGTCGAGCTCGTCGGGCCGAGCGTGAGGTCGTCGAGCACCAGCGGCCCTACGAGAACGCCGACGGTGACGACGACGATCGCAGGCGTGACCGGGGTACTCACCAGCCGACGGGATACTGCCGCGAGCAGCAACAGCACGAGCCCGACCGTGGCGAGGCCCCAGTCCACGGCGTGAACATACAGCGCGTGTGCCGCGCGGCTGAGGCGGGGCGCATCGTGGCTGATGCGCGGCGCGAGCGCCGCCCCCGGCTGCTCAAATCGTAGGCCGGTCGTCCAGGGCACGGTTCGGGTGCGGCTTTCGACGGACCGTTGATGGGTAGCGATGACGGATTGCGCCGTCGCTGGAGCGCGCGAAGATGCGGGACGTCCAGCAGCTAGACCGGATCGCGAGGCGAGGGGATCGGATGTCCGACAGCGGTGCACGGGTGCCACGCGTCTTGGCGATCGACGCGGGCGGCACGATGACCGACACCTTCGTCGTCGACGAGCACGGCTCCTTCGTCGTCGGCAAGGCCCAGACCACGCCGGAGGACGAGTCGATCGGCTTCATGGCGTCCGCGCGCGACGCGCTCGGGCAGTGGGACTCCACGCCCGAGGAGGGCTTTCCCGCCGTCGTCTCCGGCATCTACTCGGGGACCGCGATGCTCAACCGGCTGCTTGCACGCCAGGGCCTGCGGGTCGGCTGCATCGTCAACGCCGGGCACGAGGACTACCTGCGCCTCGAGCGCGGCATCCAGACCTATCTCGGCTCCTCCTACTCCGACCGCCTCCATCTCGCGACCCATTTCCACAACGAGCCGCTCGTGCCGCGCGAGCGCATGAAGGGCGTGCGCGGACGCATCGACGTGTTCGGCGACGAGGTCCTTCCGCTCCGCGAGGAGGACGTGCGGGCTGCGGCGCGCGAGCTGCTCGACGAAGAGGTACAGGGCATCGTCGTGTCGCTGCTGTTCTCCTATCGAAACGCATCCCACGAGCAGCGGGTCGCGGAGATCCTCGAGGAGGAGAAGGCTTCCCGCGGCGTCGACGGCTCGCTGCCGGTGTTCCTCTCCAGCGCGCTGTACCCGATGCGGCGGGATCTGCCTCGGCTGAACTCGACTCTGATCGAGGCCTATGCGGCCGAGCCCTCCCGGATGACGCTGAAGGCGGTGCGCGACGTCACCAAGGAGGGCGGCGCGAAGTTCGAGCTGCGGGTCATGTCCGCACACGGCGGCACCGTCTCGATCGAGACGGCCGAGCTCGGCCGCACGCTCGTCTCCGGGCCGATCGGAGGCGTCGTGGGAGGGCAGGCCCTGGCCGCGAGGATGGGGCTGAGCAACGTGCTGTGCACCGACATCGGCGGCACCTCGTTCGACATCGCGCTGATCACCGATGGGCGCTTCGAGATCACCCAGACCCCCGACATCGCCCGCTTCGTGCTCAACATGCCGCTCGTCAAGATCGACTCGATCGGCGCCGGCACGGGCTCGTTCGTGCGCGTCAACCCGAACTCGAACAGGCCCGAGCTCGGACCGGACTCCGCCGGCTCGCGGATCGGCGTGTCCTGGCCGCAGGGAGGGCTGGAGACGGTCTCGGTGACCGACCTGAACCTCGTCCTCGGGCGGCTCAACCCTGATTACTTCCTCGGCGGCGAAGTCGACCTCGACGTCGAGCTCGCCCGGGAGGCGATCGAGCGGCAGGTCGCGCGCCCCCTGGGCCTGTCGGTCCCGGAGGCGGCCGCCGGCGTGATCGAGCTGTTCGAGCAGACGCTCAAGAACGAGGCCGTCGGCCAGATCCTCGGCAAGGGCTATTCGCCGACCGACTACACGCTGCTCTGCTACGGCGGCGGCGGCCCGCTGCATGTCGCCGGTTACACCGACGGGGTCAGCTACCGCGAAGTGCTGGTGCCCGCGTGGGCGGCGGGCTTCTCGGCGTTCGGCTGCGCCTGTGCGGACTTCGACTACCGCTACGACCAGACCGTCGACCTTCCACTGCTGCCGAGCTTCGGCGAGGCCGAACGAGCCGGGATCGGAACGATGATCACCTCGGCGTGGCTCGCCCTGCAGGACCGTGTGGCGGCGGAGTTCGCGAAGTCCACCATCGAGCGCGAGCGGATCCGCTTCACCCACGCCGTGCGGATGCAGTACTACGGGCAGCTCAATGACATCGAGCTCGTCTCTCCGCACACCGCGCTCGAGGCCAGCGCACAGGTCGACGACCTGATCGGCGCGTTCGAGGACGCGTACGCGAAGATGTACGCCTCCTCGGCGCGCTCTCCCGAGTTCGGCTACCTCGTCACCCACGTGATCGTCCACGGCACGGTCGATGTCGAGAAGCCGGCGCTGCCGCAGATGCCCGAAGAGCCCGGGACACCCCGTCTGAAGGCGACGCGCCCTGTTCACTGGGGACGGGCGAGCGAAGGCGAGTTCGTCGAGACCGACATCTTCCAGCTCGAGGAGATCCGTGCCGGGCAGTCGATCGAGGGCCCGGCGATCGTCGAGCACTCGGCCACGACGTTCGCCGTGCCACCCGGGCGGAGCGCGAGCCTCGACAGCCACCACATCTTCCATCTCACCGACAGCTCGGAGGCCTAGCGATGACCACCGTCGACTCCACGCGCACACCCGGGCAGGCCGGCGCCGTGGGCTGGGAAGGCCGGACGCTGCTGTCGATGCTCGAGGAGTCCGAGAGCCTGTTCGCGCAGACAGGCCACTACGCGGGCCTGCGCGAGCTGGAGATGATGAGCAGTGACCCGATCGGCTACGAGAAGCTGTTCTCGCGCCTGCGCGGCGGCCTGGTGTCCGCACGCTCCACGGCGCTGAACATCTCGGCCTCGCCGATCGTCCGTGAGCTCGGCGAGCTGTGCTTTGCGCTGTACACCCCGGAGGGCGACTCGCTGGCGCTCTCCACGGGCATCATCGTCCACGTCCACACGATGTCGGACGCCATCAAGTGGATGGTCCGCCACCGCTACGAGGAGAACCCGGGGATCCGGCCCGGCGACGTGTTCGCCAACAACGATCCCACGATCGGGGACGTGCACAACGCCGACGTGCAGACGTTCGTCCCGATCTTCTGGGAGGACGAGTTGATCGCGTGGGCGGGCGGCGTCACACACGTCCTGGACATCGGAGCCAGCACTCCCGGCGGCGTCCCGGTCGGCCCGACGACGCGCTACGAAGACGGCATCGACCTGCCGTGCATGAAGATCGGCGAGCTCGACCAGCTGGCGCCGTGGCACTTGGAGCGCTGCCGCAAGCGCACGCGGGCATCGGCCTACTACATGCTGGACGAGCGCACACGGCTCGCCGGCTGTCACATGATCCGCGACGCCGTGGAGAGGGTGGTCGCAGAGGAGGGCGTCGATCGTTTCAAGCAGTTCAGCAGGGAGGTCATCGAGGAGGGCAGGCGTTCGTTCAAGGCACGCATCCGGGAGATGACGATCCCGGGCCGCTACCGCTCACCGGCGATCTTCGACGCCGAGTTCTCCGACAAGGAGCAGCTCCCCGCCCGGGCCCGCCGGGACATCGTGATGCACTCGCCATTCGAGGTCAGGATCGGCGGAGACGGCACCTATGAGCTCGACTACGACGGTTGCTCGGCATGGGGCTGGCATTCGATGAACTGCACCCCCTCGGGCATGCAGGGCGCGATCTGGGTGATGTTCACCCAGACGCTGATCTGCAACGACAAGATCAACGACGGTGCCTACTTCGCGATCAAGACCAACTTCCCAGAGGGCACGATCTCGAACCTGGGCGAGGCGGAGGGATCGACCGCGATCGCCTGGGCGTTCCTGCAGCCGTCCTTCACGGGCTTCCCGCGCACGATCTCACGCGCGCTGCAGGCACGCGGCTTCATCGAGGAGATCCTCGCTGCCTATTCCGTCTCGGGCAACGTCCAGCAGGGCGGTGGCATCGACCAGTACGGGAGCTCCTCGGCGATCATGAACTTCGAGGTCTCCGCGCAGGGGATGGGCGCCAAGTACGTGCTCGACGGGACCGACTACTGCGCGGCGATGTTCAATCCCGAGGGCGACATGGGTGACGTCGAGATGTGGGAGCTGATCTCGCCGTTCGTCTATCTGTCGCGGCGGGTGAAGGCCTCCTCGGGCGGCCCGGGCCGCCACCGGGGCGGCTCGAGCTTCGAGTCGCTGTTCATGGTCAACAAGACCCCCTTCTGGGAGCTGCAGAACATCGGCACCGGCCGCGTGCTCTCCTCGGCGGGACTGTTCGGCGGCTACCCCGGAGCGACCGCCTACATCCACAACATCCACGGCGCGGACCTGACCGAACGCGCGCTCAGGGGCGAGGCCTACCCGGTGGCCGACGGCGATTTCGAGCATCCCGCGCTGATGGAGATCCAGGGCACCTCGCGCGAACACAAGAACGACGGCATGACGCTGCTCTCACCGTTCGCGAACGGAGATCTCTACCTGTCGGTGATGAAGGGGGGAGCAGGCCTGGGCGATCCGCTGCTCCGGCCTGTCGCGGACGTCGAGCGCGACGTCAGCGAAGGGCACCTGCTGCCGCGCTTCGCCGAGTCGGTCTACGGCGTCAGCGACCGCGACGCCCATCGACGGCGCCGCCTCGATCTCGCGCGTCCGACTCGCGACTGGGTCGCCGCCGAGCGCGGACGGATCCTCGAACAGGATCTGGCCGTCCCGATCAAGGAGATGTACGCCGAGTCGATGCGCCTCTCGCCGCGCTGGGCCGCCGAGTACCGAGGCTTCTGGGACCTGCCGGAGGACTTCGACTTCGACGTCCTCACGCCGACCGTCGCGGCGACGAGCGCGCAGCCAGGCCGGGCAGATCCGGACGAGGTGGCCGACGCCTTCCTGGCAGGCTCGGAACCGGTGGCGCCCGCACCTTCGCCCGGAGGGGGCCGGCTCGACCGCGAGACGCTGGAGGCGCTGCTCGATGAACGCCTGTCGCGCCGCGAGGTGAAGGAGATCCAATCCGGCTACAAGGACGCCGACCGGTTCGAGAAGTGGATCTCGGTGCTCCAGGATCGCGTCCCGTATGAGGACCCGATCGTGCTGCCGGCCGGCGAGGGGCTGAACATCGTCCGGCGCCGATCGGACGGGCAGCTGGTTCACCGCTGCGACTGCGGCCACGACTTCTCCCCCCACAACCGCAACTGGAAGATGGACGCCGTCGTCCACGTCCGCGACAGCGAGGAGTCGATGCTCGAGGTCTACCCGGACATGGGTGGCCCGGACCCTCAGCTTCAGCAGCTACGCGAGTACTTCTGCCCTTCGTGTGCGCGGCAGCTCGAGGTAGAGGCGCTTCCGCCCGGCTACCCCGTCGTGCACGAGTTCCTTCCCGACGTCGACGGCTTCTACCGCGGCTGGCTGGGACGTGAGGTGCCGCTCTAGCGGCGGGGGCGCGCTGCTGGTCCGGAGTGCGGGAAGAAGTCGGCCTCCGCTTGCCCGAGTGGCGTGGCCGGTGAGGCCCCGTGCAGGTACTCCGCGGCGATGCCGCCCCAATCCGCCCCGGCTCGGAGCTGCCGCAGGACGATGGCGACAACGCCGTGCATCCGCCGAATCAGGATTGCTTCCGGCGGCAGAGTGAACTGGTTGACCTGCATCCTCGCTGCCGCCCGCTCCTCGCCGTCGGGAGGCTCTCGGTCTCGTCGTCGACGATCGCCGTCGGCCGCGAAGCGTCGCTGCCCGGGAACCGCGTACCACTTGGTCGCCATCCGCATCATTCCGAGCGCGAAGTCGGCGTCGACCGCGTCGGCTCCGTCTGCGGGGAGATAGCCGCCGGCGAGCAGGGCTGCCTTGACAGCTTCCCCGTCCCCGTCGCGAACAGCGAGGGCGATCGCCCGCTCCGCCCCTACTCGATCGGCGGTGACGTAGCGCACGAGTCCGAAGTCCAAGAAGCACACCCGGCCATCCGGGGTCAGCAGATAGTTACCGGGGTGAGGGTCGCCGAGGCCGATCCGGTCGCGATAGAGCAGCCCGAAGTGGAACCGGAAGACGATCTCACCGTAGCGGTCGCGCTGCGTCTCATCGGCTCGGCGCACCGCCTCGAAACCCTCTCCCTCAACGTATTCGGAGACGAGCACCCGCCGAGTCGAGAGGTCTGTGTGAACTTTCGGCACGAGGACGAACGGGTGCCCACGCATGAGGCGGCCGATGCGGCGCTGGTTCTGCGCCTCGAGCTCGTAGTCGAGCTCCTCCGAGATGCGCTCGCGCATCTCGGAAGCGAGCGCCTTTGCGTCCAACCCGGGGGCGAGCCGTTTCACGAGCGGCAGGAGCAGCGTCGCATTGCGTAGATCAGTCTCGACCGCCTCCGCCACCCCTGGGTACTGGATCTTCACGGCCACCTCGTCGCCGTCGAGCGTGGTGGCGCGGTGGACCTGGCCGATGGAGGCTGCGGCAAACGCCTGCTCGTCGAAGTCGCGGAACACGCGCCCGAGCGGGCCGCCGAACTCTTGGCGCATCAGCTTCTCGAGATCCTCGAACCGCACTGGCGGGACGTCGTCGCGGAGCGCGGCGAGGCGGCGCTGCAGCTCATCCCGCTCGTCTTCCGGGAGCCCGTCGAACTCGACCATCGAGATCAGCTGGCCGACCTTCATCGCGGCGCCGCGCATCTGCCCAAGCTGGTCGACGAGCTGCTGGACAAGTGCGGCCGTCCACTCGCTTTCGGCGGACGCAGCACGCTCGTCCGTGCGAACCCGGTTGGCGGTACGCATTCCCGCCCACCGCAGGCCTTGACCCGTCACCAGCCCGCCGACGCGAGCCGTCCGGGCGAGCCGACCGGTTGGCAGCTTGCCCGCCTCAGGCGGATCGTCGGGGCGAGCACCCATTCATCGAGCCTAGCGGCAAGCCTTAGGCGCGACTCGAAGAGACCTGGACGTCCCCGGTGCGCGCGAGAGGCACCCCGCTATGCCTGCCGGCAGGTGCTCGGTCGGATGGAGCCAATCGGGATCGAACCGCTGACCTCGTGCCTGCAAAGCGGCCTTGCTCGGCCTTCTGGTCATGATGTGCGTCTCGCGCCCCGGCGCGTCGAGCCGGGCGCATGCCGAAGTGCTGCGATCATTCAGGGCATGAGCAACCTCGAGCGCCGGCCCGGGACCCGCCTGAGCCGCAGGCAGCGCGAACGCCGTGTCTACGGCCTTATCGTCACCGGCGGCGTCGCGGGGTTGATCGGCGCGGTCACGCTCGTGCTCGCGATCTTCGGCGTGATGGGCGCCGGGCTGCCGATCGTGCTGCTGGTCGTTGCGGCGATCTGCGCTCTGCTGGTCCGCCGTACCGTCGGCGGCTAGCCGCCCTCGGCGCGGGTTGCGACAGCGGGCGGCAGAGCCCGCGGCCCCTCGGTGAGTGCCTCGCGCGCCAGAGACGGGCCGCCCATGGGGCGGAGCTTCGCCGGGAAACGCCTATAGCTGGGAGCAGCTCGGCGCTCGGGCGGTGACGGTCAGTGGAAGGCCGTTTCGTAGTAGCGGACCTTTTCGTCGATCGCCTTGTCCGACTTCCGGCGTACGGGTTCTGTGTGGGGGCCGAGACTAACGCCCGGGGTCCCGGGCGTGAAATGGGCGGGCTTCGCGGGCAACCCGTACTCCGTGCTCCGCTCTATCAAGGCCTGGCACGCCCGCTCGGCGACCGCCGAGATCGTGAGAGACGGGTTCACTCCCAGGGATGTGGGGATCGACGACGAGTCCATGCAAAAGAGACCCGGGTAGTCGAACACCTCGTTCTGGTGATCCACGACGCCCAGGTCCTTCGAGTCCCCCATCCGGCAGCCTCCCACCGGATGGGCGGCGTTTGCACTGTGGAAGGTGAACTTCATGAAGCGACCGAGCCCTGCCTTTGCGAGAACGTCGGCGATCGCGCTGTTTGCCGCCTCGCGCGCGCGGAGGGTCTGTTCGGAGAGGTTGTAGGTGAACGGCCCGACCCACAGGGGACCGGCGTTCGGTCGGACGGCGCCTCCGTTGGGCGGCGGCGCGAGGAATTCGCCGTCGTTGGTGTCTTCGATCATGGCGAGGACCTCGATGTGGTTATTGAAAGTCGAAAGGGCCTGCTTCTTCTGCAGACCCCACCACGACGGTTCCCCGGACGGCTCGCGGCCGTCGTCGTAGAGGATGTGGGGGAGGGTCGAGAGGAAGATCTCCTGGAGCGTGAAGCGGGTCCCGTCCCACTGGTTGCCGGACCGCCCAGCCCAGAAGTCATACGACATCGTGGTGATGTGATTCCCCTTGTAGGTCTGGCCATATCCCGGTAACCCGAGCACTTCTTTGACCTTCTGCTCGTCGTATTCGATCGCGGCTATGTGGTCGCCGTTGATTCCGAGGTGCTTCCCGACGTGGTTCGAGAGGCTCGGAAGACCGGGCCTCGAGCGCATCAGGAGGGGCGGGTTCCCCATTGCTCCCGCGGCGAGGATCAGTACCTTGCATTCGATCTCTGAGCTTTGCCCGTTGGGCTGACGCATGGGTTTGGCGCCTTCGTTGTCGAGTTCCGAGGAAGTCACGATGTAGCGGTACGGTCGCGCCTGACTCTGGACGATCAGCTCAGCCTCGATGTTCGGGCGGACTTGGACTCCCATTTCCTCGGCTGACGCCAGGTAGTTGGTTATGACCGAGTTCTTCGCCCCGTAGATGCAGCCGGTGTGACACCACTTCGACTGGATGCAGCGATCGAGGTCGATCGCGAGCGGTACGCGGTCGCACGTATGACCGGCGCGGTCGAGCGTTGCTGCCCACAGTCCGCCCGACTTGGCGACCTGCTTCCAGGTAGGACGCCGCACGCGAAGCCCACGCTCCGCGCGACGGTAGAAGGGATCGAGCACCGTGCGACTGATCTCCTGAGGCCACATGCGCCGGTCGGGGCCGTCGTCGGGCCGGTGATCACGCCGCTCGAACGTCTCACTCGGCGAGCGGAGCGACGCGGCGAGATAGAAGTTCGAGCCACCCCCGACGGCATTGCCGACGAGGATCTGGGCACCCTGTCCCTGGATCAACCCGTAGATCTTCGACAGGTTCTCAACAGCCATCGACTGGCGGAAGTCCGTGTGCTGATGGCGCGCACCGTGGTCCAGGACGACGATGCTCGGAGTCTCTCCGGCTGCCCGGTAGAGCTCGGCCAGCCGAAACGCCGAAATCGACCCGCCGAAGCCGGAGCCCACGATGCAGATGTCGAAACGCTCGGCCACTCGTGTCTAGGGCAGGTAGCCGTGCTTCGTGAGCTCGGTCGCGAGCTTCCGCTTGTACGAGAATTCCCGATAGCCGTTGGCCGCGGTGCCCGGGTAGCCCATCACCTGATACGCGGAGGACGTGTCGATGGTGGCTTCGCTCTGCGCGCCCGTACAGAGAAACGCGACGAACGGCACGGCTGCCGCGGCTTCCCATACGAGGACGGTGGGGTTTTCCGGAGCGAGTCCCTCGAGGCAGACCGCGGCCCGCTGTTCGAAGGCGAGATTCAGAAACGGCGCACCGTGGGCGAGCGAGCGCGTCGACAGCTCGGCCAGGAACGGAGCTTCGAGCGCGGCGAAGCCGACCAGGGCATCCTGATAGACGAGCAGGGCATCCGCCTCGACCGCGCCGGGCTCGTTGTCGGCGCCCGCGATCGCCAGCGGATGGATTTCGTTGCCGAGGTCGGTCGTGAGCGCCTTGCGGCCCGGCACGATCGTGTCGGCAAAGGCCTGAAGGGTCGCGCCGGGAAGCAGGACTTCGGCGGACGCCTCAGAGACGAAGATGCGTTCGGCTACGGGCAGCGCGGAGGCGACGAGAGCGCCGAGCCCGAGGATGCCGCCGCGCTGGAGCACCTCGCGGCGCGAGAGCATCTCAGCGAATCCGCCGAGGCCTTGCTCGTGGCGAAGCTGGCTCACAACCGCCTAAGCAGTTGGCGAGGCGTTACGTCGGTAGACCTTCCGAGCAGCCGCCGGCGTGGCGACCTTTGCCGCGCAGCCCGGTTCTCCGGCGCCGAGCGTGGCGTAGGCGCCGCCTTCGCCGGGTCCGAAATAGGGCGAGAATTCCGCCGGGAAGCCCGGCAGCAGGCTGGGATCGGCCGGCACGCCGCCGATCGTAAGGTTCTGGACGTGCACGCCGCCCATGCCCTTCGCCTTGTCGAAGAAGTACATCCCGTCCCAATGCCAGAGCGTCGGCTGGCCACCCTGTTCGATGGAGCCCGTCCAATGGTCGACCTGGTAGTAGAAGCACTTGGGCACCGCGGCGGCCGTCCTCGCCGGCTCGTTGAGCAGGAAGTCGACGATGCCCAGTTCCGTCACGTTCTGGTTCGTCTTGTCGAACTCCACACACAAAGGGTCGGCGTTCGGTTTCTTGTATTCCGTGCCGGTGCCCAGTTTCTGGAGCTTGCACTTGAACGGGTTCGCTCCGTTGTACGGCGCGATCGGGGCGCCGTAGGCTGCGACCGCGCCCAGCATGCAGCCGATCGCGACGATCGCGACTAGTCCCCCCATACGGAAAAGTGCCCGCATCCCCGGCTGCCGTGTACCCGAGAACCCGCTCCAGCTAAACATCTGCCGCGCACGTGCCAAGAGCCGGGTATCGAGTCGATCGAGCGCCCTCTTGGCCCGGATGTGGAGGGGGCTTGGACCTCCGGTGAGGTCGGCTGCTCGGTGGGGCCAACCGGACTCGAACCGGTGACCTCCTGTCACGTGCAGGGGGTCACTCAGACGGTGCGAGCGATGCGATCCCGCAGAGGCTTACAGTGGCGACTGATTCTCGGGTCTGGTTTCGGAGGGTCAAGCGACCTCCTATCGATCAGGCAAGAAGATCCGGACCGCGTCGACAGCGAGGAGCGCAGTGAGCCGCCCTGGGCGAGGATTCCTACGCAGATGCTTCACTCGAGGGGCGCTGGCCACTCTGCTGGGTGCCGCCGGGCTCTTGACGTCACCGTTCCCGGCTCGCCGGGTGTTCGCCGCTCGGACCGTCGTTCTCAGTGCCACGTCGCGACGAGACTCCTGTCATGCGTCGCGCCGGCGCCTTCGCTGCCCTGACCTCATCATGTCCGCGCCGTCCCGGCTGGTCCTCGACCGCACGAGCATCCCTGGGCATGTACTCCTGCGCGCGACGAGTTCGATCGACAACCGCGGTAGCGGACCGATCGAGCTCCGGGCAACACGACTGGGGCGACACCGGTGGCGCGTCTATCAGGCGATCTATGGTCCGCGGGGCCGTCCTCACCTGTTTCGCACGCCCGCGACTCTCGTCTTCAAGCACATATCCGGAGAGCGCTACGGGGGCGGTTATGCGGGGGCTGCCAGCTACTGGAAGCTCAAGCACGCCGCGGCGTTCCAGCTGTGGTCGGTAGACCGACGCTTCGACGCGGTTGATCTCGTGCGGATCGGCCCGAAGGTGGACTACTGCGTGCGCGACCTGTTTCGAACGAGGCCATCGGCGATCTCGCCGCCGGCGCCCAGATATGGATCCTGCAGCCAGGACCCGGCCATCCGCACCGACACGCTGGGAACCTCGGTCGGATGGTCGGACGTCTATCCCTATGACTACCCCGAACAGTGGATCGATGTCACCGGCTTGCACGGTCGCTTCGCATATGTTCAGATCGCCGACCCTGACCACCTGCTGCTCGAGTCGCACCACAGCAACAACCTGTCGGAGACGTACGTCCAGATCCCCTCTGGGCGGGTGCTCGGCCGACGCGTGGCCGTGTCACGGCCATGAGCACCCCGTCGCTCCTCCCACCGTTGCGCTAGCTGTCGCCCCGACGCGCAACCAGGGCCGTCACGCGAGGGTTTCAGCGATGGGGACCGGAGGGAGCTCCCCGGCGCGACGAGGTTTGTCGCGCGCAGCGAGAGCACGGAATGGGCACGGACTGCCCTGCTCTCGCTGTCAGTCGAACTGCGGCGCGACGTCCTCGACCACGGGCTCGGTCTGAGGGATCAGCAGCCAGGCGGTCGCGAGCGCCCCCACGCCGGCAAGGATCGCGGCAGCCAGCAGCGCGTGATGCAGACCTTCGACGTATGAGCTCGGATCGCCGCCGAGAGCCGCGCCGGCAGGCACCAGTGTGCCGAGTGCGGCGATACCGACGGCGACGCCCGTCTGCCGGAAGGTGTCGTTCGTGCCGGCAGCCAGCCCGCTCTGCTCGGGGGGCAGGGCCCGCAGCGCCAGCTCGCTCGCGGTCGGGTTGAAGAGGCCGGTGCCGATGCTCGTCACGAGTAGGCCCGGGATGATCGCCGTCCAGGACGAGTCGACCTGGATGACCAGCATCAGGGCGAGCCCGGCCGCGACCAGCGCCAGCCCCACGCTCGCGAGCTTCGCTGGTCCGATCGTCTGCCCGAACTGCGCCGTGAGGCCCGAGACGATGAAGACAAGCGAGGTACCCGGCAGGTAGACGAGCCCTGTCTCAATCGCCGAGAGGCCGAGGACGGTCTGCAGGTAGAGCGTCGTGTAGAGGAAGACCGCAAAGAACGAGGCAGCGATAGAGAAGACCGCGATCTGCGGGGCCGCGAAGCCTCGTCGCCGGAGCAGGTTCAGCGGGATCATCGGTTCGCGTGAGCGCTGCTGGAGAACGGCGAAGCTGACCAGCAGGACCGTCGCACCAATGAGACACGCCAGGATCCCGGAGCTGCCCCAGCCGTCGTCGTTGCCGCGCAGCAGGGCGAGGATGAGGAGGAAGAGGCCGGCGATCAGCAGCGTCTGACCGAGCCAGTCGATTCGCCGCGGAGCGGGGTCGCGTCCCTCGCCGACGCGCCGGTAGGTGACCCACAGCACGACGGCGCCGATCGGGACGTTCACCAAGAAGATCGCCCTCCAGCCGAACAGAGCGGTGAGCGAGCCGCCGATGAACGGACCGATGGCGAAGGACGCCCCGATCGCGATCCCGTATGCGGCGAGCGCCTTGACGCGCGTTTCCATGGTCGGCGTCACCTGCGAGATGAGCGCCAGGGCGGTCGCGAACATCGCCGCCGCTCCGAGGCCCTGGATCGCCCGCGAGGCAACGAGCATGCCGATGCCGCTCGCCGCGCCACACAGCGCCGACATCACCGTGAACACGGCCAGGCCGATGATGAAGAGCTTTCGGCGGCCGACGCGGTCTGCGACCGCGCCGGCGGTGAGGACCGTCGCCGCTAGTGGGATCGTGTAGGCGTCCACGACCCACTGCAGTCCGCTCAGGCCGGTGTGGAGGCCGTGGGCGATGTTCGAAAGCGCGGTGTTGATGACGCTGATGTCCAGCATCAGCATCGCCGTCGCCAGGCAGGCGACGACGATCGTGGGCGTTGCGCCCTCGACAGCAGCGGGCCTTGTCGAGGCCGCGTCGGTGGCGCTCGCGCCCGGGCCGTTCGTGCGGATCTCGGGTGCCATCTCGCACGGCATGATCGCTCATTTCGGTGCGGAAGGTCCGCTGCCGGATGTCCTGCCGTTGCGCGGTCTGACGAGCTTCATACGGCGTTGTCCGATGACCGCCTGTCAGCGTCGCAGGGGTCATCGGCGGCAGTGCTCGGCGGCGCCACCCTCGCGCCTGCTCGGTCAACGCGAGCGACCGATCACCCGAAGCGATCCGGGCCGGCTCGATCATTGGGCCGGGATCGTAGGCTTCCGGGCTGATGGGGGACTCCGAGTGCACACTCCCGAGCGCGGGGTCGCAGGCGGTGGCGATCGTCACCGACAGCACCACATACCTGCCACGCGCGCTGATCGACCGGTGGTCGATCACGCCTGTCAGCCTGTACGTTGGCTGGAACGGCGAACTGCGCCCCGAGCATGAGTACGTCGACCTCGACGCCTTCTACGCGCGGCTACGCGACTCGCCGCAGCTGCCAAAGACGTCCCAGCCGTCGGTCGGAGACTTCCTCGCCGCTTACAGGCCGCTGCTCGAGCAGGGCCGCGATGTCGTCTCCCTGCACCTTGCCGGGAGTCTCTCGGGCACCGCTCAGAGCGCGAGCGAAGCCGCAGGGATGCTCGCCGCCGAGGGGCTCGGGGGACGGGTCAGCGTGCACGACGCGCAGACAGGCGCGGGCGGGCTCGGTGTCCTCGTGGTCGTCGCCGCCGAACTGGCGCAGCGGGGCTGCAGCGTCGAAACGATCCTCGACGGGGTGCGGCAGACGCGCGCCTCGCTCGGGATGTGGTTCTGTCTGGACACGCTCGAGTACCTGAGGCGCGGCGGCCGGATCGGAGCCGCGCAGGCCGCGGTTGGGAGCGCACTGAAGGTCAAGCCGATCCTGACGTTCGGCAGCGAGATCGCACCCGTGGGCCGCGTCCGCACCCATCGCCGCGCGCTCGAGCGGATGACCGCGTACCTGCGGGAGCTGCGCGACCAGCGGGGCCGGCGCGTGGATCGTGCAGCATGCACAGTCGCCCCATGACGCGGACCGGCTCGTGCAGGCCGGACAGGAGCTATTCGGCTTCGACCCGCTGTTCTGTACGCAGGTCGGGCCGGTGCTCGGGGCGCACCTGGGGGCGGGCGTGCTCGTCGGCGGGTTCTCGCGGCCCGACTCCCCGTTTCAGTCCTGACGATCGAAGATCTCCAGCTAGGTGTCCCGGCTGCCGACAGCGGGTCAGTGAAGGCGCGTCGTGCGGACACCCTGCCCCTGACACGACGGCAGATGCGGTTCCGGTCACCGAGGCGGTGATGGTCGCGTGCGAGCGTCTCGTGCAGACTGCCGCGCGGCCGGGGTACAGAAAGCGGCGCAGCTGACGGACGCGCCGATCGCGGCGACAGCGATCGAGCATGGCCTCCCTGTCGCGTTCGGCAAAATGCCCATCGCCCGGTCAACCCTGGGCGGTTGACTGCGCACGGACGAGCGTAGCTGCTCGGTCATCAGAGATGCCGTACCCGTGTTCGCGCGCGAGCTCGAGCACGCGGGCAGCCTGCTCTCGCTCAGATCCGAACTCCCCAGATCGCTGGCCCAAATATCCCGCAGGCGGTGTCAGCTGCGAGGGTCGTCGGCTTCGGCTACCCGCCCCGCCTCATCGTTCTTCTCTACGACCAGGTAATCGCTCTGAGTGTCCACGATCCTCTCCGCCTCTGGCTCCTCGTGACCGGGGTGCACCATGAACCGGCGGGGCGAGGCGCGGACAAGCTCGTACTCGCGCAGTGTGGCCTGGACGACGTGGTGGCAGTCTGGGCGAGCGCACTCACACAGGAACGCTGTGGACGAGCCCTCCTCGGCCTCCCAGAGCGCCTTCTCGATTGCCTCGTTGGCCTCGCGAGACATCGACTCGTTTTCAGCGACGCGCCGCTGGCGATCCTCATCCACCCGGACGATCCTACTCCGAGGACACCGTGCTCGCCGGCGCTCGGCGGGCAGCCAGACGGCTGGCTCGCGAGACGGGACGGCTCGGTGAGGGCCTGGCAGTTGAGCGGGTCTGCCGCTCCGGCGTAGTCGTCATGCCGCGCACTCCCGGCGGAGGAAGAAGGCGGCCGGAAAACGTCGCCTGTCAGCGGTGTTGCTCGATGAGCAGGCGTGCCATCGCCTTGCCGCGCTGCGCGGCCTCGACGTCGCCCTCGGCTGCGACGACGATCGAGCCCTGAATGAGGATGTGCCACGAACGCGCGAACGACTCGGTGTCGCGCAGGCCGGCTTCGTCGGCTAAGTGGCGTGCGACCGCACGGAGCTGCTCGAGGTGGCGAACGCTGGCGCCACCGGCGGGATGCTTAGGGCCGAGTTCGAGCAGTACCTTGATGAACGAGCCGGCCTCGAAGTCGTCTCGATGGAACCACTCGTCGAGTACATCGAAGATGGCGAGTAGTCGCTCCTCGGGGTTCGTGCCGCGACGAATGGCCCCGGCTTCAATGAGGTCTTTGGTCCAGCGCTGTTCGCGGAGGTCGAGGAACGCGAGCACGAGCTTCTCCTTCGAGGGGAAGTGCCGGTAGAGCGTCGCGGTCGCGACGCCCGCGTGCTCGATCACCTCGTTGACCCCAACCGCTTGGATGCCGCGGTGCGAGAACAGCTCGTAGGCGGCATCCAGAATCCGCTCGCGAGCGCTGGACCCCACCGCGGCTTGGCGGGTCTGCTGCATCCTCGAAACCTTAGCACTAGACAGAGCGTTCTCTCTGTGATAGAAAGAGCATTCTCTCTGAGCTAGAAAGAGCGTTCTCTGCACTTGAGTCTGCTCGGCAAGAAAGGAGAGTCCCTATGGGACTAATAGAGGTGCTTTTGATCGTCCTAGTAGTCCTCGCCATCGCGGGCGGGATCGGTGTAAGCCCGTTGCTTTGGCTGCTGCTCTTGGTAGCCCTCGTCCTCTTCCTCACGGGGGGCGGGTTCGGCTATCGACGCGGGAGGGTTTAGGTATGCCTATCGGCACATCGATCTTCCTCATCGCCATCGGCGCGATCATCCGCTACGGCCTGACATTTCACGTGTCGGGCGTATCGCGGCCAACGATCGGCCTGATCCTCATCATCGCCGGCATCGTCGGTGTGGTGCTGTCGCTGTTCTACATGGCGAGCGCTAGACGGCGAGTAGTCGGCGGACCGTACGAAGAACGGCGCCTATAGCGCCGTAGCGACCCCCTGCGCGCTGCGCCGCGAGGGTAGGGCCGTCGCCGCAGCCGTCATCTATCTGCCCGTCGGCCCAGCGATCGTGATGACCGCTCAGTGGTGCGCTCATCGCAGCGGCGTGCCGGGCAACAACCCAAACCAGGAGGGACTGTGACCGACAAGAACATCGACCAAGCGAAGGGACGCGTCAAGGAGGCTGCCGGTGCCTTGACCGGAGATCGAGGCCTGAAGAACGAGGGACACGCCGACCAGGCGAAGGGGTCTCTGAAGAAAGCCGTAGACCGGATCGCCGACACGCTAGCGGGACACAAACGAAGCAACGAGCGCGGCTAGCCGGCAACTCGCCAAGTCGATCGAGCTATAGGAGGAACCATGAGCACCGGAGCGATCATCGCAATTGCTGTTGGCGCCGTGTTGGTGCTGCTGTTCATCGTCGTCGTTGCTCGCGCCGCTAGCCGCAGGCGTGACGAACGTCGTCGGGAGCGGGCCGGCGAGCTCCGCCAGGAGGCCAGAAGCCGTTCGATCCAAGCCGAAAGTGCGCGCGCCTCGGCCGATGAGCAGGCCGCGCAAGCCAAGCGTGCTCAGGCCGAAGCCGAGGAACGCGCCGCTCAGGCGAGGCAGGGACATGCCACTGCCGAGCGACAGGCAGTTGAGGCTGAGCATCTGACCGAGTCTGCCCGCGATCAGCACGAGCAGGCACGTACGACCGACCCGGACGCGAGCGACAGCGGCGAAGACGAGGCAATCGCGATCAATCAACGTTCGGCCTGACGAGTTCATCGGAAGCCACGGAGTGACGGGAATTCGTCGGCTGAGTGAAAACTCAGTGGTGGTAGCGACTCCCGATCGCGCATGGCAGTCCGCTGACGATGGGTGTCACAACCGACGTTGCGGGTTAGCGAAAGTGAAAAGGAACGAATATTGAGGAGGAAGAAATGGCTAACACCGAAACCGATCTATTCAAGAGCTTGAGGGCCCGAGGCGTCCGCAAGAAGATCGCCAAGCAGCTGACCCGTGCGACTAGCGGCGCTGGTAAGCCAAGGGTGGCCAGGCGCGCGATGGCGGACCTTAGCTCGGTCGTCGGCGACGTCAGTGATCGCCTTCGCCACGGACCGGAGAAGCGGAGTGCGGCAGCGAAGAAGGCCGCGCGTACGCGTAAGCAAAAGGCTCGCAAGCGCAGCGAGGCTGCTAAGCGGGGAGCCCGGACTCGCGCTCGGGCGTAGGGAATGCTTCGGTGGCGTACCAGGCACGCCCACCGTCGGTGCCGGGCGCCTGAGCGGCTGTGCCGAGGCTGCGGCGCTCCAGCTGTGCGGCTCCGGGCATAAGCCGCCGGCGGCGGGGCCGGGGCTTCGAGTACCTCGATTCCGAGGGCCAGCGGATCAACGACCCCGAGGTGCTCGAGCGCATCGCCGCGCTTGCAATCCCGCCGGCCTGGCGGGAGGTATGGATCTGCATGGATCCGCGCGGCCACCTTCAGGCAACCGGCGTCGACGTGGCGGCGCGCAAGCAGTACCTCTACCACGAGCACTGGCGAGCACATCGCGACCGTCTGAAGTTCGACGCGATGCTGCAGTTCGGGCGCGCGCTGCCGCACCTTCGCCGTCGGGTCGACGGTGACCTGCGAGCCCCGAGCGACAAGCGTGACCGCCTGCGCGTCGATGAGCTGACGCCCGAGCGGGTGCTCGCCTGCGCCGTGCGACTGCTCGACGTGGGCTTCTTCCGCGTCGGCTCTAAGGACCACGCCGAGCGCAACTCCTCGTACGGGCTGACAACGATGCTGCGTGAGCACGTGACGGTCGCAGCTGGCGAGCTCGTCTTCGACTTCCCTGCGAAGTCCGGGCAGCGTCGGGTGCAGGAGATCGATGATCGGGACGCGCTCGCAGTGATCGCGGCGCTGAAGCGCAGACGCGGCGGTGAGCAGCTGCTCGCCTATCGCGCCAGCCGTGGCTGGGCCGACTGCTCGGCCGAGGAGGTCAACACCTACATCGCCGAGCACGCCGACGGGCCGTTCACAGCCAAAGACTTCCGCACCTGGCACGCGACTGTGCTGGCGGCTGCGGCGCTCGCCGCGCGCGATCGGCAGACCGGTGCGAAGGCGACCCGCGCGCGGCGCGACCGCGAGGTGGCGGCCGCGATCAAGACGGTCGCGGCATACCTGGGCAACACGCCCGCGGTATGTCGCGCCTCTTACGTAGACCCGCGCGTGATCGACCGCTATCACGCTGGCGCGACGATCGCACCTGCGCTCGGGCGCCTGATGGACGGCCGCAACGGCGACGGGCCCGAGCTGTCCACGCCGCGCGTGCGCCGGCGTGTCGAGACTGCGGTGCTGGACCTGCTCCACGATGGCTGACGGGCTGGTCACGTGCTCTGATTGCCTGTCACCGTCGCAGGGTCATCGAAGGAGGCTCAAAGCCCGTCTCGTCATAGTCAAACCGTGGATCGAGCGGACCGAACTCCCCGGCTGCCGCGCCGGCCGCGCCGGCGAGCGGCACCTTGAACCAATCATCCAATGCCGACCTGCGGTCAGCCCAGTCCCACGCGTACACCGTCAAGCGGTAGCGGCCACGCCGCAGGCTGGTGAGCGGCAGCGCCGGAGTGAGCCCCCCAGCGAGCCAGTACACCCATTTCGGGATGCACCTCCGTTTGGTCAAGAAGCACTCGAACCCCGGGTTAGCGGCCCCCGGCGCAAAGATCACGTGCTTCAGAGACGGGGGGTAGTTCTGCGAGCCGCGCATGGCCCATTCCAATCCCGTGAGGGCATGGCCGTGGGCGTCGTAGAGCCTCCACGCGAGCGAGGATGGCGCCAGCACCGGCGTCTCGTATGGCATCCCGGTTTGCACAAAGCTCTGAGGCCCGAACGCACCTACCGTCACACGCCCGTCACGGAAGATGTGTGGGACTCCGATGATCGGCGGCTCAGTGTTTGTGTACGGGCGTAGCGAGCCGCCGGGCCTGAGCGGGTTCAGGTAGTCAGATGTGCTTCCCTCAGAGACGGCGACGTGGTAGAAGCTGCGGAGCACGCGTCCGATGACGGTCTTGTACGCGACCACATACTCGCCGTTGGAGACGGTGGGGTTGATATGCCAGTAATAGAAAGCGCCAACGTCGACGTTCACGTCGGGAGTTCCGCGGTAGCGGACGGTGGCGTAACCGGACTGGATCGCGTACACCGGCTGGTAGTTCCTTGCCTCGATGTCAACTGCCACGTGGAAGTTGGCCCGCCGAAGCTCGTTGATGCCCGCGCGAACGGCGTGCTGTCTATGGAAAGGTCGTAAGGGCCAGCCTGCGATCGCCCCGGCAGCGGTGCAGCCAACCGAGCAGAACCGCCCATCCGCCCAGTACGGTGGCAAGCCGTCGCTCGGGGTCGTCGGGCGCTGCAGCCGGGAGAGTGAGAAGGGCCAGACGTCCAGGCGGAGCCCTCTGGTATCAGAGATCGCGGTGTAGGTGACGCGCGAGTTGATGCGCAGCGCCTGGTCCGAGGCTCTCTCCGCGACGATTAACCTGTTGAGGGTATGGGCCGTTGTCCGTCGTCCTGCCGGGCTCCTTTCGACGATGAAGCGGGTTCCGCGAACGGTCGCGTGAGCGAGCATCTCTGGACTGAGCACGAGGGCGCGTCGCGCGTAGCGGCCGGACCGGACGCGCACACGGCCGGACTGGAGCGTGACCGCCAGTACGTCGATCCGGCGCGCATGCGGCCTTGGGCTGAGCGCCACGCTGCGGCACTCCAGGCCGGATTGGCCGCGAGTTACTTCGTAGCGGTTGCCCTCGTAGGCGAATGTGAGGGCCGCGTGACCGGCAGCTCGAATCTCATCGCCTGCCTGCAGGAACAGATCGCTCACCACGGGTTCGTCAGTTGTGGCCGTCCCGGGCGTGGTTGCTTCCTGGGGCGCTGTCGGGCTGCTCGTACTCTGCGGCGCCGGGGTCAGGCGCTGGCCCTGGCGGATCACGACAACGGCAGCGGGGATCCGTGGGATAGGGACGTGGGTGGCGCAAGGCCCGATCACGTTGCACCAATCGTCGCCGATTCCCACGGCGGGGGGGACGGGTGTCGGTTTGATTCGGGTTTCCCCTGCAAATCGTCCACTCGGAGAACCTGCTCCGGGGCGGTTGCAGGTGAAGTCCGGGCGGCTGAGGCTTCCAAAGTGCTTCCACAGACTGACCTCCTGTCAGCGATGCAGGCGCTCTCCCAGCTGAGCTATGGGCCCAGGCCCTGAAGGTTCGCCACCCGCGGCTGCGTCCGGACGAGACCGCCCGCAGACCTGGGGCCGACCTGACGATAACGGCGCCTTGACATGCTGTTGACATGGCCTCGCGCCTGCGGATAGCTTGGGGCTACTGGGTGGGTGCAACGCGCGCACTGCGAGTAGCTGGACGCATTGCCGCGACTGCACGCACCACACTCGCCTGTCACCAGGCAAGAGGGGGCTCATCATGAACAGAACTATTCTGGTCGCGCTCGCATCGCTCGCGGCCGTTGCCATGTCGGCGGTCGCGCCGATGGCGGCTCAGGCCGAACCGCACTGGTACCTGAGCGGCAACGTGCTCGTGAAAAAAAAGACCGTCAAGACAGAAGGCGGCCTGACCTTTGGGCCGCTGGTCCCGGGGACCGCTCCTGTCAGCTGCAAGGTCAGGGACGCCGAGATCCTCGAAAACCCTGCTGCCGGCGGCCCCGGCGTGGACAAGATGAAAGCATTCAAAGTTATCTCGTGCGGCCCGAATCCCTGCCCCGTCAACACCGCGGGTGTGCAGGGTGCCCTGAAAGTGAACTCGCTTAACCTGCCCTGGGTCTCGAAACTGGTCGAAGTGCCGCCCATCGCAGACGAAATCGCCAACGTCGAACTGGAATTCGTGTGCAAAAAAACCGGCCCGCTTGTGACGCTGTCAGGAACGCTCTATCCGTGGGTGATTCCGGGTTCGCTCGAATTCACGACGGCAACGGGCACGCTCAGCGGCGTGAATGTGACCGGGTTCGACAACTTCCTGACGCCGACCGTCGAAGCCTTTAACCCCTAGGGGAGAGCGGGATTCGGACTCGGCATCGCGACGCGTCAAGCCGGGCGGCGACGAGTCTCGAGGCGCGCTTCGGCGCACCTTCGGACGCCGAAGGCCCAGCCCCGTCTGGGGCTGGGCCGGTTCGATCTTCGCTCCCAGGATGGAGCCAACGGGGATCGAACTGGTGACGCGCCTGGCAGCCGCGCAGTTCAAGCCACCACGCGGAACTGATCGCTAGCGCGTGCCCTGGGGGCGGGGGTGTTCGCCGGCGGGTTCTCAGCGCGCGCGACCGGCGCTACGCGCCGACCGCCACGTAAGTCGGCTGCGCCCTACCAGCCGCGGGTGCCCGGGGGGCCCTTGAACGGACCCGTCACGCGGGGGGTGATCCACCCGCCGTAGAAGCCACCCTCCTGGGGCTTCACGCGCTCGCCGTCGACGGTCGCCTCGTCCACGCGGGCCGGGTAGAACGCGATGTGCTCGCGCAGCGACTCGAACCCGAGCGCGGGCTCGGGATACGACCACCCCGCCGCCTCGGCTCCGTCGGCGTCCCAGTAGACGGCGGCGCCCTTGAACTCGCACCAGCTCGTGCGCGCTCCCTGCCGTAGCCAAGACATGTCGATGTCCGCCATCGGGATGTAGTAGACGGGTGGATGACTCGTCTCGAGCACGCGCAGCGAGCTCCTGGTTTCCGCGAGGGCCACGCCTGCGAGGACGACGACGACGTGCTCGTTGCTCGGCTCGACGCGCGGCGGCCGGGGGTAGTCCCACACAGACTCCCGGCCCGCGCCGGCGCTCGCCACCTAGGGCCTCCCCGCCGCCGCGATCGCGCCGTCCCCGGGCAACGGCGGGCCGAGCGCAGCGCGCTCGATGCCGTGGGGCCTGCGGTACAGGCGACGCGCCCCCGGGCAATGCTCGGGGGGCCGGCCGGCGGCCGTGAAGGCGTTCGTGGGCAGTGCGCGCATGCGAAGACGGCCCGCGCGGACCCTCAGACGGGCTCCGCGGCCGGCGGGCCGACGTGGGCGGCTGCACCCAGCCTCTCGCGCATGCCTGCGAGGGCGCGATCGCCGACGCCCTTGAAGGCGAGTGCCAGCAGCGGGTCGGCCACGTGCAGCAGCCCGCGGAGGCTGAGCTCGGCGTCGTAGACGATCCGCGTGCCCTCGCCGGCAGGTTCGAACGTGATTCTGTCGTGCGAGCTCACCGTCGCGTTCTCGCCGAGGAACCCGACGGCGCGAGGGGCGTCGTACTCGACGATCCTGTAGGTGAGCGGGACCGTACGCCCGAGGAACCTGGCCAGCAGACGGAACTCGGATCCCTCTCTCGGCTCTCCGGTGTCCAGGCGCGTCGCCTCGACGACGCCGGGGTCCCACTCCTGTGTGGTCGAGAAGTCGCTGAGATACGCGAAGACCTCCTCGCGTCGCAGCGGCGTGTCGAGGGTGGCTCGATAGTGGGCCATCAGTTTGCTCCTCTCGTGTTCGTTCTCAGCGCGGCAGAGGTGCCGGCCTCGTGCAGCTCGGTGAGCCGTTCGCATACCGCCCACAGCCGTTCCCGCTCCTCTCGCGTCTCCCTCGTCCAGGGCAGCAGGTGCGTCGGGCGCCCGCGACGGTCGTGCCAGAAGCCGCCCGAGCTCCGTTCGGGCTCCTGCGCGCACGCGAGCCAGACGATCGTGTCGGCACCTTCCCGCGGCGTGCGCAGCAGCGGTCGCATGACACTGTGGAAGCGGGGCAGCGAGGACTCGACGCCCGGGGTCTCGGCCCAGCCGGGGTGCATCGCGTGCGCCACGACACCCTCGCCGCGGAGGCGCTGCGCCCAGAGCCCGCTCAGGATCACCTGGGCACGCTTGGTCCGCGCGTAGACGGCCGGTCCGTCGAAGCCTTTGTGTTGCGTCTGCAGATCCTCGACGTCGAGCCGCTGCGTGTACATCCCGCCTGAGGAGACGTCCACGATCCGCGCCGGGGCGCTCTTCGCGAGCAGTGGCGCGAGCAGCGAAGTCAGCAGGAACGGCCCGAGCACGTTGGTGGCGAACGTCAGCTCGACGCCGTCGGCCGAGACCGCGTGCTCGCCCGTCAGCACGCCCGCGTTGTTCACCAGCACGTCGAGCCGGTGCTCCTCGGCGGCGATCTGCGCACCGGCGCGCCGAACGGCGTCGAGGCTGCTCAGGTCGCAGAGGTGGTAGCCGATGTCGTCGTTTCCCGAGGCGCGGGCGATCTCCGCTCGCGCGAGCTCCGCGCGCTTGGGGCTCCGCGCGAGGAACCTGACGCTCGCCCCGAGCCGGGCGAGCGCGTCGGCGGCGGCGAGCCCGAGCCCGGAGGTCGCGCCGGTGACGAGGACCGTCTTGCCGTCCATGCGCGGGAGCTCGGTGTCCCAGCCGCGACTGCGGATGCGGTAGCCGAGGCGGGTGTAGCCGGGCACGACCGCGAGGTCGGCGGCGGTGTCCAGTAGCGATCCGATCGTCATGAGGTCCTCCGGAGGAGCCGCTCGCCCGGCAGGGGGAGCCGGGCGAGCGGGTTCGTCGTTCACCTGGGCGGGATCAGCACCTTGTCGATTACGTGGATCACGCCGTTGGAGGCGGCGATGTCGGTCGCGATCACCCGTGCGCCTCCGACCGTGACCTTGCCGTTGCTGACCCGCACTCCGACCGACTGGCCGTTGAGGGTCTTCACGGACTTCAGCTGCACGACCTTGGCGGCCTTCACGCGGCCCGCCGCGACGTGGTAGAGAAGCACCGCGCGAAGCTTGGCCTTGTTTTTCGCGAGCGCCGTCAGCGTCGACTTGGGGACCTTCGCGAACGCGGCGTCGGTGGGGGCGAAGACGGTGAACGGGCCCTTACCCTGCAGCGTGCCGGCGAGCCCGGCCTGCTTGACGAGGGCCACCAGCGTCTTGAATTTTCCTGCCGCCACCGCGGTCTGCACGATGTTCGGGCTGGCCGCGCTCGGTTTGGCGGCGGGCCGCGCGTGGGTCACCGGCGCGGCCGCCGCGAGCAGCACCGCGGCGGATGCGGCGAGGGCTGTGAACTTGCGTGTGCGTCTCATCGGAATGTCTCCTTGTTGGGGGCTTCGGGCGGCGCCGGTGAGCCGTGGACCCGCTGCGCGGATGCCCCGGCCGCCAGGCGGCGCGCCGTGTTCGGGGTCTCTTGACAGACTCTGAACAATCTCTGGACGAGCCTAGCAGGATTCCGCGCCCGTTGTCAAATGTCTGTCTAAAGTGTGTATAATATTTTCATGGCCTCCCCCCCGGAGTCGCTACGCATCGGAGAGTTCGCGCGCCGCGTCGGCGTGAGCACCGACCTGCTGCGCGCATGGGAGCGCCGCTACGGGCTGCTGCAGCCCGTTCGCTCGCCCGGCGGATTCCGGCTCTACACCTCTGATGACGCCGAGCGCGTCGGGCGCATGCGCGACGGGCTTGACCAGGGGCTCTCCGCCGCGCAGGCCGCCCAGGCGGCGCTGCAGACCGGACGCCCCTCGGCCGGCCTCGTCGACGACGCCGCCTCCCGTCTGCTGGAGGCGATCGACGCCTTCGACGAGGCGCGCGTGCACGCCGTCCTCGACGAGAGCCTCGAAGCGCTCGGGCTGGAGACGGTGTTGCGGGGCGTGATCCTCCCTGCGCTCGCCGACGTGGGTGACGGCTGGCAGCGGGACAGCCTGGCGATAAGCCGCGAGCACTTCGCCAGCAACCTGATCCGCGCGCGGCTGCTCTCGCTGGCGCGGCTGTGGGGCCGGGGCACGGGGCCGCTCGCGCTGCTGGCATGCCCCCCGGGCGAGCGCCACGACATCACGCTGATCGGCTTCGGCTTGATCCTGCGCTCGCACGGCTGGCGCATCCTGTTCCTCGGCGCCGACACGCCCTTCGAGACCCTCGAGCAGACCGTCCAGACCGCGCGGCCTGACCTGACGGTGCTCGCGAGCTTCGATCCCGCCCTCCTCGACGCCGAGGCTCCTGCGCTTCGCCGCCTGGCCAGGCGGGCGCGGGTCCTGCTGAGCGGCCCGGGCGCGACGGACGAGCTCTGCTCCCGGCTGCGGATCGATCGCCTGGACGGGGACCTCGTGGCCGCCGCCGGCGACATCGGGCGCCGCGCCGAGCGCTGACCTGCCCGCATGGTCCTCGCCCCATCAGTCCCGATCGCCCGGCGCAAGGCTTCTCCGGCCGCTCCGGCACGTGCATCGTCATGTTCCTCGCGCTGAGGGAGATTTCTCACGCGAAGCTCCGCTTCGGGCTCCTCGTCGCGGCGATCGCGCTGCTCGTGTTCCTGATCCTCGCGCAGCAGGCGCTGCAGCAGGGCCTCATCACCTCCTTCATCGGCGCGATCGAACGGCAGTCGGCGCCCGTGCTCGTCTACTCGGTCGATGGCCAGCGCACGCTGCAGGGCAGCGTCATCACGCCGGCGCTGCAGGCGAGCGTCGAGCGCGTCCCCGGCGCGGCCGAATCGGGCCGCGTCGGCCAGGGAACGTTCACGGTCCGTGTCGACGGCGCGGGGCAGTCCGACGCCGCCCTGATCGGGTACGAGCGCACCGGCGTGGGAGCGCCCGAACGGCTGAGCGCGGGGCGCATGCCCCGCGCACCGGGGGAGGCGGTCGGGAGCGCCGGCGACTTCTCGCTCGGCGACACGGTGCGCATGGCGGCCGGCGGCGGGCCGCGGCTGCGGGTCGTGGGGCTGGCCCGCGACGCCCAGATCCAGGTGACGCCGACCCTCTTCGTCTCCTGGGCCAACTACGCCGCGGCGAGAAGGGCGGCGAACCCCGACGCGAAGGTGGTGCTTCCGAGCGCGATCGGCGTGCGCCCCGCGGCCGGGGTCTCGCCGCGGGAGCTCGCGTCGCGCATCAACGCCAGCTCCTCGGAAGCCGAGGCGCTGACGCGCGCGGAAGCCGCGCAGCGCTCCCCCGGCGTGAAGGCAGTTCGCACCTCCTTCAACCTGATCTTCCTGCTGTTCGCGCTCGTCGTGCCGCTGGTGACGGGCCTCTTCTTCCTGATCATCACGCTCCAGAAGGCGCGCGCGCTGACGCTGCTGCGCGCCGTCGGCGCGACCGGCGGCGCCCTCGTCCGGTCGCTGCTGGCGCAGGTGGCGATGCTGACCGGCGCGGGCGTGGCGCTCGGAACGCTCTTGTTCGTGCCCTTCTCGCAGGCGCGGGTGGGCAAGCTCCAGCTGAGCTTCGACGGCCGCGCGGTCGTGGTCTGGGCGCTGCTGCTCATCGTGCTCGCTTTGGCCAGCGCGGTCGTGGCGGCGCGGCGGGTGCTGGCGATCGATCCCTTCGAGGCGACGACCGGCGGGGGCGCGCGATGAGGCTCGCGCTGCGAGAGCTGCACCGCCGGCCGGGCCGCTTCGTTGTGGCGACGGTCATCCTCGCCCTGCTCGCGCTGCTCCTGATGGTGCTCGGCGGCCTGCTGGACGGGCTCGCGGCCGGCAGCACGGGCGCCCTGCGCGCGCAGCGCGGCTCGCTGATCGTCTACTCCGCCGACGCGAAGGAATCGCTCGTGCGCAGCCGCATAACGCCGGCTCTGCGCGCGCGGGTCGAGACGGTCGCCGGCGCCGGCAACACCGCCGGCCTGGGCAGCGCGCAGCTCGGCGCCCGAGTGCCGGGGCACGGCCCGCGCGACCTCGTGCCCGTCGTGCTGTTCGGCTACGAGCTGGCGCCGAGAGGCCTCACGGGGGCCCCGCCGGGACCCGGCGCGGTGTACGCCGACAGCTCGCTGCGCGCCGAAGGCCTGCGCGAGGGGCAGACGATCCTGCTCGGCCCCGCCCGCTCGTCGGTGAGGATCCTCGGCTTCCTCGACGCCAGCAAGTTCGAGGGCCAGGGCACGCTGTGGGGGTCGCTCGCCACCTGGCGCGCCGTGCAGGCTGCCAACCGCCCGAGCGAGCGCTCCGCGCCGGGCGTCGATCAGGCGCTGATCGTGCGCGTGCCCCCCGGGTCCTCCGCCCGGGCGGAGGCGGCGGCGATCGACCGTGCCACCGGCGGCGCCACCAAGACGCTGACGATCGACGAAGCGATCGAAGCGCTGCCGGGCGTCTCCCAGCAGCAGACCACGTTCAACCAGATCATCGGTATCACCGCAGCCATCGCCGTCCTGGTGGTGGCGCTGTTCTTCGCGCTGATCACCGTCGAGCGGACCGGGCTCTACGGCGTCCTGAAGGCGGTGGGCGCGAGCTCGGCGACGCTGTTCGCGGGCGTGCTCGCGCAGGCGCTGGCCGTCGCGCTGACGGCGTCGGCGATCGGTGCCGCTGTCTCGCTGGCCATCGCGGCGGCGCTGCCGCCCGGCTCGATCCCGTTCGTGGCGAGCGGAGGGCGGCTGCTCAGCAGCGCCGCCTATCTGGTGCTCGCCGCAGTGATCGGCTGCGCGTTCTCGCTGCGCCGGGTGCTGCGAGTGGACCCGGCGGCAGCGATCGGCAGCGGAATCTGAACAGGTGGTGGGCGATGGGACGTGAGCAGGAGAAGAACGGGAGCATGGATACGGGGCGCGAGCCGGCGCTGCGGATGGAAGCGGTGGGCAAGGTGTACGGCAGCGGCGAGAACGAGGTCGTGGCGCTGAGCGGCGTGGACCTGACGGTCGGCGCCGAGGAGATCCTCGCGCTCGTCGGGCCCTCCGGCTCGGGGAAGACGACGCTCTGCTCGATCGCCGGCGGCCTGCTCACGCCGACCAACGGAGCGGTCGTCGTCGCCGGCAGCGACATCTCCGGCTACAGCTCCAAGCAGCTCACGCAGTTCCGGCGCGAGGCGGTCGGGTTCGTCTTCCAGACCGTGAACCTGGTGCCCTTCCTCACGGCCCGGGAGAACATGCTCGTGGTGGACGAGCTCGGGCGCAGGCTCGGGCGCAGGGCGCGTGAGCGCGCCGACCAGCTGCTCGAGGAGCTGGGGCTCGCAGGACGTGCGGGCAACCAGCCCGACGGGCTCTCCGGCGGGGAGCGCCAGCGCGTTGCGATCGGGCGCGCGCTGATGAACGAACCCCGCCTCGTGCTCTTCGACGAGCCCACCTCGGCGCTCGACACCCAGACCGGCGAGCAGGTCGTGCGGCTGATCCGCGAGGAGATGAAGTCGCGCGGCACCGCGGCGATCATCGTCACCCACGACGAGCGCATCACCCACTACGCCGATCGCGTCGCGCGGATCGTCGACGGGCAGATCGTCGACGCCGGTGAGGGCGGGCAGGAGGCGGCCCCCGCGATCCCCGGCGCCGCGTCGTAGGCCGGAACGTCGCTGTCCGGCGGCCGGGGGGCCTGTGGCCCGCCTCCCGGTCGACCCACCTATACGCTCGGGTGGCACCGTTGCCACCCCCGGCGGAGGCCGCGGTGCGATCGCCGTGCATCGTCAACCCACCGGGAGGTGGCAGTTTCCATGGTCAAGGGTTTCAGGAACTTCCTCATGCAGGGCGAGCTGATCGTGATCGCCGTCGGTCTGGTGGTTGCGCTGGCCTTCAGCGGTCTGATCAAAGCGTTCACCGACAACATCATCACCCCGCTCGTCAACGCGGTCGGCGGAGGCTCCACGGGGCTCGGCGTACACGTCAACGGCCAGCTCGTCAACATCGGCGCCTTTATCTCCGCGGTCATCTACTTCATCATCTTCATGGCGGTCATCTACTTCGTGATCGTGGTGCCCTATCGGACCTTCCAGGCACGCCGCGGCGTCACGGTCTTCGGCGAACCCGCGCCCGCCAAGTCCTGCCCCGAGTGCTTGAGCGAAGAACTGCCCCTTGCCGCGACGAGGTGCAGGTTCTGCACCGCCGCGCTCCCGGCTGCCTGAAGGACCCCGCGCCGCGCTCTCGTAGGGCCGTGCACAACAACGATCCGGGGGATTCCCAGCGAGGTGCGCCTCGAGCCGGGGGAATCCCCTGCCGCAGACGTCGGTGGTCAACCTCGACTCGGTCGAAAGCGTGTCGGTCGGGACGCTCGTGGAGCGCCTCGGGCGCCTCAGCAACGACCGTACGCACCAGATCTGCGCTGCTCTCGTGATTTGCGGTTGCGTGCGATGGGTGAGGGGGTGACCGCGTGCCAACGTCGCAGGGGGTCGATCGAGACGAGCGGCTCGGCAGCGAAATCGCGATGGAGCCACGCAGGATCGAACCGGTGAGCGGTGCCGCATCTTGAAGCGCGTCGCGGATCTCCGGCTTGACACGAGGCGCCGAGCGGGGATAGCGTCTCGCTGGACGGTCCCTAAGCGGTCGACGTGGCCGGTGCAAGCGACCCAGACGAGCGCTGCGCTTCCGTCCGAGGATGCAGAGACACAACACCTCGGGCCGCTGCCAGCCCGAGCTACCCAGGAGGGGATCGCATGATGCGCAGTCACACACCTTATCCATCCTCACGGCCGGCCCGCACTCTTCTACTTTCACTCGGTCTGCTCGCTATCGCCTGGGGAGTCGTCGGCGCCGCCGGCGCGAACGCGGACAAGCGCTCAGTGACTGTGATGACGCAGAACCTCTACCAAGGCACGGAGTTCGCCCACATCCGTGCACTCGTCGCGGGCCCTCCGCCCACGCAGGCCGAAGTTCTCAAAGCAACAACCGAAGACTACGCGACCTACCAGGCGACCCGGTTCAAAGACCGCGCGAAACAAATCGCCGCTGAGATCGCTCAGAACGGGCCCGCACTCGTCGGCCTTCAGGAGGTCGCCACCTGGCACAAAGGCGCGTTCGATCCCGCGCACCCATTTGCGCTGCCGCCGGAAGTCAGCGAAGACTTCACCAAAGTGCTGATCGAAGCACTCAGTGCCGACGGGATGCAATATCAGGCCGTCTCAACGACGGCCCGTCCTGGAGGCAACTTCACTTTGGCGTTTCCGATCATCTCTGGCGCTCCGCCCTTCGGACTCACTGCGGTCGGGATGGTCGAACGCGGAGTGATCCTTGCTCGGAGCGATCTTCCGCCCGGGCAGCTGAAGCTGTCCAATCCTCAGTCGGGCACCTACAGCTGCGAATTCTGCAAAGTCACGCTTGAAAACCCGATCACGAAAGAAATGATCCCATTTACCGATAGCTGGGAGTCGATCGACGTCAAGCTGCGCGGCAAGACGTTCCGGTTCATCACAACGCATCTCGACGCATTGGAGCCGAGCGGAGTCGTTCGCTTCCTCCAGGCGAAAGAACTGCTCGAAGGGCCAGCCAACACGTCGCTGCCAGTCGTGCTCACCGGCGACCTGAACACGGGACCGCAAACGCCCCCGCCCGGAACGGGGCCGGCCGCATACCAAGCGCTCGTCGGGGGGGGCCTTTCGGACACGTGGGTTGCAGCGGGTCTAGGCGCGCCCCCGCTCACCTGCTGCCACCTTGCGTTCGAAGACCTCGTCAACGACCCGAACGCGGAATTCACGGCGGGTCAGGAACTCGACCACGTGCTTGCCCGGGGGGACTTCACCGTGCTGGACGAGCACCTTGTCGGTGACAAAGTCCCGACACCGAAACCAGAACCGTTCATATGGCCGTCCGATCACGCGGGGATGGTCGCGACGCTGGAACTCGGACCGTGAGCCGGGACAGGCAACTGAGCAGCCGGCGCTGATCGGCGCGCCGATCAGAACGTCGCCGACGGGAGGCCTCACGGCCCCCGTCGGCGGCGGACGGCTTAGCGGACCGCGACGACGGCGCGGTTCCCTGCTCTTGGCCGCATAAGGGCGCGGGCGAGGAGAGGGCCCGCGTTCCGGCGGTGCCTTGTGGCGCGCAACGCCAGCGCACGTGGCCGACGAACGCCTGCCAGCGACCAGGGGTCACGGGGCCAGAGGGGCCGAGCGCGATCGACCGGCGGTGGAGCCGGCCGTGTATCGTGTCCCGGTGTTGCGACCGACCGCGGCTGAACCTGATCGGGCTTCAACGGCCATTCCGCTGCGAACAGTGTGAAGTTCGCGGGCTTCCTGTCGCGGTCCAGCCGTCTTCCGGTCGGGCGGTATCGACTCGTGGTCAGCGCCAAGAACTCGGCCGGCGGCTCGGCGCCCGCTTCGTTGACGTTCACGATCGCGGGGTAGATACACCGGACTTCCGTAAGCTGGGCACGGCTGGTGGGGACGCAAGGACCGCGGGGAGGCGATGAACCTGAAGGCGCCATGGATGGGGAGGACGCTCGCGACGAGGATCGGCGCGGGCCGCGGCGAGCTCTCGGAAGGACGCTCGCGTGCTCTTCCCGGGCTGGGAGTGGCGCTGGCAGTGCTGGCGATCGGGGCCGGCTTTGCGGCATTGGCGGCAAGCGCGCACGCTCGCGCGGGCCGCGCGAAGTGGAACGTCTACCACGCGAACGCCGGCGGCTCCGGCGTCCTCAAGGGCTCGATCGCGCTATCCCACGTGCACCAGGTCTGGCAGTCGCCGGTGCTCACGGGGCAACTCTACGGCGAGCCGCTGGTGAGCGGCAGCTTCGTCTTCGTGGCCACGACGGCGGACGTCGTCTACGCGCTGAACGTCGCCGACGGGACCGTCGCCTGGTCGAGGACGGTTGGCACGCCGGTGCCCGCCACGAGCCTGCCGTGCGGTGACATCTCACCGACGGTCGGCATCGTCGGCACCCCCGTGATCGACCCCGCGCGCCATGAGATCTTCGCCGTCGCGGACGAGCAGGTGAGCGGTGCGCCGAGCCACCACCTCGTCGGGCTCGACACGACGACGGGGGCGGTCCTGCTCGACCAGGTCGTCGACCCACCGGGATCGACCCCCTCCGCGCAGTTGCAGCGGACCGGCCTCAACCTCGCGGCGGGCTCGGTCGTCTTCGGGCTCGGCGGCAACTCCGGCGACTGCTCGACCTATCACGGGTGGGTGATCGGGGTGCCGGAGGGCGGCGGTGAAGCGCATCGGTTCGAG
>CAWGBB010000001.1:0-83711 GCA_963820745.1 uncultured Solirubrobacteraceae bacterium | reverse complement strand
AGCGTGACGCCGACCTCGACGCCGCGGTTTTCGAAGATGTAGACGTAGTCGACGTCATCGCGCGCGCCCGAGCTCGGCATAGCGGTGGCGCCACACCCACATCAGCGCCTCGGCCCGCTCCGCCGGCAGCGCACCGAACGAGCCTTCGTGGTCGTCGGTGTAGACGACGACCTCCGCCGCCCCCTCGGGCGCCTCGAACGAGGGGAAGCGGTTGTCGAAGACGACGATCTCGAAGCTCGGCAGCGGGATCTCCGTCTGCGGCCCGCCCGGCTTGGTCGGGTCGAGCGGGCAGTGGGCGCGGTCGGGCAGGAACGTGCGGTCCTGGCGGTGGATCGCGTAGACGACCTCCTCGCCGCGCAGCTCGTTGAAGCGGAGCTCGCTCACGCGCGCTCGCCGTCGTGTCCCGGGTCGCCGGAGCCGTCCTGCGGGGAGCGATCGACGAGCTCGTAGACGATCAACGAGCGCCCGTCGTCTTTCGTCATCCGCCGCAGGGCCAGCGGGCCGTACCTCTCGGCCCCGGGGTCTTTGGCCGCTCCCGGCGGAGCAGAGGGGCGCTGCTCGGCGGTGCCGCGCCCGTCAGGAGGCGGATTGCCGTCCATGCGCGGAGGGTATATCGCGCCACAGAGCGCGCGTGGTGCCCGCGGGGCTCAGGGGTCCTGGCACCTGCAAGAAATCGCCCAACGCGGGGTATCCCACACGGAATTGCGGCTTTTCCTCCGAAGTGGGTGTTGACTCCGGTCCGGCAGACCGGGAATAGTGTGTCCAGTTACTTGTGGACAGCCGGTGAGAGGAGAGCTAGATGTCGGATTCAGACCATGCTCACGAAGCGGTAGAACGGCTCGACTTCGATGAGCGCAAGGAAGCTGACCGCCCCGGCTTCGACCGGCGCGCCTTTCTGCGCCGGACCGCGCTGACGGGGGTCGCGGCCGGCTCCGTCGGCACGCTGCTGGCGGCTTGCGGGTCGAGCGCTTCGAGCAGCGGCTCGAGCGAAATCTTCGGCTCGCATCCGAGCTACAAATTCACGTTCGTCAACCACGTCACGACGAACCCGTTCTTCGTGCCGACCCAGTACGGCATCCAGGACGCGTGCAAACTGCTCGGCTGCACCTACTCGTGGACGGGCTCGGAAACCAGCAACGTCAGCCAGATGGTCAACGCCGTCAACAGCGCGATCTCGGCCAAAGCCGACGGGATCGCGGTGTCGCTGGTCGACCCGACGGCCTTCAACGCGCCCGTCAAGAGCGCGCTCTCGGCCGGGATTCCGGTCCTCTCCTACAACGCCGACGTCGAACCGCCCAAGAACGAACGCCTGGCGTACATCGGCCAGAACCTCGAAGTCTCAGGCGAAAAGATGGGCGAACACATCGCCGAACTCGTGCCGGAAGGCGACGTCGCGCTGTTCATCGCGACACCGGGCTCGCTGAACATCCAGCCCCGCATCGACGGCGCCCTGAAGTTCCTGAAGACAAAGTCGTCGATCAAAACCCACACGGTCGCCACGGGCGCCGCGGTCCCGCAGGAGCTCACGGTGATCGAATCGTATCTGGCGGGTCACCCCGAAACGAAGGGCATGTTCGCCGTCGACGCCGGCTCGACCGAAGGCGTCGCGAAGACGATTCAGAAGAAAGGCGCCAAGGGGAAGGTCAAGGGCGGCGGTTACGACCTGCTCGAAAACACCGAGAAGCTGCTGTCCGAAGAATACATCCAGTTCACGATCGACCAGCAGCCCTACCTGCAGGGCTTCCTGCCGACGCTCGAGCTGTTCCTCTACCAGGTGTCGAAGACCCTGACGGGGCCGGCCGACGTCAACACAGGCCTGAAGTTCCTGACCAACGAAACGGTCAAGCCGTACGTCAGCACCAAGAGTCGCTTCGAGGGAACCTCCTCGAAGCCCGGCGTCGTCAACGCGTAGCGCCGAGCCGTGGCTGTCGCGTCAGGAAGCGAAGCCTCGGCAGCAGGCGCCGACCGGGGGTCCCGCGGACAGCCGCGGGACCCTTGGTGGGAGCGCCAAGAAGCTCCTGCGCAGCTTCCTCACGCTGCGCGAGGGCAGCATCATCCTCGTCACGATCGCGACGTTCATCTACTTCGCGGTGACCGCCGAAAACTTCGCGACGGGCAGCAACTTCAAGACGCTGCTGCCGTACTTCGCGCCGATCGCGATCCTCGCGGCGGGCGAGGTCTTCATCATGATCAACGGCGAGATCGACCTGTCGATCGGGGCCGTTTACCTGATCACCCCGTTCCTGTTCTACAAGCTGTCCGTGAACGTCGGCCTGCCGCTCCTGCCGGCCGTGATCCTCGCTCTGTGCGGCAGCGCGCTGATCGGGCTGATCAACGGGTTCTTCATCGCCGTCGTCGGCATCTCCTCGTTCGTCGCGACGTTCGGGATGCTGTTCACGCTCGACGGTCTGACGCTCGTGATCTCGCACTCGGCGCCCGTCTCGACGCCAGGAACGTCCTCGCTGCACGTCGACACGTTCGCGAAAATCTTCGGCGGCGGCATCTACTCCGAGGTGATCTGGGCGCTCGCGATCGTCGTCCTCCTGCAGCTCGTGCTGACCTTCACGCGGTGGGGCCTCCACACGGTCGCCGTGGGCGGCAACCGTCTCGGCTCGGCCGAGGCCGGGGTGCGGGTCCGGCTCGTGCTGATCCGCAACTTCATGCTGTGCTCGTTGCTCGCCGGGCTGGTCGGGGTCCTCGAGGCCGTGCGCACGGTCACCGCCACGCCGGACCCCTCGGGCTCCAACGAAATCCTCTTCCAGGCGATCGCGGCCGCGGTGATCGGGGGGACGCTGCTGCGCGGCGGCTCGGGGACAGTCGTGGGCGCGCTGATCGGGGCGCTGTTCCTCGGGGTGCTGCATGACGGCCTCATCATCAAGGGGGTCAGCGCCGACTACCTTGACCTCTATCTGGGGCTCGCCATCATCCTGGTCATGACGATCAACGTCTTCGTCCAACGCGTGCGAACGGGGTCCGGAGTTGCCTGAGCAGCCTCCCGGAGAGCCGATCCCGCCCGGCGAGCAGCTGCTGCCCGCGGAGGAGGTCGCGGCCGACGAGGCGCGCGCCACCGGCGGTCCCGGTGCGCGGGCAGGAGAGCGCCGGGGCGGCGGGCGAGGAGGTGCTGCGCGTCGAGCACATCGTCAAGAGCTTCGGCCCGATCACGGCCCTGCACGACATCAACCTGACGCTCAAAAAGGGAGAGGTGCTCGGCCTGCTCGGCGACAACGGCTCGGGCAAGTCGACGCTGATCAAGATCATCACCGGCTTCCAGAAGCAGGACTCCGGGAGCATGTTCCTGCACGGCCAGCCCTACGAGCCGAAGAGCGTCGACGACGCCCGGGCCCAGGGCGTAGACACGGTGTTCCAAGACCTCGCGCTGATCGACGAGCTGTCCGTCTATCACAACATGTTCCTGCGGCGCGAGCGGGTCCACAAGCCGATCCCGTTCCTCGCAAACGGGGAGATGCGCAAAGAGGCGCGCAAGGCCCTCGACGACATCGGCATCAACATCCCGCGGCTCGACGTGCCGGTCGCTCGGCTGTCCGGCGGGCAGCGCCAGTCGATCGCCGTCGCGCGCACCGTCTACGGCGAGGCGAACATCCTGTTGCTCGACGAGCCGCTGGCGGCGATGGGCGCGAAAGAGGGCGGCATGATCCTCGAGCTGATCGAGCGCCTGAAGGAGGAGGGCAACGTCTCGATCATCATGGTGCTGCACAACTACGTGCACGTGCTGGCGACCTGCGACCGCGTCAATCTGATCCAGGACGGGAGGATCGGGCTCGACAAGCCCACCGCCGAGACCTCGGTCGAGGAGCTGACGCAGATCGTCGTGGAGGAGTACCGCCGCGCGCGCGAGGAGGCGATCGCTGCCGACGCTGCGCGCGGGGCTCCGCCTACGCCGTCGCGGTGAGGGGCGGCCGATACGCGATCGGCGTCGACTTCGGCACGGAGTCGGGCCGCGCGTTGCTGCTCGACCTCGCCAGCGGAGCGGAGGCCGCGATCAGCGAGGTCCGCTATCCGCACGGGGTGATCGACCGCGAGCTGCCCGGGACCGCCGAGGAGCTGCCGCCCGACTGGGCGCTCCAGCACCCGGACGACTGGGTGGCGGTGCTCGAGCAGGCGATCCCGGCGGTGCTCGAGCAGGTGCCGGCCGCGCGCGAGGACGTCGTCGGCCTCGGTGTCGACTTCACCTCCTGCACCGTCCTGCCCGTGACCGGCGACGGCACCCCGCTGATGGCCCAGGAGCGCTGGCGCGGCCGGCGCCACGCGTGGCCGAAGCTGTGGAAGCACCACGCCGCCCAGCCGGTCGCCGACCGCCTCAACGAGGTTGCCGCGGAACGCGCGGAGCCCTTCCTCTCGCGCTACGGCGGGCGCATCTCCTCCGAGTGGTACTTCCCGAAGCTGATCGAGCTGTGGCTCGAGGACCGCGAGGTCTACGACGCCTGCGACGGGTTCATCGAGGCGACCGACTGGATCGTCTGGCACCTGACCGGCATCGAGCGGCGCCAGAGCTGCACCGCCGGCTACAAGGCGATGTGGTCCCCGCAGGAAGGGCTGCCGCCCGTCGAGTACTTCGACGCCGCCTATCCCGGCTTCGAGGAGCCGGCGGCGAAGCTCGGGACCGAGTTCGCGCCGCTCGGGACGAGCGCCGGGACGCTGCGGGCGGAGGTCGCTGCTCGGCTCGGCCTCCCCGAGTCGGTGACGGTGGCGGTCGGCAACGTCGATTCGTTCGTCTCGGTCCCGGGCGCCGGCGTGGAGTCGCCCGGAACGTTCGTGATGGTGGTGGGGACCTCGATCTGCGATCTCGTCGTCGATGAGCGCGAGGTGCGCCTGCCCGGCATCACCGGCGTCGTGCGCGACGGGATCCTGCCCGGCCTCTACGGCTACGAGGCAGGGCAGGCCGCCGTCGGCGACATGCTCGCGTGGTTCCTCGAGACGCGTCGCGCCGCCGGGCGCGGAGCTGCCCGCGTTCGAGCGGGCGGCGGAGGCGATCGGTCCGGGCGAGACCGGGCTCGTCGCGCTCGACTGGTGGAACGGCAACCGCACGATCCTCGCCGACGCCGCCCTCAGCGGGGCGCTGTTCGGGATGACCCTGCAGACCACGCGGGAGGAGATCTACCGCGCGCTGCTCGAGTCGATCGCGTTCGGCAACCGCCGGATCATCGAGAACTTCGACGAGCACGGGCTGGGGCTCGAGTCGATCGTCGCCTGCGGCGGGATCGCCGAAAAGAGCCCGCTGACGATGCAGCTGCTCGCCGACACGAGCGGGCTGAGCGTCAGCGTCCCGGACTCGAGCCAGATCCCCGCGCGAGGTGCCGCCCTGTTCGGCGCCGTCGCCGCCGGGCACTTCGCTGACATCGCGGGCGCGATCGCCGCGACCAGGCCCGGGGTGGCCCGCCGCTACGAGCCCGATGCGGCCGCGAAGGCGGTCTACGATCAGGTCTACGCGATCTACCGGAGCCTGTACGAGCGCCTCGGCCGCAGCGAAGCCGACCTGCTCCACGGCCTGAAGCGCATCTACACCGAAAGGAGGGCGTCGTGAGACCCAGGATCGGACTGCTCGGGATCATGCAGGAGCTCTACGACGAGATGCTGCCCGGGATCACCGAGCACCAGGCCGAGTACGCCCGCGCAGTGGCCTCGCGCGCTCTCCGGCGTGGCCGACGTCGAGTTCTCGCGCCCGGCGCGCAACCGCGAGGACGTCGAGGAGATCGTGCGCTCCTACGGCGCCGCCGGCGTCGACGGCATCGCGATCGTGATGCTCACCTACGGGCCCGCCATGCGCACCGTGCGGGCACTGACTGAGACGTCGCTGCCGCTGCTGCTCGCCAACATCCAGCCCGAACGTGCGGTCACGGCCGCCTGGGACATGTCCGACCTGACCTACAACCAGGGCATCCACGGGGCGCAGGACCAGGCGAACGCGCTCGTGCGCTCGCGGGTCCCGTTCTCGGTGATCACCGGCGAATGGGACTCCGACTCCTTCGCCGCGCAGTTCGGCGAGTGGGCCCGCGCCGCCGCGACGGTCACAGCGCTGAGGTCGACGAGGGTCGCGCTGTTCGGCTACCCGATGAACGGCATGGGAGACATCCTCTATGACCCGCCCGCGATGCTGCGGCGGCTGGGCGCGCTCGTCGTCGCCGAGGACCTCGGGGCGCTCCACGCGCGGATGCAGGAGATCGGCGAGGACCGTATCGACGCGCTGATCGCCGAGCAGGCCGAGCGGTTCGAGGTCGACCCGGCCCTGCCGCGCGAGGCGCACGCCTACGCGGCCCGCTACGAGCTCGCGCTGCGGGAGCTGCTCGAGGAGAAGGGATACAGGGGCTTCTCGGCGCACTTCGACTCGATCGGCGGCGACGGCCGCTTCGAGCAGCTGCCGCTGCTCGCCGCGTCGGACCTGATGGCCGACGGCTACGGCTATGCCGCCGAGGGCGACACGAACACGCTGACGCTGATGTGCGCGGCGCAGACCCTGCTCGGCGACGCGAACTTCAGCGAGCTCTACGCGATGGACTTCGAGCTCGACTCGGTGCTCGTGAGCCACATGGGCGAGGGCAACTGGAAGATCGCGCGACGCGACCGCCCGATCAGGCTGATCGACCGCGAGCTCGGCATCGGCGGGCTCGGCAACCCGCCCACGCCCGTCTTCTCCGCCGAGCCGGGTCCGGCGACCACCGCCGCGCTCGTGCCCCTCGAGGGCGAGGAATACCGCCTCGTGGTCGGGCACGGAGAGGTGCTCGACACGCCCGAGCTGCCGAACGTGGAGATGCCCTACTTCCACTTCCGCCCGCGAGGCCGGGGTCAGGGACGTTCATGGACGGCTGGCTGCGCTGGGCGCCCCGCACCACTTCGTCACCAACCTGGGAGAGCACGCGGGCAGCTGGCGGCGGCTCGCCGAGCTGCTGGACATCGAGCTGGAGGAGCTGTGATCCGCGAGGAGGTGCTGGCGGCCAACCTGGCGCTGCCCGGCGCTCGGCCTCGTGACCCTGACGTGGGGCAACGTCAGCGGCATCGACCGCGAGCGCGGCGTGGTGGCGATCAAGCCGAGCGGCGTCCCCTACGAGACGATGACCGCTGAGGACATCGTGCTCGTCGACCTCGACGGCAACGTCGTCGAGGGAGAGCGCCGGCCGTCGACCGACACGCCGAGCCACCTCGAGCTCTACCGCGCGCACGAGTGGATCGGTGGCGTCGTGCACACCCACTCGACGTGGGCGACCTCGTGGGCGCAGGCCGAGCGCGAGATCCCGGTGCTCGGCACGACCCACGCGGACCTCAGCGACCGCCCGATCCCGCTCACGCGCCGGCTGACCGAGGCCGAGATCGGCGAGGAATACGAGGCGGCGACCGGCCGCGCGCTCGTCGAGGCGACGAACGAGCACGAGAGCTGCGCGCTCGTCCGCGGCCACGGCCCGTTTGCATGGGGTGCCTCGCCCGCCGCCGCGGTCGAGGTCGCCGTCACGCTCGAGCAGGTCGCGCAGATGGCGCTCCTCACGACGCTGCTCGCGCCCGATGGGCCGATGCTGGCGGACGCCGTTCGCCGCAAGCACTTCGAGCGCAAGCACGGGCCGCACGCCTACTACGGCCAGTGATCCTCGTCGCCGAGGACGCGCTGGAGCGGCTCGCGGAGGAGGTGCCGCGTCCGGCGCTGGTCGTGATGGACGAGAACACCGAGGCGATCGCCGGCGCGCGGGTGGCGGCCGAGCTGGGCGCCGCGACCCTCGTGCTCGGGGCCGACATCCACGCGACCGAGGAGGCAGCCGAGTCCGTGCGGGCGCGCGTACGCGGCACGCTCGTCGCCGTCGGCTCGGGCACCCTGACCGACATCGTCCGGTATGCCGCGCACCTGGCCGGGTGCGACTTCTTCAGCGTCCCGACCGCGGCATCGATGGACGGCTACGCCTCGGGCGTCGCCGCGCTGGAGCGCGACGGCGTAAAGCTGACGCTGCCCGCGCGGGCTCCGGTCGCGATCTTCGCGGACCCGCGGATCGCCGCGCGGGCGCCCGTCGAGCTGACACGCGCCGGGATCGGCGACCTGCTCGCGAAGGCCACCGCGAGGGTCGACTGGCTGGCGGCGCACCTGCTCTACGGGGAGGACTGGCGGGAGCTGCCGCCGCCCGCGCGCGCTGGACGTCGAGGCCCTGCTGGCCGGCGAGGTCGAGGCGGTCGCCGGGCTGCTGCGAGGGCTGATCGACTCCGGCATCGCGATGGCAGAGGTCGGCAGCTCGCGTCCGGCGAGCGGCTGCGAGCACCACGCCTCGCACCTGTGGGACCTGCTCGCGGGCCGCGGCATGCGCCCGCGGGCGCTTCACGGGCTGCAGGTCGGCTACGCGACGGGGTTCGCGATGCGCCTGCAGCGCTTCGCGTTCGGCCGCGACGCGAAGCCACCGCGCGTGCCCGTGCCGGTCGACGACCCGCTGGGTGCCGACGCGCGCGCGTGGATCGGGGAGCCACCTGCCGACGTGCTCGCCGCGGTGGCCGAGAAGCAGAGGATGATCGCCGCGGTGCCCGCCTCGTGGCCCGGCGACGAGCGCCGCTGGGAGGAGCTGACCGCGCGCCTGCGACCCTCCCTCGACCGGTTCGCCGAGGTCGCCGCGGAACTGCGCCGGGCCGGGATCCCCGACCGCGACTCGGGCTACCTCGCGATCGACACGCCGATGCTGAGGGCGGGGTTGCGCTACGGCGGGCGCCTGCGCGCGCGCTACACGGTTGTCGACTTCCTCGAGGGGCAGGGGCTCATCGAGGAGGCGCTCGACGCCGTGCTCTAGCTACCAGCGCGCGTGCACGTGGGGGCGGATCAGGCGGTCGTAGACCTCCTCGACCCCCCGGAGCTGCTTGGCGCTGAGCGGAGGGAGCGCCGCCGCTGCCACGTTGGCGAGCACCTGCTCGGTGTTGCGCGCGCCGGGGATCACCGTGCTCACGCCGGGCTGGTCGATCACCCAGCGCAGCGCGAACTGGGAGAGCGTCACCCCCGGGTCGAGCAGCGCCTTCAGCTCGCGCGCTGCCGCCACGCCGGTCTCGAACGGCACGCCGGAGAAGGTCTCGCCGACGTCGAAGGCCTCGCCGTGGCGGTTGTAGCTCCGGTGGTCCTCGGCCGCGAAGGTGGTGTGCTCGTCGTAGCGTCCCGACAGCAGCCCCGAGGCCAGCGGCACGCGCGCGATGATCCCGACGCCGGCCGCGCGAGCGGCGGGAAGCACCTGCTCGAGAGGCTTCAGGCGGAAGCAGTTGAGGATGATCTGCACGCTCGCCACACGCGGCCTCGCGATCGCGCGAAGCGCCTGCGCGCACGTCTCGACCGAGACCCCGTATGCGCTGATCCGGCCCTCCTCGACCAGCGCGTCGAGCGCGTCGAACACGGCGTCGTCCTCGTATACCGCGTCGGGCGGGCAGTGCAGCTGGACGAGGTCGAGCGGTTCGAAGCCGAGGTTCTCGCGCGAGCGCGCGTTCCACGCCTCGAACGCCGCTGCGTTGTAGTTCTCGGGGAGCTGATCGACGCGCCTGCCCATCTTCGTGGCGACGAACACGCCGGGATGGCGTGCGCGCAGCTCGCCGCAGAACCGCTCGCTGCGGCCGTCGCCGTACACGTCGGCCGTGTCGAAGAACGTCACGCCGGCCTGCACGGCGGCGTCGAGCACGGCGTGGGCTGCGGCGGGCTGGACCTCGCCCCAGTCGGCACCGAGCTGCCACGTGCCGAGACCGACGACGCTCACGTCGCGGCCCAGGCGGTCGATGCGGCGTTCCTCCATCGGGCCGCATCCTCGCACGTGGAAGGCCACCGGCGGTCCTTCTCGTCCTGCCGCCGCTTGGGCGCGCGGCCCGCCGGCCCTCTTCGCGCCCCCCTCAGCCGAGCAGCGAGCTGAGCTCCGCCGGCCGCTCGACGATGAGGTCTGCGCCGTCGAGCTCCTCGCGGTCGCCGATGCCCCACGTGACGCCGATCACGCGCAGCCCGTTGGCCCGGGCCGCGTCGATGTCGTAGAAACGGTCGCCGACGACGACGGCATCGTCGGCGCGGAGCCCGTCCAACGCGCGAGCGACCGTCTGCGACTTCGGCTCGGAGAGCTCGGGGGCGCTGATCGCCTCGAAGCGAAGCGCGAAGTGATCGAGCAGCGGCGCGACGAACCTGAGCTCCTTCGAGGTCGCGAGCGCGCGGGGGATCGTCAGGCCGTCCAGCAGATCGGCGATCCCCTCGACGAGGAGGGTCTGCTGCAGGTACACGCGCGGCGTAGAGCTCGTGATAGGTCGCGACTGCGTCGGCGACGACGCTCGAGTCCTCGGCCGCACCCGTGAGCTCGGCGAACGCCGTCAGCGTCGGTGGGCCGATGAAGCGGGCGATCTCGGCTTCGCGCCGCGCCGCGAAGCCGTGCGCGACCAGCGCGCCGTTGATCGCGGTCTCGACGGCCGGAAGCGAGTCGATGATGACCCCGTCGAAGTCGAAGATCACCGCCTCGGCGGGCGGGCGTCAGCGGCATGATCGCAGCGCCGGGTACAGCGCGCGGAAGCGCTCGCGCGCGGCCCGGTAGGGCTCGATCCACTCCGCGACCGGCTCGATCACCTCGCCCGGGCGCACGGTCGCTGCGACGGCGGCAGGCACGTCCGGCCACACCCCTGCGGCGACCCCGCCGAGCAGCGCGGCGCCGAAGGCGGCCGCGTCCGTGACGGCGACGCGTTGCAGGGGAAGCTCCAGCACCGAGGCGATGATCCGCAGCCACTCGCGGCTGTGCGCGCCGCCGCCGGACACGCGGCCGACGGCGGGCCGTCCGCCCAGCTCGGAGATCAAATCGAGCGAGTCGCGCAGGCCGAAGGCGACCCCCTCCAGCAGCGCGCGCACGAGCGCCCCGCGGTCGTGACGCAGCCCGAGGCCGGTGAAGGCGCCCCGCGCGTCGGGATCGGCGTGGGGGGTGCGCTCGCCGGCGAGGTACGGCGCGAACAGGAGCCCCTCCGTCCCCGGCTCCCAGGCCTGCGCCTCGGCCGTCAGCACGTCGTAGTCGGCGCGGAGGATCCGTTGGAGCCACTGGAGCGATCCCGCGGCCGAGAGCATGACGCCCATGGCGTGCCAGGTTTCCGGGACCGCGTGGCAGAAGACGTTTAGGCGCGCCTGCCGATCAGCCGCGTAGCGGTCGAGCGCCTCGAACACGACGCCCGATGTGCCCAGCACGATCGACGCGATCCCGTCCCTGCCTCCCCGGACGACGCCTGCGCCGAGCGCGCCGGCTGCCTGGTCACCGGCTCCCGCGGCGACCGGCACGCCGTCAGGGGTGACGCCGCTCACCTGCTGGCTCTCGAGGACCGGCGCCAGCCAGTCGGGCTCAAGCGCGAGCGCGTCCAGCATCTCCCTGCTCCAGGACCGATCCGCGACGTCGAGCAGCAGCGTGCCGGACGCGTCTGCGACGTCCGTCGCGTGCTCCCCGCAAAGACGCAGCCGGACATAATCCTTGGGCAGCGCGATGCGCGCGATGCGCGCGAACAGCTCGGGCTCGTTGGCGCGCATCCACAGCAGCATCGGCGCGGTGAACCCCGGCAGCGCGCGGTTGCCGGTCAGCTCGATCAGCCGCGTGAGCCCGATCGTCGCCTCGATCTCTGCGCGCTCGGACGCGGTGCGCTGATCGTTCCAGAGGATCGCAGGCCGCAACACGCGGTCCGCGGAGTCGAGCGCGACGAGGCCGTGCATCTGCCCGGAGAGGCCGATGCCAGCCGGGTGGCCGGCATCGGCTCGCAGGCCGTCGAGTACCTCGCTCGCCGCCCGCCACCAGTCCTGCGGATCCTGCTCGGCCCAGCCGGGCCGCGGCGTGGAGAACTCATAGCGAGCCTCGGCAGTCGCCAAGACGCGCCCACCGGGGTCGATCGCGAGACCCTTGACTCCGCTCGTCCCGATGTCGAGGCCGAAGACGCCGGCCTCCGGCGGGCCGGCGCGTGAGCTCACGCTCCGAGCGCCGCGTAGACGAGCTCGTAGGCGGTCACGGCGTCCTTGCGGACCTGCGCCTCGCGCAGCGCCTCGTCGTCGATCTTCGCCGCGATCGAGTCGATGAAGTTCCACTGGATCACCGAGCGTTTGACGGCGCCGACCTGGTCCTCGGTGTACGGATACAAGTCGAGGCCGAGCCGTTCGCCATTCGAGCCGTAATCGCAGCGGCGGAGCTCGAGTGCGAGCTCGAGCGTCTCCATGAACGCGGTCGTGCCGAGCATGTTGTCGTCGTCGAACGTGCCCCAACCCGAGTTCCCGTGTTGATGGCCGAGTAGCCCCTCGGAGTGGAGCAGGGCCGCGTACTCGGGCAGGTGCTCGTCGTTCATCAGGAGGTGCTGCCAGTCCATGTTGATCTGGACGTTGTCGAGGCCCTCGGCGCGGAGCTTGTTCGCGACGTAGATGGTCATCCCCATGTTGCGCATCAGGATCTTCATCGCCGGCTCGGAGTTCTTGTGCTCCAGGAGCAGCTTGACCCCGTGGCGTTTGCAGATCTCGGCGGCCTCGGCGACCCCCTCGATGAGCCAGTGCCACGACTGAACGTAGGGCGTCTGGAACGGGTAGTTGTAGCCCTCGATTCCGGGCCAGATGATCATGTGGGCGCCCAGCGATCCGGCGAACTCCGCTCCCTCGCGCACGATCCGCAGCGCCTCCGCGCGCACGTGCTCGTCGGGGTTGACCAGGCCCCCCCGGCCGAAGCGAGGATCGAGGTGCAGGCCACCCGCGACGCAGTAGATGTCGTGATCCCCGAGGGCCGCCTGCACATCGCTGAGGTTCTCGTGGGAGAGCTCCTGCGGGTAGTGAAACTCGTAGCCGTCGATCAGATCGCCGAGGCCGGCGACGGCCCGGTGCACCTTCTCGGCTACCGGTTCGGCCACGTAGTCGTGCGCGGGTTGGTAGCCGCCGGGGACGAAGCGCGTGATCATGGGTCCGAATGCCCAGATGCCGAGACTCGTCTTCATCGTCCTACCTCCGTTGGTTCGTTGCTCTCGGCGCTCGCGTACAGCGCGGCGATCGCCCGTGCCTGTGCGACCGAATCGTCTCGGCCGAAGGGCGTGGTGCGTTCGCCCGCGACGGCCGCCGCGAAGTCTTCCAGCTCGCATGCGTACGGGTCACGCCGCTCGACCTCGATGCGCTCGACGGTGCCTGCGCGGCGCAACTCGATCACCGGGTTGCGCGAGTGCCATGGATCGTCGAGCCACAGGACGCCCTCGGTCCCGGTCACCTCGAGCTCGTCGCGAGCGGCCAGGTCGAACCCGCAGTCGATCGTCGCGAGCACGTCGCCCGCGAAGCGCAGCAGACCGGTCATCCGCACGTCGACGCCGTCGCCGCCCCTCACCTGCTGCGCGTGCACGGCAAGCGGCTCGCCGGCCAGCAGACGGGCGGCGCTCACGCAGTAACAGCCGACGTCCATCAGTGCGCCGCCGTCCAGCTCGGCGCGCAGGCGGATGTCCTGCGGACGATCGAGCGGGAATGAGAACGAGGCCCGGATCAGGCGAAGTTCGCCGATCTCCTCCAGCAGGTCGACGAGCCGCTGCGCCTGCGGATGGTGGCGCCACATGAAGGCTTCCGCCAGCACGAGGTCGCGGCGCTCGGCGGCGTCGAACGCCCCCTCGACGTCCTCTGGGCGCCGTGAGAGAGGCTTCTCGCAGAGCACGTGCTTGCCGGCCTCGAGGGCGCGCACCGACCACTCGGCGTGGAGCGAGTTGGGCAGTGCGACATAGACGGCGTCGATATCGGGATCGACGATCAGCGCCTCGTAAGAGCCGTGCGCGTGCGGAATCCCCAGCGCCAGCGCCTGTGCTTCGGCGCGCACGCTGTCACGGGAGCCGATCGCGACGACCTCGACCGCGTCCGTCTGCCTCGCTCCCGCGACGAGTAGCTCGTTGATCCGTGCCGTCGAGAGCAGGGCGAGCCTCATCGCGGTCCATCTTATGGGTGGCTGCCGCGCCGGGGGCTCGGGCCGCTCAGCCGGTTGTCGCGGGGCGCGCCGAACCCGCGAAGAACAGGGCGGCCTCTCTCGTCGCAGCCGGGCTGCGGCTAGCGCGTGCCCGCGGTGACCAGCTTCTCGACGTAGGGCTCGAAGAGGCTCGAGACTGACGCCGCGGTGTCGCTCGCCGAGCCGCTCGGCAACGCCGCGTAGCTGATCGCGATCCGGACCAGCACGTCGCTCAGCAGCTCGGCGTCGCGCCGGCGCATCAGCGGCCAGCCGGCGACCATCACCTCGGTGAGCCGGTCGGCGGCGCGCTCGACGAGCGGCTTGCCCTGAGTCGTCAGCAGCGCGAGCAGCTCCTCGGCTCCCTCTTCGACGACGATCGCGCGCAGCAGCGGGTTCTCGGCCGCCTCGGTCAGGAACAGGTCGAGCGCGGCCGCGAGCGCCTTCGAGGGGTCGGTGAGGTGCTCGTTGACGCTGGCTTCGACGGCGTCGAGAAACGATTCCGCCTCGCGCAGGACGAGCACCTGGGCGAACTCCTCCCGCGAGCCGAACTCCTTGTAGAGGGTCTGGCGGCTGACGCCCGCCGCGACGGCGATGTCGGCCATCGTGATCTCCGCCCAGTGGCGCGAGGCCAGCTCGTGACAGGCCGCGTCCAGCAGCGTGTTGCGCAGCAGCTCGCGGGCTGCGACCGAATATGGGACACGTGGGCTCGACGCTGACATGCGCTTCCTCTCGCGGCTGGCGGCGGTCGAACCTCCCGGCATCAGTCGACCGCTTCGAAATCGACCTTATCGCGCACGCCGCAGTCGGGGCACGCCCAGTCGTCGGGCACCTCGGCGAACGGCGTGCCCGCGGGGAACCCCTCGCGCGGGTGTCCCCGCTCCTCGTCGTACTCGTAGCCGCAGCCCGGGCAGCGCCAGCGGCTCACGAGGTGGCCTCGGCTGCGGGTTTCACGCCGGCGCCGCGAACGTAGCGCCGCCGCTTGGACGGGTGGACGTTCGCGAGCGTTGCGTCGCCGTCGTAATGGGCGAGCACGCGGTGGTCCATCACCCGTCGCCACACGGGCGGCGCGAGTGCGAGGACGATCATGCCCGCGTAGCCGGTCGGGCAGCTGAGGCGCCTCTTCGACGTGGCGCAGCGCCTGGTAGCGGCGCACCGGGTTCGCGTGGTGGTCGGAGTGGCGCTGCAGGTGGTAGAGGAGCACGTTCGAGGCGGCGCTGTTGCTGTTCCAGCTGTGCTCGGGGCGCGTGCGCTCGTAGCGACCGTCGTCGCGGTGCTGGCGCAGCAGCCCGTAGTGCTCGAGGTAGTTGACGACCTCGAGCAGGCTGAAGCCGACGACGGCCTGGATCAGCAGGAACGGGATCACGACCGTGCCGAAGACCGCCACGAGGACCGCGAACAGGACGATGGTCATCGCCCACGCCGTCAGGATGTCGTTGCGCGGAGTCCAGGCGCCGCTGTCGAGCCGGCGCAGCCGCGTCAGCTCGAGCTCCCACGCCGAGCGCAGGCTCCCGAGCACGGTGCGGGGCAGGAACGCGTAGAAGCTCTCGCCGAGCCGGGCGCTGGCCGGGTCCTCGGGCGTGGCGACTTTGACGTGGTGCCCGCGGTTGTGCTCGATGAAGAAGTGCCCGTAGCCGCTCTGCGCGAGCGCGACGCGGCTCAGCCAGCGCTCGAGGTTGTCGCGCTTGTGGCCGAGCTCGTGGGCGGTGTTGATCGCGACGCCGCTCACCATGCCGACCGTCAGGGCCAGGCCGACCTTGTCGACCGTGCTCAGCGAGTGGCGAGCTGAACAGCCAGCAGGCCAGGACCAGCCCGGCGTACTGGAGCGGGATGTAGGCGTAGGTGCACCAGCGGTAGTAGCGGTCCTGCTCGAGCCACTTGATGACGTCGTCAGGAGGGTTGCGCGCGTCCATGCCGATGGCCAGGTCGAGCAGCGGGAAGAGACCGAACACGACCACCGGCCCGGCGAACCAGAACGCCGCGACGCCCGTGACTTCTACGAGGCCCCAGGTGAGGAAGGGGAGCATCGGCACGACGAGGCCGAGCAGCCATGCGTGACGCTTGGGGTCGCGCCACGGGGCGCGCGCCGGACGCGCGCTGGATCGATCGGTTTCGGGTGCGGCTGACATGTGCGGCGAACCTCCGTCCGCTCGGTTGGGCAGTCTCCGCTGCCGCGGCTACAGCAGTTTACAGGGGGAGCGAGTAGGTGTCAAGAAACTGGACATATCGCACAGAGCGCGCAAAGGCCGGCTGGGAACCGGCTTGCACCGCGGCGGAGGCCAGTACACTCGGCGGACCGGGAAGTTCGCTGTTTCCGAGCAGTTGAGAGGCTGAGCTTGGCGGTTACTTCGGTGGATCAGAGCGGGGATGCCGCCGGCCGCCGGCGCGCACGATGGCCGATCGTCGCGGCGGTGGTTGCGGCTCTGCTCGTCCTGCTCGCATTGGTCGCGTATCTGTACGACCACTCCAGGCGCGACGTGATCGCCAAGGGCGTTCGCATCGACGGCATCGCGGTCGGTGGCCTGCACGAGGCCGCCGCGCGCACGAAGCTCGAACGGGACATCGTCCAGCGCCTGAACGGCCCGGTCGTCGTGCACTCGGGCTCACACCACTGGACGCTCACAGGCAGCAGCGCGGGGGTCACGGTCAATGTCCAGAACATGGTCCAGCAGGCGATCGACCGCAGCCGCGAAGGCTCGATCCTGACGCGCACCTGGCGCTCGCTCACCGGGGGCAGCGTGAACAAGGACATCCCCTTGGTGGCGAGCTACTCGCACTCCTCGATCCGGGCGCTGACGGCGAAGATCCGCGCGTCGGTGAACCGTCCTCCGCGCGACGCAACGGTCGAACCGGACGCGGAAGGGCTGCACAGGGTGCCGGCCCAGGACCGGCAGGACCGTCGAGAACGACAAGCTCGGCGGACGCATCGAGGCGGCGCTGCTCGCGCCGCTCGGCGGACGCTCGGTGACGGTGCCCGCGACGATCGTCAAGCCGAAGGTCACGACGGCTCAGCTCGCGTCGAAGTACCCCGCCTACATCGTCGTGGACCGCAACGCCTTCCGGCTCAAGTTCTACAACCACCTCAAACTCGAAAAGACGCTACGAAGTGGCCGTCGGCATGGAAGGACTGGAAACGCCGGCCGGGCTGCACCACATCGAATGGGAGCAGGTCGACCCGCCCTGGTACGTGCCCAAGAAAGCCTGGGCGGGGGCGCTCGCCGGCACCGTCGTCCCGCCCGGGCCGGCGGACCCGCTGAAGGCGCGCTTCATGTCGATCGAAGGCGGCGCGGGCATCCACGGCATCGACCCGAGCGAGTACTCCTCGATCGGGCACGACGCCTCGCACGGCTGCGTGCGGATGAGGATCCCGGACGTGATCGCGCTCTACAGCAAATCGCCGGTCGGCACGCCCGTCTTCATCATCTAGCGCCCGCGCGGGCGCTGCCGGGTCAAGCCTCCGGAGAGCCGGGCGGCTTGCGCGAGGCGAGCTCTTCCTGGTTCTGCCGGCGCTCGCCGCGGATCTGGAACGCGATGTAGACGAGGATGATGTTCACGAGGATGCCGATCCCGACGAACGTGATCAGCAGCCCGATCGTCTTCGACGTCGCCTCGTCTGTCGCGAGCAGGAGCACGGATGCAGGCTATCAACGGGGCGGGCGCCGGGTGGTCTAGCCTTCATCCCGCCGCCGGGCCTCGGCCCGCACGCGCCAGGAGAGGTGCCGGAGCGGTTGAACGGGCGCGACTGGAAATCGCGTAACGGGGGAAACCTCGTTCGAGGGTTCGAATCCCTCCCTCTCCGTCGAGCATTCGCGGGCGAGCGGCGTTCGCGAAAACCCGCCAGACTCCACCGCATCGGCCGGCTCGGGGGCTCCCGGCGCCTCATCACGATGTCGCGCTCCTCCGGATGATTCGGACATCGATCAGAGGAGCCAGCGATGAGCACACGACTGCGACCGAAGCCGCGGCCACCGAAGCCGCGCCCATCCACGCCTGGGTGCTGCCGATGAAACCTCCCGAGCCGATCGACCCGGCGCTGCTGCAGCACGCGGAGAAGCGTGCCGCCTATCGCGCAGAACCGGATCGCAGACAAGATCACGACGTTCGCCGGCTCGATGGCGTTCGTCTACATCCACATCATCTGGTTCGGCTGCTGGATCGGGTTCAACGTCGAGTAGTACCCGTTACGGGCTACTGACGATGATCGTCTCGCTCGAGGCGATCTTCCTTTCGACGTTCGTGATGATCAGCCAGAACCGCGCCGAAGCGAAGCGCCAACGTGGTCGCCGACGAGCAGTGGCGCACCGTGAAGGAGGAGGATCGTCAGAACAAGAAACTGATCACGCTGTCCAACGAGCAGAAGAAGCAGAACGAACAGCTGATCGGGCTCTCCGAGCAGATCCTCTCGCTCACCAAGGAGGTGCGCGGGTACACGGGCAAAACGGAAGACGACAACGCCAGCGAGAGGAACTGCTCGAGGTGTCGAAGCGCACGCTCGCCCTCACGGAGAAGCTCCACCACGCGGCCGGGTGAGGGGCCGTGGCTACGCGTGGCTGCTGTTCATGGAGCCCGCCTCGACGCGGGCGAGGAAGGGCGGCCCGCCGGCTGAACCCGCGCGGTTCGTAGACTTCCGCGCGTGAACCTGGCGAGCACGGGGATGGGCACTTGAGCACGAACGGACACGGCGGCCGCGAGGCGGTGATCTGCGAACCGCTGCGCACGCCGGTCGGGCGCTTCGGCGGCGTGTTCCGAGACCTCGAAGCGGCGACCCTCGCGTCGACCGTGATCGGTGCGCTGATCGAGCGCACGGGTCTGCGCGGCGAGGACGTGGACGATGTCGTGCTCGGGCAGTGCTCGCCGAACGCCGAGGCGCCGGCGATCGGCAGGGTGGCGGCGCTCGACGCGGGCCTGCCGGTGGACGTGCCCGGCGTTCAGGTCGACAGGCGCTGCGGCTCGGCGCTGCAGGCCGTGATCGACGGCTGCATGCGCGTGCAGACCGGCGCCGCGGAGCTGATCCTCGCGGGCGGCGTGGAGAGCATGAGCCAGACCGAGTACTACTCCACCTCGCTCCGGTGGGGCGCGCGGATGGGGGAGGTGGACCTCACCGACCGGCTGACGCGCGGGCGCGTCACGGCCGGCGGCGTCAACCACCCGGTCCCCGGCGGCATGCTCGAAACGGCCGAGAACCTGCGCCGCGAGTACGCGATCCCGCGCGAGGAGCAGGACGAGCTGTCGCTGCGCTCGCACCAGCGCGCGGTGGCCGCGCAGGAGGACGGCCGCTTCGCGGAGGAGATCGTCCCGGTGAAGGTGCGAAAGAAGAGAGAAGAGGAGATGGTCGATCGCGACGAGCACCCTCGTCCCGAGGCCAGCCTCGACTCGCTCGCGGCGCTGCGACCGGTGATGGGCCGGGAGGATCCGGAGGCGACCGTGACCGCCGGCAACGCCAGCGGCCAGAACGACGGCGCCGCGATCTGCATCGTCACCCACGCGGAGAAGGCCGCCGAGCTGGGGCTGAAGCCGCTCGGGCGGCTGGTCGCGTGGTCGGCCGCCGGGGTCCCGCCGGCGACGATGGGGATCGGCCCCGTGCCGGCGACCGCGCGGGCGCTGGAGCTGGCGGGACTGCAGATGGACGACATCGGTCTGATCGAGCTCAACGAGGCGTTCGCCGCGCAGGTGCTCGCCGTGCTGCGCGAGTGGGAGCTGCCCGACGGCTTGGAGCGCGTCAACGTCAACGGCTCGGGCATCTCGCTCGGTCACCCGGTGGGCGCGACGGGTGCGCGGATCCTCGCGACGCTGCTGCGCGAGATGGACAGGCGCGAGGTCCGCTACGGCCTCGAGACGATGTGCATCGGCGGCGGCCAGGGGCTGGCGGCCGTGTTCGAGCGCGTCGCAGCCTGAGGCGAGTAGTCCGGGGCGGCCGGCGCGGCGACGTTAGACTTCGTCGCTCTGCGCCCGTAGCTCAGCTGGATAGAGCGTCGGTCTACGGAACCGAAGGTCAGAGGTTCGAATCCTCTCGGGCGCGCTCGCCGACCGGCTGCAACGTTGCGCCTGCCCGCCGCCGGCGCCTGGGGTGCGCCCTCCACGCGGTGAAGTCTCAAGACCTTGGGATACTCCCCGGGCGATGTCGGAGAACCTCGAGGTTGTCCGCGATCAATACGCGGCGACCAACGAGCGGGACTTCTCCCGCGCGATGGGCCACTACGACGCCGAGGTCGTTCTGATCGTGCCCCCCGGATTCATCGACCCGGCGACCTACCAAGGTCGTGACGCGGTTGGTGCATGGTTCGGAGATTGGTTCAGAAGCTTCGACCGTGACGCACGCTTCGACCTCAAGGAGCTGTCCGAGCTCGACGGCGGAGCGGTGCTTCTCGTGGCAGATCACCACGCCCGGGGACGGGGGAGCGGTGTCGAGGTCCACGGCACGCTCGTGTGGGTCTACGGCATCCGCGGTGGGAAGATCGTTCGCGTCGAAGGGCACGCAACTCGGGCCGACGCCCTCGAGGCCCTGGCGCCGGAGGCGTAGGCGTTCGCGGCGGCGCCGTCATGCCCCGCGATGTGCGAACGCGCTCATCGGGGGTACACGCATCAGATCAACCGCCTGATCCTCAGCCTCTGCCTGGCCGCCACGTCAGTCGCCACGATCGTCGCGGTCATCTTGCTCGGCGCTCCCGGCCTGGCGCTTCTGCTCCCGGCAGGGCTGGCCGCTGCGCTGCTCGTCGTGGACGAGGAGTTCAGCCGCGTTGACGGGCGTGTAGCTCAGCTGGATAGAGCGTCGGTCTGCGGAACCGAAGGTCAGAGGCTCGAATCCTCTCGGGCGCGCTGCTTCCCCGCGCAGGCGGGGCAGCATCGGCGCGACGCGATGTCCGATTGATGGAACCGGTCGGTTCTGCGCAGTGTGCCCGGATCGGTTATAAGTGACTCATGCGAGAGGTCGCAGGGGGCGTCCTCATCGGGGGTTACCGGATCGAGCGACTGCTCAGACGGAGGTCGTCGAGCACGCTTTACTCGGCCGCCGAGGAGACCAGCGGCCGGCGAGTCGCCCTTGAGCTGATCGAGACCGGACCCGGTACGTCCCTCGAGCGAATGGGACGCGCTGTCGAGGAGTTCGCTTCGATCGAGCATCCCAACGTGCTCCCGGTGTACGAGGTGGGGGCGTGGGACGACTACGTCTTCGTAGTGACGCCGCTGGCGCGGACGAGCCTCGCGGCCGTGATCGAGTCGCGCGGGCGGCTCGATCCCGATCGTGTCGAGTCGATCGTCGACCAGGTGGCCGCGGCGCTCGACGAGATGGCTCGCCACGGGATCGTGTTCAGCGCATTGACCCCTGAGCGGCTCCTGCTGGAGCAGGAGGACCACGTCTATCTGCCAGCACCGTTTGCCTGCAGCCCGGCGCGGAGGCGGGAACGCCCGCGGAGGACGAGCAGTTCGAGCCGCTCCTGTTCATGGCGCCTGAGCGAATTCGGGGCGAAGCCGCGGCGACGCCGCGCGCCAATGTCTACGAGCTCGGCGCGGTCGCGTACACAGCACCGGGCATCCTCCTTACGGGGCCGCGGAGGCTCGGCGACAGGCGACGGCCCCTGCGCACCGAGACGCTCTGACGGCGGGCCGGTTCGTCGACCTGGGCTCGCGCTGGGAGGGCACGCTGTCGCGCGCGATGGCGGAGTGGATCCGGTCCTGCGGCTTCGAGTCGTCCGGCGAGCTGGCGGACTCCCTTCGAGGCGGCGGGGTTGGCGGCGCTCAGGAAGCTCTTCCTACCGCTGCGCCGGAGGACGAGTCTTGGTTGGAGGACATCGAAGTCGACCCCTTGTCTCCCGCGCACTCCGCCGGGCCGACCCGAGGCGCCGGGCGGGGCGGGCGCCGCGGATCGGCCATCGGCGGCGGCGGTGCGGCAGCGCCTCCTCCCTCGCCAGGGGAGTCGCCGGCGGCGGACCCCGAACCTCCGCGCTCCGCCTATGCCTGCCTGGAAGCGCCGAGCAGCGTGGTGAGCCAGGAGCCGTTCGAGGTCGTAGTGGGGCTCTCGCGCGAGCACGTCGAGAACGTCTACGGAGACCCACTCCTCGTTCCAGAGGCGGTGAGGGGCGCATATGTCCTCACGGTGCAGGTGGTGGGCGAGGGCTTCACGCTCGCCGGCGAAGCCGAAAGCTGGCGCGTCGAGATGGCGGTCACAGCTAGCCGGCCATACCCGACCGCGGTCCTCAGGCTGCTCGCCGATACCCAGGATGCGCCGTTGCGAGTGACGGGGCTGAAGGCGACCTATTCCATCGGTGGCCAGACGGTGGGGCTCGCGGTGCGGCCGATCGCCGTTCTCAGGACTGCGCCGCCGTCTCCGCTCCGCCGGCTCCGGTGGTCAAGCCGGGCACCGTCTACCCCCTGCCTCCGGGTTGGAAGCCGCCCGACCTGACCGTGAACATTCTCAAGGGCGAGAGTCGCGGACGGTTTTCTGGACATTCGAGACCCCGCACGAGGGGATCGCGTTGCCGACTGAAAAGCAGACGTCTGACATCGGCGACACCCCTGAGGACTTCGGTCGTTCACTCGTCAGGAAGATGTCTGCTGCTGAGAAAGAGCCCGGCCTCTTCGAGGAGGTGACCGGCCTCGGCAACATCGTAAGCGACAAGGTGCCTGCCGGCCTCTGGGAGATCCTCGCCGAAGTTGCCGAGCATTCCGACGGAGACCACCCGTCGGTGCAGCTGAACTCCGAAGAGGCCCGCGTTACCTGGGAGCTGGCGGTAATGGATCGGCCGTTGCGAGACGATGGACCGCCGTTCCTCGGGGCGCGGGTGCCGGATCGGTCGGTGGGTGCTTGCTCCGCGCAAACCGAAGCGTCCGCCGCCGATGTCAGCCGAGGCCGGATCGATGGCCGTGATCTCGGGGGTCTACGGACAGCAGCCGGGCTGGAAGCGGCTGCCGGAGGCGGAGGCGGAGGCAGCCGAGCTGACAGGGGACTACGGCGCGGTCGACGTCGCGGCAGAGATGGACGCCGTCCTCAAGTGCCTCAAGGGAGACCCCGCCGCGGACGTTCTCCATTTCTGCGTCCACGGTCAATGCGACCCGACCGGGGTGCAGGACGGACTCGTGCTCACCGACGGCAAAGCACTCGACCCATGGAGGGTCAAGGGAGTCGAGTTCAAGGCGCCCGTGTTCGTCTTCCTGAACGCATGCCAGGTCGGGCAGGGCTACGAGCTGCTCGGGGACTACGCGGGCTTGGCCGACGCCTTCCTCTTCGCCGGCGCGGCGGGCGTGATCGCGCCGCTCTGGTCGATCGACGATGCGCTTTCCCGGGAGCTCGCGATCGAGTTCTACGAGCGGGCGTTCGCTGGGAGCGTCCCTGCCGACGTGCTGCGGGAGCGCCGCGCGCAGTTCACCGAGGAGTCTGCGCCGACGTCCTCGACGTTCATGGCCTACCAGTTCTTCGGACACCCCGACATGCGGCTCGAGCGCAGCTGAGATGGCCGTCCCCCTCGATCCGAGCGGCGTTCCGATCCAGGTCGGGAACGTCATCCTGATCACGCCCGATCTCGCCGGAAGCGCGGAATCGTACCTGCCCACGGCGCCCGGGATGCGCGCGGCCGAGAGCCCGACAGAGGCACTCGATGCCGCGCTCGCCGCCGAGGGTTTCCAAGCGCAGGAAACGGTGGAGCTGACCGACACGCAGGAGATGGGGGGACTGCTTCCTTGGGCCCCACGCGCAGCACCGCGTATGACGAGCCCGCGATTCAGGTCGAGGTCCCGGACCCCGGTCCAGAATGGGGGCAGGCCCTGCTCTCGAGCGACGAGGCCGGTGTGCTCACGTGGAACTTCTCGCTGCCGGCAAAGGAAGCGGCGGGTCTGCATCAGGGTGCCGATGCGCACCGCGTGTATCTCGTGCGCCGCCGGGTTGCGCCGCCCGGACGACCCGGCGCCCGCCAGCCGCGGGCTGTTGGGCGCGGTCGGGAAGAAGATGCAGAAGATCGTGGCGTTCAAGCTCATCGACGCGGTCGCCGGCGAGGTCGGCGACCGCTTCGTCGGCCGCTGGGAGGAGAAGAGAGCGTCCCTATGCAGTACGGACGTTCGCTGTAGACGGCTACGCGACCGCGGGCTCGCTCGAGCTCGACAGAGAAGGCTGGTCGCGTGTCAGCGCGGGTCGCGGGCTGCTGCGTACACGGAACCTTCAGCCAGGCACACTCGGCCTTCGGGGGTCTGCCGCGTGACTTCGTGGCGGAGCTCCATGCCCACTACGGAGGGCGTGTGATCGCGTTCGATCACTTCACGTTGTCACAGGACCCCGTCCAGAACGTGAAGCGCCTGATCGAGTTCATGCCGGACGAGGCGGCGCTCGACCTCGACGTCGTCTGCCACTCGCGAGGCGGCCTCGTGACGCGAGTGCTCGCCGAGCAACAGGCGGAGCTCGGCTTGGGCTCGCGCTCGGTCTCGCTCCGCAAGGTCGCTTCGTGGGTGTGCCGAACGATGGCACCGTTATGGCCGACGCAGACCACCTCGGGAGCCTGCTCGACACCTACACGAACATGCTCAACTTCTTCCCCGATGCCGAAGTGACCGATGTGCTCCAACGGTCCTGGCCGTGGTAAAGCAGGTGGCGGTCGGGGCGGCGAAAGGTCTCGACGGCTTGCAGTCGATGGTGCCGGGCGGACGATTTCTCGACCGCTGAACTCGGGCGGGGAGTGCGCTGTCGACTATCGTGCCATCGGCTCGGACTTTGAGCCGCTGTCGCCGGGACTCAAAGACTGGGTGAGAGACCGTCTGGCAGACGGTCTCTTCAAGGCCGACAACGATCTTGTCGTACCCACGGAAGGGGTCTACGGGAAGAACAGCTCAGAGATGTTCCCGATCGAGAGCCACCTGCGCCTCGCCGGTGCCGACGCGGTCGGCCACACGCGCTACTTCTCGAGCCACGCCGTGGTAAAACAGCTGCGCAGCTGGTTGTTCGAGCTGACTGACCATGGGAGAGAGCGCCGACGATCGGACGACCGCTGAGCAGCTTCTTGCACGGGCTCTCATCTTGTCCCGGAGCGGTAAGCACCAGGAGGCGCTGGAGCTCTATGAGCGCGCGATCGCCTTGGAGCCGCGCCGCGCCGACCTCCACGCGGGTCTCGGCGTCGCGCTACTGCGCCTCGGAGAGACAGAGCAGGCGGAGGTCGCGTGCGAAGAGGCGCTAGCGCTCGACCCCGAGCAAGCCGTCGCTCTGCTCAACCTTGGCAGCGTGCGGATCAACAACGGGCACCTGGAGGAGGCCGAGTCGCTGCTGCGCCGGGCGCTCGCGGTCACCGCTGTGCCCTTGAACGAGGAAAGCAAAGGGGTCGCGCACTTCCATCTCGGGCGGCTGCTGAGCCGTCGCCATGCGACGAGCGCGAACAAACAGGACTTGCAGCAGGCAGCGGTCGAGCTGCTCGCATCGTGCCGCCACCCCGCGCCCGTCGGGCGGATTCGAATCCGAGCGGCCGAAGCGGGCGACGTTCTGCTGAACCTGTATGACACCTACGCCGACGTCGACGCGCTTGTGCCCGCGGTCGAGTCCTACCGGTTCGCAGCGACGCTCTTCGAGCCGACGGGTAGGGAACGCTCGAAGCTCGGCGTCAATCTGGGAAGCGCCCTCCGCAGCCTGTACGTACGTGAACGGGACCCTGCGGTCCTGGAGGACGCGCTGCGTGAGCTGGGTGGAGCCGTCGCCGCGATCCACGCCGAAGGCGACATCGACGTGCAGGCTCCGCGCGCGTACACCAATCTCGCCGCGGCACACAACGACCGCTACAGGCTCGGGAACGACCCTGCGGACTCGAGAGCAGCGTTGGAGCTGACGCGGACGGCCGTGGCGCTCACCCGCGCCGACGACCCCTCGCAATCGCTGCGCAAGGCGAATCTCGCCAGCCATCTGACGCAGGAGTACGATCGTTCGGGGGACGTCGACGCGCTCAACCAGTCCGTCGCGATCTACGAGAGCCTCCTCCGCGATGAGGAGATGCCCCGTCGTCAGGTGTTCTCGGATCTTGCAGGCGACCTGAAGGCGCGCTACCTGCGGCTGAAAGACCGGGCAGACCTCGTTCGCAGCATCGAACTGATGGAAGTCGCGGCGGACCGCCCAGACCCCAGGCAGCCGAGATCCGGCGCGACTGCGCTCGCAAATCTTGCCGAGGGTCTGTCCATGCTTGCACCGCTGGAGGGCGACGCATCGATCGCCAAGCGGGCGGTCGAAATTGCGAACAAGGCGGTGACAGCGACACCGGCGGACGACATCGCTTACGCCAACCGCATCTCGCAGAAAGGCTTCGCGGAACTCTCGTGCTTCCAGCTCGACAGCTCCTCAGACATGCTCGACGACGCGATCGAGACCCTACGCTCGGCGGTCGCGGCTACCGCTCAGAGGCCTCAGTTTCGTCCGAGCGCCACGCATAGGTTGGCAAACGCATTGCGTTTCCGCTGGCTTCGAACGGCAGCGGATGAGGACTGGGAGAGTGCGGTGGCCGCGCTGCGCGCGGGCCTCGACGCGCTGCCTGACACCGCGCCGGACCGTCCGATCCTCTTCGACGACATCGGGCGCCTCGGCGGGGAAAGGTTCGTCCGCTCCGGTTTGGTCGAACATCTGATCCTGGCTGCAGACGCGTATGAGAATGCGTGGGCGCTCCTGACCGGTGAGTTCTCGACGTTGCCGGCCAGCTTCAAGGTGGGATCGGCGCGACGGCATGCCGCGATTCCGCGGCGGCTCGTCGCACAGCACATGGAACTGGCTCGGCTGGCCGTCGATCCGAGTGTGGCCGAGCCACACCTGCGACGCGCATGGGAGGTGGCCGAGGCGTCGAAGAGCCGCATCCTCGCCGACTACCTGACACGCGGGCAGTTGCCGGGCCCACCGGACGTGCCGGAGGCGCTGCTCGAACGAGAGCAGGCTCTCCTCGACACGCTGGCCAGGCTCGACGCCGCCGGCTTCGCGCAATCGGCCACGACGCAAGACCCGAGCCCCACGGGTCAATCGACTTTGGTCGCGAGGGCGACGGCGCGCGAGGAACTCCAACGGGTGTGGAGCGAGATCGCCGCCGCCGGCGACGCGGGCCGAGCGTATGTAGAGCTGCGCCGACCGAGGCCACCCCGTTTCGAAGAGCTCAGCGTGCGGCTCGAAGCAGCGAGCAAGCGCACCGTCGTGTTGTCCCCGATCTCGCTCGAGGCGGAAACGATCATCTTCGCGGTGGGGGCGGGCGACGGGGCTCCGACGGTCGCCCGCGCGTCCTGGGGCGATCGAGAGTGGGACCGGTTGCTCGCCACGATCGCGCGTGAGCTGCCGCTCTCAGGAGGCGACTGCGGCGTTCCGCAGACATGGCACCGCGGTCTGCTGGAGGTGCTCGGCCCAGTGCTCGACGTGGCGCTCTCCGCGGAGCACGTCGTCGTGCTTCCCAGCGGCCCCGCGATGATGGTGCCGTGGCTGGCCGCGTTCGAGTGGGCCTCCGCCGAGGATCCCGGGAGGCGTCGGGTCACCGTGTCGCTCTGCCCCAGCGTCGACGCGCTGCTCGCGCGCGACGTCGCGGTCGAAACCTCGTCGGGCGAGTCGCTCGTCGTCGGCGATCCGGCCGGCGACCTCGAATGGGCGCAGGTCGAGGCGCGGCAGGTAGCGGCTCGCCTGGGCGTCGAGCCGCTGCTCGCCGCCGACGCGACGATCGGCGTCGTCCTGCCGCGTCTGCCAGCGGCGCCGGTCGCTCACTTCGCGGGCCATGGCTACGTCGCTGCCGGCGCACCGCTGGACTCGGGCCTCGAGATGGCCGACGGGGCGCTCACTGCGCGTGAGGTTCTGGGGGTCCGCCTCCAAGCCGGGCTCGTCGTGCTCTCAGCCTGCGACAGCGGCATCGTCGAGGGGCTGGGTGGCGAGGAGTTCGCCGGCCTGTCGCAGGCGTTCCTGTCGGCGGGAGCCAAGTGCATGATCGTGAGCCTGTGGCCCGTCAGCGACTCGGCCACGGCTCAGCTCATGGATGCGTTCTACGAGCGCTACCTGCTCGGGGGCGGGGCCGCGGACGCTCTCGGCGAGGCCGCAGCGAGCTTGCGCTCGGGTGAGTTCGGCCACCCGTACTACTGGGCCGCGTTCAGCTGCCTGACGGGGGCGATCTGAGCCCTCGATACCGGGTTCGATGTGTGGTCGCGGCGCCGCCGCGAGCCGCGCGGCCGCACGTCCTCGGCACGCCCGACCGCCTCGGCCCAGGGACGCGAGCGCTAGAGGCGCGCTCAGCCGCGCGCGAGCGCGGACGGCGAGGCGGCGCCGAACTGCAGCGTCTCGGCAGGGAGCGAAGGCCGGAGGTCCGCCGCGGCGATCTCGTTCTCCTCGGCGGCGGCGCTCGCCGCTGCCGCCGCCCCTGCGGCTGTCGCGGGCGCGGGAGCCCACCCGGGCGCGACTGCGGGAACAGGCTCGGCCGCCGGCTCCTGCGGCCTCTCGCCGGCCGGCGACGCCCACTCCGTGTCAGCCGCTGATGCCCACCCGGCCTCGTCCGGCTGGTACTCCGCCTGCTCCGGTGCCACCCAGCCGTCGTCCAGCACCGCGTAGCGGAACTGCCCGCTCTCGTCGCTGACCCAGAAGGCATCGCCGTACTCGGTGCGCTCGTGGAGGATCGAGCGTTCGTAGTGGGCCGCGATGCGCGCGAGCGAATCCATGTCCGCCACGTCGATCACCGCCACGCCCGGCTGCTGCCAGACGCAGTCGACCGGCACGATGGCGCCGCCGTAGCGCGAGAGGATCGCCGCCACCGGACCCTGGCGGCGGGGCCGCGCGGCGAGCGCAAGCGCGACGCACAGCGCGATCGCGATCAGCGCGAGGCCGCCGAGCGCGATCGCGCGGGCGGCGCCGACCGTGACGCTGAGCGGTCCGAGCACGATGTGTGCGGGCCTGCTGCGGCGGGCTGTGACGGTCCCGCTCGCGGAGTGTTCGAAGCTCGTCGTCGCGGATGCTGCTTCCGAGGGAGCGCCGCTCGCCGTCACGGGACGGATCTCGAGGCCGTTCAGAGCGAATTTGCTCGCCCGGCGCGAAGGAGCCCTGCAGCGGCGCGCCGGCGAGCCGCCCGCCGAGCGCCACGTGCGGCGTGATCGTGAGGGTGTAGGCGCCGCGGACCGCGGTCACCGATTCGACGCGGTCGACCAGCGCGAGCAGCGAGCCGATGTCGAGCCGCCCTCGCACGAAGCCCGAGTCGCCGCCGATCGCGGTCGCCGGCCCGAGCGGCACGGTCGTGTGCCAGCCGCTGGTCGAGGCGACGGTCGCGCTCAGCCAGCCGCGCGCGTCGAGACGGTGCGGGGCAGCGGAGGAGAACTCATAGGCGAACTCGAGCCGCGCGGAGGAGACCACGTGCGTGAACAGCGGTTCGCCGGTGTGCACCGTCCCCGACGGGTAGGTGGGCCCGGCGGGCGGGCTTGCCGAGTAGCTGAGCTTCCCGGTCTGCCGGTAGGGGACGCTGGTCGCGCTCACCGCGGCGGCCGGCCGGGTGAAGGCGAGCACGGCCAGGACGAAGAACGGCGTCATCGCGACGAGCGCGCACGCGACCATCGCCGCCGCCGGTACGCCGCCCAGGCGGCCCTCCGAGAACGCGGCGCGCTTCGCCGCCTGCGCGGTCGACGCGACCGGCATCGCGCGTGCCCTCGGCGCGTCCGCGCTTGCGCCGGCGCCTCCGTTTCGCGAACGACACGCCGCCGACGAGCAGCGTCCCGATCACGAACAGCAGCCCGATCAGCGCCGGCGAGCGGACCGAGTTCAGGGCGCGGCCTGCGCCCGGCAGGTGGATCCACAGCGCGCCGATGAGCTGCGAGCGCGTCGGATGTTCGAAGTCTGTGAAGTTGTTGTTGTCGCCCTTGAACGTGTAGCGCGAGCCGTCGCGGCCGATGATGCGGTGCAGCACCACCGTCCCCAGCTCGCGGTTGTGGTAGGCGACGATCTGACCGACGCGGTAGTCGCTCTCCTGACGGACGATGGCGAGGTCGCCGGAGTGGAAGCGTGGCTCCATGCTGATGCCGTCGGTCTCGACGTAGCTCGTCGAGCCGCCGACCGCCGCGGGCGCGAACAGGAACCACAGCGATGCGAGGAGCGCGAGCGTGAGGGCGCCCCACAAGATGCTCTTGGTGTGAGGGCGTGCTCGCATCGCGAAGGAACTGGCGGGCGTTACGCGTCGCGACGGAGCGGCCCTGTTCGGGCCGCTCCGCGCGGGCGTATGCCTATTCGATCGTGACGGTGCCGCTGCTGACGGCCGCGACCGACAGCTTGAGGCCTTCTCCGTCCGGCACAGGAGTGTTGAACGTGCAGGTCACTGCGAACGGCGACGCACCTTCCGAAGCGCCGCAGTCCGTCCAGTCGCCGCTCGCCGGGGTCGCCGCCGTGAGCGCGACCGCGACGTCAGACGCCGACTTGTTCAGGTCGAAGGTGACGGCGGTCATCGTTTCGCCGTCGCCGCTGAACGTGTAGTTCGTCGGCGAAGCGACCGTGTAGCCGCTGACCGTTGCCGAACCCGCACCTGCAGAGTGGCTCGCGACGGTGTTGCTGGCCGTGAACGCGTACGCGCTCACGCCGATCACCATCGCGACAAGAAAGACAAGAAGGCCTGCGACGCGTCGCTTGCCTCCCGTGTTACGCCTACCGATGTGCATGGCCACGTCGGGCCCCCTTTTTGGGTTGTGATCACCGGACACTCCCTGTGTCCGAGCGGCACTCCCTGTGTCCGCGCCCTGACCATCGACCCATGAGCGCCGAAGCTTTACGTCTGCACTGCGGCGATCAGCCGAGCTTTGCTTCGATCTGACGAGTTACGCGGCGCCGCAGCTGGCGCAGCGCGAGACGCTCGTCGGCGGCCGTGATCTGCCCCGCTTTCACGGCGGCGGCGAGCCGCGCTCGACGGACCTTCACGATCCCTTCGACGAGCTCGGCGCGGGAATGGCCGTGTGCGACGGCGATCTCCGCGAGCGTGCGCCCCGAGCGCAGCTGCGAGCGCAGCTGCGCCTGGCTGATCCCGAGGTAGCTCGAGGCCGCCGCCAGCGAGCCGCCCACGCGTCGCCTGTGACGCAGCTGGGCTTTGAGCTTCGTGCGCAGCTGGCTCTCCTGTTCGCGCACCTGGGCCGGCGAGAGGCCCTGCTTCGTCAGTTCGGCGGCGCGGTGGGCGAGCATGGCGCGCAGCAGACCGTCGCGAGCTGCGACCGGGAGTCGATTCGGCGATCTCCGCCAGCGTTTCACCGCTGCGCAGGCGGCGGCGCACGGTGGCGGCGCCGACGCCGAGGTAGGAGGCCGCGCTCGCGGTCGGGCCGCTCGCCGGTGGAGGCCTGGCGCGACGCGTGGTGCTTGGAGCTGCCGCCGAGGGTCAGAACGAGAACAGCAGCGATCACCGCGAGCAGCGCGATCGCGAGCATCAACGTCTTTCTCGTCATCCCTCTCAAAACGTCCTCTCTCCACCCGACGTGATCGATTTGTCAATGCTAGACTGGCCATCCAGCCAGCGCGACGCTTCATGCGTTGCTCGGCCCCGGTCGGCCCACTCCGGTCCGGTGTCCACATGTTCGACTTCACGCGACGAGCGCACGTTGCGGCAGCGGCTCGTATCCGTCGACATTCATGGTATGCTCGCCGGCGTCGAGTCGCGATCTCGGGGGGCCACAAGGGGGTGCCCAGAGGTGCCTGGGTCGCAGACGCGTTAGTGGGAAACCGTCTACCAGCCTTCTCGCAGCGAGGCGAAAGCGAGGACTTAGGAGACATGAGGACCCTGAAGATCACGGTCGCGTTGGCCGCGATCGCGTGCGTGGTGGGAGCGCTCGCGTCGCCAGCCTTCGCGAAAGAAAAAGCCTTCTTCGGCGAATTTCACGCGAACGTGCCGAGCGGTGGGCCGGTCACGCCGGGGACGCCCGTCGATGCGAAGACGAAGGAAGGCGAACTCGATGCGATGTTCCTGGGCGGCAAGGAAGAAACCGGCCCGTTCGCGTTCACCTGCGAAAAACTGACGTCGGACGCCAAGCACGTCGAAGCCGAAAGCTCCCAGACCTTCCGCACCGAACTCAAATTCGGCAAATGCAAAGCGCAGCGGCGACTCGTCGGTCACATCGTGGAAGAAGTCCCGGTCAAGATGCAGAAGGGCTTCGAAATGGAATTCCACGCGAACGGCTTGGCTGAACTCGGTAAAGCCGAAGGCGAAAACCACATCGTCAAAGGCACCCAGATGGAAGTCAAGGTCAGGGGCGGCGCCTGCAAAGTGATCCTGCCGAACCAGACCATCCCGACGAACGAAAACCTCGAAAAAGAAGACGAAGCGGCCGAATACGGCAAAGAACAGGAAAAAGAGGAAAAATTCAACCTGTACCCCAACGGGTTCAAGTTCGAGATGTTCGTCGAATGGCACAACAAGGTCACGTTCTACATCCCGGTCGAAAAAAACGGCTCGTGCAAATACACGAAGGAACCGGGCGGGAAATTCAACCCCGAATTGAACGTCATCGAATACAACGGCTACTTCGAAGGCGAACTCGAAGAAATCAAAGTGAAGAAGGGCAACATCTGGTTCGAAAGCGCCAGGGAACACAAAGAAATCGAAGAAAAAGGCATCTGCGCGCAGACGCACACGTGCCTATGAGCCGGATCTGATCTGACCCGTCGCTCGCCGAGAGCGACGCGGGCTGAGATCGGAGAGAGCGCGGTGCGGCATTTTGCCCGCCGCGCTCTCGGCTTTAAAAGGTCCCGCGGGGCTGCTTGCCCCGGAAGCTCAGGCCTCAGGCGAGCACGGGCACCGAGCGCCCGTCGCTCTTGGAGCGGTACATGGCCGTGTCGGCCAGCCGCACCAGCTCATCTGCGCCGACGCTTCCGTGCTCGGCGCACGCCACGCCGATGCTGGCGCGCAGCTCGGCCTCGCCGCAGGAGAGCTCGAACGTGCCGCAGACGGTCATCCTGATGCGGTCGGCGACCTGCATCGCGATCTTCGCCGAGGGCACGTCGCGCAGCACGATCAGGAACTCGTCGCCGCCGAGACGGCCGATCACGTCGGAGTCGCGGCTGGCGAGCTTCAGGCGTTCGGCCACGAGCGTCAGCAGCTCGTCGCCGGCGGCGTGGCCGAGGGTGTCGTTGACCGGCTTGAACTTGTCGAGGTCGACGTAGACGACGCCGGTCCTCGCCGCGTCCTCGCGTGCCAGCTCGTCTCCGAGCAGCGCGAGGATCGAGGAGCGGTTGTGCACGTGGGTGAGCGGGTCGTAGGTTGCGCGGTGCTCGAGCTCCTGACGGGCGCGAGCGCTGTCGGTGATGTCGAGCACGCAGGTGATCGCGCCGCCGATCTCGCCGCTGGCACGCGAGAGCGGGCGGATGCTCATCAGCGCGCGGCGCCAGGTACCGGACGGCCGCACGATGTCCACCTCCACGTCGCGGTCGACGCCCTCCGCGAGGACCTCGTCGAGCACCTCGTCGAACTGCGCCGAGCTCTCCTCGGTGAGGGTCTGGAGCAACGTCTTGACGGTCGGCGCCGGCCCCTCCTGACGCTCGACTGCGGCCTCCTGCTCGCCCGGCACGACCGGTGTCGGCTCGCTCGCCGTCGCGCTGTCGAGCGGCTCCGAGCCGTAGAGGATGTCGATCAGGCAGGCGTTGTTGTAGACGACGTCGCGCTCGGTGTCGAGCTGCAGCAGTCCGACGGGCATGCCGTCCGTGAGGCGCCGCAGCAGCTCCTCGTGTTCGTGCAGCGCCTCCTGGGCGGCCATCTCCGCGGAGACGTCGATGATCTCCACGACCACGCAGTTGCGTTCGGGGTGATTCAGGTAGTTGTGCAGCGTGGTGTCGACCCACACGAAGCTGCCGTCCTTGCGCCGGCGGCGCAGGCGCGTCTGCTGCGCGTGGTTGCTGGAGATCACCGCGAGCCAGCCCTCGACGGCACGTCCCTGATCCTCGGGGTGGATCTGGTCGAGCACCGACTTGCCGAGCAGCTCCTCCTCGGTGTAGCCGAACATCTGCGTGAACGCGTCGTCGGCGGCGATCACCCGCGCGCCCTCGTCCTCGGTGAGGGTGCAGAAGCGAGGGGCGGCGGGCCCGCTCTCCTGCTCGCTCGGCGCATCGTCGGCGTCCTCGTCGCTGGGCAGGATCACGCCGAGGAAGACGCCGTGCACTTCCCGCAGGTCGATGAAGTGGAGCGTCGACCACTTCGTGGGGGTCGCGAGCATGCGCACCTTCGTCTGCGCCGCGCCGTCCTTCTGGGCGGCGAGCCACAGCCGTCACGACCGCCGTGCGGTCGCCGGCCACCACGTTGTCGATCAGCGCGCGGCCCTGGATCAGGCCCTGACCCCACAGGCCGACGGTCTGGGGCACCGGCACGATCAGCCCGTTCGACGCCAGCGCGCACACCTGCGCGCCCGGGTGCTCGCGCAGCAGCGCTTCGGCGCCCTTGGCGATCTCGTGCCCGTCCTGGACGACAACGTCCTTCATCGGGCGCTCCCTCGAGCGGGCGGCGTGCTGCGGCTGTTCAGAACGAGATCATCCATGTCGAGTCCCCCTGACTCGTGGCACTGCATCGGCCGGGCGGCGCGAACACATGAGTTGCGGTAGTCCGTTTGGACGATCCCCGATCGGATGTCAGTCGTCGCCGAAGGGCGCGAACACGACGCCGGGCGGTCGCTGCGCGCCCGCGGTGCCGAGCTCGTACGCGCCTCCGTGGGCGCTGCGCAGCACCACCCGCCCGCCCTCGCCGCGGCGGGCGAGCGTCAGCTCGAGACCGGCGACCGAGCAGTTGACGACGCTGTGCTCGCTTGCCTCCCCGCCATGGGGTGCCCCCATGTGGGTAGCGCCGCCGGGGTCCGCGTAGCGCCAGCCCGCAGCGCTCCCGGGCGGCACCTCGACCTGGGCCGTGAGGAGAAACCGCCCGGGGCCGCCGAGCTCGACCTCGGCGCCCGCCGCGGACTCGTGGACGACGGGCCGCGCCGGCGCCGAGCCCCCCGAGCCTGTGCTCGCGGCCCTCGGCCCAGACGGAACCGCTCGCCACCCACGGCGTCAGGCGCGAGCCGACGCGGACCCGGCCGAGCGCGACGTCGAGCCACGCCCCCGGTGCGCCGGCGAAATCGCAGCCGTGCAGCCAGATCCAGCGGGCGGCGTGCTCGGAGCCCCAGTTGTGCCCCACCATGCCACGCCAGCCCGCGAGCTCGATCGGCTCCCGGCCGGCGAGCTCGAGCACGCCGTCGAAGCGCGCGAGCGGCGCCGGGCTCGTCAGCTTCGTGCGCGGCAGCGGCGTGCGGTAGAGCAGGCGCGGGCGAAGGTGGCGGAGCTCAGGCGCCTCGGCGGCGAAGCGCAGCGACCAGCGGGCGGGACCGCACTCTCCCTCGGCCCCCTCCGGGCCGATGCGTGCGCGCCCGCCGATGTCGATCCAGCCGCCCGGCGGGACCTGCAGCTCCTCGAAGCTGCTCTTGTGCATGAACGGGGCTCCGCGGCTTGCGTCGAAGACCGTGCACCACACCGAGCCCGTGGCTGCGCGGCCCGGCGGCTTGCGGACCGTGTGGCGGATCCACACGCCCACCGGCTCGCGCGCAGAGACGGCGCGCAGGTAGAACGACTCGTACATCCCGGCTCCCTCGGGCGCGCCCACGAACACCGGCTCCGCTCGCATCGGCCCCGATCCTAATCCGGCATCGGCCGCCGTTCCTGCCAGGATCCACGCCGATGCAACGCACGCCGCTGCTCGAGCTGCCCCTCGCGCTGACCGCGCCGACCCCGCGGCCCGACGCCCGCTACCTGCTCGGTGTCGACGGTGGCGCGACGAAGACGCTCGCCGCCGTGCTCGACCTCGAGGACCGCAGGCTCCATCTCGGTCACGCCGGCCCCAGCAACGAGGACGCCGTCGGGGCGCCCGCCGCGGTGAAGGCGCTCGTCGATGCCGCCGGCGCGGCTCTGGACGGTGCCGGCATCGACGCTCAGGAGCTCGGCGCCGCGGTCGTGGCGGTCGCCGGCACCGACACCGGCTCGATCACGCGGCATCTGCGCGAGGCGCGCGGCGAGGGCTGGATCGTCGTCAACGACGTCGTCGGCGCCTGGGCGACCGCGACCGGCGGGGAGCCGGGCGTGGGCGCGATCGCCGGCACCGGCTCGAACGTCTTCGGCGCGGGCCCGCGTGGCAGCTGGCGCACCGGCGGGTGGGGCCACCTGCTGGGCGACGAGGGCTCGGGCTACTGGCTCGGCGTCGAGTCGATCAGCGCCGCGCTGCGCGACCGCGACGCGTCGGGGCCGCCGACGGGGCTCGGGGACGCGGCCTGCCGGTACTTCGGGTGCGAGACGGTCGAGGCGGTCGCCTCGCTGGTCTACTCGAAGCCCTTGACGAAGGGCGAGATCGCCGCGTTCGCGACCGAGACCGCGAAGCTGGCAGAAAGCGGCGACGAGGTCGCGCGCGCGCCTGTTCGAGCGCGGTGCGACCCTGCTGGGCGATCAGATCGCCGCCGTGATCGGCCAGACGGGCCTGGTCGGCGAGTTCCCGGTGGGGCTGATCGGCGGCGCGTACAAGGCCGGTGAGCTGTACCTGGCGCCGCTGCGCCGCCGCGTGCTGGCGGTCGCGCCCGGGGCGCGCATCACCGCGGTCGAGATGGTCCCGGTGGGCGGCAGCCTGCTGCTTGCGGCGATGGCCTGCGGGCGGCTCGATCAGCTCGAGCTCGGCGAGCTCAACGAGCTGCTCGACTCCGCGCTGGTCGCCTGAGCCTCGATCTCGGCTCGCCGTCCGATCGCCCCCGGACCGATGCCGCGGAGGCGCACCGCGGCCGCCGCGCCGCCCATGATCGCCGCCCGTCTGGGCGTGGCGCCGCCGGCGAGCTCGACGAACAAGGTCGCGGCGAACACGTCCCCGGCGCCGAGGTCGTCGACCGCGGCCGGCGCGGCCGCCGGCGCCAGCTCGGTCTCGCCACCGCCGGGTTCCAGCAGCAACGTGCTCGCAGGGCCTGCGGTGACAGCCACCAGTGCCCCGGACCGGCGCGCCAGCTCGACGCCGTCTGCCGCCGTGAGCCGCTCGCCGCGGCTCAGGACCACAGCATCGGATCGTGCGAAGAGGCCCAGCGCGGGCGCGGCGGGCGCCTGCGGCACGACCTCGGCCCCCGGCTCGCTCCAGCCGCGCGCGAGACCCTGCGGCGTGAGGCCCACGAAGCCCCACTCCCCGGCCGGCAGCGCCGCCAGCTCCGCGGCCACGGGAGCGAGGTGCAGGATGTCCGGCGGCGGGCAGCCGCTCAGCGGCGATCGAGCCCCGCCCACGCCAGCAGGCGTTGCCGTCGCTCCTCGCCCAGGCCCTCGGTGCGGAAGGTGGTCGTCTCCGCCGCCGGCTCGACCACCAGCTGTACCTCGTCCGCGTACGGGGACAGCAGCTCGCGCAGCTCGCGCTCCTCGCCGCGCGTGTGTATGGTCGCCTCGAGCCCCAGCCGGGCGGCCTGCAGCGCGCTGTACAGCGCCGTTCCGCCGGGCCGGCGCTCGCCGTTCGCCATCACGTCGACGGTCACGTGACCGACGGCCAGGTAGGACGGCCGGACACCACAACCTCGGCTGTCGTGGCCTGTTGTTGCTGCTTGAGACATGACCCCGCTCCTCACCAGGCTCCATCTTCTCCCAGCGGCGCTCGCCGTGACGCTCGCATGCGCCGCGACGGCGGCCGCACCGGTCCACGCGAAGCGGGCTCCCGCGCGTGCCGACCGCTATCCGGCCGCCGCGACGAAGCCTGCCTTCCGCGTGCGGCGCGGGGCGCTCGCGGCCGCCAAGAAGCACAAGCGCAAGCCCGCCGTGCCCGTGCTGCACGGCAACCCCGCGCGCGGCCTGCGCGCGTTCCAGGGGATGCAGCGCGCCTACTACCTGCTCGGCTCGGGCCTGTACAAGGGCGAACCGTTCTCCTACCTCTGGCCGTTCTCGCAGGGCCTCGCGGCCACCGTCAGCATGGCCAACGTGCAGGCGATCGCGAAGGTCCCATCGCTGCGCACGTCCTTCGCGAAGGAAGTCAAAACGCGGCTCGTCGGTCTCGGCAACTACTTCGACAGCGCGAACTCCGGCGAGCCCGAAGGCACGTTCACGAGCACGCTGCCGGCGTACGACGGGACCGTGGCGCCGCCGACCGGCCCCGGCGGGGCGAAGTACTACGACGACAACGACTGGGTCGGGATCGAGCTGATGCGGATCTACCGCCTGACGCGCGAACCCGCGGTTCTGGGCGCGGCCGAAGCCGTGATGGCCTTCGAGATGGCCGGCTGGCAGGAATCACCCAGCCTCGGCTGCCCCGGGGGCATCCCGTTCAGCAACCTCGAAGAAAACACCGACCGCAACACGATCACGACCGCCCCGGCCGCCGAGCTCGCGGTCCAGCTCTACAAAGTGACGAAGAACCCGGCGTACCTGACCTTCGCCGTGCAGGCCTACGAATGGGTCCGGCGTTGTCTGGCGCTCCCGGGGAACCTGTATGCCGATCACCTCAACCGCCGCGGCATCGTCGAACCGCACCTCTACAGCTACACCCAGGGCGTGATGATCGGCGCCGGGACGCTGCTCTACCAGGCGACCGGCAACGGCGCCTTCCTCTATCAGGCACGGCAGACCGCGGCGGCCTCGATCGCCTACTTCACGCCCGAACGGCTGGGGGCGGAGAACCCGTTCTTCCCCTCCATCTACTTCCGCAATCTGCTCTACCTCGACTCTGTGACGCACGACCCGCCGGGACCACGCATCGCCCAGGCCTACGTCAACTACGCCTGGGAACACCTGCGCCTCTCGAACGACCTGTTCGTCGCCGGCTCGCCGCCCACCGGCCAGCTGCTCGTCCAGGCCGCGATCGCGCAGATCTACGCGCTGCTCAGCTCGCCGCCGAGCACCTACTTCTAGAGGCGCGTAGGCTCTCTGCATGAGCGAAGCGACGAACCTGATCACGGCCGACGGCCTGCGCCAGCTCGAGTCCGAACTCGAAGCGCTCGAGAACGACGGCCGGCGCGAGATCGCCGAGCGCATCAAAACCGCGCGCGAATGGGGCGATCTGAAGGAGAACAGCGAGTACCACGACGCCAAGAACGACCAGGCGCACCTCGAGACCAAGATCGCGCGTCTGCGCGAGCGGATCGCCGACGCGGTCCTGGTCGAGGAGGACGCCCCCACGGGCGGCGTCGTCGGGCTCGGCTCGACGGTCGTGGTCCGCGACGGCGAGGGGGCGGAGGAGACGTGGCAGATCGTGAGCTCGCACGACGCCGCCCCCCGGGAGGGGCGGCTGTCGGTCGAATCGCCGGTGGCGACGGCGCTGCTCGGCCGCGCGCCCGGCGACGAGCTCTCGGTGACGCTGCCGCGCGGCACGCGCGCCCTCACGGTCCTCAGCGTCAGCTGAGCTTCGTGGCGCTGCCCGCGTAGGCGCGCGTGACGCGGCGCAGGAACGCCCGCGGCTTGCGGCGGTAGAGGCGCTGACCGCCCCGGAGCGCCCGCAGGCGGAGCTTGCGGCGACGGCGCACGATCCGCTTGCGCAGCCGCCGCCGCGTGCCGCGCGAGACGCCCGCGTCCCGGCCGTGCTCCGAGAGCCATGCTCCGAAGACGGCGAGGTCGTGCTCCTCGCCGAGCAGTTCGCTCAGCTCGTCGGCGCGGACGGCCAGGCGCCGCACCCACCGTGTCTCCTTGCCGGCGCGCTTGCGGCGCTTGCCCGACAGCTTCGCGATCGTCCCCGGCGCCGGCGGCGAGCGGCGCAGCGATTCCGATGCGTAGCGCAGGTCCTTGACCCGCTTTCGCCACTGGTGCATCGTGAGCATCCGCCCGCCGCGCTTGCCCGCCACGCGCCGGCCGCGCTTGCGGCCCTGGCGGTAGATGCGGTCCAGCCCGTCCTCGACGGCGCCGATCCCGGGCCGGGCGGGAAGCTCCCAGGCCGCGACGCGCGTGCGGAACAACAGCAGCTCGTCGATGACGCGCATGCGATTGCCCGGTTCGAGCATCTGCCGCTCGGCCTCGTCGCGCTCGGCCGCGAGGTGCGTGCGGAGCCGGATCACGCCCTTGCGCTTGGCGAGCTCGCGGCGGTGGCGCGCGACGAGGTCGTCCAGCGTGGCCAGCATCACCTCGGCGTCGCGGGCGCCCGCGAGGCGGGCGGCGGCTGCGCTCAGCGTCGCCTGCTCGCGGGCGCTGCTCTCGGCCCCCAGCTCGCCCGCGAGGAGCCGCACGATCGTTCGCAGCCGCTTGATCGCCTTGCGTGCTTCGTGCACCGCCTTGCGGGCATCGCGGTCCTCGACGTGCTGCAGCTGTTCGACGGCGAGGTCGCACTGCTCGAGCGCCATCCGCCTGAGCCCCTCGGCGAGGCCCTCGCCGGCGGCGAGCCCGAGCCGCCGCCGCGGCCGCTTCGTGCCCGGCGTGAGAAGCCCGCCCCGCGCGAGCGCCATGCCGAGCCCGATCGCGGCGCTCGCGGCGAGGGTGGCCGCGAGCGGCGCGACAATGGAGCGATGACGGACCTTCCGCGCGCGCCATGGTGGACGGTGAGGCGAGCCGCCAACCGAAAGCCATCGACGTATCGCTGTCCGATCTGTGGTCATCTTCTTCCGGCCCTCAGCGAGCATATGCTCATCGCCCCCGAAGGGGACACGCGACGGCGCCGCCACGCGCACACGGAGTGCGTGCTGCGGGCCCGTCGCGAGGGCCGCCTGCCGCTCCGCGAGGAGTGGCGCGCGACCCAACCGCGCCCGCCCAGCCTGTGGAGCCGGCTGCGCGGGCGGGATTGAGCCGGCTCAGCCCCCGTTCACGTGCACGTGCTCGGGCTCGACCCTGATGATCACGCGCTGTTCGCCGGGCTGGCGGTAGGGGTAGGAGTCGGCGTCGAGGTACTTCTTCGCGAGCGCGTCGATGTGCTCGTCGGCGCCGTCGTGGGTGCGTTCTGCGACTTTGCCGCGGACCTCGACGTACTCGTACGGGTTCTCCATGTTCTGGACCGTCAGCGTGATGCGCGGGTCGCGTTCGAGATTGCGCGGCCAGGCGCGGCCCTCGGCGCTGTTCAGGACCGGCTTGCCATCCTGCACGTCGACCCAGACAGGGGCGCTCAGCACCGAGCCGTCGCCCCGCAGCGTCGAAACGTTCGCGAAGTTCTTGCCGCTCAGCAGCTCCTCGCCGCGACCTTCGATCCGCTCGCTCATCTCTCGCCTTTCCGTAAGGGGTTGGGAGACTCAAGCGTAGGAGCTTGCCGGCCGGTTCAGTAGCGGCTCAGGTTCGCGTACCCGTTCGCAGGCGGGATGGGGTCGAGCGGCTGCAGTTTCCCGTTGTTGAGCGCGAAGTGGACGACGCGCTGGCCGCCGCTCGGGCAGCAGAGGGGATCGTTGCGACGGTAGAGCGGGTAGGCGACGGCGACTTCGGTGTCGTTCTGGGAGACGACCTTGAGCTTCGCGCTCGGTTCCTTGGCGTCGGTCCCGATGTAGTGGCCGTCGACGAAGAAGAACGCCTGCTGGCCGTAGCCGTCGCCCGAGCCGGTCCGGGTGCCGACGAGGACGCGCAGGGTCTGGCCCGGGTGGTATTCGGAGGCGTCGACCGGCGTGTACCCGTGCGCCTTCACGAGCGCGACGGCGGCGGCCGCCGATCCCGCCTTCGCCGTGCCTTCGCTTTCGGCGAACGACGGCTCCGGGGCTGTGCGCGTGGGTGAGGTGGAGCCGGTGCTCGGGCTCGTGGTCGTCGTTTCCGCCGGAGCCTGCGTGCTCGTCGTCTGCGAGCTCGTGGTCGCAGGCGTCGTCGCTGCCGCTGGGTGCGCGCGAGACGGTCACGGTCTTCGTCGCCGAGCCGCAGCCGGCCAGGATGCCCGCGCCGACGGCGACGAGGGGGAGCAGTCGTCGCATCGAGCCCATGGTATGAGCCCGGGCGCCGACCGGTTGCACGTGGCCGCTCACGCGGCGGGTACCCGCAGGCAGGCTACGATCAGCCCAGATGTCCGCGCAGGGGACGCCGCAACAGCAGGACGGAGCGCAGAAGCCGCCTCGGCAGCGGAGCAACAAGGAACTCGCCCGCAACATCGTCGGGGGCCTGCTCGGCGTCTACATCGTCGTGTTCGCGGTGCTGAACCTCGAAGACGTCCAGGTCGACTGGGTCTTCGGCTCCGGCCGCGCGCCGCTCCTGATCGTGATCGTCATCTCGCTGCTCGCGGGGATCGTGCTGACGTACTTCGCCGACCGGCGCTCGCGCAAGCGCCGGTAGCCCTCGCCGCGCCGCGAGTGGTGGCCGTCCGCGCGCCGCGGGCCGCGTTCGGCCGTCCAGCAGGCTCGGAGGTCGCACCGCGGCGCTCCGGTCAGCCGTCGAGCAGCGCGGCAGCAGCGCCGTCCGCCCCGAGCACGGGCGCGAGCGCCAGCAGCGTCAGGTGCTCGGCGACGCTGGGCAGGAACCTGATGCGCCGGTCCGCGAGGTGGCACCGAACGAGGTGCCACAGCGCGCCCACGAGCGCCTCGCCGGCCGTCTCGCCGTCGCTCGGGTAGCCGCTTCCGAGCAGCCGCGCAAGCTCGCCGTCCAGGCGGCGCCCGTAGTCGCGGCAGTCGGCGCCTGCGCACGGAGCGAGAACGGTCAGCGCCCGCGCCTGCAGAGGGTTGGCGGCGAGATACGAGAGCAGCGCCGCCAGGGTGCTTCGCAGCGCCCGGGGCCAGGCCGGCCCGGCTTCCGCGGCGCCGACGGCGATCGCGAGCACCCGCTCGCCGGCCGCCGCGAGCGCCGCGCGCAGACACTCGTCGCGATCGTCGAACAGCTCGAAGAACGCCTCGAGGGGCAGGCCGGCCTCGTCGCAGATCTGCGCACGCGCTGATCAGCGCGACCGGGTTGCGGGCGGCCGCCCGCAGCGCGGCGGCGAGCAGACGCTCGCGCTCACCGCGGGGCTCGGCGGCCAAGCGGCGGGCGGAGCCGGCGCGGCCGCCGGCGCTCGCGGTCGCGCTCTCGCTGCGGCGGGCCCCTTCACGAAGGAACCCGGCCAGGTCCCTTGCGGTCTCGGGTGACCGCGGCGTCTTCGGTGCCAGCGCCCACCAGCGCAGCTGCTCGGCGAGCGCGGGACGGGCCGCCGGCTCGCGAAGGCGCGCGGCCATGATCCCCTGAGCTCCACCGAGGAGCGCGGAGATGCTCGCCCCGGCAGGCGCCGGCGCGAGCGCGCTGCCGGCGAGCGCGTCAGCGAGCAGCCGTTCCCAAGCGGCCGCGGCGGCACGGATCCGCCTCGCGCCGGGGACGCCCGCCGCCCGCGCCTCGAGCAGCACGAGCGTCGCGGCGTCGGGCTCGCGCGTCACGAAGTCCGCGCAGCTGTCGAGCGCGGCCGCGAGACGTCCTTGCGGAGCGCGGCGGCAGTCCGCGTACGCGGCCGCCAGCTGCCGGCGCGCCAGCAGGTCGTAGGTGCACAGGAAGCACTCCTGCTTGCTCGTGAACTGCTCGTAGAAGGAGCGTCGTGAGACGCCCGCGAGCGCGATCACCTGTCGCACGCTGACCGCCTCGTAGCCGTCGCTCGCGACCGCCTGCACCATCGCGCCGTGGATCCGCAGGCGCTGGTGCCGGGCGACGGTGCGCCGGTCGAGCCGGTGCGGGCCACGGGGCAGCCGCGCGTAGAGCGGCGAGATCGGCGCCCGCCCCGGCGGTGCGCCTCCATGCTCCCCCGGGACAGCCTCCCCGGCTTCGGCTGACATCGTTTCCTCCTCGGGACACCAACGACCTCAATAGTTCCGAGGAATGGATTATCACATATCGAAACGTTTTGTCTACAGCGGCCGACTAATGCATGACGGCCTTCAGCGCGATCACGGCGAGTCCCATCGTCACGCCGATGGCCGTCTCGAGCAGCAGTTCGGTGCGCGTGGAGTGGGAGCGCAGCGCCGCGACGATCTCCAGCACGGCGATGCTGACGGCCGCCGACCAGACCGCGATCGTGACCCCCGTTTCCCGGTCGGCACCCGCGATCGCGGCGACAGCCAGCGCGACGAGCGGGATCGCCGCGCCCCTGATCACGGCCGACTCGTGCACGAGCGAGTACCCGAGCGAGGACGGGGTCAGGCGCTCATGGCTGTGCAGCCGGCGCCCGAGGACGTCGGAGTAGGCATGGGCGAGCCAGTACAGGGTGGCGGTGATCACGCCCGAGGTGAACACGGCGAGGTACGTCTCGTGAAGGCCGGACTCGGCCGCCATCAGCGCGCCGATCACGATCACGCCGAGCACGACACGCGAGGGGTTCTCGGGCGGCGCGAGCCAGTCGGCGGCGCCCGCGAGCACGCGCGAGAACGGACCCGAGTGGGCCTCCCTCACGCGCTGGTCGCGATCGCCTTCGATGCCCGGATTATCTTGACCCCGGCGGTCGAAGTAGCCTTCCACCCATGACCGGGGTGAGGCTGCGCCAGGCGGTGCTCGTCGCACGCGAGCTGGAGCCGCTCGCCGCGGAGCTGCGGGAGGGGCTCGGGCTGGGCGAGCCGTTCCGCGATCCCGGTGTGGGGCAGTTCGGTCTCCAGAACGCCGTGTTCGCGATCGGCGACTGCTTCCTGGAGATCGTCTCGCCGCTGCGCGACGGTACCGCGGCCGGGCGGCAGCTCGAGCGGATCGGCGGCGACGGCGGCTACATGGCGCTGTTCGACATCGAGGAGCTCGAGCAGGCGCGCGAGCGCGCCGAGGCGCTCGGTGTGCGAACCGTCTGGCGGATCGACCTGCCCGACATCTCGGGCACGCATCTGCATCCGAGCGACATGCGCGGGACGATCGTCTCGCTGGACCGCTCACTGCCCTACGGCAGCTGGCGCTGGGGCGGGCCGGAGTGGACGGCGCGAGTCGGCAGCGGCCCGGCGGGCAGGCTGACCGGCATCACCGTCGCGGTCGCCGATCCCTCGGGGGTCGCCGCGAGATGGGGCGAGGTGCTCGGCGTGCCGGTCCAGGGCGGGCAGCGGCCGCGGCTCGCGCTCGACGGCGGCGAGGTCCGCTTCGTCGCATGCGAGGAGGGCGACGTCGAGGGCGTCGTCGAGATCGCCGTCGCCGTGCCCGAGAGCGTGCGCGACGGGCGAGAGGAGATCCAGGCGGGGGCCGCGCGGATCACGCTCGCCCCGATGGCCGAGAGCGGCTGAGCCGCCGGTGGCGGGCCCGCTGGAGGAGTTCGCGCGCGAGCAGGTGAGCGGCGCAGGCGGCGCGCGCGCGTTCCGCTACACCCTGCTCGACGTGTTCGCCGAGCGGCCGCTGGAGGGCAACCAGCTGGCGGTGTTCGCGGACGCGGGACCGATCGAGCCCACGACGATGCAGGCGCTGGCGCGCGAGCTGCGCCTGTCCGAGAGCGTGTTCCTGTCCGCGCCGCGGGAGGGTGCAGACGCGCGCGTGCGGATCTTCACTCCGGCCACCGAGCTGCCCTTCGCGGGCCACCCGGTGCTCGGCGCGGGCGCGCTGCTCGCCCGCGCGCTGGGGCAGACCTCGGCAGTGCTGGAGACGGGTGCAGGGCCGGTCGCGGTCGAGCTCCAAGCCGATGGCGTCGCGGCCGCGATGTCACAGCCGATCCCCGTCTGGGAGCCCGTCGCCGAGCCCGGCCCTCTGCTCGCGGCGCTCGGGATCGAGTCGGCCGAGCTGCCGGTCGAGCGCTACAGCAACGGCCCGAGCCACTTCCTCGTGGACGGCGGCTCGAAGGAGCGCGTGGCCGCCCTCGACCCCGACCTGCGCGCGGTGCAGGCGTTCGCGGGGGCCGCGAGCGTGAGCTGCTTCGCGGGCGGGGACGGCTCGTTCGAGACGCGCGTCTTCGCGCCCGGTCTCGGTGTGCCCGAGGACCCGGCGACGGGTTCGGCCGCGGGGCCGTTGGCGGTGCACCTCGTGCGCCACGGCCGGGCCGCGCCGGGGCAGCAGGTCGAGATCCGCCAGGGCGCCGAGCTCCGGCGACCGTCGCTCCTGCTCGCGCGCGCCGACGGCGAGGGCGAGCGCTTCACGCGCGTGGAGGTCGGCGGGGGCGTGCTGACGGTCGGCAGGGGCGAGCTGCGGCCTGACTAGCCGTCGAGCGCCCGCTGCTCCTCGATCGTGAGCTCGGCGGTGGGCACCGCTTCGAGCCGCTCGTCGGGGATCGGCTCGCCGCTCTGCACGGAGAGCCCGTAGGTGCCGGCGGCGAGACGCTCTTCGGCCCGTTCGACGGCTGCGAGCTGCGCGCTCACGTCCTCGGCGCGCGCGTCGTCGAGGCCCCGTTCGAAGAGATCCTCGGAGTCGCGTTCGCCCGGTTCGCCGACCTCGGAGGCACTTTCGGACTCGCTCGTGCGCAGCGCGGCGAGCGCCTGCTCCACGCGCCGGCGCTCACCTTCGAGCAGTTCACGTGCCCGCGTCGGATCCATGCCCGCCAGCCTACCTGCGTGAGATGATTCGCGCGTGGGGAGTGGGAAGGGGAGGACCATCCGAGCGCTGGCGGCTGCGACGAGTCTGCTCGCCCTGTCCCTGCCCGGTGTTGCCGGCGCGGCCCCGACCGTGAACTTCAAAGCCGAGCCGCTGCCGATCCGCGGCTTCCCGCACACCGGGTTCATCCTCGGTGCCGGCACAGCGCTGCTGGCTGAATACGTGATCTCGGGGACCGAATACGGAGGTTTCCCGCCGCCCCTGATCCACGTCGACTTCTACCTGCCGGAAGGCGTGCGCCTGCATCCGTCGGGCTTCGCGACCTGCCCGACGGCGACCCTCGAACCGAGCGGTCACGGGCCCAAGGCGTGCCCGAAGGGCTCGCTCGCCGGGACCGGCACGGCGACCGGAGTGGTCGCCTTCGGCACCTCGATCGTGCCCGAGACGACGACGATCGAAGGGTTCTACGCGCCGGGCGGCGGCCTGACCTTCTTCACGTTCGGCCACGAACCCGTGCTGCTCGAAATCCTCTCGAAGGGGCGCTACGTCGCGGCATCGCCGCCGTTCTCGAAGAAGTTCGAATCGGACATCCCGCTCGTCGAAACGGTGCCCGGAGCGCAGGACGCCTCGGTCAAAACGATCAAGATCGCGATCGGCACGGCGATCCGCCAGGCCGGCAAGCCGGTCTTCTACGCGCGCATCCCGACGAGCTGCCCGAAAGGGTTCCTGCCCGTGCGCACGGCGCTGACGTTCGCAGCCCTCGGCGGCCTTTCGGAGCAGACCGTGAACGTCGAATACAAGGCGCCGTGCCCGCGGCGCTAGCGCCGCCTGGCACGAATGCGTGATGTTCTCGCCCTGACAGGGCGAATGGCGAAACGAGTGGCGGGGAAGCGTGTTAGGGGAGATGAGAGGCAGCCGGAGCGCAATCCCGCCTGCCCGCAACCCCACCAAGGAGAAGGACAGGAATGCGCAGAACGATCATCAGCCTCATGGCGGTCGCCGCCGGTGCGCTGGCTCTCGCGCTGCCGGGAGCGGCCTCGGCCGCGCCGACGGTGCAGTTCAAAGCCAAGGCCGTGCCGATCGCCGGCTTCCCGCACACCGGCAACATCTTCGGCGCCGGTGCGGCGTTCGAATCGGAATTCAAGATCTCCGGCACCGAATACGGCGGCTTCCCGCCCCCGTTGATCCACGTCAACGTGTACCTGCCTGCCGGCGTGAAGCTCCACACTTCGGGCTTCCCGACCTGTGCCCCCTCGACGCTCGAACCGTCGGGCAAGGGCCCCAAGGCCTGCTCGAAGGCCAAGGCCGGCCCCGTCGGCTCGGTCGAAGGTGACGTTGCGTTCGGCAAAGAAGTCGTCCCCGAGAACGCGACGATCGAATCGTTCTACGCCCCGGGCGGCGGGCTCGAGTTCTTCACGTTCGGCCACGAACCGGTCCTGCTGGAAATCCTCTCCACCGGCCACTTCGTCAACTCGAGCGGCCTGTTCAGCAAGAAGTTCGAAGCCGTCGTGCCGCTGGTCGAAACGGTGCCGGGCGCCCAGGACGCGTCGGTCAAATCGATCAAGGTCAAGACCGGCTCGGCGATGCGCCACGGCAAGAAGATCACCTACTACGGCACGATGCCGACCAAGTGCCCGAAAAAATACCTGCCGGTGAAGGCTGAACTCACGTTCGCCGGTCTCGGTGGCCTGACCGAAACCACGGTCCCGGCCGAATACAAGGCTCCCTGCCCGCGCAAGAAGTAGCTGCCGGGTAGGCGCCGGCCGGCGGGCCGGCTGCGGGAAGGATCCCGCGGTCGGCCCGCCGTGACCGGCACTCTCTTGGGCGTGCGGATGACGCCCCGGGGCGAACGGATGACGCCCTTTCAGCGGAGTCGCGCACGTCGCGGCTCCGCTGTTTTTTCCGCGTCGGCGTTCTGACACCGTTCTGGACTGCCGTACCGCCGCGGCCTCGGGATGGAGGCTCTCCCCGCCGGAGACCTAGCCTGCGGCGACGGTGAGGCCCGACACCGCGTGGCGGTCGGTCGAGCCTCCGGTCCCGCCGGAGAAGCCGACGTACGCGGAGCTCGGCAGCGTCACGGCGACGCTGCCGAGTTTCGTGCCGTCGAGCCAGACTGCGATCGCGCCGCCGGCGGTGTCGACCTTCACTTTGTGGGTGCCGGTCCGCAGCGAGGAGGCGAGCGGCGAGAAGGTCGTGAGCCAGTGCAGGGTGCCCGCGCTCGTGCCGGCGCCGTCGCTGATGCCGACGAAGTTGCTGGACGGGTTCGCCGAGTTCTTGTAGGTGTCGAAGGCGACCGCCCAGCCGGGAGTTTTCGCGAACCCGAGCCCGCCGCCCTGTTCGCCCAGCGACGTTGCGGTGGCGCCTTTGGTGGCGTCGCCGATCACGAACGCGAGCCCGTCGGCGCCGCTGCCGCCGCCGATCGAGATCGTGAATTCGTAGGCCAGGTTGCGCGGGTCGACCTTCGTCGGCCAGAAGGCGCTCCCCTTCTGGTTGGCCGTGGCGCTCGTGAGGACGAGGCTCGGCGCTTCGAGTTTCGCGTTGCCGTTGATCTGCCAGCCGCCGGCGCTGGGGTCGGGGATCGCCGGGACGCCGCCTTCTTCTTTGGGCGGCGTGTAGGTGTTGGCGAAGGCGACGGTGTTGGCGCCGGCGGCGAGCGCGAAGGCTGGGCACGGTGACCTTGCCGCCGGACGGGGCGATTTCAACCGGGGCCGCGCCGTTGACCGAGGCGGTGGTCTTCCAGCCGGTGCCGGTGGGGGCCGTCTCGGCGACCGAGCAGCTGGCGCCCTGGACGGCGCCGGTCAGCGTCGGGGTGGCGGAGCCGCCGTTGCCGAGCGCCGCCGTCGTGAAGCTGGACGGGCAGGTGCCGCTGTAGGTGAGCGTGGTTTCAGCCTGGGGAGAGCCCGCGGGGGCGCTGATCGCGTTCGTGATCTTCAACGTCGCGGCGGGCGGTTCTTCTTTGGGCGGGGTGTAGGTGTTGCTGAAAGCGACGGTGTTGGCGCCGGCCGCGAGGGCGAACGCCGGTGCCGTCAGCGTCGATCCAGCTTCTTTGAGTTCGACGGGCGCGGCACCGTTGATCGAGACCGTCGTCTTCCAGCCCGTCCCTGTCGGGGCGCTCTCGGCGACCGAGCAGTTCGAGCCCTGGACGGCGCCGGTGAGTGTGGGTGTGGCCGAGCCGCCGTTGCCGAGCGCGGCGGTCGTGAAGCTGGACGGGCAGGTGCCGCTGTAGGTGAGCGTGGTTTCAGCCTGCGGCGAGCCGGTGGGCGCGCTGATCGCGTTCGTGATCTTCAGGGTGGCCGGTTTCGGTTCTTCTTTGACGCCGGTGCCTGCGACGGTGAAGCCCGAGATCGCGTGGCGATCGGTCGAGCCGCCCGTGCCGCCGGAGAAGCCCACGTACGCCGAGGCCGGCAGCGCGACGGCGAGGCTGCCGATCTTGGCGCCGTCCATCCACACCGCGATCCCGCCTTCGACCGTTTCGATCTTGATCTTGTGCGTCCCCGTGCGCAGCGATGACGGCAGGGGTGAGAAGGTTGTCAGCCAGTGCAGCGTGCCGGCGGTGGTGCCGGCACCATCGCTGATGCCGATGAAGTTGTTGGAAGGGTTGACGGAGTTCTGCCAGGTGTCGAACGCGACCGCGAAGCCCGAGGTGCCCGCGAAGCCGAGCCCGCCGCCCTGTTCGCCGAGTGCCGTCGGCGCCGACTTGGTGGCGTCGGCGATCACGAAGGCCAGGCCGTCGGCGCCGCTGCCGCCGCCGATCGAGAGCGTGAATTCGTAGGCCAGGTTGCGCGGGTCGACCTTCGTCGGCCAGAACGCGCTCCCGGCCTGGTTGGAGGTGGCGGGCGTGAGGACGAGGCTGGGCGCTTCGAGTTTCGCGTTGCCGTTGATCTGCCAGCCGCCGGCGCTCGGGTCGGGGATCGCCGGGACGCCGCCTTCTTCTTTCGGCGGCGTGTAGGTGTTGGTGAAGGCGACGGTGTTGGCGCCGGCGGCGAGCGCGAAGCCGGGGACCGTGACGTTGCCGCCGGACGGGGCGATTTCGACCGGGGCCGCGCCGTTGACCGAGGCGGTGGTCTTCCAGCCGGTGCCGGTGGGCGCGGTCTCGGCGACCGCGCAGCTCGCGCCCTGGACTGCGCCGGTGAGGGTCGGCGTGGCGGAGCCGCCGTTGCCGAGCGCGGCGGTCGTGAAGCTCGACGGGCAGGTGCCGCTGTAGGTGAGCGTGGTTTCAGCCTGGGGAGAGCCGGCGGGGGCGCTGATCGCGTTCGTGATCTTCAGCGTCGCGGCGGGCGGTTCTTCTTTGGGTGGCGTGTAGGTGTTCGTGAAGGCGACGGTGTTGGCGCCGGCGGCGAGCGCGAAGCTGGGCACGGTGACCTTGCCGCCGGAGGGGGCGATTTCGACAGGGGCGGCGCCGTTGACGGAGGCGGTGGTCTTCCAGCCGGTGCCGGTGGGCGCGGTCTCGGCGACCGCGCAGCTGGCGCCCTGGACTGCGCCGGTGAGGGTCGGGGTGGCGGAGCCGCCGTTGCCGAGCGCCGCCGTCGTGAAGCTCGACGGGCAGGTGCCGCTGTAGGTGAGCGTGGTTTCGGCCTGGGGCGAGCCGGCGGGGGCGCTGATCGCGTTCGTGATCTTCAGCGTGGCGGGTTTCGGTTCTTCTTTGGCCGTTTCCCCGCTGATCGTGACGTTCGCGGCCTTGTGGATGTCATTGGAGCCGCCCGTCCCGCCGGTGAAGCCCACGAACACCTTTTCCGGCAGCGTCACCGCCGTGCTCAGGTACTTGGTGCCTTCCACGTACACGTTGACGGTGCCGTTGAGCGTTTCGATCTTGACGTGGCGGGTGGCGGTGCGCAGCGCCGGGATCGCGGTCGACGTCGCCAGCCAGTGCAGCAGTCCCGCGCCCGCGCTGCCGTCGCTGATGCCGGTGAAGTTGCTCGAGGGGTTGACCGAGTTTTTGTAGGTGTCGAACGCGACGGCGATCGCCGGAGATGCCGCCGAAGCCGAGCCCGCCACCCTGTTCGCCCAGCGCCGTCGGTGCGGCTTTCGTGGCGTCGGCGAAGGTCAGCGTCTGGCCGTCGGCGCCGCTGCCACCGTTGATCGTCTGGTCGAATTCGATCACGAGGTGGTTGCTTTCGAGCGGCGTTTCGAAGAACGCCGATCCGGCCTCGTTGGAGACGGCCGCGGTCGTCTGCACGACCCCCGAGGCGATCGTCGCGGAGCCGTTGTGCGACCAGCCCGGGCCGGGGGCCGGGACCGTGCCGGTGCCGGTGAACTTCACTTCGTGCGAGCCGCTCGTGTCGTCGCCGTTCAGCTGCCAGGCCCCGCTGGCAGCGCCCGGCGCCGACGGGTTGAAGGCGACCGTCTCGGTCAGCGTTTCACCGGGGGCGATCGTCGTGCCCTCGGACAGCGTCGTCGTCGCGCTGAACGCGCCGCCGATCGGCGGCTTGGACTTCGTGATCGTGACGTTGGTGCCGCCGGTGTTCTGGAGCGTGAACGACTTCGACACGGTGGTGCCGGCGGGGACGCTGCCGTATTCGATCGCTTCCGGCGTGATCTTCAAGACGCCCTGTTTGCCGGCGGCGCCCGCGAGGGCGACCGAGGCGGGGCCGGCGCTCGTTTCGAGCGTCAGTTCGCCGGTGAAGTTGCCTTCGGTGGTGGGTTCGAAGGTGACCTGGACCGTGACGGCTTCACTCGGTGCCAGCACCTTGCCCGCTTCGGGAGCGCCGGTGACGGAGAACGGCGCGGCCACGGCGCCGACGCCGTTGATCGTCAGCGGCGCGCCGCCGACGTTGCGGAACGTGGCGGCCGATGTGATTTTGCCGCCGACGGTCGTGCCGCCGAACGAGAGCACGACCGGCGAGGCTTCGATCTTGGCTTCGGCGGGCTGCCCGGTGCCCTGCAGCGAGAAGGTCATCGTGCCTTCCGTCGTTTCGACGTTCAGCGTCGTCGCCTGCAGCCCGCTGCCGGTCGGTTTGAAGGTGACCGGTACCTGCAGGGTCTGGCCGGCGCCCACCGCGGCCGGGATCGGCGGCGTGCTCGTGCCGATCGTGAACTGGCCGTTGCTCGCGGTGACTTTCGTCACGGTCAGCGACTTGTTGGCTGTCAGCGTGACCGTCTTGGTGCTGCTCTGGCCGAGCGTCGTGGTCGGGAAGGTTGTCGACGGGCCGCTCAGCGCCGGCGTCACGGGGGAGCCGAACGCGAACACTTTCCCTTCGCGGTTGCCGACGAACAGTTTGTTCGCACCGACGCCGGGTGTCGCGAACTTCGAGCCGGTGCCGATCGGGGCGCTCCAGCGGAGCACCGGCCTACCGCTCACGGGCACGGGGTCGTACGCGCGCAGCTGCGCGCCTTCCCCGGTGCCGTTGGGCATCCACTCGGTCCACACGAGCGCGGACCCCGAGGTGGTCCCTTCGGAGGTGATGACGGGCGCACCCGTGCCGAAGCCCCAGGAGTCCGAGGAGGTCGCCTGCAGCGAGAGCGTGGGCAGGCCCTGCCCGTTCACGCCGTACTGGTAGACGCGCAGGAAGCCCGTCGAGCCTCCGGACGAGTTCCCCGCCGAGGCTGTCGGGATGTAGACCCAGCCGCCGTTGCCGGGCCACACGCCGGGCCGCGACCAGACGCCACCGTTGGGGCCGAGCCGCTGGACGACCTTGTCGCCGTTGCCGGGGCCCTGCAGGAAGCCGCCGAGTTCTTCGCGGTTGAGCAGGTAGACGTAGCCGTCCTTGCCGACCGCGACCGCGAGGTGCGGCACCGCCGGCGTGCCGAAGAATTCGTCGTTGAGCCCGGTGATCCCGCCCGAGGCGAAGTCGGCGTCGTTCTGGTCGAGCGACAGCGCGTCGAAGGGCTCGAAGAAGTCGGTCGGTTTCAGTTCGCCGTTCGGCTGCACGACCAGCCGGACGATCGACTCGCCGAAGGTGTTCGGCGGCGTCTTACCGGGCGTGGCGGTCGGGTTGGCACCGGTGTTGCCCGTGCTCACCATCAGCGTGTTCGGCCCATCCGAGAACAGGCCGGCGCCCGACTGCCAGATGCCGGCGCCGTTGCCGCTCGGCACGCTGACCCAGCGCGCCTTGATCGTCCCCGCGGTGGAGACCCCGAAGACCCACCCCTGCCAGGTGTTGAAGTCGCAGTCGGAGCCGAATGCTGCGTAGACCACCCCGTTCAGCAGCAGCAGGCCCGGCCGCTGCAGCTGCGAGGTCGGGTTGAAGGTCATGCCCGGGCTGGTTCTGTGCGCTGCCCTGGAGCTGCACCGGGAAGCCTTCGCGCTCCTGCCCGTTGGCGAGGTTGATCGCGTCCATGTACCAGCGGACCGTGCCGCTCGAGCCCGACGCGTAGGCCTTGTGGGTCATGTAGGCGGTGTTCGTCGAGGGGTCGACGACCGGCGTCGAGGTCACGCCGACGTTGGGCGCGAGGTCGTTGCAACCGATGTCGCCGGCTTTCCAGGCCGTGCCGGCGAGCGAGGTCGACCATTTCGCCGCGCCGGTGCCGGGGTCGAGGGCGTAGACCTTGTTGGTCTCCGTCGCGACCAGCACCTCGCCGTTGACCAGCAGCGGCTGGGCGTAGACCTGGCCTTCGACGTTGGCGGACCAGAGCTGCCCGAAGGTGCCGCCGCTGACGAGCTGCGGGGTCAGCGAGCCCTGTTCGGGATACCAGCCGTCGCGGAAGTTGTCCCCGGAGTTGGTCGGTTCGGAGCCGAGCGCGGCGACGGGAAGGAGCGCGAGCGCGAGCAGCGCGAGGACGGCAGCCACGAGCGGGGCTCTCAGAGCCTTCGCTGGCCGCGCATCACGCGGCGATCTCATCCGTCCGTGCGGCATCCCTGCCGGACCCCTCCTATGTGTTGCTTTCTCCGGCCCGCAGAGGATGCGGGCCCACCCGACGCCGGATGGTAGCTCTCGCGGGAGCCTTGCGCCAGGGGTGGGCGGGCGATGGCGTATCGTCTCCTCAGAGCAGATCCCGAGCGAGGGGGAGCACGAGATGGCGGAGACGGTCTTCAGGCAGTGCACGCTCTGCGAGGCGCACTGCGGCATCCGGGTCGACGTCGAGGGCGGAGAGGTGCTGCGCATCAGCGGCGACCCCGACGACGTTCTCTCGCGCGGCTACATCTGCCCGAAGGCGGCCGCGCTCGCGGACATCCAGAGCGATCCCGACCGCCTGCGCCGGCCGGTCAAGAAGGTCGGCGAGCGCTTCGTCGAGATCGGTTGGGACGAGGCGCTCGACCTCGCCGCGCAGGGCCTGCGGGGCGTCCAGGAGCGCCACGGCGCCGACGCGGTGGCGACCTACGCCGGCAACCCGAGCGCGCACTCCTCGGCGATCTTCGCGGCCGCGCTCGTGCGCAAAGTGCTCGGCACGAAGAACAACTACTCGGCGACCTCCACCGACCAGCTCCCGCAGTTCATGTCCTCGTATGAGATGTTCGGGCACTACTTCGTGCTGCCGGTCCCCGACGTCGAGCGCACGCAGCACATGCTCGTGATCGGCGCCAACCCGGCCGTCTCCAACGGCTCGCTGATGACCGCGCCCGGGATTCGCGATCGGATCAAGGGCATCCGCGCGCGCGGCGGCAAGGTGGTCGTGATCGACCCGCGCCGCACCGAGACCGCCAAGCACGCCTCCGAGCACGTCGCCGTGCGTCCCGGCGGCGACCCCTACCTGCTGCTCGGCATGCTCGGGGTCATCTTCGCCGAGGGTCTCGAGCGGCTCGGCAGCCTCGACGGCCGCTGCGACGGCCTGGCCGAGCTGCGCGCGCTCGCCGGCGCAGTGGCCGCCCGAGCGCGCCGCCGCGCACGCGGGCGTGGAGGCGGACGAGATCGCGCGGCTGGCGCGTGAGTTCGCCGCCGCGCCGGGCGCCGTCGCCTACGGGCGCGTCGGCGTCTGCCAGAAGCAGACCGGCTCGGTCACGCACTGGCTGATCAACGCGCTGAACATCGTCACGGGCAACATGGACCGCCCCGGGGGCGCGATGTTCCCGACGGCGCCGGTCGAGCTCGTCTCCTTCCTGCAGCGGACGACCGGCAACTCGCACTGGGGCCGTTACCGCCAGCGCGTCAGCGGCCTGCCTGAGTTCGCCGACGAGCTGCCCGTCGCGGGTCTCGCCGACGAGATCCTCACGCCGGGCGAGGGCCAGGTGCGCGGCATGCTCGTGATCGCGGGCAACCCGGTGCTCTCGACACCCGGGGGCGGACGACTCGACGCCGCCATGGAGCAGCTCGAGTGGTGCGTGGCGGTCGACATGTACGTCACCGAGACGACGCGCCACGCCGACGTGATCCTGCCGCCGGTCGCGCACCTCGAACGCAGCGACATCGACATCGTGTTCCCGGCGCTGTCGGTGCGCAACCAGGTTCGCTACAACCCGGCCGCCGTGCCGGCGCCCGCCGGACGGCAAGGACGACTGGGAGATCGTCTCGGCGCTGGCGGCGCGTGTCGGTCGCGGCGCGAAGGGCGCGGCGAGCAACGCCGCGCTGCGCCTGCTCGCGCCGTTCTCGAGCTTCGAGCGCGTGGTCGACGCGGCGATCCTGTTCGGTCCCTACGGACGGCTGCGCTCGCGGCGGGGCCTCGACGTCGCCAAGATCAAGCGCTCTCCGCACGGCATCGACCTCGGCCCGCTGCGGCCGAACCTGATGCGGCTGCTGCGAACCAAGGGCAAGCGCGTCAAGCTCGCGCCGCCGGCGATGCTGGCGGAGGCGGCGCGCCTGGACGAGCTCGCCGCCGAGCGCGAGTCGGCGGCCGCCGCCGGCTTCGACCTCAGCCTGATCGGCCGGCGCTCGCTGCGCTCGAACAACTCCTGGATGCACAACAGCCCGCGCCTCATGAAGGGCGCGGACCGCTGCACCGCGATGCTCCACCCGGACGACGCGGAGCGGCGCGGGCTCGCAGACGGCCAGCGCGTGCGCGTGGCCTCCCGAGTGGGAGCGATCGAGCTGCCGCTGGAGCTCACGGACGAGATCCGGCCGGGCGTCGTCTCGATCCCGCACGGCTTCGGCCACGGCCGCGCCGGCGTCGGCTGGCGCGTGGCGGCTGAGCACGCCGGCGCGAGCGTCAACGACGTCACCGACCCGATCGATCGTCGACAGGCTCACCGGGCAACGCCGCGTTCAACGACGTTCCGGTGCGCCTCGAAGCGGTGGGCGCGGCGGCGCGCGGACGAGGCCGCGCTGGACGCAGTCGGCGTCTGACGGGCGCGCTCCGTGCGCTTCATCCTCAACGTCATCTGGTTCGTGCTGTGTGGCCTGTGGATGTCGCTCGCCTACGTCCTGGCCGCGGTGATCTGCTTCATCCTGATCATCACGATCCCCTTCGGGATCGCGTCGCTGCGGATCGCGCGCTTCGCTCTCTGGCCGTTCGGCAAAACGGTCGTCGACAACCCGGAGGCGGGTGCGGCCTCGACGATCGGCAACGTGCTCTGGATCCTGCTCTGCGGCTGGTGGCTGGCGCTTGGCAACCTCGTCGCCGGGGTCCTGATGTGCCTGACGATCATCGGCATCCCGCTCGGCCTGGCGAGCTTCAAACTGATCCCCGTCTCGCTGGTCCCGTTCGGCCGCGAGATCGTCTCGGTCGATGAGGCGCGGGCGCGAGGCGTAGCGACGCGCGTGGCGCTCGAGCGCTGACGCTAGGCTGCGGACGCGAACCCGCCGACCAAAGGAGAGCACCGTGACCGGCAAGGCAGATTTCTCTGAGCAGGAGTGGACGCTCGTCACGGGCGCGCCGCCGCTGGCGGGTCTGATGGTGGCCGCCGCTCAGCGTGGCGGCACGTTCAAAGAGGCGCTCGCGATCGGCAAGGCCTACGCCGAGGCACGCCAGCAACACGGCGCGAGCCAGCTGCTCGACGAACTGATCGCGACGCGTCCGAAGGTCGAGCACGAGCACTTCCACTCGCCCGAGGAGCTGCGCGAGCACGTCCTGGGACGGCTCCGCGAAGCGATCGCGCTGGTGCGCGCGAAAGCGACCGAGCAGGAGGTCGCCGACTACACCGCATTCGTGCACAACGTCGCCGAACGCGTCGCGCACGCCCACCGCGAGGACGGCCAGGAGGTCAGCGACGCCGAGCAGAAGGCGCTCGGCGAAATCGACGGGGTGCTCGGCGCCCCACCGGCCCCCGCCGCCTAGCCCCCGAGCGCGCGCCCGCTCACCCGCGCCTCGCCGTCTGCGCCCGGGGTGCGTGGACGGCGTCTTGCAAGCCGTCCACCGCCGGCGCCCGGGATACTCGCCGGCGCTACCGTTCGGTGGAGAGCGGCAGAAGGGGGGCGTGCGTGGCAGCGCACCGCCCGGTTGGCAGGAACATCCGGCGACTCGTGACGACCGCGCTTCTCGGAGCGGGGCTCGCCGCTGTGTGCGCGCCCGGAGCGTTCGCCGCGCCGAGTGTCACGATCGCCAAACCGCTCAACGGGACCGTCACCAACAACACCACGCCGACGTTCAGCGGCACCGGCGAACCCGGTGCGGGGCCGGTCACGTTGCGCATCTACGCCGGCGCGCCGGTCGAAAGCAACCTGATTCGCAAACAGACCGTGGCGCTCGTCTCCGAATCTTGGTCGGTCGGGCCCGTCGCGGCGCTGGCCGACGGCCTATACACGGCGACCGCGAGCCAGACGAACGGCGAAACCGGCATCAGCATGCCGGTGGCGTTCACCGTCCTGACCACGGCGCCGGTCGTCACGCTCGAACAGGCGCACCCGCCTCCCGGCGAAACGACGCCTTCGTTCGCCGGGACTGCCAGCGATGCGACAGAGGTCAGGGTGGAAATCCACGAAGGCGAATCCGAAGAAGGCATCGTCGTGGCGACGGCGAGCGCGTCGGGCACCGGCGGCGGGTGGCACTCCGGCGCCGCAAGCTCGCCGCTGGCCGTCGGTCGCTACACCGCGGTCGCGATCCAGGAAAGCTCGCTGATCGGCAACCCGGCCGGACGCAGCGTGCCGATGGTCTTCGAAGTCCTTCCGCCCGCGCCGCCCGCGCCGGTGACGCCTGCCTCATCGCCACCGACCAAGGGCGTAGCTGCCGCTCTGCAGGCGAAGCCCGAGTCCCACGCTCCGTCCCCGCTCGAGCCGTTCCCGGTCGTACGCCTCACTGGGATCGTGTTCCCGGGGGGTGTGAGGGTGCGCCTGCTCTCAGTCCAGCAGGCTCCCGCCGGAGCACTCGTGCGTGTGCGCTGCCGAGGTCACGGCTGCCCGCGGCACGGCGCACGGCGCACGACCGTCGCCGGCGCGCACGGCGTGCCCACGCTCGTCTTCCGCTCCTTCGAGCGCTACCTGCGCGCCGGGGCCGTGATCGAAGTGCTCGTCACGAAGCCCGGCGCGCTGGGCAAGTACACGCGCCTGCGCGTGCGACGCGGCAAGCTGCCCGAACGCGTGGACCTCTGCCTCGACGCCGCCGGGGTGACGCCGATCGCGTGCCCGGCGGCGTGAGCGCTACGCGAGCGCCTTGGCCTTGATCGTGTCGAACTCCGCCTGCGTGATCGTGCCGGCTTTGAGCAGTTCGTCGGCCTTCGCGATCTGCTGCGTCGGGTCGCTACCGCTCCCGGCGACTTCCCGCACGTAGGAGTCCATTTCGGACTTCGCGGTTTTCTGGTCTTTGACCTGCCGTTCGGTCATGCCCTTGTGCTCGGCGATCAGGTACACGAAGACGCCGAGGTAGGGGAGGATGATCACGAAGATGATCCAGCCCGTCTTGCCCCATCCGCTGAGGTCCGTGCGGCGGAAGATGTCGCCGAAGACGACGAAGAGGAGCCAGATCCAGATGAAGAAGCCGACGAAGATCAGGATCGTCCAAAAGGCTTCCAGCAGCGGGTAGTTTTCAGTTGCGGCTAGCAAGTGGGGCCCCCTTGTCGGGATTCGAATGAGTGCGGGTGGCGAGCGGGGCTCGCACCGCACGATCCTCGCCGGAGCGCCGCGGTACCCGCATCACCTCAAGGAGACTATTGCGGGGCGCGGCGGAGAGCCCAGCAGCGGACTCGAACCGCTGACCCCTTCCTTACCATGGAAGTGCTCTACCAACTGAGCTAGCTGGGCGGGGGAGGGACAGACTCTAGCGCTCGCCCGCTCAGGCGATGCCGTCGAGCAGCATCGCCGGCGAGGCGAGCTGGAGACCGCGGGAGAGGATCACGATCGTCTCCAGGCGGGGCGAGCGCTTGCAGCGCTCGAGCAGGCTGATCTCGGTGCGGTGGAGGTCGCAGATCGACGCCAACGCCTCCTGCGAGAGACCGGCCGCGTCACGGTGGTGGCGCAGGTTCCTGGCGAATTGCTGGCGCACGCCCTCCATCGCTGGCACTCTCGCCCGGCGCTGACGAAACGTCTACAGACGGCTGTCTGCCAGAGCGAGGCGAAACGCGACTATACGCTGTTGTCAAGCGGGGGGTCAGTCCTGCGGCGTCACGGTGTTCACCGGTAGCCCGAGTCCCGAGACCTTGCTCGGCAGGTCCAGGTGCAGCCAGCGCGAGACTCTGCTCGGCAACGTCGAGATGATCACCTCGTCGAAGCCGCGCAGGTTGATCGCATCCTGGATCGCCGCCGAGGGGTCGGCGTCGCCGATGATGCCCTCGACCGGAGCTGCCCGCCGCGTCGGAGAGCTTCGGCAGCGCCTTGTCCAGCACGCCTTGCGCCTCGCCGGCGCCGACGTCCTCGGGGTCGACCGCCTTGTGCAGGCCGTGCGCCGGGTTGGGGACGAGCAGCGTGAAGCTCGCCGGCCCGCGTGAGGCTCGCTCGCGCACCGCGTCGAGCAGCGGCTGCGTGGCAGCCGTCTTGTGGGCCACGACGAGCACGCGTACTGGGGACTCTGCGGATGACATGCCGCTCCCTCCTGGTCGTTGAGCATCTTCTACCCGCAACGGCGCCCGCGCGCAACGGCTGTGGACTCAGGACGCAGCGCTCAGACGCTCCGCAGCGCCATCGCCGGCGCGAGCCGCGCCGCGCGGATCGCCGGGTAGAGGCCCGCGATCGCGCCGAGCGCCAGGGCCAGCCCGACCGCTCCGCCGACCGAGACGAGCGGCACCACGAGCTGCCAGCCCTGGCTCGCGGCGTAGGCGGCGGTCGCGAGCGCGCCGAGGACGACGCCGGCGCAGCCGCCGAGCAGCGACAGCAGGACGGACTCGCCCAGGAACTGGAGCGCGATGTGCATCGAGCGCGCGCCGAGCGCGCGCCGCAGGCCGATCTCCGAGCGCCGCTCGAGCACCGAGATCACCATCACGTTCGCGATCCCGACGCCGCCGACGAGCAGCGCGACCGCCCCCAGGCCGAGGAAGATCGAGGTGAGCGTGCTCTGCGCGTCGGCCCGCGCCTGCAGCGCTTCGGAGGGGCGGCTGACCTGCGTCTGTTCGGGGTTCTGCGGGTCCGCGGTGCCGGGCAGCAGTTCCGAGGCTTCCAGCACCCGGTCGGGGTCGGCGCGCACGTACAGCGCGCTCGCGTGGCGTGTCGTGCCGAACAGCCGCTTGGCGACGGGGTAGCCGATCAGTGCCGCCCGTTCGATTTCGGGCGCGAGCGGCTGGGGTCCGAGGATGCCCGCCACCGCGAACCAGCTGTGGCCGATGTAGACCACGACGGGGCGGCCGCCGAGCAGCAGCGAGCTCACGCCGAGCCGTTGCGCCGCCACAGCTCCGAGCACGACCTCCGGGAAGCGTTCGTTGCCCGCACCGATGAAGCTCCCCTGGACGACCTCGCCGCCGAGCGCCGCCAGCAGCTGCGGATCGGTCGCGTCGACGGTGATACCGGACGATTCTTCGGCTTCGACGAACGGCGTGCGCCGCACCGTCACGCCGGACACGGCGGTGACCGCCGCGCTCGCCTGCACGCTTTCGAGCCCGCGCACTGCCCGCGACGCGGCTTCGGGCAGCTGCGCGCTCTGGCCGAGGAACGTCTGGCCCGGGCTGACCGTCAGCAGGTTGGTACCGAGCTTGTCGAGCTGGGCGATCAGGCCGGCCTTGCTCGATTCGGAGATGCCGAGCACTGCGACCATCGCGGCGATCCCGATCGCAACCCCAAGCGCGGAGAGCGCCGCGCGCAGACGCCGCGTCCGCAGGCCGATGCTCGCCACGCGCAGCAGATCGCCGGCGCGCAGCCTGCTCGACGGCACGCCGCCGTCGTCTCCGTCGCTGTCGCCACCCACGCGGGCAGGGACCGCCCGGCGCGCTGCTTCCGCGCTCACGGCGACCCCCGCCCGCTGTCCTCGACGAGCCGTCCGTCGCGCAGCTCCACGCGGCGCGGCAGCCCGGCCGCGATCTCCCTGTCATGGGTGATCACCAGCACGGTGGTTCCGCCCGCGTTCAACTCGCCGAGCAGGCCCATGATCTCGCGGCCGTTGGCCGAGTCGAGGTTGCCGGTGGGCTCGTCGGCCAGCAGCAGCGCCGGGCGCGTGACGAGCGCGCGCGCGATCGCCACGCGCTGGCGCTCGCCGCCCGAGAGCAGCGCGGTCCGGTGCCCCGCGCGCTGCGCTCAGCCCCACCTGCGCGAGCGCCTCGCCGGCGGCCTGCGCACGGGCGCGCGCGGGCGTGCCCGTGTACAGCAGACCGGCGGCGACGTTCTCGAGCGCCGTGCTCGCCTCGAGCAGGTGGAACTGCTGGAAGACGAAGCCGATGCGCCACGCCCGCAGCGCTGCGAGGCGGCGCTCGGAGAGGGCGGCGACCTCGGCCCCGGCGATCCGCACGAGCCCCGCGCTCGCGCGTTCGAGCGTGCCGATCACGTGCAGCAGCGTCGACTTCCCCGAGCCGGACGGTCCGACGATCGCCAGCAGCTCGCCCTCGCGCACGACGAGATCGACGCCGCGCAGCGCCCACACATCGCCGGGGTAGCGCTTCTCGACGCCGGCGAGCTCGAGCACGGGCTCGGCGCTCACCGCGGCTCGAGCACCTTCAGGCCCGCGTGTACGCCCGGTCCTTCGACCTCGACGTAGCCGCCGGCGAACATGCCCGGCGTGACGGCGACGGGCACACGGCGGCCGTTCTCGACCGCGGAGAGCGCGTAGCCGCCCCCTGCCGTGGCCGTCAGCGCCGCCGCCGGCACCGTCAGCACGTGCCTGCGGATGCTCTTGACCAGTTCGACGCTGACCGGCGCCTGATCGAGGTGCGCCACGGGCCGGCTCAGCGCGAGCGTGACGGCGATCGTCGGCGATTCGCCTTCCCCGCCGCCGCCTTTTTCGCTGTTGCTCGGCGTGCTCGCCACGGTCCCGACGTCGGTGACGCGGCCCGTCACGATCCGCCCGCCCGGGAGCGTCACCGGCGCGTGCTCGCCCACGCGCGCGAGCTGCTGCTGTTCGGCCTTGACCTTGACCGTCACGAGCTGGGTCGTGGAGGTCGCGGTGAGGACGAGCTCGCCGCCGCCGGCCGCGCCGGGCTTTCTTCGTCTTTTTCGTGTCTTTCGTTGTCGTCGCTTTTCGGCGAGGACGATTTCGGCGTTTTCGTCTTGCTCCGGGGTTTTTTCCGGGCCGGTTTGCGTTTGTTCGCGTCTTCTTCTTCTCTCTTCTTGTTCGCTTCCTGCTGTTCGGCGGCTCCTTCTTCAGACGCGCCCGGCGGGTCCTGCCCGAGGGCCACGTGGACTTCGGTCACGCGCAGAGCGCCGGGAGCGAACGCGACCCTGCCCAGTTCGATCACCCCCGTCTCTTTCAGGCCCTCCGCGCGCTGCCAGCGCTCGACCGCGGCAGCGGTGGTCGACGAGAAGCTGTCTTCGCCCGCCACAGCGCCGTAGCCGAGCCGCTCGAGGTTCGTGTTCAGCTCGGCGACGTCGGGGCCGTCGCTGACACCCTGTGCGAGTCGCCGGTAGGCGGGGACCGTGCCGTACATCAGCACGACCGGCAGGTTGTCCAGGCGGTAGAGGGTCCCGCCGCGCGCGACCACGTGTCCCGACGCGGGCAGCCAGGTGAACGTCCCGCCGAGCCCGCTGTAGATGCTCGTGCTCGCGCCGTAGCCGAGCGTGCCGTCGACCGTTTCGCCTTCGCTCAGGGTCCGGCGCTCGACGCTCGTCGTCGTCTGCCCCGGCGGGATCGCGGTGCTCGCGGCCGCGCGCGAGGGCGAGCCCGAGCTCGACAGCGACGAGCGCGGCGACGCCGGCGACCGCCGCCGCCAGCACGAGCGCTGCGGCGAGCCTGCGCCGCGCGCGACGGCGAGAGCCCGCGCACGCTCAGCCCCCGACGCTCAGGCCGAAGCCGCGCCGCCGCCGCTTCCTTTGCTCTTGGAAGTCTCAGGCCCGGAGCCCGGCCCCCCGCCCGGCGGCTTGCCCTTGAACGGAAGGAGCCCCTGGCACGCTTTCTGCGCCGCCTGGAACGACGGGCTTTCGGGGTTCGGCCCGCCGCCGCCGGGGTGGATCTGGATCTGGACGCCGCCGCCTTCGGTGCCTGCATGGACGTTGACGCCGTGTTCGCGCATGCAGCGCGCGAACTTGGTGACCTGTTCTTCGCGTTCGACGCGTTCCTGCGGGGTCAGCTTCTTCTCGCCCGCCGCGATCAGGTGCCTGCACGCTTCCTGCGCCGATTTCATCTTGGTCACGTCGGGGCTGCCCGCACCGGATTTGAACTGCAGCTTGATCGCGCCGCCGGACCCGACCTGCGGGTCGGGGAAGTCCTTGACGCCGTGCGAGCGCATACAGCGGGAGAACGCGAGCGCGCGGTCGGCGGGGTCGGTGCGCGTCGGGTCCTTCGAGGACCCGCCGCACGCGGAGATCAGCAGCGCTGCCGCGATCAGACACAGCACGGCGGCGACGAGGCGGGGCATGGCGGCTCCTTGAGCGGTCGGTGACATACCGCCATCAAGCTCGAGGACGCTGAGAATCGGCTTAACGCGAGCGAGGAGCTTCGTGAAGCGCGATCTCGGGCTCGCCGGTCTCCAGCTCGAGCACCGGCAGCTCGATCGTCAGCGACGCGCCGCCGTCCGGATCGTTGGCGGCGTGGACGCTGCCGCCGTGGGACTCGGCGAACTGGCGCACGATCGCGAGGCCGAGGCCCGAGCCGGGGCGCCCGCGCGCGTCGGCCGCGCGGTAGAAGCGATCGAAGACGCGCGGCAGGTCCTCGGCGAGGATGCCCGGACCGTGGTCGCGCACCTCGAGCACGCCGCCTGCGACGCGGACCTCGATCGGCTCCGCCGGGCCGCTCCACTCGCAGGCGTTGTCGAGCAGGTTCGCGATCGCCCGCGCGAGCCGACCCGGGGCGACGCGCACGAGACAAGGCTCGGTGTCGAGCTCGAACGTGCGCTCGGGCGCGTGCAGACGGGCCCGCGCGATCGCTTCGCCCGCCGCGATGTCGAGGCGCACGTCCTCGAGCTCGATCTCCTCGACTTCCGTCTGCGAAAGCGAGACGAGGTCGCCGACGAGCGTGGTCAGCTCGCCCAGCTGCGCCTGCGCCGCCGCGATCACGCGCGCGCGTTCGGCCGCCGGGAGCGCGTCGCCGAGTGCGAGCGCGTCGAGGTTCGCGCGCACGCTGGTGATCGGCGTGCGCAGCTCGTGCGAGGCGTCGGAGATCAGCTGCCGTTGCGCGGTCCGCGAGCGCTCGAGCGCCGCGAGCATCGTGTTGAAGGACGCCGCCAGGCGTCCGAGCTCGTCGCTCTCGCCCGTCTCGATCCGGTGGCCGAGGTCCTGGGTGCGGGTGACACGCTCGGCCGCCCCTGTCAGGCGCTTGAGCGGCGCGCTGGCCGCCCGGGCGACGATCGCGCCGAGCAGCGCTGCGAGCGCGACCCCGCCGAGGCAGATCAGCCCGAGCAGCCAGCTCAGGTGGTGCAGGGTACGTTCGGTGTCGGCCAGCGGCAGCGCCACCTCCCAGACGCCGCCGCCCGGCCCGGGCTCGGTCAGCATGCGCGCGTGCTGACCGTCGATCGAGACGTCGCTGAAGAACGCGTTGCGGGTGCCGCTCGCAACCTCCTTGGCCGCCGGTGTCACTGGCAGGGACATGCCGGAGGAGCGCAGCACCTTGCCGTTCGGCCTGTACAGCTGGACGAACCCGGTCGGGCCCCCGAGCCCCGGCGTGGGCAGCACCAGACGGTCCGCCGCGCCCGCCTGCGGCAGGGGGCTCGTCGGCGGCGGCGAGCCCCTTCACCTGCACGCCGCCGTCGGGGAGCGTGCGACGTTCCCAGGTCACCACTTCGCGCGGGCCGGTCTTCAGCGTCCCGCGGGAGACGACCTTCCCCGCCTGGCGCTGCTCGTGGGTGCCGGCCGAGATCGAGCCGACGGCCTGGCCTTCGGGTAGGACGCCTTCCGGCGGCGCGATCCCGACCGAGGCGGCGCCCTCGACGCCGGCGGCAGCCTTCGCGCGGCGGGCGACGCGGGTGAGGATCTGCACTGCCAGCGGCTGGCCGGGGGTGAGCTTCTCGCGCAGGCTCGCGTCGATCTGGCTGCGCAGCTCGTCGCGCGTGACCACGTAGACGACGGTCGAGGCGATGATGATCGCCGAGGCGACGGCACACGCGGCGAGCAGGATCGTGCGCCGGCGGAAGGTCATCGTCTCGCGGGCCGGAGCACGTAGCCGAAGCCCCGCACGGTGTGGATCAGGCGTGGCTCGCCCGCCTGCTCGGTCTTGCGCCGCAGGTAGCCGACGTAGACCTCGAGCGAGTTCGAGCTCGGGCCGAAGTCATAGCCCCAGACGCGTTCGAAGATCGTCGTGCGCGTCAGCACCTGGCGGGGGTGGCGCATCAGCAGCTCGAGCAGCAGGAACTCGGTGCGCGTGAGGGCGAGCTGACGGTCGCCGCGGCGCGCCTCGTGCGTAGCGGGGTCGAGCCGCAGGTCCTCGAAGCGCAGCGTCGTGTCGTCGCCCTCCCAACCCGTGCGGCGCAGGAGCGCGCGCAGCCGCGCCACGAGCTCCTCGCGCGCGAACGGCTTGGCGAGGTAGTCGTCGGCGCCGGCCTCGAGTCCTTCGACCCGCTCGCCGACCTCGGCTCGCGCCGTCAGCATCAGCACCGGCGTCCGGTCGCCGGCGGCGCGCATGCGCCGGCACACCTCGAGGCCGTCGATGCCCGGCATCAGCACGTCGAGCACGACCGCGTCGGGCGGCGTGTCGGCGAGCGTGCGGATGGCCTCGCGGCCGTCCTGTGCCGTCGTGACATCGAAGCCGTCGAGGTCGAGCACGAGCGCAAGCGCTTCCCTCAGCGAAGGGTCGTCGTCGACCACCAGCAACCGCATGGCGTGATCGTGAACCGCGAAGCTGAAAGAAAGATGAAGTCGGCGTTTCCGCCTGCCCTGTCTTTATCTTGGGCTTCCGATGCGGATCAGCGATCCCACCGCTCTCACCGCCCCCGTGCGTGTCACGGTGCGCAGCAAAGAGGAATGCGCCGGCGAGGCGCAGCTCGAGGGCTTTCGCTGCAGCGACGGCCCCGCGGCGCGCGAGGTCGCGTTGATCGTCGGCAACCTGCTGAGCGGCGAAGCGCTGCCGCAGACCGTGGCGTTCGTCAACGATGCTGCGAGCGGCGCGCTGCTGGGGATCGCCTCGGTGCGCCCGGAGGGCAACGAGCAGCTGCGTGCCAAGTCCTCCACGCCCTGGTTCGTCCGGCGGCTCTCGGCGAACCCCTACGTCAACATGATCGCCCGCGACGAGCGCTACGCCGGCCACGTGCTACTCGACGGCCGGACGCGTCTCGGCTCGGCGGTCCTGCGGGCCGGCCTCGAAGCGCTTGCGGCCGAGCTCGGCGGCAAGACGCTGCCGACCGTCTTCGCGCTCGTCAGGCGCGAGAACGAGACCAGCAAGCGCACGTTCGGCGAGTTCGCGTTCTACCCGCACGACCGCTCGTCGGAAAACCAGCAGGACGTGTTCGTCAGGCGTGCGGGCCGGCCGCTGCCGGACGCGCCACCGCGGACGCCTACATCGCGCTCGGGCGCGAGCCCGAGGTGCGCTCGCTCGAGCGCCGCGCGCCCGCTCCGAGCGCCCTAGCGCGCTCAGCCGACCGCGGCGCGCCGGTAGCGCGCGGTCGCGAGCACGCCGAACACGACGATCAGGCCGAGCGACCAGATGACCGACAGCAGCACGTCGTTGTGCGAAGGCGCGCCGAGCCACAGGTGGCGTATCGCGTCGACGATGATCGTGAACGGGTTGACTTCGGCGAACTGCTGAAGGCCTTCGGGCATCGAGGCGACCGGGACGAAGGCCGAGGAGATGAACGTCAGCGGGAACACGACGATGAAACCGACCGAGTTGACGGTTTCCGAGGACTTCGCGACCAGCCCGATGAACGCGAGCACCCACGAGAAGGCGTAGCCGAACAGGAGCAGCAGGAGGATGCCGGCGACGGCGTCGCCGAAGCTCGTGTGGAAGGTGAAGCCGATGATCACGCCGGTGATCAGGAGGATCGTGATCGAGAGCGCGTTGAGCGCGACGTCGGAGAGGGTCCGTCCGGCGAGCACGGCGGGGCGGGCCATCGGCAGCGAGCGGAAGCGGTCGATCAGCCCCTTCCGGACGTCCTCGTTGAGCCCGAGGGCGGTTGCAAAGCCGCCGAATGCGGTGTTCTGAACGATGATCCCCGGGATCAGGAAGTCGACGTAGGCATAGCCCGGCGTGCGGATCGCGCCGCCGAACACGTAGCGGAAGAGCAGCACGAACATGATCGGCTGGATCGTGTAGCCGATCAGGAGTTCGGGGGTGCGCGTGAGTCGCACGATGTTGCGCTCGGCGATGATCAGCGTGTCGGTGGCCAGGCGCCTCACGCGGCTCGCTCCTCGTCGCGCTCGCCGGCGTCCTCGCCGTCCTCGTCCTCGCTGGCGGCGTGGCCGGTCAGCGCGAGGAACACGTCGTCGAGCGTCGGGCGGCGCAGCGACAGGTCCTCGACCTCGATGCCGCGCTCGCTGAGCCGGTGCACGGCGTCGACGATCACGCCGTGCGTCTGGCGGACGGCGACGGTGATGTCGTGGCCCGCCACGCCCGGCGGCTCGTCGGACATCGACGCGAGCGCCTCCACCGCGCCCGCGGTGTCGCGCGCCGACTCCAGGCGGACTTCCAGACGCTCGCCGCCGAGACGGCTCTTCAGCTCGTTGGGCGTGCCCTCGGCGATCAGGCGGCCGTGATCGATGACGGCGATGTCGTCGGCCAGGCGATCCGCCTCGTCCAGGTACTGCGTCGTCAGCAGCGCCGTGGTGCCGCCCGCGACGAGCCCCTCGATCACGGCCCACAGGCTCAGACGGCTGCGCGGGTCGAGGCCCGTGGTCGGCTCGTCGAGGAACAGCACCGGGGGTTCGGCCACGAGGGCGGCCGCGAGGTCCAGGCGACGGCGCATGCCGCCGGAGTAGGTCTTGGCCGCGCGGTCGGCCGCATCGCTCAGGTCGAAGCGATCGAGCAGCTCGGTGCCCCGGCGCTTGGCGCTCGCGCGGTCCTCGCCGTAGAGGCGGCCGACCATCGTGAGGTTCTCGAGCCCGGTGAGGTTTTCGTCGACGGCCGCGTACTGCCCCGCCAGTCCGATCCGTTCGCGCACCTGCGCCGCCTCTTTGACCACGTCGAGTCCCGTCACCCGCGCGGTGCCCGCGTCCGGCTCGATGAGCGTCGCCAGCACGCGCACGAGCGTCGTCTTACCGGCCCCGTTGGGTCCGAGGAGACCCAGGACTTTGCCCGGTCGGGCCACGAGATCGACGCCGTCGAGCGCGCGCACCTCGCCGTAGCGCTTGACGATTCCCTCGACTTCGATCGTCGCCTCGTTGCTCATCACAGTCCCTGCGCTGCCGTCGCCTGCGTTCGCGGCCGGGCGGGCGCTACGCCGAGCGCGAGCCCTGCTCAGGCCCCGAGGCTAGCGAGAGATCGGGTTCGTCACCGGCGGGCGCGAGCAGGTGGACGGCCAACTCCCACCCGGGCCCGTCGCCCGCACCCGGGTCGCGAGGCGGGGCAGATCGAGCGTAGACTCGACCGCCGAGGAGGAAGAGCATGAACGCGACCCGCGACGCAAGTCGATGCTCGACCGTCGCTCGTGCCCTGGCTCGGCCACCTCAAGGCGGCAGCCGAAGCCGGCGGGTCAGCCACCCCCGGCGAATGCCGGCCGGCTCGCCTCCTGGCTCCTAAGGCCGACCTATGGCGGGGGAAGGATTCGAACCTTCGAAGGCAGAGCCACGTGGTTTACAGCCACGCCCCTTTGACCGCTCGGGAACCCCGCCGCCGGCGCCTCAGTGTAGGTGATCGGCAGTCGGGCCGAGCACGTCTGTCGCCGCGCCGCCGGGCTGGACGCAAGTCGGGTCGTAGCGCCCAGCCCTGAGCGCTTATGAGGCCTCGCGCAGCTGCTGCGCGTCCGGCAGCGTCTGCAGCTTTTTCAACGTCCTGTTCTCGATCTGACGCACGCGCTCGCGCGTGATGTTGAACGCCCGCCCGACCTCCTCGAGCGTGCGCGAGCGCCCGCCGACGATGCCGTAGCGCATCTCGATCACCTCGCGCTCGCGGCGCGGCAGCGCGGCGAGCACGCGCATCACGTTCTCGCGCCTGAGCGCCTCCGAGGCGATCTCGAACGGCGAGGCCGCGGAGACGTCCTCGACGAAATCGGCGAGCGCGGAGTCGTCTTCCTCGCCCACCGGCTTCTCCAGGGAGATCGGCTGCTGGGTGATCCGCATCACGTCGCGGACCTCGCGCACCGTGCACTCGAGCTCCGCGGCCAGCTCCGCCGGGTTCGGCTCGCGGCCGAGCTGCTGGATCAGTCGCCGTTCGGCGTGCAGCAGCTTGTTCAGCCGCTCGACCATGTGGACCGGGATGCGGATCGTGCGCCCCTTGTCCGCGAGCGAGCGTGTCACCGCCTGGCGGATCCACCAGGTCGCGTAGGTCGAGAACTTGTAGCCGCGGCGGTAGTCGAACTTCTCCACGGCGCGGATCAGCCCGAGCGAGCCCTCCTGGATCAGGTCGAGCAGCGTCAGGCCACGCCCGACGTAGCCCTTCGCGATCGACACGACCAGCCGCAGGTTCGCCTCGACCATGTGCTGCTTGGCGGCGATGTCGCCGCGCTCGATGCGCTTCGCGAGCGCGACCTCCTCCTCGGCGCTGAGCAGCGGCACGCGCCCGATCGACCGCAGGTAAAGGCGCAGCGAGTCGAGGCTCGGCTCCACCGTCAGGTCGACGTCCGGCCGGCGCAGCTCCTCCAAGCGCGCGCGCAGCCCGCGACCGTCGTCCTCGCTCTCCTCTCCCTCATCCTTGTCGCCCCCGTCCAGCTCCTCTGCCGACGTGGAGTCGATCGGCTCGCTCATCTCGGGCGTGGTCTCGCCCGGGGCGAGGATCTCCACGCCGTGCTCCTCCAGGTAGCTCAACAGGTCCTGCGCCTGCTGCGTCGAGAGCTCCGCCTCCTCGATCGCCGAGCCGATTGCGTCGGCGCTCAAGAAGCCGCGCTCCTGCCCCTCGGCGATTACGCCCTGCAGCTCCTCCATCTCTGCCACCGCCTGCTCGGCGGTCACCTGCAGACCCTCCAGCTTCTCGCTCACTCTGACTCCCAAGGACCGAATCGAATCCCCATCGCGGCGGCGAGCCGACGCGACCTCCCTGACCTACGCTACGCCTCCTGTGCGTCTACGCTCGCAATGGCAGTCTCGTCGTATGAACCTGCATATCCCTCGTTCGCGCGTCCCCTCCAGATTCCCCTTGGGCGCGCTCCCGACTAAGTGCGGAGTGATACCAGAATCCGCGGCGCAAACGCACGTCGTTGAAGGCCTGCTCACGCGTCGCGCGGCAGCCGTGAGGGAGGCGGCCCGGCGAGCGGTACCCTAGGCGCGGATGCAGGCGAGCGGAACGAGGACCATCGTCTCGCCGTCGCTGGGCTCCGGCGACGACGTGCAGGCGCGGCTCCCCGGTGTGAAGGTCGGGCTCACGCGCGTCGGCGTAACCGGCGTCGAGAAGGTCGTGCGCATCCGCGACGAGCTCTACTTCGCGCGGCTGGACTGCTTCGTCGACCTCTCGCGCCACCAGAAGGGCGCGCACATGTCGCGCTTCGACGAGGTGATCAACGAGGCCATCGGCCACGTCGTGCTCGGCGAGTCGCCGTTCCGCGCCGAGACGCTCGCCCAGCACATCGCCGAGCTCGTGCGTGAGCGCCAGGGCGCGGCGCGCGCCGAGGTCACGATCGCCGCCCGTTACCCCGAGCACAAGCCCGCGCCCGTCTCCGGCGTGGGCACGCAGGAGATCTACACGCTGCTCGGCCGCGCGGTCGCCTTCGAGCACGGCACGCGGCGCATCGTGGGCGTCTCGGCGACCGGCATCACCGCCTGCCCGTGCGCGCAGGAGCTGGTCGCTGCGCGCGCACGCGAGCGGCTCGCCAGGGACGTCGAGCTGAGCGAGGAGCAGATCGAGGCGGTGCTGCGCGCCGTGCCGGTCGCCACGCACAACCAGCGCGGCCTCGCGACGCTCCAGATCGGCTGCATCGAGGAGTGCGTCGAGGAGATCGACGCGACGACGCTGCTCGGGATCGCCGAGGCGAGCATGTCATCCGAGATCTACGAGCTGATGAAGCGCTCGGACGAGGTCGAGGTGGTCGAGAAGGCCCACCGCCGCCCGCGCTTCGTCGAGGACTGCGTGCGCGAGATGATCGCCGGCGTCGTCGGCGCGTTCCCGCAGCTCGACGGCAGAAGCTTCGTGTCCGCGCGCCAGGAGAACCTGGAGACGATCCACCAGCACAACGTGGTCGCCGAACGCCACGGCCTCCTCTCGGAGGTCCGCACCGAGATCGCCTCCGGCGAGCGGGTCGCGCACCAGACGAGCCTCGAGGGCTGGCTGGAGGCCGGCACGGAGCGCCGGCCGACCACTCCGTTCGATACTCAGCCGTCGGCCTGAGCGCCGCCGCGCGCGTTCATGAGACGGCGCACGCCGAAGAAGTAGTCGAGCCCGGAGAGCACGGTCACCGCGACCGCGACGTAGAGCAGCGCCGAGACCCACAGCGGCTGGCCGTGGACGGCGATCAGCGCGAGGATCGCCGCGATCTGCAAGCAGGTCTTGACCTTGCCGAAGTTGCTTGCCGGCATGATCACGCCGGCGCCGCTCGCGCCCATCCTCAGCACGGTCACGGCGAGCTCGCGCGTGATGATCACCATCGCCACCCACGCCGCGAGGCGGTGCAGCGAGACCAGCGAGACCAGCGCTGCCACCACGAGCAGCTTGTCCGCGAGCGGGTCCATCAGCTTCCCGAACGTCGTCACCTCCGCGCGCGAGCGCGCGAGGTAGCCGTCGACGAAGTCGGTCAGAGACGCGAGCGCGAAGACGACGGCTGCCAGCACGTCGCCGGCGGGGGTGTTGCCGAGCAGCGCCACCACCAGCACGGGGACGAGCATGATCCGCAGCACAGTCAGCAGGTTCGGCAGGTTCAGCGGGAACATGCCCCTCCAACACTAGTCGGCACGCTGATATACCGGGCGCCGGGGCCGGCCCCCTCGGCCGGCGAGGATGCGAGAACGGGAGGAGAGCGTCATGGACAAGCGCACGCTTGGGCGCGGTGGGCCGGAGGTCTCTGAGATCGGGCTCGGCTGCATGGGGATGTCGGCCTTCTACGGCAGCTCCGACGAAGGCGAATGCACGCGGACGATCCAGCGGGCCCTCGAGCTCGGCTGCAACTTCCTCGACACGTCCGACATGTACGGGCCGCACACGAACGAGGAACTGGTCGGCCGCGCGATCGCCGGGAGGCGCGACGAGTACTTCGTGGCGACGAAGTTCGGCATCAAGGTCGAGATGCAGGCCGACGGGGTGGGTGGGCCTCCAAAAAGATCGATCGACGGCAGCCCCGACTACGTGCGCGCGGCCTGCGAGGGCTCGCTGCGCAGGCTCGGTGTCGATCACATCGACCTCTACTACCAGCATCGCGTCGACGCCTCGACGCCGATCGAGGAGACGGTCGGCGCGATGGCCGAGCTGGTGCAGGCGGGCAAGGTGCGCCACCTCGGGCTCTCCGAGGCGAGCGCCGAGACGATCCGCCGCGCGCACGCTGTGCATCCGATCGCCGCCGTGCAGAGCGAGTACTCGCTGTGGACGCGCGACGTGGAGGCCGAGGTGCTGCCGGCGCTCGAGGAGCTCGGCATCGGGTTCGTCCCGTACTCGCCGCTCGGCCGCGGCTTCCTGTCGGGGCGCTTCACCTCGCCCGACGAGCTCGACGAGGGCGACTTCCGCCGTTATGGGCCGCGCTTCACTGGCGAGAACCTCGAGGCGAACCTGAAGCTGGCCGAGCGCGTGAAGGAGCTCGCGGCCGAGAAGGGCATCACGCCCGGGCAGCTCGCGCTCGCTTGGGTGCTCGCGCGCGGGGAGCACATCGTGCCCATCCCGGGCACGAAGCGGGTGAGCTACCTGGAAGAGAACATCGGGGCGGCTGACGTGGAGCTGAGCGCCGCGGAGGCCGAGAGCATCGCCGAGGCCGTCCCGGCCGCCGCGGGCGATCGCTACGACCCCCAGGGGATGCGGACCGTCAACATCTAGCCCATGGCAGCGGCCGCCGGCGAGCGTCACCTCGACTGGGAGGGCGTGTTCAACGCACGCGACCTCGGCGGGCTGCCGGCTGCGGGGAGCCGGCGCATCGCGCGCGGCGCGCTCGTGCGCTCGGACTCGCTCTCGCGGCTGACCGTCGCGGGCTGGCAGGCGCTGCTCGACCACGGCGTGCGCACGGTCATCGACCTGCGCAACCCGCGCGAGCGCGAGGAAGCCCCCGACGCCGCGCCACGCCCGGCCGAGGTGCAAACCGTCCACGCGGCGCTCGACGGCGCCGAGGACACGGCCTTCTGGAAACCGATCCAGGCGACCCCGGAGTTCGGGACGCCGCTCTACTACCGGGCGCACCTGATGCGAAAGCCGCAGCTCGCGGCGGGCGCCGTGAAGGCGATCGCGGACGCGGGCCCGGGCGGTGTCGCGTTCCACTGCGTCGGCGGCCGCGACCGCTCGGGCGAGCTCGCGATGGTCGTGCTCGGGCTGCTGGGCGTCCCGGCCGGGGAGATCGCGGCCGACTACGAGCTGAGTGCCGGGCGCCTGACCGGGCTGTGGGCGGCGCTGGGCGAGCCCGACCAGGCACCCGAGCTCGAAGCGTTCCTGGCGGAGCGCGGGACGAACGCGGGCGAGATCATCGAGACGACGCTGGCCTCGCTTGACCTGCCGGCGACGCTCGCTGCCGGCGGGCTCTCCGGCGAGGACGTCGACGCTCTGCGGGCGCGGCTGCTGGTCGCCTCAGTAACCGACTGAGAAGAAGCTGACGTGCCGGCAGCCGTCGAGCTTCCAGTGCGGCTTGGCGTGGTGGCTCGTGTAGACGATCTGGTGCGGGTTTTCGCAGTGGATGATGCCGCCGTCCTCGTGCGCGTGAACGACCGTCTTCGGGTTGGTCCCGGTCCACACGTAGTTCAGGGTGTCGTTCGCGTAGATGAAGTTCTGGCCCGCGCCGGCGCGGATGACCGCGGTCTGGCGATGCTCCCCGCTCGGGTGGTAGTCGCCCCAGATCACGTCGCCGGCTTTGCCGCCTTCGATCGTGTCGTCGCCGTAGCCGCCGAGCAGGTAGTTGTGCTTGTCCGCCACTCCCTTCAGGACATGGCTCCGCCCAGCCGGTCCCTTGTCCATCACCAGGTGTTCGTCGCGCGGCCAGCCGGCATGGCTGGTCATCGCAGCGGCGGCGCCTGCGAGGGCGAGCGCGCAGCCGAGCACGGCCGCGAGTGCGGCGGGCCTGAGGTGGGTGCGGTGGCTTCTCATCCTCTTCCTCATTCGTCTGCTTCGTCCACCAACCCGCTTACCCCTAGCCGGGTGTGGCGTGAACTCCGACATTCGGCCACTGCCCCGCGCTTTCCGGGTCGCGCTGCGCCGGACGCTAGGGTGATGCCCCCATGCCCTTGATCCCGATGGTCATCGAGCGAACGGCACGTGGCGAGCGCGAGTTCGACATCTACTCGCGGTTGCTCAACGAGCGCATCATCTTCCTCGGCACGCCGATCGACGACCAGGTTGCCAACCTGGTGGTCGCGCAGCTCTTGCACCTCGAGAGCGATGACCCGGAAAAGGACATCTCGATCTACATCAACTCGCCGGGCGGCAGCATCTACTCGGGCCTGGCGATCTACGACACGATGAACTTCATCAAACCCGACGTCGCGACGATGTGCGTCGGCGTCGCGATGTCGATGGGCTCGCTGCTGCTCGCCGCCGGCGCGAAGGGCAAGCGCGCGGCGCTGCCGAACTCGCGGATCCTCATCCACCAGCCCTCGGCCGGGTTCGAAGGCCAGTCGACCGACATCGAGATCCACGCGCGCGAGATCCTCAACGTCCGCGCGCGCATCGACCAGATCTACGCCGAGCACACCGGCCTCTCCGAGGACCAGGTGCGCTCGGACATGGAGCGCGACCGCTTCTTCACCGCCGAGCAGGCGCGCGAGTACGGGCTCGTCGACAAAGTCATCGAGAGCCATTAGCCGCGCTCGCGCCCGCACGGCCCGCCGATGCGCGCGCTGAGCGCACGCGAGCGGGGCGCGCTGGCGGCGGTCGCGTTCGCCACGGCGCTGGCAGGCGCGGCGAACTACGGCAAGTGGGCGCCGGTGCCGCGCTTCGCGCTGGCAACCGTCGCGCTGGCCGGTCTCGCGTGGGTGGTCTCGTTCGCCACCGAGCAGCTCGGCGAGCGCTTCGGCCCCGGCGTCACGGGCATGCTGCAGTCGACGCTCGGCAACCTGCCGGAGCTGTTCGTCGTCATCTTCGCCCTGCAGAAAGGGCAACTCGTCGTCGCGCAGACCGCGATCGTCGGCTCGATGCTCGCCAACGCGATGCTCGTGCTCGGCCTCGTGATCGTCGTCGGCGCGCGCCGCTCGCCCGATCGCGTGATGCGCTTCTCCAAGCGGCTGCCGCGCGACACCACGACGCTGCTGCTGCTCACCGTCTTCATCATCGTCCTGCTCGCGCTCTCGCTCGGCTCCCACGACCCGGCGAGCCATCACGTGAAGACGATCTCGGCGGTCGGCGCCGTATGCCTGCTGCTCGTCTACATCGCGTGGGCGTTCGACTACCTGCGCTCAGACGCGGCGCCCGCCGCCGCCGAGGGGCAAGCGCGCCCGCGCGTGCCGCTGGCCACGACGCTCACGCTGCTCGGCGTCGCCGGTCTCGGCGCGGCGTTCGTCTCCGACTGGTTCATCGCCGCGCTGGAACCGGCGATCTCCCAGCTCGGGCTCTCGCAGGCCTTCGCAGGGCTCGTGATCGTGGCGATCGCGGGCAACGCCGTCGAGAACACGGCCGGGCTGGTGCTGGCGTGGAAGGGGCAGTCCGACCTCGCGATCTCGGTCGTCAAAAACTCGGTCGCGCAGATCGCCGCGTTCCTGTTCCCGGCGCTCGTGCTGATCTCGTTCGCGCTCGCGACCACGCTCACGTTCTCGCTGGCCCCGGTCTACACCGGTGCTCTCGCGCTGAGCGCGCTGGCGCTGTGGCAGGTGAGCGGCGACGGGCGGGCCGCCGAATTCGAGGGCTGGGCACTGGTCTCGATGTACGTGATCCTCGCCGCGCTGACGCTCTACGAGTAGGGTGGTGCGCGCGGCCCTTCCGGGGCGGCTCGGCGCGGCGAAAACGGCTGGTGCGCAGCCCGCGCAAGCACGCTAGACTGGCTGTACCTCGCGCTTGGGCGGGGTTTTTCTTCGCCCAAAGCCGCTACCACCACTACTCAAGGGTTTTCCAGATCATGGCCCGCGGAGACGTTCGAATCGCCATCACCCTCGCCTGCGAGGAGTGCAAGCGGCGCAACTACCAGACAAACAAGAGCAAGCGCAACAACCCGGACCGGGTCACGCTGCGCAAGTACTGCCGCTGGTGCCGGTGCCACACCAGCCACCGGGAGACCCGGTAGCGCGGGAGCGCTCCAGTGGCCCGTGATCGCAAACGTGCGAAGCAGCGCCGCCAGCGCGGCAGCGCAGGGCGTGGTGGGAAGTCGGCGGGAGCCGTCACCCCCAGCCAGCCCGTGCGCGCCGACCTGCCCGGGTCGCTCGACCACGCCGCGGCGGAGGTCGACGAGTTCGACGCCGAGCTCGTGCGCGGAGCGGGCGGCGTGCCGGTCACGCCCGACAGCGAGACCGACATCGAGTCCGAACCGGAGCACCTCTCCGAGCGCGAAATCGAGGAGGAGGCCGCAGCCGAGGGTGACATCAGCCAGGACGAACTTCAGGAGCTCGAGGCCGGCGGCGGTGGAGCCGGAGGCGGCGACATCGCGCGCCGCGGTGGCGGCAGCGGTGGCGGGGACGACGGCGTCAGCCCCGAGCGCGCCTCGGGCGCACCGCTTCGCGGCGGCAACCGCGCCATCGGCTTCCTGCGCGCAAGCTGGGCCGAGCTGCAGCGCGTTCAGTGGCCCGACCGTCGCGCGGTCACGCAGGCCACAGCGGTCGTGCTCGGCTTCGTCGCGGTCGCCGGCGCCTACCTCGGCCTGGCCGACTACGTGGCCAAGGAAATCGTCGAATTCATCCTCTGACGGCCTGCCTCACCTGATCCCCCTCGCAATACCTCACAGGAGTTTCTGAATGTTCCGCTGGTACGTCGTCAACACCTATTCCGGGCACGAGAACAAGGTCAAGCACAACCTCGAGCACCGCGTCGTCTCGCTCGGGCAGCAGCGCGCCGTGCGCAGCGTCGTCGTGCCGACCGAATCCGTCTCGGAGATGAAGGACAACCAGAAGGTGACGGTCGAGAAGCGGACGATGCCGGGCTACGTGCTCGTCAACATGGAGCTCAACGAGGACTCCTGGGGCGTCGTCAAGGGCACGCCCGGTGTGACGGGCTTCGTCGGTGCCTCGCAGGAGCCGGTGCCGCTGAGCCAGCCCGAGGTGGATCGCCTGCTGCACAAGGAGGTCGCGACGGCGACGCGCACCCGCGCGCAGTTCTCGATCGGCGAGTCCGTCAAGGTCGTCTCCGGCCCGCTCTCGGACTTCTCCGGCGAGATCTCCGAGATCAACGAGGACGCAGCGAGGCTCAAGGTGCTGGTATCTATCTTTGGTCGAGAGACTCCCGTGGAAGTCGGCTTCGACCAGGTGAAAAAGCTCCTCCAGATGGCCAAGAAGGTTCTGACAACGATCAAGCTGCAGGCGAACGCCGGGCAGGCGAGCCCCGCCCCGCCGGTCGGTCCTGCCCTGGGCCAGCACGGCATCAACATCATGGAGTTCTGCAAGGCGTTCAACGCGCAGACGCAGAGCGAAACGGGCACGGTCATCCCCGTCGTGATCACGGTCTACGAGGACCGCTCGTTCACGTTCGTCACGAAGACGCCGCCCGCCGCGGTGCTGATCCGCCAGGCGATCAAAATCAGCAAGGGCTCGGGCGAGCCGAACCGCACCAAGGTCGGCAAGATCTCCCAGGCGCAGCTACGCGAGATCGCCGAGCGCAAGCTGCAGGACCTGAACGCCCACGACGTCGACCAGGCGGCGAAGATCATCGCCGGCACGGCCCGCTCGATGGGCGTCGAGGTGGAGGCATGACCACCCACCACGGCCGCCGTTTCCGCGAGGACGTCGCGAAGGTCGACCGCGAGCGCGAGTACGACCCCGCCGAGGCCGTCACGCTCGTCAAAAGCCTCGCCACCGCGAAGTTCGACGAGTCCGTCGAGCTGCACGTGCGCACGGGCCTGAACGTCCGCCACGCCGACGAGCAGCTGCGCGGCACGATCGCGCTTCCGAACGGCCTCGGCAAAGACGTGACGATCGTGGTGTTCGCGCAGGGCGACAAGGCCAAAGAGGCCGAAGAGGCCGGCGCCGACGTGGTCGGCGCCCAGGACCTCGCCAAGCGCATCCAGGACGGCTTCGACGAGTTCGACGTCGCGATCGCGACGCCCGACCTGATGAACGTCGTCGGTCAGCTCGGCCGCATCCTCGGCCCTGCCGGCAAGATGCCGAACCCGAAAGTCGGCACCGTCACCATGGATGTCGCCAAGGCCGTCCAGGAGTCGAAGTCGGGGAAGGTCGAGTACCGCACCGACCGCACCGCGATCGTGCACCTCGTGATCGGCAAGGCGAGCTTCGAGGACCGCCTGCTGCTGGAGAACTACGCTGCGGTGATCGACGAGCTCGTCCGCGCGAAGCCGTCGGCCGCGAAAGGGCGCTACCTGCGCTCGATCACGCTCACCTCCACGATGGGGCCGGGCGTGAAGGTCGATCCCAGCCGCACCAAAGACATCACCGAGGAGGCGGCGGCGGCAAGCGCAGCTGCCTAGGCCCCCCTTTTCAAGCCAGCCCCAGAGACCCTCGGCCGCGCAAGCGTAAGACCGGGACAGGAGCCCCGAATGAACCGCGAGCAGAAGTCCGCCGCGATCGCCGAGATCGCCGGCCACATAGACGAATCAGAGGCGATCTTCGCCGTGGACTACCGCGGCATCACCGTCGAGCAGATCGCCGAGCTGCGCGCCAAGCTGCGCGAAGCGGACGCCAGCTTCAAGGTCGTCAAGAACTCGCTCACCGAACGCGCCGCCGATCAGTCCGGCGCCGAGTCGCTGAAGGGCTACCTCGTCGGGCCGACCGCGCTGACGTTCGTGCGCGGCGACGTGGCGCTCGCCGCCAAGGCCGTCGCCGACTACGCGAAAGCGACCCAGCTGCTGCCGTTCAAGGGCGGGATGATGGGCGGCGAGGAGCTCGAGATCGAGCAGATCCGCTCGCTCTCGCGGCTGCCCTCGCGCGAAGTCCTCTACGGGCAGCTGGTCGGCATCGTCGCCTCGCCCGTCGGCGGCCTGGTCCGCTCGCTGAACGCGCTGCTGAGCGGCGTTGCGGTGGCGCTCGGCCAGGTGCAGCAGAAGAAGGAATCGGGCGAGATCCCCGCTGGGGAGGCGCCGGCCGCCGAGGCCGAGGCGGCTCCTGAGGCTGAGGCCGAGGCGGCCGCGCCCGAGCCGGAGGCCGGGGCGCCCGCGGAGGACGCCGCTCCCGAGGCCGAGGCTCCGGCTGAGGAGACGGCGCCCGAGGCGGACGGCGAGGCGCCCGCGGACACGGAGGCCGAAGCGAACGCCGAGGCTCTCGACGCGGAGGCCGAGGCCCGCCCCGGGGCCGAGGAGAAGACTGAGCCGGAGGCCGAGGCCCCGGCGCAAGAGGACGAGAACAACGAGGCGGACGTCTCGGCAGACGCCGAGGACGCCGAGACGAATCCCACCAAGGAGGACTGACACACCATGGCAACCAGCACTCAGGACTGGATCGAGGAGCTCAAGGGCATATCCGTGCTCGAGCTCGCCGAGCGCATCAAAGCGCTCGAGGAGGAGTTCGGCGTCTCCGCGACGGCGGTCGCTGCGGCGGCACCGGCTGCGGCGGGCGGCGGCGGCGGTGGCGACGCCGGCGACGAGGAAGAGAGCGGCACGGTCGACGTGATCCTCGCCGAGGCGGGCGACAAGAAGATCCAGGTGATCAAGGTCGTCCGTGCGGCGACCGGCCTCGGCCTGAAAGAGGCCAAGGCGCTCGTCGACGAGGCCCCCAAGCCCGTCAAGGAGGGCGTCGAAAAGGAGGAGGCCGACAAGCTCAAGGCCGAACTCGAGGAGGCAGGGGGGAAGGTCGAGCTGAAGTAGCTCGCCCCGTCGGGTATCCGTCTCAGAGGCCCTGCTCCGGCGGGGCCTCTTGCGTTGTGGGGCATGGGCGCGCCCGCGGTGCGTCATGCTCGGGCTCCGTCCCGCCCGCCAGGTAGAAACGCCCCATGCTCGCCAACCGCTCCGTCCCGCCCGCCACGGTCACCCCGGAACTCGTCTACGAGGATGTGGAGGCCGCGATCGCGTGGCTGTGCGCCGCCTTCGGTTTCTCCGTTCGCTGGCAGGCCGGCGGCCACCGCGCCCAGCTCTGGGTGGGGGACGGCGCGGTCGTCGTCCGCGATCCCCCACCCGACGTTGATCCTGGGGCGCCGGTACCAGGCGCGTGTGGGTCGGTGCTGGTCCGCGTCGAGGATGCGCGGGCCGTGGAGGACCGAGCGCTCGAGCGCGGCGCGCGCCTGGTGCGCGAGCTGTGCGACCAGCCTTACGGCGAGCGCCAGGTCACCTTCGAGGATCTCGCCGGCCATCGCTGGACGTTCTCGCAGTCGATCGCCGACGTCGCACCAGAGGAATGGGGCGGGGTCTCGGTCGACCTGCGCTAGCGCCGGTATCGTCGCCTGAACGATGGACGAGGACGCCACGGCCCTGCCCTCGCGCGAGGAAGCGCTCGCGCTGTTTGACGAATGGGTGCAGGCCGAGCCGCTGCGCCGCCACTGCCTCGCCGTCGAGGCTGCGATGCGCGACCAGGCGCGGCGGCGCGGCGCCGACGAGGAGCTCTGGGGTCTGACAGGCCTCCTCCACGACCTCGACTACGAGCGCCACCCCGATCTGGAGACCGGGCACCCTCGCCATGCGATGGCCGAGTTGGAGCGTCTGGGCTACCCGCCCGAGCTGATCCGCGGCGTCGCCTCGCACGCGGACTACATGAACGTCTCGCGCGACTCGGAGATGGAGCGGGCGCTCGCCGCGGTCGACGAGCTGTCGGGTTTCGTGCTCGCTTGCGCGTACGTGCGACCGGAAGGCCTCACGGGCATGACGCCCAAATCGGTCAAGAAGAAGCTCAAGCAGCCGAGCTTCGCCGCTGCGGTCAACCGCGGCGACGTGACGCGCGGGGCGGAGGAGCTGGGGGTCGAGCTCGACGAGCTGATCGCCCAGGTGATCGAGGCGCTCGCCGCTCGCTCCGCGGCGCTCGGCCTGGCCGAGCCGGCCGCGGGCTAGCTCAGGCCCTGTCCGGTGGAGGACAGCCTCGCCTCCTCGACGATCGGCTCGAACAGCTCGACGGGGTTCCCGGCTGGATCCTCGACGAGCACCTGCCTGCCGCCGACGCCGGTGACGATGTCGTTGCGGAAGCCGGCCCCGGCCTCACGCAGGCCCGCGACGATGCCGTCGAGATCGCTGACCTCGAGCATGAAGCGGTTCCACCCGCCCGGCTCTGGAACCCGCCCGTCGGGCGTCGCCTGGCCGCCGCCTCCGGCGCCGCTCGGGGCGCTCAGCGCGAGCCTGAGCTCGCCCCGCGAGAGCATCGCGAAGGTGGGGGCGGGGTGCATCACCTCCTCGAATCCGAGCCGCCGGCAGTAGAAGTCGATCGCGGCGTCGACGTCGTCCACGATGTAGCGGACGCTCACGCTTGGCATCGCTGCACCTCCCTCGATCTGGTCAGGTCGTTGACTACCCGTTCGAGGGCCGTCGGCGCGGCCGTGAAAAGGTCCGTGCAGGGCCCATTTTCGCGCCCGCGACAGCCCAGTTTCCGGTAAGATGGCCGACGCTGGTCGATAGTCGCAGCCGTCCTTCAGACACCGCGCGCCACATACGCGCAGGTGCGGGCGGGGTCCGTGAGCACCGGCGGCCCTTAAGGGCGTCGATTCTGTGTGCTATCTTCACAGGTCGCGCCCCCGGCGCCCTCCTCGTCCGTGTTTCGCCCTCCGAAGGAGTCATTCTTGGCTGCTGCAGATGCTCTCCGGACGCGCCGTAGTTTCGCGCGTCTGAACCAGACCGTTGATGTCCCCAACCTGATCGACATACAGCGCCGCTCCTTCGAGTGGCTGACGGACCCCAAGACCGGCGGGCTCCGCGAGACGATCGACGACATCTCGCCGATCGAGGACTACACCGGCAACCTCGCCGTGCAGTTCGGCGAGTTCCACTTCGACGAGCCGGTCGCCTCGCTCGAGCAGTGCCGCGAGAAGGACCTGACCTACGCGCGCCCGCTCACCGTCACCGTCGCGTTCATCAACCGCGAGACCGGCGAGATCCGCGAGCAGTCGGTGTTCATGGGCGACTTCCCGTGGATGACCGACCGCGGCACGTTCGTCATCAACGGCACCGAGCGCGTCGTCGTGACGCAGCTCGTCCGCTCCCCCGGCGCCTACCTGATGGAGCCGAAGGACCGCGAGAAGCAGGTCTTCATCGCGAACCTGATGCCGGCGCGTGGTTCGTGGCTCGAGCTCGAGATTGACAAGAAGGGCAAGGTCTTCGTACGCATCGACCGCAAGCGCAAGCTCCCGGTGACCGTCCTGCTGCGCGCGATGGGCTACGCGAGCGACGAGGAGATCCTGAAGCTCTTCGACAACTCGCTCTACATCCGCAACACGATCGACTCGGACACCGAGGCGACCCGGAGCGAAGAGGGAGCGTTGATCGAGCTGTTCAAGAAGCAGCGCCCCGGCGAGCCGCCCAGCGTCGACAACGCGAAGGCGCTGCTGAACCAGCTCTTCTTCGACCCGAAGCGCTACGACCTGACGCGTGTGGGCCGCTACAAGCTCAACTCGCGGCTCGGCCTGGATGTCGACATCGACACCCGCACGCTGACCCACGACGACATCCTCGCGCTGGTGCGCGAGCTCGTGGAGCTTCCCAAGCGCCTCGGCCTGCCCGAGGACGGCGAGGTCGAGATCAAGGACTACGCGGCGGAGGCCTTGAGCATGCCGCGCGAGCCCGTCGCCGATCACCTCGATGAGTACGAGCACTTCGGCAACCGCCGTCTGCGCACCGTCGGCGAGCTGATCCAGGAGGCGTTCCGGATCGGTCTCTACCGCATGGAGCGCGTCGTGCGCGAGCGCCTCACGACCGAGGACGCCGACACGATCACCCCGCAGACGATCATCAACATCCGGCCGGTCGTCGCTGCGCTGAAGGAGTTCTTCGGGTCCTCGCAGCTCAGCCAGTTCATGGACCAGACCAACTCGCTGGCCGGGCTGCGCCACCGGCGCCGCCTGTCGGCGCTGGGCGCGGGCGGGCTGACGCGCGAGCGCGCGCCGATCGAGGTCCGCGACGTGCACCCGACCCACTACGGGCGCATGTGCCCGATCGAGACGCCCGAGGGTCCGAACATCGG